>NZ_LT859959.1:4715000-5315000 GCF_900176205.1 Bradyrhizobium sp. ORS 285
GCATCTGCGACGTCACGAGCCCCGCCTCCGTCGCGGAGGCGATGAAGGCGACGCTCGACACGTTCGGCCGCGTCGACGGCTGCTTCGCCAATGCCGGCATCGGCGGCGGCGGCCGCAAGCCCTTCATCGAGCGCAGCGAGGAGGAATGGCGCGCGATGTTCGCGACCAATCTCGACGGCGTCTTCCATGCCTTCCAGGCCGCAGCGAAGCACATGACCGCGCGCGCCGACGCCGGTGATCCGTTCGGCCGCCTGGTTGCGACATCGAGCCTCGCGTCGCTGTTCGGCACCGCGCGCAACGAGCACTATGCCGCGACGAAAGCCGCGCTCAACGCGCTGTGCCGGGCGCTGGCGGTCGAGCTCGCCCGCTACGGCGTCACGGCGAACGCGATCCTGCCGGGCTGGATCAAGAGCGACATGACGGCGGGCATCATGGGCAACGAGAAGTTCGTCGCTAATGTCATGCCACGCATCCCGGTGCGCCGCTTCGGCGAGCCGTCGGATTTCGGTGGTATCGCCGTCTACCTCATGAGCAAGGCGTCGTCCTATCACACTGCCGACTGCTTCGTGATCGACGGCGGCTATACGGCGTTCTGAGCCGCTCCGGCGCAAGGTGGACCGGTGCGCCGGTCCACGAAACCGGGATTTGTTCCCGCCCCATATTCCAAGATTTCCGAAATTTAATCCGGGCTCGGGTGCCACGCCCCCGTGACCTCGGCGTTGTCTCGCATCACATGACGGGGAGACATTCAGGGGAAGGATGCCATGAAGCGCGGTGTGACGGTTTTGGCCTGTGTCTCTGCCCTGGCTGTGGCCGGTTACTTTGCGATGGCCAAATGGGGCATCCAGCACGAGAGCCGTGAATTCTATGACGCTGCGCGGCAGCGGCCGATCAATGTCGATATCGCGGTCCGCAAGGACTACGAGATGAAGGCCAATGCCGGGCTGTGGCGCCTGCCGGTCGCGGTCATCTCCAACGGCAACACCGTGAAGAACACCGAGTACTCGTTCCTCGCGAACGTCTTCGCCGCGCGCGGCTATCTCGTCGCGAGCGTCCAGCAGGATTTGCCGACGGACCCGCCGCTCGTCACCAAGGTCGGGCTGCCCTATGTCGGCCGGCTCGACGTCTACAAGAAGGGCGAGGCCAACATCCTGTGCGTGCTGAACGAGATGAAGAAGCGGCATCCCAATGCCGATTATGATCATCTCACTTTGGTCGGCCATTCCAATGGCGGCGACACCGCGATGTATTTCGCCAAGGAGCATCCGAACATCGTCTCCCAGGTGGTGACGCTGGATAATCTACGCGTGCCCTTCGTCATCAGGGACAAGCTCAAGATCCTGTCGTTCCGCTCCGACGATCCGCAATTCCAGACCGATCCGGACGTGCTGCCCAAGCAGCTCGGCAAGAAGAGCGGCATCGACATCATCAAGACCGAGTTCCAGCATACCTGGATGAGCGACCGTGGTCCCTATACGGCGCGCGAGCGGATCCAGGCGACGCTCGACAAATATCTCGGCGGCGATGCGACCAGCGAGCTGGCGCCGGCGGATACGGACAATCTGATCGTCACGAACGGCGCGGCCGCCCTGCCGTAATACGGCTGAGATTCTTGGGGCTTCATTATGAGAGCGCGAGAATGAAGCGAGGCGGCTGCGCAGGCAGCCGCCTCCCCGCATGCGGATTTACTCCTGAGGCTTCTTGGCCGGCGGGCCGTTCTTGTTGCCCGGCATGCCCTTGATGTTCGAAGGATCCTGGGCGCTGACGTCGGGGTTCTGCCGGTTGATGGTCGAGGACGAGCCCACCGTGCCCGAGTCGGTTGCCGATGGCCCGTTCTTGTTGCCGGGCGCGCCCTGGATGCCCGCTCCGGAATTCTGCGCGCTCGGCGGCGTGGTGGTTGGCTGCTGGGTGCCCTGCGCCCAGGCCGAGCTGGCCGAGACGATGAACGCGCACGCAATCAGGCTGATCATGGGTTTCACGGCGTGACCTCCATTTGTAGTTGCTGTGCTGTTCGAACGTGGCGTCGCCGGAGCCGTTCCAGGGAACACCGAATTTCGCCGGGCGATCGCCGCGGATGCACGCAGCCTTTGCCCGCTTTATCGGCTTCCGCAACGCAGCGTCGCCGACTACGGTCGGCTCACCAACGCATCAGGGGCCGCGACACATGCAATACCTCTCCACCGATCTCAGCCCGCGGGAGCGCTACAAGATCCTGACCTCCTTCGTGTTGCCGCGGCCGATCGCCTGGGTCACGACCAAGGGCGAGAACGGCGTGGTCAACGCCGCCCCGTTCTCGTTCTTCAACGTGATGGGCGAGGATCCGCCGCTGTGCGTGTTCGCGATCAATCTGCGGCCGGACGGCCGGGTGAAGGACACGCTGGTCAACATCCGCCGCGCGGGCGAGTTCGTCGTCCACATCACCGACGAGCCGCTGGCCCAGGCGATGCACGAAACCGGCGGCGACTTCCCGCCCGAGATCGGCGAGCCCGATCATCTCGGATTGAAGCTTGCGCCATCGCAGATGATCGGCGTGCCGCGGCTGGCGGACGCGCCGTTCGCGATGGAGTGCAAGACCTGGCAGCTGATCGACGTCAACGGCGATCGCGTGCTGGTGCTCGGCGAGGGCCTTGCCTTCCACATCCGCGATGAATTGTGGGACAGCGAAAAGATGCGGGTCGAGATGGAGCTGTTCCATCCCGTGGGACGCATGTTCGCCGATCGCTATTGCCGCACGAACGACCGGATGGATTTTCCGCCGGCGAAGGGCGCCGGCTGCGCTGGCCGCGCCGGGCCGGAGGGTCAGTAGGTGGCAGCGAGATAGTCGACGATCTTGCCGACATCGGCATCGTCGATCGGAGCGCCATAGACCTTGATCATCTTGGTGACCTCGGCCTGCCAGAACTCCTTCTTGTTCTTCATCGGCGGCTGCGTCTTGATGTAGTCGGCGGAGTGGCAGGCCGTGCAATTGCCCTGCACGACGGCGAGATCGGGCCCCGGCTTGAAGGCCGCCGTCTCCTGCGGAATCTTATAGTTGACGGGGGCGGCGATGAGCGCGGCAGGCCCAGCCGCAAGACAACCGAGCCCGACAGCCAGCGCGGCGAGGAAAGACATCCGTTGCATGGTCGTGCTCCTCAAGCCGCGGTGACGCGGACGGTTTCAACGACGTTGCGCAGATAGCCGGCCGGATTCCAGCGCGGCGTCTCGGGCTGCGTCTCACCGGCATTGCTGGTGGCCCGCACCTTGAGCTCGTGCGCCCCGGCAGCGAGCTTCACCGGCAGCTTCCACTCCCGGAACGAGTACTTCCCGAGATCCCTGCCAAGCTTCGCGTCGGTCCAGGTCTGGCCGCCATCGGTCGAGACGGCGACCTGCTTGATCCCGCTCCCGCCATCGAAGGCGATGCCGCGCAGGACAGCCGTCCCAGCCTTGAGCTTCGCGCCATCGCTGACGCTGGTGATGAAGGAGCGCACCGTGAAGCGGTTGATCGGGATCGTCGCCTTCGGCGCAGTGCCGGGCTCGACCGCATTGTTCGGCGTGTCCGGAATGCGATACGCCGATTTCATCCAGAAGCCGTCGAACACATTGTCGATGACGGTGATCTGGTTGAGGTGTTTGACCCAGTAGGTGCCGTAATAGCCGGGAACAATCAGGCGCAGCGGAAAGCCGTTGAGGAACGGCAGATCCTCGCCGTTCATGGCGTGATCGACGTCCAGCGCTTTGACGAAGTCCGGCGTCTTGTCGACGATCGGGCCATCCATGCCGTTGAAGGTGACCTGCTTGGCGCCCGCCTGGACCCCGGCCATCTCGAGCACGGTCTTGAGCGGCACGCCGCGCCAGCGCGCATTGCCCATGGCGCCGTTGCCGAGCTGACCGCCGGCAACGCGCGGCTCGAAGAAGCCGCGGCTGTTGCCGGAGCACTGATTGACGGCGACGATCTCGGTCGCCTTCAGCTTGCGGATATCCTTGAGCGACAGCTTGATCGGCTTGTCGACCTTGCCTTTGATTTCCAGGGTGAACTTGTCCGGATCGAGGTCGTAGGGAAGCCCCGCCAGATGATAGCGAACGAAGAAGGCGTTGTTCGGCGTGATCACGCCGTCATTGAACACGGCGAACGGCGTCTCGAGCTGCGGCGGCCGGCTCGTCAGGCCGATCATCAATCGCTTCTGCGGATATTTCACCAGCGGGCGCTCGCCATTGGCGAACGGCAGGGTCACGATGTCCTCGGCCAGCGCACGGCTTGCGCCAAAGCTACCCAGCAAGGCGGCCAGCCCCGCTCCCTTCAGCAGATCACGCCTGTCGATCATGCAACTCCCTCCGGAGTGGACGTTCTCGCCCGAGGTCATCACCTCAGGCGAGGTCGTCAGTTAGTCCGGCGCGCGGCCAGATTTCTGCGGAAGATGATAGTTGCACGATTCTCTTGGGCCGAGAAACGATGTGAAGGTCGGAGGTCAAGCCATCGCGATCCGCCGCAGTGCGGCAAGAATTGCTTGAGCTTCGACCGCGGTGGATACGTAGGGTGGGCAAAGCGGCGCCGTCAGGCGGCGCGTGCCCACCGGCGCTGGTTGTGGGGGACGATGGTGGGCACGGCGCGCGCGAGCAGCTGTGCAAGTCTACAACGATTGAGGCGCGCCTTTGCCCACCCTACGGCAGCAACGTAACTACTTGCCCTGCCCGATCTTGTCCTGCGTCTTCGTGTCGAAATCGCTGGCGTCATGGCGTTCGTGGAGCTGGCTTGCGGGATCGCCGGAGACACGGTTGACCATGCGGCCGCGCTTGACCGGGGCACGCTGCGCGATCTGGTCGGTCCAGCGCTGGACGTTCTTGTAGTCCTGCACCGAGAGGAACTCGCCGCCTTCGTAGAGCAGGCCCTTGGCGAGCGCGCCATACCATGGCCACACCGCGATGTCGGCGATGGTGTAGTCGGGGCCGGCGAGATATTCGCTGTCGGCGAGGCGTCGGTCGAGCACGTCGAGCTGGCGCTTCACTTCCATCGAAAAGCGGTCGATGGCGTATTCGATCTTCATCGGAGCATAGGCATAGAAATGACCGAAGCCGCCGCCGAGATAAGGCGCGGCGCCCATCTGCCAGAACAGCCAGGACAGGCATTCGGCGCGCTTGGCAGGCTCGGTCGGCAGGAAGGCGCCGAACTTCTCGGCGAGATAGACCAGGATCGCACCGGATTCGAACACGCGGATCGGCTCGGGTCCGCTGCGGTCCAGGAGCGCCGGGATCTTCGAGTTCGGATTGATCGCGACGAAGCCCGAGCCGAACTGATCGCCCTCGCCGATGCGGATCAGCCAGGCATCATACTCAGCGCCGCTGTGCCCGAGCGCCAGGAGCTCCTCGAGCATCACGGTGACCTTCACGCCGTTCGGCGTGCCCAGCGAATACAATTGCAAGGGATGACGGCCGACAGGCAATTCCTTCTCATGCGTCGGCCCTGCGATCGGGCGGTTGATGTTGGCGAAGCGGCCGCCGCTGGCCTTGTTCCAGGTCCAGACCTTGGGCGGCACATAGCTGTTCTGTTCGGACACGACTGACTCCGGCGTGAGCGGCAAAAGGAGCGACGGTTTTAGGCGCTTATGCCGCCGAGCGGAAGCCATGCCGCGCGCGGGCGGCCTCGGCATTTTCTGCATTGCGCGGTCGAACCTGCGATGACAGAACGAAGACAAGATCACAATGACGGTTCGCCACGAACCGCTTTTCGGAAACGCCCATGACTGCTGCTGCCCTCCCCCCGGACCGCATTCCCGTGATCGTCGGCGTCGGCGAGATCGTCGACCGTCCGAAGGACGTCGCGGAGGGGCTGGAGCCACTGGCGCTGCTAGAACAGGCGATCCGTCGCGCGGAAAATGATGCGGGCGCCAAGCTGATCCAGGACACCGGCTCGCTCGATGTCGTCAACTTCCTGAGCTGGCGCTATCGCGATCCCGAGCAATTGCTCGCGCAGCGGCTCGGCGCGAAGCCGGCGCACTGCACTTACGGCCCGGTCGGCGGCGAGAGCCCGATCCGCTATCTGCATGAGGCGGCGCTGCGGATCGCGCGCGGCGAATGCGAGGTCGCCGTCGTCTGCGGCGCGGAGGCACAGTCGACCGCGACCAAGGCGGAGCGCGCCGGCGTGACCTTGCCGTGGACGCCGTTTGCCCATGACGTCGAGGAGCCGAAGCGCGGGGCGGCATTCCAGAAGCCGCTCGCGGTGAAGCTCGGCGTGTTCCGCCCGGTCTCGGTCTATCCGTTCTACGAGGTCGCGAGCGCAGCCAAATGGGGCCAGGCGCCGCGGCAGGCGCTCGCCGAATCCGGCGAGCTGTGGTCGCGCTTCTCGGCGGTCGCCGCCTACAATCCGAACGCTTGGCTGAAGCGACACTTCGCGCCGGACGAGATCACGACGCCTTCCGCCGACAATCGCCCGATCGCCTGGCCCTACACCAAGCTGATGGTCGCCAATCCCATGGTCAACATGGGCGCCGCGTTGATCCTGACGAGTCTCGCGAAGGCGCGCGCCGAAGGCGTTCCCGAGAACCGCATGATCTATCCCCTCGGCGGGGCCTCGGCGGAGGATCCGCGTGATTATCTGACGCGCGATCAGTTCGCCGAAAGCCATCCGCAGAACGCCGTGCTGCAGGCGGCGATGAATCTCGTCGGTAGCAAAGGCACGGCGTTCGACGTGATCGAGCTCTACAGCTGCTTCCCGTGCGTGCCGAAGATGGCGCGGCGGACGCTCGGGCTCGGCGCCGATGTCGGGCCGACCGTCACCGGCGGGCTGACGTTCTTCGGCGCGCCGCTCAACACCTACATGACGCACGCGGCCTGCGCGATGGTCCGGCGGCTGCGCGGCGGCGGCGCCAGGCGCGGCCTGCTGTATGGCCAGGGCGGCTTCGTCACCAAGCATCATGCGCTGGTGATCTCGCGCGAGCCGCCCTCGTCGCTGTCACAGGACGTCAGCGTGCAGGCGGAGGCCGATCGTCATCGCGGCCCAGCGCCGACGTTCGTGAGCGAAGCGTCCGGCAACGGCAAGGTCGAGAGCTTCACCGCGCTGTACGATCGCAACGGCGAGGTCGAGCACGGCGTGGTGATGCTGCGCACCGAGCAGGACACGCGCACGCTGGCGCGCGTGCCGGCTCAGGACAAGGCGACGCTGGCGCGGCTGATGGACCTGGACCGGACTCCGGTCGGCACGGTCGGTGCGATCAAGATGGCCGCCGATGGCGTGCCGGAGTGGCGGGTGAGTTAGATCGACCAGCGGACGCGATCACTCGTAGCTAGACCTCCCGCGCCTCGCGCTGCCAGCGCGCATAGGCCGTGTCCCAACCGGGATCGGCGTCGGCCGGGAAGCCGAGCGTCTTGCCGCCACCGAGATCGCGAAAGCCGATCATGGCGCGGCGGTGCGCGCCGCTCCTGACATAAGCGCGCATGCTGGCCTCGTCGCGCCACACCGTCAGCGTGTGATAGATGCCATCGACGGGCCGCAGCTCGACGCGCAGGTTTCCCGGAGCACCGCGCGCCTGCCTCACGGCACGCGAGGTGTGCCACCAGAAGCGCAGCAGCCGGACCAGCCCGGGATGCGGACGGAAGCCGGTGACGGAAACGTAAACGCTCATGAGGCGCCCCTGGGATCACGGACCGCGCCGCACGGCAACGGCTGCTGCGGATCGGCGTGAGCACAACGATGCAGGGAGCGTTCTGGATGTCATGCCGCTCAGCGCGCGGTGCGCTTGGGCTTCGCATCCTCAGGGAGCGTACCCGTGGTCTCGGCAGGCGCTGGACCGGGGCGGCCGTCGCCGGCCAGCACCTGCTCGCGCTTGCGTGCGAGCGCATCGTCGCGGCGCGCCACCGCGGTCGCCAGCTCCGGGTTCAGCTTCAGGGCCTGGTTGAAGTCGGCGAGCGCGCGGTCGTAGCGCCCCTTCGCCAGCCAGACCGCGCCGCGATCGCTGTACAGTTCGGCGTCGCTGAAGCTCATGCGCACCGCGCGATCGAGATCCACCAGCGCCTCGTCGAGCTCGCCGGTCTGCTGCAGCGCCAGCGCGCGATCATGCAGCAGCGCCGGATTGTTGGGATCGAGCCGGATCGCCTTTTCATAGTCCGCCACGGCGCGGTCCCAGCGGCCCCTGCGGCCGAGGTCCCGCGCGCGATAGCGGTAGAGGTCGGCATTGCGCGGCGCGAGCTGGACGGCCTCGTCGAAATCGGCGATGGCGCCGTCGAGGTCACCCTGCTGGCTGCGCTCCAGCGCCCGCCTGACGAAGCCGGCCGCGGTGGTCGGCTGTGCCGGCGAGACCTGCTGTTCAGCGGTTGCTTCCTTGGCCGGAGACGGCGCCGGGCTTGCTTCAGGCGCCGGTGGCGCGACCGGCAGCACCGCACCCGTCGCGTCCTGGGCGGCCGTCGCCGCTTCGCCACCGACGTCGCGCGGCGGCTCGAAGCGAGGCTGCGCTGGAGGTTGCAGGGTCACCGAGCGCGTCGTTGGCGACCGAATTGTCCAATCGCCGAGCGAGGGAAACAGCAGGATTTCCAGACCTATCAGGATCGCACTGAGCACCGTGGTCGCGGCGGTGAACTGGAAGATCGCGTCCCAGCGTTCGCGCCGGATCCGCGCGCGCTCGGAGGCGAGCTCCTCGTCATATTCGGCGCGGCGGCCGGGATCGCGCAGGACGTTGTAGGCGATAATGATCAGCTTGAGCTGATGCTCGGACGCGGCGTCGCGCCCTCCCGTGAGGTCGGGATGATGCGCCTTGGCGGCCTGCCGGAACGCCTTCTTGATCGTATCGAGATCGGCGCGCGGCGAAACCCCGAGCACCTCGTAATGCGTTTTCATCAATCTGCCTCGCGGCCCCCTTCCGCGCTCGCGTCGTGATCATGCCGAGAACATGTCGAGCGCATAATGGGCGCCGTCGCGAACGAGCCGGCCAAATCCGGGCCATGGAAAATGCGAGCCGCAGATCAGCATGCCGTCTGCGACCACCCTGTCGAGCAATCTGCGCCGGCTGACCTCCGCAGCCGGAGCATCCTGGTCATAGGCACCGTGCCATTCGGGATGGCGCAGGCTGAGCGCCGGCACATAGGCCGTGTCGCCGGAGATCATCAGCTGCTCCTGGCCGGAGCTGAGGTGAAAGGCGGTATGTCCGGGCGTGTGGCCGTGGACGCTGACGAAATGGATGCCGGGCACCACCTCATCCTCGCCCTCGACCGGCAGCACGTTCTTCCAGCTCGGGATCACGCTCTGGATGCGGCGGGCCAGCGCCTGCCGCCACGGCGGCAGGCGGCTGGTCAAGGTTGGATCGGTCCAGAACTTGTACTCGGCCGCGGCCACGATGATCTCGGCGTTGGGAAACACCGGCGCGTTGCTGTCTTCGCCGAGCAGTCCAAAAATATGATCGGGATGAAAATGCGAGATCAGGATGGTGTCGATGTCCTGCGGACGAAGGCCGGCCGCCTTCAGATTGTCCAGCATGCGGCCCGACAGAAAGATCGAATCGGAATTGTAGCCCTGCACCTGGCCGCCGCCGCCGGCGTCGCACAGCACCGTCTTGCCCTTCAGCCGCACCACATAGGTGCTGATCGGCACGGGGACGAAAGCCGGGCTGAGGCCGGCTGCGCGCAGCGCCGCCTTGACGTCGTTGACGCCGGCATTGCTCAGGAAGCCCGCCTCATGCGGCTTCTCCCAGATGCCGTCATAGAGCGCGATCACCTCGGCCTCGCCGACGGTGAGCCGACGGAAGCCGCGCTCCGGGTCCACGGTGCGGCGGCGAGGCTTGGCGGCGATGGCGAGCGGCGCGTCGAGACCGAAGCCCGCCGCCGCGATGGCGGCCGACAGCACCAAGGTCCTGCGCGAAGGTCCGCACGCGATCACATTGCCCGCCAATAATTTGTACCGCTGGTTGAACAAATCTTGGATGCAAGGAACCTTTGCACCTTAGCGGGATTATGGCGTGACGGCGACGTTTGTGGTTGCTGCGGTGCTTCCTGGCCAAGCGATGCACGAAACGCACAGTTCAGCCCGGCCGGCAGGCGAACCCAAGGGCCGCGCTGCGAACGGCTGGCAGATTCAGGTTTTCTCGGCCGCCGATGTCGAACGACAAACGGCGCCCAGCGGGCGCCGTTCAACTATCGCACCTGATGTGGCCAGTCCGGTCTTCGGCCGCCGAGCTCAGGCGGCGCGGACCGACTGGAGGAAGCGGCTGACCTCCTGCTTGAGGCGGTTACTGTCGCCCGAGAGCTGGCGCGCGGCGGTCAGCACGAGGCTCGACGTGTCCCCCGTCTCGTTGGCGCCGCGCTGAACGTCGGTGATGTTGACTGACACCTGCTGCGTGCCGGTCGCGGCGTGCTGAATGTTACGGGAGATCTCGGAGGTGGCGGCGCCCTGCTCCTCGACTGCCGCGGCGACCGCGGCGGCAATCTCGGACAGCCGTTCGATCGTCGTCGAGATCTCCCGGATGGCGCCGACGGATTCGTTGGTGGCAGCCTGGATGCCGGAAATCTGCTGGCCGATCTCGCCGGTCGCCTTGGCCGTCTGCTCGGCCAGCGCCTTGACCTCGGAGGCGACCACCGCGAAGCCACGGCCCGCTTCGCCCGCACGCGCAGCCTCGATGGTGGCGTTGAGCGCCAGCAGGTTGGTCTGGCCGGCAATGGTGTTGATCAGTTCGACGACGTCGCCGATGCGGGTGGCCGCCTTCGACAGTTCGCCGACCCGGTCGTTGGTCCGCCGCGCCTGATCGACGGCGTCGGAGGCGATGCGCGCGGATTCCTGCACTTGGCGGCTGATCTCCTTGACCGAGGACGTCAGCTCCTCCGTTGCGGAGGCGACGGCCTGGACGTTGGCCGATGCCTCTTCGGAGGCTGCGGCCACGGTCGTCGACAGCTCCTGCCCGCGCAGAGCGGTGCTCGACAGCGAATTCGCCGAGCTCTCCAGATTGCCGGAGGCCGAGGAGACGGTGTCGACGATTCTGCCGATGGCCCCTTCGAAACTATTCGCGAGCTCCGACATCTCCTGCTTGCGGGTGCGCTGGGCCCGCTGCTCCTGCTCGATCAGCTCCCTGGCATTGAAGCGCACCATCGTCTGCACGGTCTGCAGGTTGCGCAGGGCGCGCCCGATCTCGTCGTCGCGCTCGATGCGCATGCGGGTGTCGAGCTTGCCCTGGGTGATGCTCTCCATCGTCTCGTTGAGATGATCGAGCGGGCCGACGATGACCTTCATCGTGCGAAGGCCGATCGCTCCGCACAGCAGGATACCCGCCGCCGCGATCATGGCGCCCAGTCCGCCCTCACCGAACGAGATCGCGCCGAGCACGATGAAAAACACGGTCTGCACCGCGATCAGCGTGCTCAGCCGCGACACGATCTTGCCGGTGAACATCGCGAGATGATCGAACATCGACCGGCGGCGGACGATGCCGTCCTCGATCTTGTAGCCGTGCGGCTTCTTCTCGCGGATCGCCGCATAGACCTGCTCGGCCTCGGCCCGCTGGTCGGACGGCAGCTTGGTGCGCACCGACGTATAGCCGACGACCTGGCCATCTTTCCGGATCGGCGACGCCGTCGCCAGAACCCAGTAGTAGTCGCCGTTCTTGCGGCGGTTCTTGACCGCGCCGACCCAAGGCCGCCCTGCCTTCAGGGTGCTCCAGAGATTGTCGAACGCCTCCGGGGGCATGTCGGGATGGCGCACGATGTTGTGCGGCTGGCCCATCAGCTCGGCCTCGGTGAAGCCGGCGGCCTTGACGAAATCCTCGTTGAAGAACGTCAGCTTGCCCTTGGTGTCGGTCTTCGACACGATCAGGGTGTCATCCGTGATCGGATATTCGACGTTGGTGACAGGCAGGTTTTTGCGCATGGCGCGGCTTCCGATCTCAAAGGATGGGGTGAGGTCACGCCGGCGCTGGCATGACTAATGTTTCAGCACTCGATGTGCCGAGTATCTCCGCAGTCCATTAACCTAGGCTAAAACGCCTCAACCGCGAAAATACGGTCATCGACGCTAACGCTTCCTGGTTGCAAGCCCGCGCGAGTTGGCGGCGCCCTCGATTCCGGACAGAGCAAAACAGCGGCGAATGCGTTTGCCGCCGTCCGCTCTGATTGTCGGTAGTCGTCCCGATCAGGCGGCGCGCACCGTCTGCAGGAAACGCGAGACTTCCGCCTTGAGGCGCGTGCTGTTGGCGGAGAGCGATTGCGCGGCCGAGAGCACCTGCGACGAGGCGCTGCCGGTCTCGGTGGCGCCGCGCTGAACATGCGCGACGTTGGAGGACACCTCGCCGGTGCCCGCGGCCGCCTGCTGGACGTTGCGGGCGATCTCCTGGGTCGCGGCGCCCTGCTCCTCGACGGCGGCGGCGATGGTCGAGGAGATCTCCGACAGCTTCTCGATCGTGATCGAGATCTCCCTGATCGCGCCGACCGAATCCTGCGTCGCCGCCTGGATGCTGCCGATCTGCTGGCCGATCTCTCCGGTGGCTTTCGACGTCTGCTCGGCCAGCGCCTTGACCTCGGAGGCCACCACAGCGAAGCCGCGGCCGGCCTCGCCGGCGCGCGCCGCCTCGATGGTCGCATTGAGCGCGAGCAGGTTGGTCTGGCCGGCAATGGTGTTGATGAGCTCGACGACGTCGCCGATGCGGGTCGCGGCCTTCGACAGTTCGCCGACGCGATCGGTGGTCGAGCGCGCCTGGCCGACGGCCTCGCCCGCCATCCGCGCCGATTGCTGCACCTGGCGGCTGATTTCGGTGACTGACGACGACAGTTGCTCCGTCGCCGATGCAACGGACTGGACGTTGGTCGATGCCTCCTCTGACGCCGACGCGACGGTGGTGGCGAGATGCCTGGAGCGATCCGCGCTCGACGACAACGACGTCGCGGACGCCTCCAATTCGGCGGACGCCGAGGTCACCGTCTCGATGATCTGGCCCACCACCGCCTCGAAGTTGTCGGCCATCTGCTGCATCTCGGCGCGCCGCTGCTGCGCGGCGATCTGGTCCTGTGCCAGCTTGGCCTCGGCCTCCTGCCGCGCCTTCTCGGCGAGCATGTTGCCGACGCCCTCGACCGCGCGCGCGGTGTCGCCGATCTCGTCCTTGCGGCCGAGGCCGACCATCGCTGGCGACTCGCCGCGGGCCATCCGCTGCAGCACCTCCGCAAGCGCCTGCATCGGCCGCGCGATTCCGAAGACACCGACGGCCAGGGCGGCGCCGATGGCCATGATCGTCGCGATGGCGGCCAGGACGAGCGTGGTGCGCGTGTCGGCGGCGACCGCATCGTGCTGTTCGGCGGCCTTGAACTCAGAGAAAGCCACCACATCGCTGACGGCTTTCAGCAAGTCGGTGATCGCCGTGTTGAGAACCGGGCTGCACTCGGCGCGCAGCTTCTCCCCAGCCTTGGCACTCTGCTCGGGAGTCGTCGCCTTGCTCGCAACTTGAATGGCCGGATCGCAGCCCGCAAAAGCGCGGTTGAAGAGCTCGGCGATCTTGCCGGTCTGCTCGGCCTTCTCGGGCAGATCGGTCCTGACCTTGTCCAGCCCGCTCCTCACCTGCGCTGCCGCATCCTGTGTCGCCTTGAGCAGACGGGCGTTGCCCGCATCGGTCGCCTCGGCGACCAGCTCGAAAGCGGACGCGCGATAGGTCTCCGCCCGGCGGCCCGTCCGCGCCAGCAGCACAGTGGTACTGTCTATCCGCTTGACCACGTCGGTGTAGCCGCGATCGACCGCCGACATCTGTAGCGACATGTAGCTGGCGAGACCGATCATCGCCGCCCCCATCAGGAGAGCGATGAGGCCGACCTTGAAAACCATGCGAAGATTGCTGAGCACGACAATGAGTTCCGTATTCCTGAACAAAAGGTTGTAACAACGTCGACACTCGCCGATTTGGAATTAACGCAAGTTAAAGATCGGCCGGCTTGCACGGGATTTCACGGGCCCCTGCACCGGGCGCATGGTTCGCTGACATCACGCCGGCAAAGCACACGCAGGCAAAGCAAAAGGGCGCGGCCCTGAGGCCACGCCCTGATGTGTTGCGGCTGATGAATGAGCTTACGCGGCGCGCACGGTCTCCAGGAAGCGGCTGACCTCGGCCTTCAGGCGATTGCTGTCGGACGACAGCGCCTGCGCGGCGGTCAGCACTTCCGAGGAGGCCGAGCCGGTTTCGCTGGCGCCACGCTGCACCTCGATGATGTTGGTCGACACGTCCTTGGTGCCCTGCGAGGCGTGCTGGACGTTGCGCGAGATCTCCTGGGTCGCGGCGCCCTGCTCCTCGACGGCGGCGGCGATGGTCGAGGCGATCTCGGAGAGGCGCTCGATGGTGCCGGAAATCTCCTTGATGGCGCCGACCGATTCCTGGGTCGCGCTCTGGATGCCGGAGATCTGCTGGCCGATCTCTCCGGTGGCTTTCGACGTCTGCTCGGCCAGCGCCTTGACCTCGGTGGCGACGACCGCGAAGCCGCGGCCGGCTTCACCGGCGCGCGCCGCCTCGATGGTCGCGTTGAGCGCCAGCAGATTCGTCTGGCCGGCGATGGTGTTGATCAGTTCGACGACGTCGCCGATGCGCGCGGCGGCCTTGGACAGCTCGCTCACCTGATCGTTGGTCCGCCGCGCCTGGTTGACGGCCTCGCTCGCCATGCGGGCCGATTCCTGCACCTGCCGGCTGATCTCGGTGACCGACGAGGACAGCTCCTCGGTGGCGGAAGCAACCGACTGCACGTTGCTCGAGGCGAGCTCCGAGGCGGAGGTCACGGTGGTCGTCAGCTCCTGCGCCCGCTCGGCGGAGCGGCGCAGCGTGTTGGCGGAGCCTTCCAGACGGCCCGACGCGCTCGACACGGCATTGACGATGTCGCCGACGGTCTGCTCGAAGCGGCCGGCGAGATCCATCATGTCGCGCCGGCGGTTCTCGGCCTGGCGACGCTCGGTCTCCTTCTGCTCGGCTTCGAGCGCCTGGACGCGGATGGCGTTGTCCTTGAAGATCTGCACCGCCTTGGCCATCTCGCCGACTTCGTCGCGGCGATCGGCATAGGGGATGGTGACGCTGAGATCGTTGTTGGCGAGCCGTCCCATCGCGGCGGTCATGCTGGTGATGCCGCGGGTCACGGCGGCATTCAACACGAGCAACGAGACGACCGCGATCAGCGCCATGACGATGCCGCCGGTGATGATCGCCGTCTTCGACGAGGAGAGCGCCGCATCGGCCGCGTCCGCGCGGGTCTGCAGCAGCGACGCTTCGGCGTCGATGACCTCCTTCACCAGGGCGCGGAGAGCGTCCATGTGTTTCTTGCCGGCCCCGGAGGTTTCGATGTTGCGCGCCTCAGCCACCGTCTGCGGATTGCGCATCAGCGCGATCTCTTTCTCCGCGATGTCCTGGCGCCAGCTGGCCGCGGCCTTCGCGATCTCGTCGAAGCGACGCCCCTGCGTCGGATTGTCCGAGGTCAGCTGCTTCACCTCAGCCAGCGCCTTCTTGAAGGCGATGTCGGAATTCTTGTAGGGCTCGAGGAAATTGTCGGTGCCGCCGACCAGGAAGCCGCGCACGCCGGTCTCGGCATCGACCATCGCGGAGACCAGCGCCTTGGTCTGATCAATGACCTGATAGGTGTGGACGGTCCAGCCGTTGTTCTGCGCCAGCGTGGAGAGGTTCTGCCACGTGATCAGGCTGGCGACCACGGAGACGATGATCGTCATGAGGAAGCCGGCCGCGAGCTTGCGCGACGTCTTCATGTTCATCAGCAGGGAAAGCATCAGGTTCTTCTCTCGGAGGCTGGACCTCCTGCAGCACGCAGGAGGCGAGTTGGGTTGAATTTCAATCAATTCGCCAGAGCAGATTGAAACATACGTTAAGTTTTAAGCCCGTGGTTTCCACGCGACAGCGGCGCGCGCGGCTACGGCCGCTGCGGCGGATGGCCCTGGGCGAGGCGATGGCATGCAAGCGCCGGCTTCTGCTGAAGCCTGACGAATCGAACGTCTCGCGCTGCAAACGAATGAGATCTTAATTTTCCGTCCCGTAGGACTCCGGCCCGGCAGCAGCGGACAGAAATGACGAGACGCGCGGTGCGACCGCGCGTCTGGTGCCGAACCTGTTGACGTTGTTAGGCAGCGCGCACGGTGTCCAGGAAACGGCCGACCTCGAGCTTCAGCCGATTGCTGTCGCCCGACAGCATCTGGGCCGCGGACAGCACCTGCGACGAGGCCGAGCCGGTCTCGTTGGCGCCGCGCTGCACCTCGACAATGTTGGCGGACACCTGCTGGGTACCGATCGAGGCCTGCTGGATGTTGCGCGAGATCTCCTGGGTCGCCGCGCCCTGCTCTTCGACTGCGGCGGCGATGGCCGACGAAATCTCCGACAGCCGCTCGATGGTGCCCGAGATCTCTCTGATAGCACCGACAGACTCCTGCGTCGCTGCCTGGATGCTGCCGACCTGCTGGCCGATCTCGCCGGTCGCCTTCGCCGTCTGCTCGGCCAAGGCCTTGACCTCGGAGGCGACGACCGCAAAGCCCCGCCCGGCTTCGCCGGCGCGGGCCGCTTCGATGGTCGCGTTGAGAGCCAATAGGTTGGTCTGGCCTGCGATCGCATTGATCAATTCGACGACGTCGCCGATGCGGCTCGCGGCCTGCGACAATTCACCGACGCGATCATTGGTGCGCCGGGCCTGCTGAACGGCATCGCTCGCCATGCGCGCGGATTCCTGAACCTGCCGGCTGATCTCGTTGACGGAGGACGCCATCTCCTCCGTGGCCGAGGCAACCGACTGCACGTTGGTCGAGGCTTCCTCGGAAGCCGCAGCAACCGTGGTCGCCAGCGTCTGCGAACGCGCCGCGGTCGAGCTCAGCGACGTCGCCGACGCTTCGAGCTCGGTCGACGCGTGCGACACCGTGCCGACGATCTGCCCGACCGCCTGTTCGAAGCCGTTCGCCATCTGGTGCATCTCGGCGCGGCGCTTCTCGGCCATCAGCTTGTCCATGGCGATCTTGGCCTCGGCCTCCTGCTGCGCCTTCTCGGCCAGCATGATCTTGATCGCGTTGACGGCCTGCGCCGTCTCGCCGATCTCATCGCCGCGGCTCTCACCGGAGATCGCGACGTCCTCACCCCTGGCCATCCGCTGCAGCACCGCCACCAGCGCCCGCATCGGCTTGGCGATGCCGAACTGGCCGATGACGAAGCCGAGCGACAGGCCAAGCACGATGCCGACAGCCGCCACCAGGATCAGCATCCGCGAGGTCTGCTGATACTGCTCATCGGCGGCCTTGGCGAGATTCTCGACCCGCGCGTTCAGGCGATCGGCGACCTCCCTGATCTTGCCCTGGAGCCTCTCGGAATTGGCGCGGCTCTTCATCGCGGCATCGCGCATCTTCTCGGTCTGCTCGCTCAGCTGCGTATCTTTGGCGGCACCGATGACGCGGAAGGTCTCCTCCATGCCCTTGATATACTCTTCGTACAAGCTGCGGACCTCGGGGATCATCGCCCGCGCCTGATCGTCCTTGGTCTTGGCGACCTCCTCCAGGCGCTCGGCAAACAGCTTGCGCTGCTCCTCGACGACCTTCAGCGCGGCCTCGCGGTTGTCGTTGCGCGGATCGAGCGCAGCGCGGAATTCGGCACGGTTCAAGGCGATGACGTTCTGATTGGCGCGGGCGGCAAGCAACGATCGGTTCGCCGCGGCCTTCATGAGGACGGCGCCTTCCGCGACGGTTTCAAGCGCGCCGATGGCGAACCAGCTGATGATGCCGGCCACGATGGCCATCAGCACCACGATGGCGAGGATCTTGGTGAGAACACGGAAGCGGGACAGGAGCGACATCGATGACCTCGTCGGAGCTCTCTGATGCGGCAGACGAGGACCGTGTGACCGTGAAGCGAAACGCTCGTCCGGCATCATTGGCGGATGTGAAACCGCGCCAGTCTGTTCCGTGCGCACCCCAAATTGATTAAAATTCGGTGCCGTAGAAACCCGTCCGGAACGCCCCGGTGAGGTTGCGTCCCTTTCGACCGACCAGCGCCACGGAAGGTCGTCGCGACGCGGGAAGAATGAAGGGCGTCACCAACGGCGACGCCCTTCAGTGATGGCCGGTGTCCTGCGCTCAGGCCGCGCGCACCGTGTCCAGGAAACGGCCGACCTCGAGCTTCAGCCGGTTGCTGTCGCCGGACAGCATCTGCGCCGCCGACAGCACCTGCGATGATGCCGAGCCGGTCTCGTTGGCGCCGCGTTGCACCTCGGCGATGTTGACCGACACCTGCTGGGTGCCGATCGAGGCTTGCTGAATATTGCGCGAGATCTCCTGAGTGGCGGCACCCTGCTCTTCGACTGCGGCGGCGATGGCCGACGAAATCTCCGATAGCCGCTCGATGGTGCCCGAGATCTCTCTGATAGCGCCGACCGACTCCTGCGTCGCCGCCTGGATGCTGCCGACCTGCTGGCCGATCTCGCCGGTGGCCTTCGCAGTCTGCTCGGCCAAGGCCTTGACCTCGGAAGCGACGACCGCAAAGCCCCGCCCGGCCTCACCGGCGCGGGCCGCTTCGATGGTCGCGTTGAGCGCCAAGAGGTTGGTCTGGCCTGCGATCGCATTGATCAATTCGACGACGTCGCCGATGCGGCTCGCGGCCTGCGACAATTCACCGACGCGATCATTGGTGCGCCGGGCCTGCTGAACGGCATCGCTCGCCATGCGCGCGGATTCCTGCACCTGCCTGCTGATTTCGTTGACCGAGGACGCCATCTCCTCCGTCGCCGAGGCGACCGACTGCACGTTGGTCGAGGCTTCCTCCGAAGCCGCAGCAACCGTGGTCGCCAGCGTCTGCGAACGCGCCGCGGTCGAGCTCAGCGACGTCGCCGAGGCTTCGAGTTCGGTCGAGGCATGCGATACCGTGCCGACGATCTGCCCGACCGCCTGCTCGAAGCCGTTGGCCATCTGGTGCATCTCGGCGCGGCGCGTCTCGGCCATCAGCTTGTCCATCGCGATCTTGGCCTCGGCCTCCTGCTGCGCCTTCTCCGCCAGCATGACCTTGATCGCATTGACAGCCTGCGCGGTCTCGCCGATCTCGTCGCCGCGGCCCTCGCCCGAGATCGCGACCTCCTCACCCCTCGCCATCCGCTGCAGCACCGCCACCAGCGCTCGCATCGGCTTAGCGATGCCGTACTGGCCGATCAGGCCGCCCATCAGCAGGCCGGCAATGATGCTGATGCCGGAGATGAGCATCATTTCCCGTGATGTCTCGACATACTCTTCGGCCGTCGACTTGGCCAATTCCTCGACCCGGTGGTCCATCCGCTCGGCCACCGCTCGCATCCTGGTCCGGAGCGTCTCGGCAACGGCATCGCTAGCCTTGACAGCCTCGAGCAATTTCTGCGCGGAGTCGCTGATCTGGTTGGAGGACGCCGCCTCGACAACGGCCATCGTCTTGGCGATGCTGCCCTGATAGGCCGCGAGCGCGTCGCGCACGCCGCCGAGCATCGCCTGGGCTTCCTGATCGCTGGTCTTGGCGACTTCGTCGAGGCGTTCCTTGAAGACCTTCATCTGCTCGTCGATGATGCGGTGGGCTGCATTGCGGTTGTCGTCCCGGGGATCGAGAGCGCTGCGATACTCGGCGCCGACGATCGACATCACGTTGGTGTTGGCGCGCGCCGCCAGCATCGAGCGCCGCGCGGCACGCGCCATGCGCTCGGCATTGTCGTTGAGGTCACGCATGGCTCCGGTCGCAATGTAGCTCAGCACGCCCATCATGGCGCTGAGCAGGAGCACGATCGCAAGAATCTTTGTGAGCACGCGGAAGCGGGATAGGAAGGACATCGTTAGCCTCTGATGCAATTCACGAGCGGATGGGCCATGGCGGTCCCGGCGGAAAAGCGCCGATCCGAGATCGTGAGTGGCGTTGAATCAAAGCGAGTCTGATCCGTTCAAACCGCGTTTGTGTTAATTTGTCCGCCCGTGGAACTCCGAGCCGGACAAATACGGAGGGCGCGCCGACGGTCAGACGGCGCGCCCCGAACTCCGAAGACTGATCCGTTCTTGGCTACGCCGCGCGGACGGTTTCCAGGAAGCGGCTGACTTCGGTCTTCAACCGATTGCTGTCAGTCGACAACGACTTTGCGGCGGACAGAACCTGCGAAGAGGCCGAGCCGGTCTCGCTCGCGCCACGCTGCACGTCGGCGATGTTGGCGGAGACCTCCTGGGTGCCTCGCGCAGCCTGCTGGACGTTGCGCGAGATCTCCTGCGTCGCCGCACCCTGCTCCTCCACCGCAGCCGCGATGGCGGACGCGATCTCCGACAGCCGTTCGATCGTGCCCGAAATCGTCCGGATCGCATTGACCGATTCCTGCGTCGCGGCCTGGATGCCGGAAATCTGCTGCCCGATCTCGCCGGTGGCCTTCGACGTCTGCTCGGCCAGCGCCTTGACTTCGGTGGCGACGACGGCAAAGCCCTTGCCGGCTTCGCCGGCGCGCGCCGCCTCGATGGTGGCGTTGAGAGCCAACAGGTTGGTCTGCCCTGCGATGGTGTTGATCAGCTCGACCACGTCGCCGATGCGGGCGGCCGCCTTCGACAACTCGCCCACCTGATCGTTGGTGGTGCGCGCCTGCGTCACCGCCTCGCTGGCCATCCGCGCCGACTCTTGCACCTGGCGGCTGATCTCGGTCACCGACGAAGACAGCTCCTCCGTTGCGGAAGCGACCGACTGGACATTGGTCGACGCCTCCTCGGAGGCGGAGGCAACCGTGGTCGCCAGCCGCTGCGAGCGATCGGCCGTCGAGGTCAATGTATCAGCCGACGATTCGAGCTGACGCGACGCCGAGAACACCGTGTTGACGATGTCGCCGACGACGGTCTCGAACTGACGCGTCACCGCGTCGACCCTGCGGCCGCGCTCGATCTTCGCCTCGGCGTCCTTGGCGGCGGCTTCGTCCGCCGCCTTCTTGGCGATCAGGGCATCCTTGAAGATCTGCAGCGCGTCGGCCATCACGCCCATCTCGGTCTTCGCGCCGCGGTGCGGGATGTTTGCCGACAAATCCCCTTCGCCCAGCGCCTGCATCGGCTTCACGATCGAGGCGATGCCCGCCGAGATGCTTCGCACCATCAGGAAGCTGACCAGCGCGCCGAGCAGCAGCATGACGGCGTTGATCGCGCCGAGCGTTGCGAACGAGCTCGAATAGGTCGAGGCCGCGTCGGTCGACGCCTTGTCGGCGCCGGCATTGTTGAGATCGATGCTCTTCCTCAGCACCTCATCCGCCTCGAGGCCGATCTTGTTGACGGTCCCCTGGTTCAACACGTGGGCCTCGTGCGGCACCTGGCCAACCGCCTTGCGCGACAGCTCCATCACCTTCTGGGCGCCCTCGAGATATCGATCCCAGACCGCCTTCCACTGCTGATAGATGGCCCGCTCCTGCGGCGTGGAGATCATCGACTCGTACGTCGTTGCCGCCTTCTTGATGGTCTCGAACACCGTCAGAGCCGTCTTGTCCTGCGCCTGCTTGTCCTCGAGCGTCTCCGCCAGCATGTGCTCGCGCACGACGTTGCGGTAGGTGATCGTGCCGGCCCGGAGGTCGCCGAGGACCCGCACGCTCGGCAGCCAGTTGCTGGTGATGTCGACCGTGTTGGCGTTCATCGCGCGCATGCTGGAGATGGCGAGCAGGCCCACGCCGGTGAGGACGAGGAGAAGCAGCGCGACGACGGACATGATCTTGGTGCGGATGGACATGCTGGCAAACATCAAAGGCCCCCTCGGATCGGCGTTGATCCGTGATGCGGCCGGTCAGCAAGACGCCCGGCCACACAACGTTAAAAAACTCCCTACATCTTTAGAGACGCATGGACGGAACCTCGTTAACATCGCGCACCGTAGAGTTACGGAGGCGAGCGGGACTCTGCTGACGGCCCGCTCTGCCCAGAAACAAAAAGGGCGCGGCCTGTGGCCACGCCCCTCGAAAACGTAGCGTCCATCAATCAAGCCGCGCGCACGGTCTCCAGGAAGCGAGATACCTCCGTCTTCAGCCGGCTGCTGTCGCCGGACAGCATCTGAGCGGCGGACAGCACCTGCGACGAGGCCGAGCCGGTCTCCGTGGCGCCGCGCTGCACGTCGGTGATGTTGGACGAGACCTGCTCGGTGCCGGCGGCCGCCTGCTGCACGTTGCGGGCAATCTCCTGGGTGGCTGCGCCCTGCTCCTCGACGGCAGCGGCAATAGCCGAGGAGATCTCCGACAGTTTCTCGATGGTGCCGGAGATCGCCCGGATCGCATTCACCGACTCCTGCGTCGCCGCCTGGATGCCGGCGATCTGCTGGCCGATCTCGCCGGTGGCCTTCGAGGTCTGCTCGGCCAGCGCCTTCACCTCGGTGGCGACGACGGCAAAGCCCTTGCCGGCTTCGCCGGCGCGCGCCGCCTCGATCGTGGCGTTGAGTGCCAGCAGGTTGGTCTGGCCGGCGATGGTGTTGATCAGCTCGACGACATCGCCGATGCGGGCCGCGGCCCTCGACAATTCGCCGACCTGATCGTTGGTCTTGCGCGCCTGCTCGACCGCACCGCTGGCCATCCGCGCCGAGTCCTGCACCTGGCGGCTGATCTCGGTGACCGACGATGACAGCTCTTCGGTGGCCGAGGCGACGGACTGCACGTTGGTCGACGCCTCCTCGGATGCGGAGGCAACGGTGATCGCCAGCTGCTGCGACCGCTCCGCGGTCGCGGTCAGGGTCCTGGCCGAGGCTTCGAGTTCGTCGGACGCCGAGGACACCGTGCCGATGATCTGGCCGACCGAGGACTCGAAGGCATCGGCAAGCTGGTGCATCTCACGCTTGCGCTGCTCGGCGGCCTTCTTGTCGGCGATCGCCTTGGCTTCCGCCTCCTCCCGCGCCTTGGCCTCGGCATTCTCTCTGATGACGACGACGTTCTTGGCCATGTCGCCGATCTCGTCGCCGCGGCTCGCGCCGGGGATCTTGATGGCGATATCGCCCGAGGCCATGCGGCCCAGCGCGCCGTCGAGCAAGGTGATCGGCCGCGCCACGCCCAGGAAGCCGAAGGCGACCGAGCCCACCAGCACGAGCACCATCACGCCGGACAGGATCAGGCTGACACGTCCGGCGCTCGCGAGCTCGGCATCAGCCGCCTGCTTCGCCTCGCTCGCACGCTGCTCCGCGCTCGCAACCGCTTCGCCCATCAGCTTGGTCGCTTCGGCTGCGGCAGGCCGCGCCTTCTCGGTCACGCTCCTGTTCTTGGCCTCTTCCGCAGCGACGGTCTGGCCGACCGAATCGCCATAGCTCTTCAACAGACCGCGCAAGCGTTCGACATCGGACTTCGCCGCCGGCAGATTTGCAAGCGCCGAGGACAGCTCGTCTCCGGCCAGCTTGATGCGCTTGATGATTTCGTCCTTGAGCGCGGCCTCGTTGGTGGCGGCGAAGCGCCAGGCTGCGGCGCGGACGGCCGTCATCGCGGAGTCAGCCGCATAGATATGCTTCTCGCTTTCGGCAGCCTCGGCCGAGGCCTTGATGGCGGCCGAGCCGAGCAGCGCATCGACCTGCTTGCGCCAATCGCTGGAGATGACGTTGCGCGCCTCCTGCAGCGACAGCATCTGCTTGTGCAGCTTGGCTGTCTCCTCTGCCGCCGTCATGTAGTCCGAGGTGAGCGATTTGATCTTCAGCAGCCGGTCCTTATTGGCCGGGACCTTCGCCAGCTCCGCGCCGGCATCGATGCTTTTGCCGATCTTGGTCAGCGCCTGCCGCTCCTCGTCGAGAAACTTGTCGACTTCAGCCGCCGTCTTCGAGAGGCGAACGCCGCGGTTGGCGAGTTGCAGATTGCGTAGATCGGCATCCGCCATCAGCACGCTCTTGCGGATCGAATTCTGCGTATCGGCAGCCTTCATCGCTCCATCGATCGCGCTCTGCGACGACTGCTGGTTCATCAGCATGCCGAGCGACAGGAGGATGCCGACGAGGCCGGCGGCTCCCATCTTGTAGCCGATGCGATTGAGCTTGATCATGTAGCCTTCCTCTGAATCGATCGCGGCCCGAGAGACCGGGTTGCTTGCCGCGCGAAAAATTGTTCCAAGTTGGCGCCAATCTCGAAGTCAGAGTTCTAGGAAGACTTAACCACCCGGTCCGTATGATTACGGAGCTGCAAGGCGCGAGACATACGTCCACACGCTCTTCGTTCCACACTCGCCTCTTACATGCGCGCCGGCTGCCGAACCGGCGGCCTTGGGCCGCTCGTCACTCCAGCTCGATCGCCTGATAGGCGCCGGTCTCGTCGAGCGCCGTGCCCCAGATCTTGTGCGAGGCCTGGTGCTCGGCGGGGCCGAAATTGAGCAAGGCGCCAAGACCGAGATCGATGTTGCGCATGGATTCGAGCGTCTCGATCAGCCGCTCGGTATCGAGCTGCGGACCCGTCCGCTTCAGGGCTTGAACGAGGATGCTCGCCTCGATGTAGCCCTCGAGCGACGTGTAGTCCGGCGGCTCGCCGGGAAAGTGCTTGGCAAGCGATGCCTTGTACTCCAACACCAGGCTGGAATAGCCGGAGACGGCGGGGACCGCCTGGGTCACCACGACACCCGCTGCATAGCGCGGGCCGAGCAAGGTGAGCTCATTGGCAAGCGCCGAGGCGCCGACCGCCGACACGTTGACGAAGATGACGCCGGGAAGCGCGGCGTGCGCCTTCTCGATGAACTTTGCTGCCGCGCGCGAGGTCGCGACCATGATGACTGCGCGGACGGGCGTCTTCTGCGCCTTCAGCTGATTGATCGCGGGCTCCACATCCACCGTGTTGCGGACGTAGTTCGCGCGCAGGATGGCAGCGTCGTTGAGCCCGAGGGTGCGAAACGCCTTGGCCACGCCGGCGAAGCCGGCATCGCCGAAGGAATCGTCCTGGGCGAACAGCGCGATCTGGCGCGGCGGCACGCGGCGCAGCTTCACCAGATAGCGCACCAGCGCATCGGCTTCCTCCGAATAGCTCGGACGGTAGTTGAAGACGTAACGGTCGGGCGGATCGTGCCGCGTGACGTTGGCGCCGGTGTAGGGGCTGAAGAACAGCACGCGCCGTTCGAGCGCATAGGGGATGGCGACGGCCGCCGTCGCCGTCCCGAAGCTGCCGACGAAGCCGAACACCTGCTCCTTCTCATAGAGCTGCTTCATGGCGTCCAGCGTGCGGTTCGGATCGTAGCCATCGTCGGCGACGGCAAGCCTGAGCATCCGGCCGTGGACACCGCCGGCCTCGTTGGCGCGGTTGAAGGCGGCTTCGATCCCCAGCTTGAGCAGGCGGCCGGATTCCTTGTTCGCGCCCGACAGCGGCACGACGCTGCCGAACGTGATCTCGCGCTCCGTGACGCCGCGAGCCGGCGATCCGGCGATGGCGCCGACTGCGGCGACGGTGAGCCTGTCGTCGGGCGCAGCATGCGCCGGAGCCGCGAACATGAGGGCGAGGATGAGGGGCGAACGATATGCAACGAAGCGCGTGCGGGTCACGACCTTGCTGCGAGGCCGGACGGGACGAAAGATCATCATGACAGGAGTTCAAACTCGTTGAGGGATGTTGGAGCTGGCGTCGGCTAATGGTGCGGTCGATGCAGGCCTGTCAGGAGGCGCGGACCGATTGCAGGAAATGGCTCACCTCGCGTTTCAGCCGGTTGCTGTCCGTCGACAGTCCTTGCGCCGCCTCCAGCACCTGGGTCGAAGCCGAGCCGATCTCTTTGGCGCCGCGCTGCACGTCGGTGATGTTGACAGAGACCTGCTGGGTGCCCTGCGCGGCCTGCTGCACGTTGCGCGAGATCTCCTTGGTGGCGGCGTTCTGCTCCTCCACCGCCGCGGCGATGGTCGAGGACACTTCCGACAGCCGCTCGATGCTGCCGGAGATCAGCCGGATGGCATTCACCGACTCCTGCGTGGCCGTCTGGATGCCGGCCACCTGCTGGCCGATCTCGTCGGTCGCCTTGGCGGTCTGCTCCGCGAGCGCCTTCACCTCGGCAGCGACCACGGCAAAGCCGCGTCCGGCCTCCCCTGCCCGCGCCGCCTCGATGGTGGCGTTCAGCGCCAGAAGATTGGTCTGCCCGGCGATGCTGTTGATCAGCTCGACGACATCGCCGATGCGGCTCGCGGCGCGCGAGAGTTCGCTGACGCGCTCGTTCGTTCGCTTCGCCTGCTCCACCGTCTCCGTGGCCATGCGCGCCGATTCATGAACCTGACGGCCGATCTCGGTCACTGACGACGTCATCTCCTCGGTGGCGGAGGCCACGGACTGCACATTGGTCGAAGCTTCCTCGGACGCCGCCGCGACGGCGGTGGCGAGCTCGCCGGCGCGCACCGCCGTCTTGCTCAGCGTGTCCGCCGACACTTCCAGCCGCGACGAGGCGGACGACACGGTCTCGACAATCTCGCCGATCGCCGCTTCAAAATCGTCGGCCATCTTGTGCATGTCCGCCTTGCGCCGGGCGAGCGCCCGCTGCTCGCCTTCCTTCTGCTCGGCCTCGAGCGCCTGACGCTCGATGGCATTGCTCTTGAACACTTCGACAGCGCCGGCCATCTCGCCGATCTCGTCGCCGCGTCCGATCCCTGGCACGTCGACGTCGAGACGGCCGCCGGCGAGACTCTTCATCGCCGCGGTCATCCGATGCAGCGGGCCGGTAATGCCGCGTCCGACGATGGTCGACACAACGAGCAGAACGAGAAGCACGAGCCCTGCCGCCATCAGCGACTGGCGAGTCGAGGCCCACGCCTGCGCCGAGAGGTCGTCGATGTACACGCCGGTGCCGACCAGCCAATTCCACGGCGCGAAGCCCGCGACATGGGTGAGCTTCGGCTGCGGCGTCTCGGAGCCGGGCTTCGGCCAATCATAGTCGACGAAGCCGCGGCCGTGCTGCCGCACGACGTCGACCATCTCGACGAACAGCTTCTTGCCGTTGGGATCCTTCATGTCGGCGACGTCCTGCCCGACCAGCTTGGTCGAGATCGGATGCATCAGCATGCGCGCCGACATGTCGGTGACGAAAAAGTACTCGCTGCCGCTATAACGCAGCTGAGAGGCGCGCTCCAGCGCGCGCTTCTGCGCATCTGCGACCGAGATAGCTCCCTTCTGCGCGGCCGCATGCTCTTCGGCGAAAATAGCGAGCGCGAGCTCGGTCAGATGCCGGAGCTCGAGCTGCTTCTGCTGCTTGAGACCGGCGGAAAGCTCACGCGAATTGAAGGCGGTCAGGCCGATCAGGCCGATAAAGCTCAGGCCAATCAGCGCATAGATCTTGATGCCGATTGTGAGCTTGAAACGCTGGGGTAGTGCAAGCGACATGTCAGTCTCCACGGGCGCGACTGTTTGAGAGGGCGCTCGGGGACAGACCGTGTCGTCGATGGGCTGGGCTCGCCCGTCCTGTGCACGCTAACGGGCCCCACCGCCCATAGGTGCAAACGTAGGGACCACCGGGTTAGGCCGGGTTAACGCGATGTCCGTGCAAATACGGAGCGACGGCCGAAATTGGTCGTCACCCTGCCCAGATCGGTAACGCGCTCCGGCCTGGCCGTGCGGCGCGTTGTCTCATGTGCTGCGGCCGGACCAGACAAGCGCCGTTTTGCCCGTGGAGCTCGACTGCGTATCGGCCGCTGATGACGCGACCCTAAGGGCCGGAAGTTAAAGCAAGTTAAAAACCTGGATTGACTACGCAGGTTATTTTGCCAGAGCGGCGACACGACCGGCGCCCTTGCGCGCCCGCCGAACGAAAAAGCCGCAGGCGTTGCGCCTGCGGCTGAGTGAGAATCGGCGAACGACGCAGCGACTATGCGGCGCGCACCGTCTGCAGGAAGCGGCCGACTTCGAGCTTGAGTCGGTTGCTGTCGGTCGACAAGGTCTGCGCCGAAGGCAGCCGCCCCGATCGGCGACGTGGTCGAACTGATCAACACCATTGCAGGACAGACCAACCAGCTGGCGCTCAACGCCACCATCGAGGCGGCGCGAGCCGGAGAGGCCGGCGGGGTTTTTGTCGTCGTCGCCACCGAGGTCAAGGTGCTGACCGAGCAGACCTCCAAGGCGACCGGCGATCTCGGCCAGCAGATCTCCAGCATTCAGGTCGCGACGCAGGAGTTGGTCAAGGCCATCCGGACCATCTCCGGCACGGTCGAAGCGCAGCGCGCAAAGGTAAAAGGCCGGAGCGTCGCCGCTCCGGCCTTTTCACAAACTCAGCAAGCTGTCAGTGGCCGCAATCGGCGTTAGGCCGCCCGCACCGATGACAGGAAGCTCGCGACCTCCTGCTTCAGTCGGCTGCTGTCCCCCGACAGCGCCTGCGCCGCCGACAGCACCTGCGAGGAGGCCGAGCCGGTCTCCGCCGCGCCGCGCTCGACCTCGGTGATGTTGGCTGAGACCTGCTGCGTGCCGTGCGCCGCCTGCTGCACGTTGCGGGAGATTTCCTGCGTCGCTGCGCCCTGCTCTTCGACCGCCGCGGCGATCGTCGAGGAGATTTCCGACAGCTTCTCGATCGTAGAGGAGATCTCCTTGATGGCGGTGACCGACTCCTGCGTCGCGACCTGGATGCTCGAGATCTGCTGGCCGATCTCGCCGGTCGCCTTCGCCGTCTGCTCCGCCAGCGCCTTGACCTCGGAGGCGACGACCGCGAAGCCGCGGCCAGCGTCGCCGGCGCGCGCCGCCTCGATCGTGGCGTTGAGCGCCAGGAGGTTGGTCTGTCCCGCAATCGTGTTGATCAGCTCGACGACATCGCCGATGCGCGTCGCAGCCTTCGACAGCTCGCTGACGCGGCCGGTGGTGGTGCGGGCCTGGCCGACGGCATCGTTGGCGATGCGCGCGGATTCCTGCACCTGGCGGCTGATCTCGGTCACCGACGAGGCCATCTGCTCGGTCGCGGACGCCACCGACTGCACGTTGGTGGTGGCCTCCTCGGAGGCCGCGGCCACCGCCGTCGTCAGTCCCTGAGACCGCGACGCGGCCTCGGTCAACGTCGTGGCCGACTGCTCGAGCTGGCTCGAGGCCGAGGACACGGTGTTGACGATCTCGCCCACCGCGGCCTCGAACTGCTCGGCGAGCCGCTGCATGTCGGCCCTGCGCTGGCGTGCCGCGATCGCGTCCTGCGCGCTCTTCTCGCCGGCCTCGGCGCGCGCCTTCTCCTCGGCATTGCTCTGAATCACCGTCACGGTCTTGGCGAGATCGCCGATCTCGTCACCGCGCGATGCGCCGGGAATGACGATGTCGAGGCGGCCGCGCGCCATCTCGCCCAGCGCCCCGTTCAGCCGCGTCAACGGCCGCGCGATTCCGAGGAACGAGAACACGACCGAGCCGATCACCGACAGCAGCACGGCAAGTCCGACGAACAGCGTGATGTAGCTCGCCCGCGCGGCGACCTGGTCGGCATCGAACCGGGCGCTGGCGTTGCGCGCGCGCGCGTCCTGGATCGCCGCATTCATCAGCTCGCCGGCCTCGCCGAGATAGATCAGGGTGCGGTCGCGCAGCACGGCCTCCTTGATCCCCTCGATCTTCACCACCTCATCGTTGGCGGCGACGAAGTCGGAGGCAATCCCATTCAGCTTGGTGATCGTGGCCTGGACCTCGCGATCGTCGGCCAGCATGCGCGCATCGGTCAGCGAGCTCTTCAGGCCCGGGATCGTCTGCTTGACCGTCTTGATCGTCGCGGCATCGCCGGTCATGCCGAAGCGCCAGGCCTGGGCGCGCATGTAGTTCAGCTTGGCGTCGGCCGTTTGAAGCTGACGCTCGACGCGTTCGCGGAAGGCGAGGTTCGGCAGCGCCGGGGAAGCCAGCAGGGCCTTCAGACCGTTGCTCCATTCGTTGGACACCCCGCTGCGCTTGTCGATCTGGATCAACAGCGCCTTTTGCGCCTCGGCGAGATCGACCGCGCCCGCGGCATAGCTCGTCATCAGCTCCTTGATCCGGGTGAGCCGGGTGCGGTTCTCGGCCGTCGACACGTTGGTGAGCGCCGCGTCGATGTCGGTGACCATCGCGGTCGAGAACTGCTGAATGTCGGCAGCAGCCTTCTCCGCCTCGGCCTGCGACCGCGCCAGCCGCGCCGAGCGGCCGCCGAGCTGGGTCTGCTGCATGTTGGCGCTGGCCGACAACACGCTCTCGACCACCCGCCGCGCGCGCTCGGCCTGCTGGTTGGCCTGGTTGACCGCTCTCTCCGCCATCATCTGGTTGGCGATCATGCCGACCGCGAGAGATGCGCCGATGGCGCCAGCAAGCCCGAGTTTGTAGCCGATCCGATTCAGTTTCATTGCCCTACCCACAGAAGAACGCGCGCCGCGCGACGGTCCGTGTAGGAGGTATAGAGGTGAGGTCCATAGAGACCGTTAATTTACGGGAGTCATCGTGCATTACACGCGAAAAACTTCTGCATTTTCTGTGTGCGTCCCGATGCTTATGGCGGCACGACGCGCTGGCGCGCCGTGTTAAGGCTCACAAACTATGCAGACTATGCAGGGAATCGCGCCGCTACACCGGAGCGTTCCGAAATCCGGAACGGGGTGGCGCTCATAGCCCGTCGAGGCGGGCTAGCGCATCAACTCCAGCGCGTCGGCAAAGAAGCGCGGCCCACCGAAATTGCCGGACTTCAACGCCAGCAGCATCTCGCCGTCGGCAGCGCCGATCGCGCGCAGCACCGGCACGCCGGCCGCGATCTCCGGCCCGACCAGGAAACCCGGAATCCCGAGCCGATCGACCACGGCGCCCGAGGTCTCGCCACCCGCGACAATCAGTTGCCTGACGCCGGCGTCGATCAATCCCTCCGCCAGATCGGCCATCGCCTGCTCGATCGCGTGTCCCGCCGCCTCGCGGCCATGCCTCGCCTGCAGCGCACTGACCTGATCGGGCGTTGCGCTGGAGGCGATCAGCACCGGGCCCTTGCCGATACGCTCGCGCGCCCAGGCGAGCGCCCGCTGCGCCTCGTCGGCACCGGCGACCAGGCCCGCGGCGTCGAGATGCAGCACCGGCATGATCGCCTCGGCCTGCGCGATCTGCTGCAACGTCGCCTGCGAGCAGCTACCCGCGAGGCACGCCGCGAGGCCGCCGACCGGCGCATCGTGGTGATGCCCCAGACCGTGCGAATGCACATGCCCGGCCGCGACCAGCGCCCGCGCCAGCCCGAGCCCGATGCCGGAGGCGCCGACCGAGACCTTGTGCTTCAAGGCCGCCGCGCCGATCGCGGTCAGGTCGGCATCGAACACGGCGTCAACGACGGCCGCGCCGATGCCCTGCCCTGACAACTCCTGCAGCCGGTGTCCGATCGCCTCGGGACCATGCACGACGGTCGCGAGATCGACGAGGCCGATCTTGCGGCGGCTCTGGCGTCCGAGCACGCGCACCAGATTGGCGTCGTGCATCGGGTTGAGCGGATGATCCTTCAGCGGGCTCTCATTGAGCGGCACGTGGCCCACGAACAGGTTACCCTGATAGACGGTGCGCTTGGTCTCCGGGAAGGCCGGCGTCACGAGCACGATGTCGTCACCGGCGTCGCCAGCGAGCGCATCCATCACCGGACCGATGTTGCCGGCGTCAGTGGAATCGAAGGTCGAGCAGATCTTGAACAGGACATGACGGGCGCCCCGGGCGCGCAGCCACGTGTCAGCCTCGCGCGAGCGAGCGACCGCCTGCGAGGCCTCGATCGAGCGGCTCTTCAGCGACACCACGACGGCGTCAACCTCAGGCAGCGCGAGATCGGAGGCCGGCACGCCGATGGTCTGTACCGTGCGCAGCCCGGCGCGGGTGAGCGTGTTGGCGAGGTCGGAGGCGCCGGTGTAGTCGTCGGCGATGCAGCCGAGCTTCAATGTCACGGCTTCACTCCCTTGTAGGCTGCGAACCAGCCGAGCCCGTCCTCGGTGCGGCCGCGCGGATTGTATTCGCAGCCGACGAAGCCGGCATAGCCGAGCCGGTCGAGCTCCTCGAACAGGAACGGATAGTTCAGCTCCTCACGGTCGGGCTCGTTACGCGAGGGAATGCTGGCGATCTGGATGTGGCCGATGATGTCCATCATCGCGCGCAGCCGCATGGTGACGTCGCCGTGGATGATCTGGCAGTGGTAGATATCGAACTGCAGCTTCAAATTCGGGATCTTGAGCTCGCGGATCAGATCGCGGGCGAAGCCGAAATCGTTGAGGAAATACCCGGGCACGTTGCGCGAATTGATCGGCTCGATGACGACGTCGAGGCCATGGGGCGCGAAGAACTCCGCCGCCCAGGCGACCGACTTGTAATAGGCTTCGACCGCTTTGGCATCATGGCGGTCGGCGATGCCGGCCATCAAATGCAGCCGCTTCACGCCGGTGGCCTTGGCATAAGGCAGCGCCGTCTCGAGACTCGCCTTGAGATCATCGAAGCGCTCCGGCAGCGCCGCAAAGCCCTTCTCGCCGGCGTCCCAATTGCCGGGCGGTAGGTTGAACAGCGCCTGCGTCAGGCCGTTGCCGTGCAGCCGCTTGCCGACCTCCTCGACCGGATGATCGTAGGGAAACAGAAATTCGACCGCGGTGAAGCCGGCCTTGGCCGCGGCTTCGAAGCGGTCGAGGAACGGATGCTCGGTGAACATCATCGAGAGGTTGGCGGCGAAACGGGGCATGGCGAACTCGCGTCCTATTATTACTATTTGGATGAGCCCGGCAGCGTCGTGCCAGTGACCTGCGCGTACATCCGCGCCACCGATGCGTCATCGTCGCGGCCCATGCCGGCGGCCGCCGTCATCAGGAACATCTGCAGCGCGGCGGCCGAGACCGGCACCGGGAAGCGGTGATTGCGCGCCATGTCCTGGATGATGCCGAGGTCCTTGACGAAGATCTCGACCGCGCTGCGCGGCGTGTAGTCGCCGTCGAGCACATGCGGCATGCGGTTCTCGAACATCCAGGAATTGCCGGCCGAGGCGGTGATGACCTCATAGACCTTTCTGATGTCGAGGCCCTGCTTGGCGGCAAACGCAATCGCCTCGCTGGCGGCGGCGATATGCACGCCGGCGAGCAGCTGGTTGATCATCTTGAACGCGGCGCCCTGCCCCGCGGCATCGCCGAGCTCGTAGAGCTTGGCCGCCATCGCATCGAGCGCCGGCCGCGCCTTGGCAAACGCCGCCGTGCTGCCCGAGGCCAGAATGGTTAGCTCGCCCTGCGCCGCCCGCTGCGCGCCGCCGGAGATCGGCGCGTCGAGATAATGCCGGCCGGTCGCCTCCAACTGCTTGGCGAGACGCCGCGCCACGTCCGGGTCCATGGTCGCGGAGGAGACGAACACGGACTCCTTCGGCATCGTCTCGGCCGCGCCGCCCGGACCGAACAGAATGGCTTCGGTCTGCGCCGCATTGACGACGACGCTGACGACGATATCAGCCCCCGCGGCCGCCTCGGCCGGGCTCTTGGCGCCCTTGCCGCCATCGGCCACGAACCGCGTCACCGCATCTGCCGAGACGTCGCATCCGGTCACCGCGAAGCCCGCGCGCTTGAGCGAGGTCGCCATGCCATATCCCATCGAGCCGAGCCCGATCACGGCGACGTTCAATTGCGATGACGACATGCAGCAAATCCTCGAAGCGTTTCCCGACCTGTCCGGTTGATCCGGCTCGTCCCTGGGTATCACGGCTTGGCCACGCTGCCAAAGCGTGAGACAAAGCATCGAGGGAACGAGGAAGAATCCGTGGCGGACACTGCGATTCGCGAGGCCATCTGCCGGTTCGGCCGCTCGCTGTTCGAGCGCGGGCTGACGCCGGGCTCGTCCGGCAATATCAGCGTGCGGCTGGATGATGGCGGCTGGCTGGTGACGCCGACCAATGCCTCGCTTGGCTTTCTCGATCCGGCCAAGCTGTCGCGGCTTGATGCGAGCGGCAGGCTGGTCTCGGGCGATGCGCCGACCAAGGAGGTGCCGCTGCACACGGCGCTATACCAGACGCGTGAGGCCGCCCGCGCCGTGGTGCATCTGCACTCCACGCATTCGGTCGCGATCTCGATGCTGCCGGAGATCGATCCACTGATGGCGCTGCCGCCGCTGACGCCTTATTATTTGATGCGCTGCGGTCAGACCGCGCTTATCCCCTATCATCGTCCGGGAGATGCCGCCGTCGCCGACGCCATCAAGGGCCTCGCCGGCAAATACGCCTCCGTGCTGCTCGCCAATCACGGCCCCGTCGTCTCCGGCGACACGCTGGAAGCCGCGGTATTCGCCATGGAGGAGCTGGAGGAAACGGCCAAACTCTATCTGCTGCTGCGCGGGCTCAATCCCCGGCACCTGTCGCCGCAGCAGGTCGCCGATCTCGTCAAAGTGTTCGGCCTCACCCTGCCCGATCACGACGATCATCATTGACCGAACCGGCGGCCGATGCGCATGCAGTACCCTGCACCTTCGCCCGCCGAGATCGAAGCCGCTGCCCGCGTGCTGTTCGAGGAAGCTCGCTTCTATCGCTGGTTTCCGATCACGACTGATTCCTACGAGATCTTCGCCGAATCCGATCGAATCGGGGTCGCGGAATTACGCGGCATTGCCGAACGCATGTTGACGGCGGCAGCCGTGGCCAAATTGCAGACGCGGTTGCGCTAGCCTGGGGAGGCTGCACCGTCATGTCGCCCGACGCACCGCCTTGCCTCTGATCGGCTTTGATGCCTAATATTCAGGCAGAAATCGGCTGCGCAGGCAATCAGCGGCCGCTCGATCGATAGGCAGACGCGCCCCGGTCTGACGCACAATCGCGGCCAGAGCCTCTACCATCGATTGCAGCGGATTCCGCTCCACACGCCTGATGCACAGACAGGAACAGGCAAAGTGCCTCCACGACACCGTGGTTGCTGCTGTTTTCCCGGCCTATCGCACGGGATGTGCCCGGCCGACGCCGATGCAGACGGCTCGCGGCCGCCGATTGCATACGCATCGCCGAGAGCGCGCGCTCTTTATGCACAGGGCCATCCGGCTGCCAGCCATTGGCATATCCGTTGCAGACACCACGCAGGTCGGGAGCCGGGCGCCCGACCGCGCGAACCATGAGTCATGCCCGGGTCTCGATAATGACGGACGATATGGAGGGCGGATGGCGGCGGGCGCGAGCTTGGAACTGGTGAAGGTGACGAAGATGTACGGTCACGTCACCGCCGTCGACGCAATCGACCTGCGGATTCCCGCCGGCTCCTATTGCTGCCTGCTCGGTCCCTCAGGCTGCGGCAAGACCTCGACGTTGCGCATGATCGCAGGCCATGAGTCCGCGACCTCAGGCGACATCATCGTCGGCGCCAAGAACGTCACCGAGCTGCCGCCCGCGGGCCGCGGCACCGCGATGATGTTCCAGTCCTACGCGCTGTTTCCGCATCTCTCCGTCATCGACAACGTCGCCTTCGCGCTGAAGATGAAGGGCGTATCGAAGCCCGAGCGTCACGCCAAAGCGCGCGAGCTGCTCGAGCTCGTGGACATGCAGAGCTATGCCGGCCGCCTGCCCGCGCAGCTCTCCGGCGGCCAGCAGCAGCGCGTGGCGCTGGCGCGCGCACTGATCACCTCGCCGCAGATCCTGCTGCTCGACGAGCCCCTGTCGGCGCTCGATCCGTTCCTGCGGCTGCGGATGCGCGCCGAGCTGAAGCGGCTGCAGCGCGAGCTCGGCCTCACCTTCATCCACGTTACCCACGGCCAGGACGAGGCGATGGCGCTGTCCGATCTGGTCGTGCTGATGAATGGCGGCAAGATCGAGCAGCAGGGCACCCCGCGCGAAATCTTCAACCATCCGCGCACGGAATTCGCCGCGCGCTTCATCGGCGGCCACAACGTCATCCCGCTCAAGGGCGAGACCTTCGCCGTGCGCGTCGACCGCATCCAGCTGAAGGCGCCGAACGCCGCGATCGACGGCCCCGCCGTGCCCGGCACGATCAGCAAGATCGAATATCAGGGCACTTACGTGCAGGTCGCGGTGGCGACCGACGGCGGCCCGGAGATCTCGGCGCAGCTCAGCGACGACCAGTTCGACGCGGAGACCCACGTCATCGGCGAGCGCGTCGTCGTGACCTGGAATCCGGCGCAAGCCGACGCGCTGACGCCTCGCCCCGCAACTGCAGCCGCACCGGCTGCAGAACTCGTGGCCTGATTTTCTGGCCTGATTTCGCCTTCTCGTTTTTATCCCAAGAAGATGATCAAGGAGATGATCATGACTGATCGATCGAAGAAGACATCCATCAGCCGCCGCTCGCTGCTCAAGGGCGCGGCCGGCGTTGCCGGTCTCGCCGGTACGGGGACCCTGCTCAGCGCGCCCTATGTGCACGCCGCGGACCCGAAAGTGCTGAGCTATCTCGGCACCGCCGTGAACGAGGGCGACGAGATCGCCAAGAAGTGCCTCGCCGACACCGGCATCAAGATCGAATACATCACGGCGACGACCGATGACGTCACCAAGCGCGTCATCACCCAGCCGAACTCGTTCGACGTGCTCGACACCGAATATTTCTCGCTGAAGAAGCTCGTGCCGTCGGGCAACATCTTCCCGCTCGATGCGCGCAAGATCAAGGAGTTCGACAACATCACGCCCGTGTTCACCAAGGGCGAGCTGCCGAACGGCAAGAAGATCGGCGGCCAGGGCACCGCGCCGTGGAAGGTGCTGTATCTCGAGGGAGCGAACTCCAAGACGTTCTCGGCCACGCCCACCGAATACGTCACCTTGATCCCGACCGTGTACAACGCCGACACGCTCGGCATCCGTCCGGACCTGATCAAGCGTCCGATCAATTCCTGGGCCGAGCTGCTCAATCCCGAGTTCAAGGGCAAGGCCTCGATCCTCAACATCCCCTCGATCGGCATCATGGACGCCGCCCTCGTCGTCGAGGCGACCGGCCAGTACAAATATGCCGACAAGGGCAACATGACCAAGGCCGAGATCGACCTCACGATGAAGGTGCTGACCGAGGCCAAGAAGGCCGGCCAGTTCCGCGCGTTCTGGAAGGACTTCAACGAGTCGGTCAACCTGATGGCCTCCGGCGAGACGGTGATCCAGTCGATGTGGTCCCCGGCCGTCACCAAGGTGCGCTCGATGGGCATCGCCTGCACCTTCCAGCCGCTGAAGGAAGGCTATCGCTCCTGGGCGTCGGGCTTCTGCGTCTCCAAGGCCGTCGGCGGCAGCCCGAAGCTCGACTGGGCCTATGAGTTCGTCAACTGGTACCTGTCGGGCTGGGCCGGCGCCTATCTCAACCGCCAGGGCTACTATTCGGCCGTGCTCTCCACCGCCAAGGCCAACATGACCGAGGACGAGTGGGGCTACTGGATGGAAGGCAAGCCGGCCAAGAGCGACATCAAGGCGCCGGATGGCACCCTGATGGAGAAGGCCGGCGCGGTGCGCGACGGCGGCTCCTATGACGACCGCATGGGCGGCGTCGTCTGCTGGAACGCCGTCATGGACGAGAACGACTACATGGTCCGCAAGTGGAACGAGTTCATCGCCGCCTGATGTGACCGCCATTGCTGCCGCGCCCGCGCCGTAGTGGGCGCGGCAGTTTTCTCAGCCGTATCCTCCGCGACCGGACGACAGGTATTTTCCGTGGCCGTGACGATCGACAATTCGCCCGACACCGTAGCGCCGGCGCAAGGCACTCTCCGCAAACTGACCACGCGCTCGATAGCCTGGCTGCAAGCGGGGCCGATGACGCTGGTGTTCGCGCTGTTCTTCCTGCTGCCGCTCGTGCTCGTCGTGATCGTCAGCGTCTGGGACTACAATGAATATGAGATGATCCCGGCGCTCAGCTTCCGCGGCTACACCGATACGTTCGAAGGCTGCCTAGCCAACCTGCCCGAGCTGTGCACCATCCTGAAGACCTATCTGAAGACACTGAAGCTGTGCCTGCTCACCTGGGCCCTGACCTTGATGATCGGCTTCTGGGTCGCCTACTTCCTCGCCTTCCACGTCCGCAGCAAGACCTGGCAGATCGTGCTGTCGCTGCTGTGCACGATCCCGTTCTGGACCTCCAACGTCATCCGTATGATCGCCTGGATCCCCCTGCTCGGCCGCAACGGCTTGGTCAACCAGGGGCTCGTCGGCGCAGGTGTCGTCAACAAGCCGATCGAATGGCTGCTGTTCTCGGAATTTTCCGTGGTACTGGCGCTGGTGCACCTGTTCACGTTCTTCATGGTGGTGCCGATCTTCAATTCGATGATCCGCATCGACAAGCGCCTGATCGAGGCCGCCTATGACGCCGGCGCGTCGGGCTGGCAGACGCTGGTCAACATCGTCATTCCCTTGTCGAAGCCCGGCATCGTGATCGGCTCGATCTTCGTCATCACCATTGTGATGGGCGACTTCGTCACCATCGGCGTGATGGGCGGCCAGCAGATCGCCTCCGCCGGCAAGATCATCGAGGCGCGCCTCTCGGCGCTGCAATTCCCGGCGGCCGCCGCGAATGCCGTGATCCTGCTCGGCATCACCATCATCATCATCTCCGCGCTGACGCGGATCGTCGACGTGCGCAAGGAGCTCTGAGATGGGAGACAAGCGCCCCCGCTCCTTTTACATCCTCGCGCTATTCTTCACGGCCTATGTGCTGTTCCTGTACGGCCCGATGATCGCGATCTACATCCTGTCGTTCCAGGGCCCGGACGGCGGTCTTACCTTCCCGATGAACGGCGTCTCGCTGACCTGGTTCGGAAAAGTGTTTTCCGGCGGCGGTATCGTCGACATCGGCGCCGCCTTCAAACGGTCGCTGGCGCTGGGCCTCGTGGTGATGGTGATCACGGTGGTGCTGTCGGTCGCCGCCGGCATGGCGTTCCGCAAGCCGTTCCGCGGCGCCTCGATCCTGTTCTACACCGCGATCGCGAGCCTGATCATGCCCTCGATCATCACTTCGCTCGGCATCGCCTTGGAGTTCCGCCTGATCGACGACTTCATCAACAAGCACGCGGCTGATTACGGCTTGGGCTGGCTGGCCGAGGGCCACACCACCGCGATGGGCCTGTTCACGTCGGGCTTGGGAGCGCACCTGACCTGGACGCTGCCGTTCGGCCTCCTGATCATGTTCGCGATCTTCAACCGCTTCGACGGCCGCCTCGAAGAAGCCGCCCGCGACCTCGGCGCCACCCCCTGGCAAACCTTCCGCCACGTCGTGCTGCCGATCATCCTGCCGTCGGTCGTCGGCATCGGCCTGTTCGGCTTCACGCTGTCCTGGGATGAACTGGCGCGCTCGAGCCAGGCGATCGGCTCGGTCAACACCCTCCCGCTGGAATTGCAGGGGCTGACGACGACAGTGACTAAGCCCGACATCTACGCGCTGGGCACGCTGACCTCGGCGGTGTCCTTCGTGGTGATCTTCGCCGCCCTGTCAGTCATCCTGGTGCTGCAGGCCCGCCAGCGCCGACAGGGCTCGGATGCCGGCAAGGGGATGGTGTAGTTGCTTAGCTGGGCAGCCGTCGTGGTACAGCTCGTCGGCGCAGCTGTTATGAATAAGCAGCAAGCGCGGTGCTCATGAATGCGCCCTCGCCCCTTGTGGGAGAGGGCATGTATGACAGCGCAGCAAACTCGGTTGGGTGAGGGGTCTGCCTCAACAAGTCGGGCTTGCCGAGAGAACCCCTCACCCAACCGCGTACGCGGTAAGGCCGTACATGCCCTCTCCCACAAGGGGCGAGGGCACTATTGGGCACCGCGTGGATGCGCTAATAGGTCCGTAGGGTGGGCAAAGGAGCGCCCTACTCTTCATCGTGGAAATGATTGCTTCGCGCGCCGTGCCCACCGGCCGCACTCACCGGCACCGGCGGTGGGCACGCGACGCCTGACGGCGCCGCTTTGCCCACCCTACGAGGCCATTGCCTCACAGCCCCAGATACGCCTTCCTTACATCCTTGTTGCCGCTGATCTCCGCGGCGGTGCCCTGCATCAGCACACGGCCGGTCTGCAGGATGTACGCCCGGTCCGCGATCTCCAGACACTCCGCCATGCGCTGTTCCACGATCAGCACAGTCATGCCGGCGTCGCGGATTTTCTTCACGGCCTGGAAGATCTCATCCACCAGCTTCGGCATGATGCCCTGTGATGGCTCATCGAGCATCAGCAGCCGCGGCCTCGTCATCAGCGCGCGGCCGATCGCCAGCATCTGCTGCTCGCCGCCGGACAAGGTCTCGGCGCGCTGCTCGAGCCGCTCCGACAATCGCGGGAACAGCTTGAACACGAACTCCAGCGGCTCCTCGCGATTGGCCTCGCTGCGATAGAGGTAGCTCCCGAGACGGAGATTGTCGCGCACCGAGAGCCGCGGGAACAACCGGCGGTTCTCCGGCACATAAGCGATGCCGCGTGCCGTGATCAGATGCTGCGCCATGCCGTCGATGCGGTTGCCGTCGAAGGTGACACTGCCCGCGCGGGGCCGCTCGGCACCGGCGATCGATTTCAACAAGGTCGACTTGCCCGCGCCATTGGCGCCGGCGACGCAGACGATCTCGCCCTTCTCGACGTCGATCGAGACGTTCGAGATCGCAACCAGGCCCTGATAGGCGGTGGTGACGTCACGCACCGACAGCATGGCGGTCTCCAAGATAGGCGGAAATGACTTTGGGATCGCGGACGACGTCCTTGGGGATGCCCTCGATCAGCACCTTGCCGAGATCGAGCACGATGGCGCGGTCAACCAGCGGCATCACGATCTCCATGACGTGCTCGACCATCAACACCGTGATGCCGGTGTCGCGCACACGGCGCACGAGCTCGACACCCTTCTGCGATTCGACCGGCGTGAGACCGGTCAGCACCTCGTCCAGCAGCAGCAGCTTCGGCTCGGTCGCAAGCGCACGCGCCACCTCTAAGCGTCGCTTCTCCGACGGCACGAGGTCGCTCGCCAGCACGTCGGCGCGTGCATCGAGGCCGCAGAACGCCAGGACCTCATGCGCCTTGCGGCGGGCGTCGCGCATATTGGTGGTGCGCACCAGCGAGCCGACGATGACGTTCTCGATCACCGTCATGCTCTCGAAACTCTTCACGACCTGGAAGGTGCGGCCGATGCCGCGCTGGCAGCGCTCAGCCGCCGGCAGCGCGGTGACGTCCTCGCCGTCGAACAGGATCGTGCCTTCGGTCGGCTTGAACGCGCCGGCGATCAGGTTGAACAAGGTCGACTTGCCGGCGCCGTTCGGCCCGATCAGGCCGACGATCTCGCCGCGCCCGACCGAGATCGAAACGTCGGAGTTCGCCGTCAGGCCCGAGAAGCGCTGGGTGATGTTGCGGGTTTCCAACAATGCGGTCATGACGCCACCGCCTCTCGCGCCGGCTGCGCGGCCGGCTTCGGCTTGCGGGAGAACAGGCTGACCAGGCCTTGCGGCCGTGCCAGCGAGATCGCGATGATCAGGCCGCCATAGACGATCAGGTCGACGCCGCGGCCGGAGCCGCCGATATAGGAGCGCGTCAGCTCGGTCAGCGGGATCAGGATGACCGCGCCGAGCATCGGGCCCCAGAGCGTGCCGATGCCGCCAAGCACCGCGGGCAGCGCCATCAGCAGCGAGAACTGGAAGCCCATCACGCTCTCGGGATCGATGTAGGTGACGTACATCGCATAGAAACCGCCGCCGACGGCGACGAGGAACGCCGACACGGCCGCCGCGCCCATCTTGGAATTGAACACGACAACGCCCAGGCTCTCGGCCGCAACCGGATTGTCCTTCACGGCCCGCCACCAATAGCCCCACTTCGAATCCTCCAGCCACCAGGTCACGAACCAGGCGACGCAGGCCAGAGCGAGCGCGAAGTAGAAGTAAGGCAGCTTGTTCTTGGCGAATTGAAGGGTAAGCCAGCTATCCTGCTTCGACAGCGGGATCGTGACTCCGAGCGCTGCTCCCGCCCATTCCCAATTCTGGAACAGCACGAGTGCAATCTCGGCGATCACGATGGTAGCAATGACGAAGTAGTGTCCGCCCAGTCGGAAACAGGGATAGCCGAGCGCCATCGCGATGACCGCCGACAGCAGCCCGCCGGCGAACATGCCGAACCAGGGCAGCATCCCGAACTTGGTGTACAGAAGCGCGGTGACGTAAGCGCCGAGCCCGAAATACAACGCGTGGCCAAGCGAGATCTGGCCGCAATAGCCTGACAGGATGTTCCAGCTCTGCGATAGCGCTGCATACATCAGGGTCATGATCATCATGTTCTGGATGTACACATCGGTGACGTAGCGCGGCACCTGGGTCGCGAGCAGTGCTAGGCAGGCCGCGACGATCAGGTCGCGCCGGCGACGGTGAGTGAATGCCTTGTCCATCAGATCGATCCGAACAGGCCGCGCGGGCGGATGAAGACGACGAGGAGATAGACGCCATAGATGCCGACCGTCTTCAGCGACGGCGGCAGGATCAGCGTGGTGATGGCCTCGACGAGGCCGACGACGATGCCGCCGGCGAAGGCGCCGAACACGCTGCCGAAGCCGCCGAGCGCAACCGTTACATAGGCGATGGTGGCGAACGACGCGCCGACATCCGGGAAGACGTAGAAGAAGATCGCCATGACCGCGCCGGCGAGGCCGACCAGCGCCGCGCCCAGGCCCCAGCCGAGCGCGAACACCTTGTTCTTGTCGATGCCGACCAGAGCCACCGCCCCGGCATCCTCACGGGTCGCCTCCAGCGCGCGGCCGAAATCGGTGCGGTGGATGAAGAAGTACAGGCCGGCGAAGGCCGCGATCGCAATGAGCGCGCCGACCAGCTGCGGCTGCGGCAGATAGATGCCGGCAATCGAGATCGTCTTGCCGCCCAGATAGGAGTGCGGAATGCTGCGATAATCGGGGGTGAAGAAATACTGCGCGACGCCACGCATCAGCACCGCGAGACCGAAGGTGGAGAAGATCTGCACCATGCCGGTGTTGGCCTTGGCGCGGACGGCAAATCTGACAATCAGCAAATAGACCACCGCGCCGAAGACGAACAATCCGGCCGCGACGATCGGGGCCGACAGCAACGGGTCGAGCGCGAAATAGGCGAACAGGAAGAAGGTCGCGTACATCGCGATCATCAGGAACTCGCCATGCGCGAAGTTCACGACGTCCATCAGGCCGAAGATGAGCGCCAGGCCTACGGCGATCAGGCCGTAGAGCAGGCCCATCAACAGGCCGCTGGCGAGACTTTGGATGATTGTTTCTGCTGTCACAGATCTTGCCCCACTCTCGATGTGACTCGGGGTGTCGTCCTGGCGAACGCCAGGACCCATAACCACGACTGTTTGTGTGGGGCACGACGACAGCCAGTCATCGTCCAACCACGGCCTCGGCGTATGGGTCCCGGGTCAGCGCCGCCACGCGCTGGTGCGCGTCGCGGCTTGCCCGGGACGACATCCGAGAAAGTTACTTCATCGGCCAGCTGGCTTCGGCGACCGCGGCCTGGGTCGGGAAGATCGTGACGAACTTGCCGCCGACATATTGCAGCAGCACCGGATCGGCGTCGTTGTTCTGGCCGTTCTCGTCGAACTTCACCCGCTTCCACGGCATGATGGTCGCCTCACCCGGCATGTCGGTCGCGGCGAGCGCGTCGCGGATCTTCTCGCCGTCGGTGGACTTGGCGCGGTTGATGGCGTCGGCCATCACGATCAGGCCCATGAACTGGCGCGACGAGTAGTCGTTGAAGTCCTTGCCGGACTTGGCCTTGAACATGTCGTTGATCTTGCCGACCATCGGCCGCTTGGCGGCGAGGTCGAGCGAGAACGAGCCGCGCGAGATCACGCCTTCGAGCTTGTCGCCGACCGCGTCGTACAGCGCCTTTTCCGAGAAGCCGGCGTCCTGGGCCACGATCGCATTCGGCTTGTAGCCGAGCTCGGCCATGGTCTTGACTAGCAGGATGCCGTCGGTGGTGTAGCTCGACGGCATCAGCACGTCGGCATTGGCCGCCTTGAGCTGCTGCACTTCCGCCGACAGCGACGGCGAGTTGGCGCGATACTTGATGTCGGCGACGATCTTGTAGCCGCGCTCCTGGGCGAGCTTGAGCTGGGCGTTGCTGGAATCCGTGCCGAAGATGGTGTCCTCGTGGAACAGCGCCAGCGTCTCGATCTTGGTGCCCTTCTTCTTCATCGCGTCGAAGAAGTCGAACATCGCCTGCGAGAACATCTCGTCATGCGGCGCGGCGCGGAAATAATACTTGAGGCCGCGGCGATGCAGGCTCGGCGAGGAATTGTCGGCCGAGAGATACGGGATCTGGTAGCGCTCGCAGATCTGGCTCGCGGTCACCGCGACGGCGCTCTGGTAGGAACCGATGACGGCGGCGACCTTCTCCTGGGTGATGAGGCGCTCGGCCTCGGCGCGTCCCTTCTGCGGGTCGGCCTGGTGGTCGGCGAACACCAGCTTGATCTTGGCGCCGCCGAGGCCCGGCAGGCCTTCGGTGCGGGCGAGCGGCAGGTCGAAATCATACTTGCCGTTGATGATCTCGGCCGCGGTCTCGAATGCGCGCTGCGCGTCGACGCCGATCTGTGCGCTGGCGCCGGAGAACGGATAGATGACGCCGATCTTCACCTCGGAGGTCTGCGCGCGGGCGGCAAGCGGCCCGAGTGCGGCGGCAGCGGTGGCTCCAAGCAGGACGTTACGGCGCGTGATGGTCATGAGAAGATCCTCTGATGAAAGCGCATCGATGAAGCGGTTGAGGTCGGCGGTAAAGGCTCAATAAGCAGCATTGCTGCCTGATTAGAGGACGGCGAGATCCTTGTTCCTGAGATCGGTGATCAGCATCAGGCCCGGCGCATGGGTGATGGCGAACGGCAGCTTCGCCGCTGCGATCACCGCCTGCGGCGTCACTCCGCAGGCCCAGAATACGGGAATTTCGTCCGCGCCCACCCGCACCGGGTCACCGTAGTCAGGCTTATTGATATCGGCGATGCCGATCTGCTCGGGCAGGCCGAGATGCACCGGCGCGCCGTGCACGGCGGGAAAGCGCGTCGTGATCTGCACCGCGCGAATCGCCTGCGCCGGCTTGAACGGGCGCATCGACACCACCATGGGACCCGCGAACGGCCCGGACGGCGTGCAGGCGATGTTGGTGCGATACATCGGCACGCGGCAGCCCTGCTCGATATGGCGGATCGGCAGGCCGTCGGCCATTAGCGCTTCTTCGAACGAGAACGAGCAGCCGAGCACGAAGGTGACGAGATCGTCGCGCCAATGCGCCATCAAATCGGTCGGCTCCTCGACCATCTCGCCGTCGCGCCACACCCGATAGCGCGGCACGTCCGTGCGAATGTCGAGGTCGGCACCGAGTGCCGGAATATGAGGATTGCCCGGATCGGACATGCCGATGATCGGGCACGGTTTCGGATTCAGCTGACAGAAGCGGTGGAAGGCGCCGGCGTACTGCTCGGGAATGATCGCGAGATTGCCCTGGACGAAGCCGTTGGCGATTCCGGCCGTGCTCCAGCCCCTGCCGGTGCGATAATCCAGGCGGGCCTGATGGCTGGGGAGAAGCCCCCCTTGGTCGGCCGATTGCTGCAATGCCGCAGAAACAGTCATTTGTGCCATTTGCCTAATATCTCGACAAACTCACTCAACATCAGCCATGCTATAAAGTCTAATCTTCGTTTTTAATCAGGATCGATAAAACAAATTGATCCGAGGCGGCCCTGATGTTGGATTTCCGTTCCATCGAGACCTTTCTCTGGGTGGTCAAGCTCGGCAGCTTCCGCGGCGCCGCGCAGCGCCTCAACACCACGCAGCCGGCGATCTCCCAGCGGATCGCCCAGCTCGAGCGCGAGCTCGGCGTAAAGCTGCTCAACCGCGACCACCGCGTGGCCTCGCCAACCGCCGTCGGACGGCAGATGCTGGTCTATGCCGAGAAGCTGATCGGCCTGCGCGCGGAGATGCTGGCCGAGGTCGGCGACCGCTCGGCGATGCGCGGCGTGCTCCGGCTCGGCGTCGCCGAGACCATCGTGCATGACTGGCTGCCGCGGCTGATCAAGAGCGTCAACGAGAGCTATCCGAACCTGTCGCTGGAGATCGAGGTCGACGTCACGCCCCACCTGCATGCGCGGCTGCTCGCGCAGGAGATCGAGCTCGCCTTCGCGCTCGGCGCGCCCTCGGAGTCGGGCATCCGCAGCCGCGTGCTGTGCGACTATCCGATCAGCTTTCTTGCCAGCCCTGCCCTCGGCTTCGGCACAGGCATCGTCACCGCCGAGCAGATGGCGCGCTTCCCGATCATCACCTTCCCGCGCAACACCCAGCCCTATGACAATGTCCGCTCGCTGTTCAACCGCCCGCATCTGCCGCCGATGCGGCTGCACGCCAGCGCCTCGCTGGCGACGGTGATCCACATGGCAGTCGAGGGCCTCGGCGTCGCCGTGATTCCCGCCGCGATCGTGGCGCATGAGATCGAGCGCGGCCGCCTGCAGGAGCTGAAGACGGATTTGCGGATTCCGCCGCTGACGTTCACCGCGAGCTGGCTGTCGTCGCCCGAGATGGTCGCGATCGAGCGCGTTGCCGAGCTCGCAGCCCGGACGGCGCAGACGGCCAGCCATCCCACCGCATCAGTTGACGCGCTCGTCGCGGCGCGCGATGGACAGGATGCCGGAGTACAGGGATTTCAAGCATGAGCCGCGCCGTCACCAATCTGCAGATCGATTCCGCCCGCCTCTGGGACAGCATCCACGAGACCGCCAAGTTCGGCGGCACCCCGAAGGGCGGCGTGCGCCGGCTGACCCTGAGCCAGGAGGACAAGCAGGTCCGCGACTGGTTCCGGAAGGCGTGCGAGGACGCCGGCCTCGAGGTGCATGTCGATGCGCTCGGCTCGATGTTCGCACTGCGCAAGGGCCGCGACATGTCGAAGGCCCCGGTCGGGCTCGGCTCGCATCTCGACACCCAGCCCACGGGGGGCAAGTTCGACGGCATTCTGGGCACGCTCGGCGCGCTCGAAGTGATCCGCACGCTCAACGACGCCGGCATCGAGACCGACGCGCCGCTGTGCATCGTCAACTGGACCAATGAGGAAGGCTCGCGCTTCGCGCCGGCGATGATGGCCTCGGCGGCTTACGTCGGCGACTTCACCGTCGAGGACATTCTGTCGCGCAAGGACGCCGAGGGTGTCGCGGTCGGCGAGGCGCTGGATAGCATCGGCTACCGCGGCGAGACCAAGGTCGGCACGCAGAAATTCTCCGGCTTCGTCGAGCTGCATATCGAGCAGGGCCCGATCCTGGAGGCCGAGAACAAGACCATCGGCGTGGTCGATCACGGCCAGGGCGTGTTCTGGTACGACGGCAAGATCACGGGATTCGAGAGCCACGCCGGCTCGACGCCGATGCCGCTGCGCCGCGACGCGCTGCTGACGCTGTCGGAGTTCGCGCTGACCCTGGAGCAGATCGCGATCAAGCTCGGGCCGAACGCGGTCGCCACCATCGGCGAGGCCGTCATCGCCAATCCCTCGCGCAACGTCATCCCCGGCGAGATCGCCTTCACCATCGACTGCCGCAGCGCCAATGCCGACACGCTTGAGGCGCTCGACGCCAGCCTGCGCGCGGCGGCCGGCGAGATTTCCAAGAAGCGCAAGGTCGAGATCGCGATCGACCAGGTCTGGCGCAAGCCGCCGACGCATTTCGATCCCAAGCTGGTCGACGCCGTCGAGCGCGCCGCGGGCTCCCTCGGCTACTCCCACCGCCGCATCACCTCCGGCGCCGGCCACGACGCCTGCAACCTCAACACCATCATGCCGGCCGCGATGGTGTTCGTCCCCTGCAAGGACGGCATCAGCCACAACGAGCTGGAGGATGCCACCCAGTCCGACTGCGCCGCCGGTGCCAACGTGCTGCTGCACACAGTGCTGTCGCTGGCCGGCGTGGCGTCGTGAAGGGCTGTTAGTTACGGCTTCTTCCAACTATCATTGATGGAACACAGCTCTCGATCGCGCGGGCACACTGAGCTCCCCTCCCCCTTGCGGGGAGGGGTCGGGGGTGGGGGTCCCCACGGGCAGTCTCGCCTGGGCACCCCCACCCCGACCCTCCCCCGCAAGGGGGGAGGGAGCGCACCGCCGTCGCGGTTACAGCTCGGCTCAAACTGAGGAGACCACCCCGTGCGCGGAGTTTTCATCGACGCCAACGACTCACTGGCCGAGATCTTCGAGCGCCAGCGCCAATCCGGCGATCCCGAGATGCGCGTGCATCTCGATCCCGACATCAAGCCCGAGGATTGGCCGGCCATCCTCGACGGCGCCGAGATCGGCGTCGTCGACCACACCGCGCTGCCGACCGACGTCGCCAAGCAGTGCAAGAACCTCGAGCACGTGGTCTTCCTCGGCACCGGCGCGCGCAGCTACATGAACCCCGACGAGCTGGCCGAGCTCGGCATCACCGTCCACCTCATCAAGGGCTATGGCGACACGGCCGTGGCCGAAGCCGCGATCGCGCTGATGTGGGCCGCGGCCCGCGGCATCGCGCAGATGGACCGCGAGATGCGTGCCGGCAACTGGCTGCGCGACGACGGCATGCAGCTGACCGGCAAGACGCTCGGCCTGATCGGCTTCGGCGGCATCGCCGCCGAGGTCGCGCGCATCGCGGGCGGCAGCGGCATGAAGGTGATCGCCTGGAATCGCTCGCCGAAGAGCCATCCGGGCGTGGAGTTCGTGTCGCTCGATCAGTTGCTGACAACCAGCCACGTCGTGTCGCTGCATCTGCTGCTCAACGACGAGACCCGCGGCCTCTTGTCACGCGAGCGCATCGCGCAGATGCGCAAGGGCGTGATCTTCGTCAACACCGCCCGCGCCGCCATCGTCGACGAAACAGCGATGATCGACGCGCTCCGCTCCGGCCATATCCGCCACGCCGGCTTGGACGTCTTCACCACCGAGCCGCTGCCTGCGGATCACGTGCTGACGACCATCCCCAACGTGACGCTGTCGGCGCATTCCGCCTTCCGCACGCCCGAGGCCAGCGAGAACCTGATCCACGCGGCGTGGGAGCATTGCCGGCGCGTGGCGAAGGGTTAGTTGTCGTCGCGTAGGGTGGGCAAAGCAGCCGCCGCCAGGCGGCAGCGTGCCCACCATCGATCAGCGCACTCGCGGCAAGACGGTGGGCACGGCGCCACAACGATCTTATGTGCGGATACAGCGAGGCCCCGCCTTTGCCCACCCTACGGCTCCGCTCTCTTCTCCGTCATTGCGAGCGAAGCGACGTGTCCGCCACAGCCCGAAGGGCGACGGCGGAAGCAATCCAGGGCTGAATGCGCGACCCTGGATTGCTTCGTCGCTACGCTCCTCGCAATGACGGTGTTGGACGAGCGGCGACCCAAACCACCATCGTCGTCCCGGCGAACGCCGGGACCCATACCGCGTGATTTATCAGGAGCGAACGGTGGCAGACGCCCTGCCCGATAACAACGGTCGGTGGTTCCGGGCCCCGGCGTTCGCCGGGGCGACAACAATCAGCGTCGACTAACTAATCCACCATCTCCGCCACGGCCTTGCCGCACGCGACCGTATCCGCATTGCCACCCAGATCCCGCGTGCGCAACGTTCGCTCCGCCAGCGTCCGCTCGATGGCGCCGACGATCGACTGCGCCGCGGTTGTCTCGCCGAGATGCTCCAGCATCATCGCGCCCGACCAGATCATGCCGATCGGATTGGCGATCCCCTGCCCTGCAATGTCGGGCGCCGAGCCGTGCACCGGCTCGAACACCGACGGGAAATTGCGCTCCGGATTGATGTTGCCCGACGGTGCGATGCCGATGGTGCCGGTGCAGGCGGGGCCGAGATCCGACAGGATGTCACCGAACAGGTTGGAGCCGACGACGACGTCGAACCAATCAGGGTGCAGCACGAAGTTCGCGGTGAGGATGTCGATGTGGTACTTGTCCCACTTCACGCCCGGATAGTTCTTGGCCATCGCCTCGACCCGCTCGTCCCAATAGGGCATCGTGATCGAGATGCCGTTGGACTTGGTCGCCGACGTCAGATGCTTCTTCGGACGGGACTGCGCGAGCTCGAAGGCGAACTTCAGGATGCGGTCGACGCCGGTGCGGGTCATCACCGTCTGCTGGGTGACGAACTCGCGGTCGGTATCCGGGAACATGCGGCCGCCGACGGACGAGTACTCGCCCTCGGTGTTCTCGCGCACCACCCAGAAATCGATGTCGCCGGGCTTGCGGCCCGCCAGTGGCGACGGCACGCCGGGCATCAGACGCACCGGACGAAGATTGACATACTGATCGAATTCGCGGCGGAACTTGATCAGCGAGCCCCACAGCGAGACGTGGTCGGCGATCTTGGCCGGCCAGCCGACGGCGCCGAAATAGATCGCGTCATGGCTGCCGATCTGCGTCTTCCAATCGTCCGGCATCATCTGGCCGTGCTTCTCGTAATAGTCGTAGCTCGAGAAGTCGAAATGATCGAACTGCACCGCGACGCCGTGCTTCTTGGCGGCCGCTTCGATCACACGCAGCCCCTCGGGCATGACCTCCTTGCCGATGCCGTCGCCGGGAATGACTGCGATGCGATAGGGCTTCTTGCTCATCGAGCGGGTCCTTGCGTTGTCGCCGGTTGTCCCGGCCGAAATCGTCGATCGCCTGAATGGACCAAACGGCTGATAAGCGCAACGCTGCGGTGCAAGATTGACCGCATGGCTGACGCGCAAGACAATCCGCGCGTCTCCCCACCTCAGCGAGTATTGCCATGGACCTTCATCTGCGCGGCAAGCGCGTTCTCATCACCGGCGCCTCCAAGGGCATCGGCGCCGCGGCGGCCGAGGCGTTTGCCGAGGAAGGCTGTCACGTCCGCCTCGCGGCGCGCAGCGTCGACCGGCTGTCGGCGCTGGTCGAGCAGTTCCGCTCCAAACACCAGATCGATGCGGCGGCGCATGTGGTCGACCTGCGCAAATCCGAGGATGTCACGCGGCTGGCACAGGAGGCCGCCGACATCGACATCCTCGTCAACAATGCCGGCGACATTCCGGGCGGGCCGATCGACAAGATCGACGAGGCGGCCTGGCGGCATGCCTGGGACCTGAAGGTGTTCGGCTTCATCAATCTCGCGCGGCTGGTCTACGCGCAGATGAAGGCGCGCGGGTCGGGCGTGATCATCAACGACATCGGCGCAGCCGGCGAGAAGTTCGATTTCAACTACATCTGCGGCAGCGCCGGCAATGCCGCGCTGATGGCCTTCACCCGCGCGCTCGGCTCCAAGAGCCTCGCCGACAACATCCGCGTCGTCGGCATCAATCCCGGACCGGTCGGCACCGACCGTCATGTCACCCTGCTGAAGACTCGCGCCAAGCAGCAGTTCGGCGACGAGAGCCGCTACACGGAATTCCAGAAAGGCCTGCCGCTCGGCCGCCCCGCGCGTCCACGGGAGATCGCCGACCTGATGGCCTTCCTCGCCTCCGACCGCGCCGGCTATACGTCGGGCGTGATCTATACCGTCGATGGCGGCATCAGCGCAGGGTGGGGTTGAGCGCAGCGATCTTTCCACATTTAACGAAACGTGGTCTACGAAACGGCGCCGGGATGCTTCCAATCAGGAGAACCAAGCTTTGGCCGACCAGGGATTGATCCGCGAGACCGCCTGCGCCGTCGTCGACAAGTTGAAGGCCGGCGAGGTCACCCCGCTCGATTGCTTGGACGCGCTCGAGGCGCGCATCAAGGCCGTCGACGACAAGGTCAATGCGCTGCCGACGCTGTGCTTCGACCGCGCCCGCGATCATGCCAAGGCGCTCATGAAGAAGCCGGCCGGTGAACGCGGCCTGCTCGCCGGACTTCCTGTCCCGATCAAGGATCTCACCGACGTCGCGGGCGTGCTGACCACGCAGGGCTCGCCGATCTTCAAGGACCGGATTCCGGAACGCTCCGATCTCATGGTCGAGCATCTCGAGGCCAATGGCGGCGTGATCTACGCCAAGTCGAACACGCCGGAGTTCGGCGCCGGCGCCAACACCTTCAACGAAGTGTTCGGCGCGACGCGCAATCCCTGGGACACGTCCCGCTCGGCCGCCGGCTCCTCCGGCGGCGCCGCCGTGGCGCTCGCGACCGGCATGGCCTGGCTGGCGCATGGCTCGGACATGGGCGGCTCGCTGCGCAATCCTGCGAGCTTCTGCGGCATCGTCGGCCTGCGCCCGAGCTTTGGCCGCGTCGCGCATACACCGGCGGTCGCCGTCGACCGCAACCTCGGCGTCCAGGGCCCGATGGCGCGGACCGTGGACGATCTCGCGCTGCTGCTCGATGCGATGAGCGGCGAGTATGCCGCCGATCCGATCTCGCTGCCGTCGCCCGCGACCTCGTTCCTGGCCGCCGCGCGCTCCGGCAAGAAGCCGGTGCGCATCGCCTACTCGCCCGATCTCGGCATCACGCCCGTCGACCCGGAAGTCATCGCCGTCACCCGCAAGGCGGCGCAGCGCTTCGCTGAGTTGGGCGTGATCGTCGAGGAGGCGCATCCGGATTTCAGCGAGGCGCATGAATGCTTCCACGTGCTGCGCGCGCTCGACTTCGCGATGAGCAAGCAGGAGCTGCTGCGCACCAAGCGCGACCTGCTGAAGCCGGAGGTGATCTGGAACATCGAGGAAGGCCTGAAGCTGACGGTCGCGCAGATCGCGCGCGCCGAGGCGCAGCGCGTCGCGATCACGGGGCGCGCCGTGAAGTTTTTCGAGACCTATGATCTGCTGCTGGCGCCGGCGACGATCGTGCCGCCCTTCCCGGTCGAGAACCGCTACGTCGCCGAATGCGCCGGCCACAAGTTCGACAACTACGTGCAATGGCTGGGCATCGTCTACGCCATCACGCTCGCCTGCTGCCCGGCTCTGTCCCTGCCCTGCGGCTTCACCGCCTCCGGCCTGCCGGTCGGCCTGCAGGTGATCGCCCGCCCGCGCAACGACGCCGGCCTGCTGGCGGGCGCCAAGGTGCTGGAAGACATCCTCGGCGTCGCAAGCTCCACCCCGATCGATCCGCGCGCGCCGAAGTGAGACGGTCCTCCTCACTCTGAGGAGCCGCGCAGCGGCGTTTCGAAGGGCGAGACCGAGGCGCTGGCCTCATGGTTCGAGACGCCCGCCCTCAAGGGCGGGCTCCTCACCATGAGGGTCAAGCGTATCGCCAACCGACGTATTTCGTCCCTCTTGGACTCATCTTCCCCCTCACCCTGAGGAGCTCGCCGAAGGCGAGCGTCTCGAAGGGCGAGGCCCCGACTGGCGGCCTCATGGTTCGAGACGTGGGCGCTCCTCACCACCGTTGCAGCAGCCGCCCCAGAGTTCCGCCACCAGGAACATGGGACCCCTGCCATTATTCTATATTGGCAATCTCATCGGCTCCCGTAGAAGGGCCGAAAATCCTGCTTGCCCGGAGACCGGAAAATGACAGACCAGGCGATCGAGCCTGCCGTAGAGCCCGCCACGTCGATCGCGGACGTCGAGCGCCGCATCAAGGCGATCCTGATCGGCTCCGCCGGCAACCTCGTCGAATGGTACGACTTCTACGCCTACACCGCGTTCGCGCTGTATTTCGCCCCGGCGTTCTTCCCGTCGAAGGACCCCGTCGTCGAGCAGCTCAACGCCGCCGTGGTGTTCGCCGCGACCTTCCTGATGCGTCCGCTCGGCGGCTGGTTGTTCGGCTATCTCGCCGACCAGTATGGCCGCAGGCTGTCGCTGACCGTCTCCGTGCTCTGCATGTGCTTCGGCTCGCTGATCATCGCGGTGACGCCGACCTATGCCACGATCGGCATCGCCGCGCCGATCATCCTGGCACTCGCCCGCGTCATCGAGGGGCTGAGCCTCGGCGGCGAATACGGCGCCAGCGCGACCTATCTGTCGGAAGTCGCCGACGCCAAACATCGCGGCTTCTATTCGAGCTTCCAATACGTCACCCTGATCGGCGGCCAGCTCACCGCGATCATCGTGCTCCTGCTGTTGCAGAAGGTGTTCTTGACGACGGAGGAACTGAAGGCTTGGGGCTGGCGCATTCCCTTCTTCATCGGCGCCTGCCTTGCGATCTTCGTCGCGGTGATGCGGCGGAATCTGCACGAGACCGAAGCGTTCGTGGAGGCCAAGAAGAAGTCGGGCTCATCCAGCTCGATGGCCGCGTTGTTCAGATATCCGCGCGAGCTGCTGCTCGTCGTCGGCCTCACCGCCGGCGGCACCGCGGCGTTCTACACCTTCACCACCTACATGCAGACCTTCGTGAAGCTCTCGGTCGGCCTGACCGAGGACCAGACCACGATGGTGATCTTCGGCTCGCTGCTGTTCGCCTGCGTGCTGCAGCCGCTGTACGGCGCGATCTCCGACCGCATCGGCCGCAAGCCGCTCTTGATCTTCTTCGGCATCGCCGGCACCCTGTCGACCATCCCGATCCTGACTGCGCTGAAGGGCACCAAGGAGCCGTTCACCGCCTTCCTCCTGATCTGCGGCGCCTGGATCTTCACGGCAGGCTACACCTCGATCAACGCCGTGGTGAAGGCCGAGCTGTTCCCGACCAACATCCGCGCGCTCGGCGTCGGCCTGCCCTACGCGATCACCGTGTCGCTGTTCGGCGGCACCGCGCCTGCGATCGCGCTGTACTTCAAGAGCATCGGGCACGAGACCTGGTTCTATTATTACCTGTCGGGCGTCATCTTCCTCTCGCTGCTGATCTATGCGACCATGCGCGACACCAAGCATGCCTCCGCCATGCATAGACACGAATGAGCCCGCACAAATTGACGAGGTGCTGAGATGGCAGACGAGTCCGGGCTGCCGCCCGAGAGCAAGCTGACCCGCAGCAAGGAGTGCTGGGCGCGCGAGGGCAAATTCCTCACCGGCCGCATCGTCAGGCCGGAGGACGAGCGCCTGCCGCCCGGCCAACATCTGACCCGCGACTGGCCGGTGCTCGACCTCGGCCTGACGCCGAGCATCACCCGCGAGCGCTGGCGGCTCGACGTCTACGGCGCGGTCGAAAATCCGCTGTTCTGGGACTTCACCGCCTTCCTCGCCCAGGAGCAGCGGCAGTTCGTCTCCGACATCCATTGCGTCACGACCTGGTCGCGCTACGACAATCAATGGGAAGGTCTCGCCACGCGCGACCTGCTCGCCGCCTGCCGCCCGCGCGAGTCAGCCAATTTCGTCGTGCTGCATTCCTATGACGGCTACACCACCAACCTGACCCTGGAGGATTTCGCCGCCGAGGATGCCCTGCTCGCGCACAGCTGGTCCGGCGCGCCGATCACCGGTGAGCATGGCGGCCCGGTGCGCGTCGTCGTGCCGCATCTGTATTTCTGGAAGAGCGCGAAATGGCTCAAGGCGATCGAGTTTCTCGAGGCCGACAAGCCCGGCTATTGGGAAGTCCGCGGCTATCACAACCGCGGCGATCCCTGGGCCGAGCAGCGCTATTCGGATTGATAGACCAACAGAACGTAGGGTGGGCAAAGACGCGCAGCGTCGTGCCCACCGTCGTTCCCCGAAAAGACAGGAATGGTGGGCACGCTTCGCTTTGCCCACCCTACGGACTGCATGCTATCGCTTCCGCATCAAACGCGGACGCCGCAATATCCGAACGTGCCAGAGATCCAGCATGGAGTTCACCTCAGAAACCGGCAAGATCCCCAAGGGCTATGGGTATCTTCTCAAGCCGAGCGTCATCCTCGCCGCGTTGACCGCAAAGGAGCTCGGCGGCATCCGCATCCATCTCGTGCGCAGCCACGGCCGCCGTCTGTTCGACGCGCGCTACCGGCCGCCGGACGGCGACATTCCGTATGAGCGTCTCAACATCAAGGTCGGCACCGCGCACGAGCGCGACCTGCCCCCGCTTCGCCGTCAGGCGAAGGACGAAGCACTGCCGGCGCTGATTCGATGGATTACCGATCTTGTCGCGCAGGACCTGCCGACGGCGATCCGGAACGGTGAACAGGTGATTGAGCTCATACCTCCGCGCGAGTGACGCTTCGCGTGCGCGATTGCCGGTCAGGCTGGACCCCACTCGCATACAGAGATACGGATCCGTCCTCACGAACGCCCCCGTCAATGAGTTGCTCCGTCATGCCCGGGCTCGTCCCGCCTGCGCGGCCGAAGCCGCTTCGGCGCGGCGAAGGCCCGGGCATCCACGTCGTTCCCAGCATGCCGAACCACGTGGATGGCCGGGACAAGCCCGGCCATGACGATGCGGAGACAGTTGAGCGCCAAACTTCGCTCTCCGATAACGCTGAGCCCCAGGCGGTGTTGCCACCAATCATGCCGGCCCTCGACGAACTTTGCGTCCCCCAAACTTCCCTCTTGCCAATTTCTGAAAATCGTGATTTACTCCCCGCCATCCCGCCTCGTTGCAGAGGGACGGATCGCGATCGTCACGGACGTGGAGCGCGGGATGCGGTGGGCGCAACGGGTCGCAGTGTGGGTCTCCATGCGGACGAACGATCCGGTGCGCACGGCGAAATCGTGTGGTCTTGACGCCGCGGCGCTGGCGTCAAATCGCGGTGCAATGACGTGCATCGTGGTGACGGGGGCAAGACAGCCGTTCCCCGGAGAGAGCACGTATAAGCCGTTCCAACCATTGCGCAGGGAAGGCCGGGATGTCCTTTGGCCGAACCTGTGGTACCTGCCGCCTGCATTTTCTTCCGCAGGCGGGCCATGGGGGCGGCAGGCTCCCGACCTTCCCTGCGCCCTCTCGCTCGTGAGAGGCGCGACGATCCGCACAACTCGGGCCGAGCAGGCCGCGAGATGGCGTCATCATATCTGCACTTGATGCAGATGCAGCACGGGGTGTCGTTGCTGACGTCATCGCGTTCTTACTGAGCCCCTGGATTGCTTCGCTTGCGCTCGCAATGACGGCCGTGGCGGGCAGCGGACGCTCCATAAACTCCGTCATCGCGAGCGCAAGCGAAGCGATCCAGGAGCCGCACGAAAGGTGCCGATCGTTTCCACGCACCGACACATGCAGGCCCGATCTGTTATATGACAAAGTGAGATCATGCGGCGTCATCGCCGCGAGCGGACGCAACGACGGGGGACCACATCATGCCGACCGAACGCTTCCAGTTTGACGGCGCAAGCGGCGACAAACTGTCCGCGGCGCTCGACATGCCCGACGGCACGCCGCGCGCTTACGCGCTGTTCGCGCATTGCTTCTCCTGCGGCAAGGATACGCATGCGGCGCGGCGCATCGCGATGGCGCTGACGGCGCATGGCATCGCGGTGCTGCGGTTTGACTTCACCGGCCTCGGCTCCAGCGAAGGCGACTTCGCCAACGCGACGTTCTCCTCCAACGTCGCCGACCTCGTCCGCGCCGCCGATCATCTGCGCGAGACGCGACAGGCGCCCGCGATCCTGATCGGCCACAGCCTCGGCGGCGCCGCCGTGCTGGCCGCGGCCGGCGACATCCCGGATGCAAAGGCCGTGGTGACGATCGCTGCTCCGTCCGATCCGGCGCATGTCACCGACATGTTCAAGGACAGTCTCGAGGCGATCCGCCGCGACGGCTCGGCCGAGGTCTCGCTGGCAGGCCGTCCGTTCCGTATCAGCAGCTCCTTCCTCGACGACGTCGCCGAGCAGCGCCTGCTCGACAAGGTCAAGCATCTGCACAAGGCGCTCTTGGTGATGCATTCGCCCGTCGACGACACCGTCGGCATCGACAACGCGACCCACATCTTCGTCGCCGCCAAGCATCCGAAGAGCTTCATTTCGCTCGATCATGCCGATCATCTGATCAGCAGCAAGCAGGACGCCACCTACATCGCCGAGGTGATCGCGAGCTGGGCCACCCGCTATGTCGCGCCGGCGACGCCTGAGCCCGCCGCCACGGATGGTCCGCGCGACGTGATCGTGCGCGAGACCCGCTCCAGCAAGCTGCAGCAGAGCATCGCGCTCGGCCCGCATCATCTCACAGCTGACGAACCGCTTTCGGTCGGCGGCCAGGATACCGGCCCAGGCCCCTACGACCTGCTGCTCGCCGCGCTCGGCGCCTGCACCTCGATGACGATGCGGCTCTATGCCGACCGAAAATTCCTGCCGCTCGACCGCATCACCGTCACGCTCCGCCACAGCAAGATCCATGCGGAGGATTGCGCGGAATGCGAGACCAAGGTCGGGCTGATCGATCAGCTCGAACGCGATATCCACATGGACGGCGCGCTCGATCAGGAGCAGCGCAAGAAGCTGATGGAGATCGCCGACAAATGCCCGGTACACCGGACACTGACCTCGGAGATCCGCATCGTCACGCGCGCGGCGGAGTGATCAATGCGCGGTCTGCGGCTCGATCTTCAGCGGCCGCACCCGCAACGCCCCACGCAGGCCGATCGCTGTGCCGATAAAGATGCCGCCGATCGCCACGAAGGACGGCAGCGCCAGGGTCGACAGTCCCGTGAGCCCCTGCCCGACCGAGCAGCCCAGCGCCATGACGCCGCCGATGCCCATCAGCGCGGCGCCGCCGGCCGAGCGCAGCATATGCTGCGGCGAATGAAAGCCTTCGAGCTTGAAGCGGCGTGTGACGAGCGCGGTGACGAGACTGCCGGCGAGCACGCCAGCCACGGTGGCGATGCCAAAATTCACCGTCGAGCCGGTCGACAGCATGACATATTGCAGGCCGTCGGCAATCGGCGCAACAAAGGTCAACGAGGCCACCGGCACGGGGTTGAAATCGTCAGCGCCGAGATACCCGGTCGCAAACCAGCCGGCGGCGATCAGCAGGCCGACAACGAGGCCCGCCAGCATCTGGCCTGGCGCGCGCCGGAACGGCGCATGCGCGAAAGCGAAGACGAGCAGCGCGCCACCGAGCGCGAGCGCCGGCAGCAATCGCGCCGGTGCGCCGTGCAAGCCACCGATCGAGAGCAGCGCGGGAAGCGACGTCGCCGTTGCCGTGGTCTGCGAGCCCTGCATCAGCGCGATCCGCAGCGGCGCGACCAGGCCCTTCAACGTCATCTCCGCCGCGATCGCCAACACGATCACCACGACAAAGGAGCGGAGATTGCCGCGGCCGAGCAGCACCAGCGCGCGCGAGCCGCAGCCATTGGCCAGCACCATGCCGTAGCCGAACAGCGCGCCTCCGGCGAACATCAGCGGCACCGAGAAGGTCGGCTGCAGATAGATCGACTTGCCGAGATCGACAAAGCCATTGGCCGCGAGCAGCTGCGTAGCGATGACGGCGATGCCCATCGCCAGCGCGTAAGTCCGCACCTTCAGGCCGTCGCCGTCCGCCCACCAGCCGCGCAGACTGCTCATCATGCAGAAGCCGCTGAGCAGGCCGACGACGCCATAGACGAGGCCAATCCCGAGACCGGCCATGATGGCCACATCAGCAGCTTCCGGCACGCGGGGCAGTCCTTCTGGTTGCGGAAAAGAGGCGGCGGCACGCGGGCTCCGCAAGCATCGCTTTCGCTTGACGCGCGCAGAATATTCGCCACGATATCGCGCTTAACTAGTTCAGAATGCTTGTTCCAACAAGCATCACCGGGAGAGAACGCCGTGGTTTCAGAAGCGCATCCTCATGCGCCGGTCTTGGCTTGCGCACGGCCGGAGGCCGGCCGATGAGCGGAGCGGTGCCCCTCTCTCCCGACGCCCTCGCCCGGGCCTGCGCGGATGCAATGTGGCAGGACGATCGCGCCAGCCAGGGGCTGGGCATGCAGATCGTCGAGATCGGCCCGGGCCGCGCGATTCTGCGGATGACGATCCAGCCGCACATGGTCAACGGCCACGGCATCGCCCATGGCGGCTTCATCTTCACGCTCGCCGATTCCGCGTTTGCGTTCGCCTGCAACTCCCACAACGACCGCACCGTGGCCGCGCAGGGCAGCATCAGCTTCATCCGGCCGGGCAAGCTCGGCGATGTCTTGACCGCCAGCGCCCACGAGGTGTCGCGCAGCGGCCGCTCCGGCATCTACGACGTGCGCGTCGCCGCGGGTGAGACCGTCATTGCCGAATTCCGCGGCCATTCCCGCAGCATCGGCGGCACGCTGGTTTCGACCGGCACGCGAGAGGCCGCAAGCTGATCCGCCGGAGGACCTGACCCATGACCAAGCATCAATCGGCCGGCGGCTACGTTCCCGAGATGGACTTAACCGAACGCGCCTCGCGCGACGAGATCATTGCGCTGCAGACCAAGCGCCTCGCCTGGTCGCTGAAGCACGCCTACGACAACGTCGCCCATTACCGCCGCGCCTTCGACAAGGCGGGCGTGCAGCCGTCGGATTTTCGCGAGCTGGCAGACCTCGCGAAATTCCCGTTCACGGTGAAGACCGACCTGCGCGACAACTACCCGTTCAACATGTTCGCCGTGCCGCGCGAGCAACTGGTGCGCGTGCACGCTTCGTCCGGCACGACCGGCAAGCCGATCGTCGTCGGCTACACCAGAGGCGACATCGCGACCTGGTCGGCGGTCATGGCGCGCTCGATCCGCGCCGCCGGCGGGCGCAGCGGCATGATCATTCACAATGCCTATGGCTACGGCCTGTTCACCGGCGGGCTCGGCGTCCACTACGGCGCCGAGGAGCTCGGCTGCACCGTGGTGCCGATCTCCGGCGGCATGACCGAGCGGCAGGTGCAGCTGATCAACGATTTCCGGCCCGAGATCATCACGGTGACGCCGAGCTACATGCTGGCGATCCTCGACGAGTTCAGGCGCCAGGGACTCGATCCCAGGCAGAGCTCGCTGAAAATCGGCATCTTCGGCGCCGAGCCCTGGACCAACGCGATGCGCGCCGAGATCGAGGATGCGTTCGCGATGGATGCGACCGACATCTACGGCCTGTCCGAGGTGATCGGCCCTGGCGTCGCGCAGGAATGCCTGGAAACCAAGGACGGGCTGCACATCTGGGAGGATCATTTCTACCCGGAGATCGTCGATCCCGACACCGGCCGTGTGCTGCCCGACGGCGAGATGGGCGAACTGGTGTTCACCTCGCTGACCAAGGAAGCCTTTCCCGTCATCCGCTATCGCACCCGCGACCTGACGCGGCTGCTGCCGGGTACGGCGCGGCCGGGCATGCGGCGGATGGAGAAGGTCACCGGCCGCTCCGACGACATGATCATTCTGCGCGGCGTCAACCTGTTCCCCTCGCAGATCGAGGAGATCCTGCTGACCACCGAATGGTGTGGCGGCCATTTCATGCTGGAATTGACGCGCGAAGGCCGCATGGACGAGCTGACCATCTACGCGGAGTCGCGGCCGGAGCATTGGGACGAGAGCGGGCTCGGCGAGCATGCGGAGCGGATCTCGATCCACATCAAGAACACGATTGGAGTGACGGCGAAGGTGAAGGCGGTGCCGCCCGACACGCTGGAGCGCTCGGCGGGCAAGGCGAAGCGGATCAAGGATAGACGGCCGATGGAGTAATGGACCCGCACCTGATGGAGGCACCATACTGCAACGGCGATGCTGCGCTCCCTCTCCCCGTTCTTCACGGGGAGAGGGTTGGGGTGAGGGGCAGCCGCACGGGAAGTGTTCGCGGTAAGACCTGTACCCCCTCACCCGGATTGCATCTTGCGATGCAATCCGACCTCTCCCCGCAAGCGGGGCGAGGTTGCACCGAGCCCGCCGCTAGAGCGAGCGCTCCTCAAGTCATTATCAATAGGCGGCGAGCTCCGAGCTTGCCCTCTCACACATGATCGTAGTCCACCACCACCCGCTCCGTCACCGGCTTCGCCTGGCAGGTCAGCACGAAGCCGGCCTGCAGCTCCCAGGGCTCGAGCGAGTAGTTCAGCTCCATCTCGGCCTTGCCGTCGACCAGCTTGGCGCGGCAGGTGGAGCACATGCCGCCCTTGCAGGCGAACGGCAGATCGACGCCGGCACGCAACGCAGCGTCCAGAATGGCCTCACCCTCGGCGACCGGGACCTCGCGGCGCTTGCCGTCGATGATCAAAGCGGCGATCGCCTTGGGCGGCGCCGAGTCGGGAACGACCATCTTCGGCCGCGGCTTGCCGCCGGCGCCGGAGACGAAGCGCTCGACATGAACGCGGTCATCGGCGATCCCCAGCGCGCGGCAGGCGGACTCAATGTCCTCGCTCATCCCGGTGGGACCGCAAATGAAGACGTGGTCGACGCTCTCCGCCGGCACCAGCGAACGCAAGAGCACGCGCACCTTCTCGCCATCAAGACGGCCGTGCAGGATCGGCAGGTCCTGCTCCTCGCCGGAGATGACGTGGAACACCGAGAAGCGCTGGAGGAAACGGTCCTTCAGCTCCTCGAGCTGCTCGCGGAACAGCATGCCGGCGGTGGTGCGGTTGCCGTAGAACAGGAAGAAGCGGCTGTCCGGCTCGCGCGCGAGCACGGCCTTCACGATCGACAGGATCGGCGTGATGCCCGATCCCGCCGCGAAGCCGACATGGGTGCGCGCGGCTGCCGGATCGAGCGCCACGCCGAAACGGCCGGTCGGCGTCATCACGTCGATCTCGTCGCCGCGCTTCAACTCGTCGGTGACGAAGCTGGAGAACGCGCCGCCATCGACCCGCTTCACCGCGATGCGGATTTCGTTGTCGTCGGGGCCGGAGCAGATCGAATAGGAGCGCCGGACCTCTTCGCCGCCGAGCGTGGTCTTCAGCGTGAGATATTGCCCGGGCGCGAACTGATAGTCCGCGGCCAACTCGTTCGGAATGGCAAAAGTCAGCGACACCGCATCCGGCGCCTCGCGGCGCAAATCACGAACGGCAAGGCGGTGAAAGCGCGGCGTTGTCGACATCGACTCTCTCCCCGCGTCATTGCGAGCGCAGCGAAGCAATCCAGGACTGCGCACCTGACTCTGGATTGCTTCGCTGCGCTCGCAATGACGGATGTGGCGGCATCAGTGGCACTTGAAATAATCGAACGGCTCGCGGCACGCTTTGCAGCGCCACAGCGCCTTGCAGGAGGTCGAGCCGAACTCGGCGAGTTGCTCGGTGTCATCCGAGCCGCATTGCGGGCACGCCACCTCGGCGACGCCGAACAGCGCGCGGCGGCCGCTCGACGGCCGCGGCGGCGCGATGCCGTAGTCGCGCAGCTTGCGGCGCCCCTCTTCGCTCATCCAATCCGTGGTCCAGGCCGGCGACAGCACGGTGCGGACGCTGGCCCCGCGAAAACCGGCGCGCTCCAGCGCGAGCTCGATCTCCAGCGCGATCATGTTCATGGCCGGGCAACCCGAATAGGTCGGCGTGATCGCGACCTCGACGCGGTCGCCGACCACTTCGACCTCGCGCAGCACGCCGAGATCGTCGATCGTCAGCACCGGAATCTCCGGATCGGCCACCGACGCCGCCGCCTCCCAGGCGCGCTGGCGCAGTTCGGCCGGGCTGATGTCGGCGACTACCACGTCACACCGGGGAAGCTGCGCTGCATGTGTTGCAGTTCGCTGAGGAGATGGCCGAGATGCTCGCTGTGGCGGCCGTCGCGGCCGCCCTGCTGCATCCAGTCGTGCTCGGGCAGCACCAGCGTCGCCTCGCGCACGACATGCGAGACGATCGCCAGCCATTCCGGCAGCAGCATCGTCGGATCGATCGCGATTCCGGCGTCGATCAAACCGCGCTCGCTATCGTCGACGCTGAACATCTCGCCGGTGAAAGCCCAGAGTTCATCGACCGCTCCTTGCGCGCGGCGGTGGCTCTCATCGGTGCCATCGCCGAGCCGGATCACCCATTCGCTGGAATGGCGCAGATGATAGGCGAACTCCTTCTCCGACTTGGCCGCGATGGCCGCGAGGGTCGCATCGGTCGAACCCATCATGCCGCGCCAATACAGATCGGCGAACGCTGCGTAGAACAGCTGCCGCACCATCGTCTGCGCGAAGTCGCCATTGGGCCGCTCGACCAGCAGCAGATTGCGGTACTGCCTGACGTCGCGAAGATAAGCGAGCTTGTCCTCGTCATTGTCGCGGCCTTCGACCTTCGCCGCATAGCCATAGAGCTCGCGCGCCTGTCCGATCAGGTCGAGCGCCATGTTCGAGAGCGCCATGTCCTCTTCGAGCATGGGCGCATGGCCGCACCATTCGGACAGGCGATGCCCGAGGATCAGCGCGTCGTCGGCACGGCGCAAGGTGTAGAGCACCAGCGGCGTTTCGGAGACGATGATCGAGGGTGCGGTCATGGTGTGTCTGCCTTAGAGCCACGCATTCGACCTCATCCTGAGGAGCCCGCCGCCGGCGGGCGTCTCGAAGGATGGGCCACAAGCGGTATCGGGCCTCATGGTTCGAGACGGCGCTGCGCGCCTCCTCACCATGACGAGTTACTACATGTGCCCGACTTCCTCGGGCACTTCGTAGAACGTCGGGTGACGATAGATCTTCGTCTCCGCCGGCTCGAACATCATGCCCTTGTCAGCCGGATCGGACGCGGTGATGGCGCTCGACGGCACCACCCAGATCGACAGGCCCTCGCCGCGGCGGGTGTAGAGGTCGCGCGCGGCCTGCAGCGCCATGGTCGCGTCCGGCGCGTGCAGCGAGCCGCAATGCTTGTGCGCAAGCCCGTTGCGGCTGCGGATGAAGACCTCCCACAACGGCGTGTTCGGCGTTGCCATCACGATCTCCCCTGTCTATTCGGCAGCTTGCGCCGTCGGACGCCGCGCGCGCTTCTCGGCATAGGCTGCGGCCGCCTCGCGCACCCAGGCGCCGTCGGCATGCGCCTTGCGGCGCGCCGCCAGCCGATCGCGGTTGCACGGGCCGTTGCCAGCCAGCACCTGCTTGAACTCGTTCCAGTCGATCGGGCCGTGCCGCCAATGGCCCTGGTCGTCCTGCTTCATCTCGGGATCAGGCATCGTCAGCCCGAGGTACTGCGCCTGAGGCACGGTGGCATCGATGAACTTCTGGCGCAGCTCGTCATTCGAGAAGCGCTTGATCTTCCACTTGGTCGAGGTGTCGCTGTGCTGGCTGGCTTGATCAGGGGGGCCGAACATCATCAGCACCGGCCACCACCATCGGTTCAGCGCATCCTGCGCCATCGCCTTCTGCTCCGCCGTGCCACGGCACAGCGTGAGCATGATCTCGTAGCCCTGGCGCTGGTGGAACGACTCTTCCTTGCAGACGCGGATCATCGCGCGCGCATAGGGCCCGTAGGAGCAGCGGCACAGCGGGATCTGATTCATGATCGCGGCGCCGTCGACGAGCCAGCCGATCACGCCGATGTCCGCCCAGGTGAGCGTCGGGTAATTGAAGATCGAGGAGTACTTGGCCTTGCCGGCGAGCATCGCGTCGACCAATTCCTCCCGCGAGGCGCCGAGCGTCTCGGCGGCGGCGTAGAGATAGAGGCCGTGGCCGCATTCGTCCTGGACCTTGGCGAGCAGCGCAGCCTTGCGGCGCAGGCTCGGCGCGCGCGTGATCCAATTGCCCTCGGGCAGCATGCCGACAATTTCGGAATGAGCGTGCTGGGAGATCTGCCGCACCAGCGTTTTGCGATAGGCCGCCGGCATCCAGTCGTTCGGCTCGATGCGCTCCTCGGCATCGATGCGGGCCTGAAAGCGTTGGGCGCGCACGGCGTCCTCGGCGAGGCTGCCCTCCTCGGGCGAATTAAGCGCCTGCGTATACATGCGGCGGCGTCCTCCCAGGACTTGGTTGCCGCCAACATATTACAAAATTCGAGAGATGCAATCGAATTCCGTAATATATCAACGCGCCTCATCCGCGTCGGCGAACCGCCGCATCAGGGCCGCGCCGGCCGCCGGCAACGGCCCGTCCTCGTTGGTGGCGTGCGCATCGAGCCAGCGCTCGGCGCCGGGCAGCAGCAGCCGGTAGATCTCACCGCACAGCGCCCGCGCCTGCCGCCCCGGCCAGTTCCCGGGCAGCAGCTCGGCCGGCAGCAGCGGATCGCGCAGCACGATACGGCGATAGTGGTGGATCAGCAGGATCCGCGCGGTGAAGGCCTGGCCGTCGGTCAGCGCCTCGCCGCGTTCGATGCTGGCCTTGAGCGGCGCGAAGGACGCGCTGAACTTGCGGTAGGCCTCCGCCGCGCGCTCCAGCGCCCAGCTTTCGGCAACCAGCCGCCGCGCCATGTCGGAGCCGGCGGAGGCCTGCAGACGGATCGCTCCCTCCACGGCGTCGGGCACGGCGATGCTCGAGGGCGCGACGAACACGCCGGGCAGCGGGCTGCCGAAGCCGGCGTCGCGCAGCGCAGTGCGCGCCTGCTCGCGATCCTCAGTGCTGCCGATCAGCACCAGCTCGAAGCTGCCGTTCCATTCGGCCGGCGGCGAATCGTAGATGTGCCGGGTGGCGCCAGCGAAGGTCTGCTCGCCGCGCCGGGTCAGGCGATAGAAGCTATTGCGGCCGCTTTTGGTGCGCTCGAACCAGCCCTCCGCGGTCAGCCGCGACATCGCGGTGCGAACGACGCTGCCGTCGATCGCGAGCCCTTCGAAGAAGGCGAGCAGAGTGCCCAGCCAGACGCTGCCGCCGCGCGGCACGATGGCGTCGCCGAACACCGTGATGATCAGCGATCCCGTGCGCGACGGCTCGCTCTTCAACTCGTTGACGATGCGGGACAGCGGCTGCGGCATGGCCACGGCTTTAGCCGGTTTCGTCCGTTCGCAAAAGAAAAGGCCCGCGAGACGCGGGCCTTGAAGATCGATCGACTGACGCGGGAAGCGCGATCAGGCGGTCTTGTTGTAGGCCTTCGCCATGTTCTCCTGGGCAACCTTGGCGCCCTCGGTGACGAGCTTGCCGACATACTCGCTGGTCGACTTGGCGCGGGCGACGAGCGCCTCGCCGCGGGCACGGGCGAGCTCACCCTGGATCGCAACGGCTTCGCTGATCGACTTGGCGGAGGCCAGTCTGTCGAGGCCGTCGAAGAATGCCTCGGTGTCCTGGTACAGCGCCTGCTGGATGTTGCGGCTGATCTTGCCGGCCTCGGTGACGCCGTCGAACACGGCGGTCTCGATCGCCGAGGTCACCTTCTCGGAGCCGGCGAGGGCCTCCGCAGCGCGCTCCTTGGCGGTCGACGCGGTCTTCTTGACGAACTCCCGCGCGGACTCCGGCACTTCCATAGTCTGCAGGTTCTTAAGCGCGTCCGTCATCGGCGCAAAGGCGTCCTTGACGGTTTCGAACACTTTGTTGGTCTCGGTGGTCATGGTCGTCTCCATCCTCGTTTGAGCTATGGCTCTCGCTCCGTCCCTAAGAAAACCGGAGTGACTCAGCTATACCATCAACCATGGTGCGATGCAACATTAATGTTGCAATGCACCATTCCGGGAGGATGTGAAAATGATGTGAAAATAGAGGCCGGTTAGGCGCCCTGCTTCTTGTTGCGCGACTTGCCGTGCCGGGCCGGCTCGGGGGCCTTCGGGGCCTCAGCCGCGGGAGCAGCGTCGGTTGCGACAGCCGCCTCGGCGGCAGCGGGTGCAGCCTCGCCCACCTGCTGCGGTTGCTTTACCAGTACGTCGAGTGCGTCCCGGATCTCGCGTAACTCCGTCTCGATCCCGGCCGTCGCTGCAGGAGCTGGCGCCCGCGCATCCTTCAGAAGCTGGTCGAGCAGCACCTTGATCTCGCTCAACTGCGGCGTGACGTCGATGGGCGGCTTCGCGTCCGGCTGAGGCGCCTTGGAGGCGGCCACAAGCTTACTTAGCAAGGCCTTGATCTCATTGAGCTCAGGGGTGACGTCCACCGGAGCCTGCACGACCGGCGGCGGGACCTTGGATGCCGCGACAAGCACATCGAGCAAGCCTTTGATCTCGTTCAGCTGAGGACCCAGGTCTCGAACTGGCTTCTCCGCAGGCGGCGGTGCCTTGGTTGCGGCCAGCAGCTCCTTCAGCAGCGCCCGCGTCTCCGCCAGTTCGCTCTCGATCGAGGTCAGCCGCTCGCTCAGCGCGGTGAGCTGGCCGCGGCTCGGCACGTTCATGCCGGCGAAGTAGTTTTCCATGAGATCAGCCATGGGCTTCTGTCCGTTTCCAGAAGTTGCGGGATCATTGGAGGCGCTGGTCGCTGCGCCCATCGGGCGCAGCCGCGTGAAGGCCGTGAAGCTCTTCTGCATCTCACCGACCATCTGCTGCCAGAACGCGATCGGGTCGCCGGATTTGTTCGTCATCGGCACGCTCCTTCAGGCTACGCGAAGACTCAAAGCACAACCTCTCATAGCACGGTTACGTTGCAATGCGGGAGACGCGGTCTGCTTCTCTCCATCGGCGGAACCGTGGCATAGAAGACCCGTTGGCCTTGAAAGAGGATTCCCGTGACAGCCACCGCTCATCAGCCGCCGCAGATCGCGCGCGCCAACGGTATCGACATCTGCTACGAGACGTTCGGCGATCCCACGGCGCCCCCGCTCCTGCTGATCATGGGCTTGGGCGGCCAGATGATCATCTGGTACGACGAGTTCTGCGAGCAGCTCGCAAGCCGCGGCTTCCACGTCATCCGCTTCGACAACCGCGACGTCGGCCAATCCAGCAAGCTGCATGGCGGACGCCGGCTGACGCCGTTCGAGCTACTCAAGCTGCGCTTCTTCAACATTCCGGTCGCAGCGCCCTACAAGCTGCTCGACATGGCCAAGGACACGGTCGGGCTGATGGACGCGCTCGACATCAAGTCGGCGCATCTGGTCGGCGCGTCCATGGGCGGCATGATCGCCCAGGAGATCGCGATCAGCTTCCCGCACCGGATGCGCTCGCTGACCTCGATCATGTCGACCACCGGCAACCCGCGCCTGCCGCCGCCGACCCGCGAGGTCGCGATGATGCTGATGGCGCCGCCGCCCAAGACCAAGGACGAGTACATCAGGCGCTTCCTGAGGACATGGAAGGTGCTGCGTGCCGGCTCGTTCCCCGAGGATGAGGCCCGCGACGTGGCGCTGGCCGAGCGCTGTTTCGCTCGCGGCACCAGCCCCGCCGGTGTCGGCCGCCAGCTGCGCGCCATTCTCGCCTCCGGCAGCCGCAAGCCGCGGCTGCACGCGGTCACGGCACCCACGCTGGTGATCCACGGCAAGGTCGACCCGCTGGTGCATCACACCGCGGGCAAGGACACCGCGGAGTCGATTCCCAACGCCAGGCTGCTGATGCTCGACCAGATGGGACATGCGATCCCGACACCGACCTGGCCTGTGATTATCGACGCGATCGCCGAGCACGCGCATAGCGCGAATGCGGAGGCGGCGTAGCATCAGCGCGAAGGGTCTTGGGGCTGCGCGAAGGGTCTGGGGCAAGCTGCCCGCCAACCGCTCAGCTGTCGTCCCGGCGAAAGCCGGGACCCATAACCACCGGCCGTCGTGGTTGCGACGCGCTGTGGCTCCAGTCCGCTTCAGCCATCAGGGACGGTGGCTATGGATCCCGGATCGGCGCCCGCCGACGCATTGCGTCGGCAGGCTTGTCCGGGATGACACCGGTTGTGGAGAAGCCGCTGTTGCCTCTCACGCGACGCGACTCAAGCGAACTAGCCGTTCTCAGCCGAACTGCCCCGCCCTACCCGAACCTCCGCCGCCGCCATTCGATCAGCTTCGCGCTGACCTCCACCGGCTGCTCCTGCTGGGTCCAATGGCCGCTGTCGCGGACGAGGTGCTTCTCCAGGTCCGGCACCAGCTTCTCCATCCCGTCGGCCGCGGACGGCGGCAGCACGGCGTCGTTCTCGGCCATGATCATCAGCGAGGGCACGCGCACGGTGTGGTCGAGCCCTTCCGAGCGCTGCCAGTTGCGGGTCATGTTGCGATACCAATTGATGCCGCCGGTGAAGCCGGTGCGCGAGAACGTCTCGACGAACACCCGCTTTTCCGCCTCCGACAGGATCGGCTGTCGCGCATCCTTGGCCGCGTCATAAGCCGCGATCATCTGCGGGAACGCGAGGTTCAGCGACGGCGACGCCGCGATGCCGCCGGCCGGCGGCTCGGTCGACGGCGGGTCGTTGCGCGGCAGCGGCTTGCGCATGAAGGCGTCGAAGGTCTGCTCGACGCGGCTGGCGAAGATGCGGTCGGGCTCGCGCGCGGGATCCTGAAACTGCACGATGTACATCAGGTCGCCGAAGCGCTTGCGCATGATCGCGATCGGATCGGCCGGCGCGCGCGGCAGATGCGGCGTGTTGATGCCGACCACACCGGCGACGCGGTCGGGGTATCGCAGCGGCATCTGCCAGACGACGAAGCCGCCCCAGTCGTGGCCGACGAAGATCGCCTTGTCGATGCTGAGATGATCGAGCAGGCCGACGAGATCCGCGGTGAGATGTTCGAGATCGTAGGCCTCGACCGGCTCCGGCCGGTCGGTTGCGCCATAGCCGCGCTGGTCGGGCGCGATGACGCGGATACCGACCTCCGCAAGCGCCCTGATCTGGTGGCGCCAGGAGAAGGCGATCTCGGGCCAGCCGTGGCAGAGGATGATCGGCGGCTTGTCCGTCGCGGGGCCCGCCTCGTAGAAGCCCATCCGTATGCCGTTCGTCAGCGCGAACTGCAGCGGCGGCATTCCGGCCGGATCGCTCATGCATCCTCCCTGAATTTGGTCAGCCGGCCTTGTTGGCCGGTCTTTGACGACGGCAGGGAGCCCGCTCCATGCCTGCATGTTACGCGCGCAAAGCCTGACGAGTTCCGCGCCGATGTCGCCGAGAGCTTCGGGCGCTCAGGCCGACTTCTTGTCGCTCGACCGGCTGCCGCCGAGCCCCGTCATGGTCAGCATCAGGTCCTGAAACCGCTCGGCCAAGCGCGGATCGAAGGTGAACCAGCTCTGCATGATCGCCTCGGGCGTCAGCTTGTCGATATTGCTGGTCATCTGGTGCTGCAGCCGGTCCATCACCGCCGACTGCATCGGACCGACGTCGGGAAGTCCGAAAAACTGCCGCGCCTCGAGCGGGGTGCAATCGATCTCGATATTGACTTTCATATCCGCTCCGCTCGGTTCAAACCACGCCCCACACCGTCTTCCCTGGCGGGTCCGGTGACCGGACTCGCCGGGAAGGCGTACAGTATCACCGCGCCGGCCCCCCTCTAGCAAGCGGCGCGTTGCTGCAGGTGCGCAATTCCCGGGACATGGTCAACCCCGGCCGCGCCAGCACCGGCCCCTCGCGTGCGCTGCACAGCAGCGCCATAACCATATCGTTGAGGCTTCAACAAACTGGCTTGTGTGCCGCCGCTGAACTCTGGCAACATCTTGCGCATCGATGTGCCGCCAGTCGTACGGCGCAGCGCCAGCCGACAGTCTCCGGATCGTTCCGGCTCGGCATCAGACTTGTCGGCATCAGACTTGCAAGCATATCGCCGGCGTCTTGTTGCTTCTTGAAGTTCGTGCAAGAGGCGCTGCTGAGATCACGAACTTCGAGACAGACTCCAAGCCAAGGCAGGCCGGATCAATCGCGCCTGCCGCGAAAACAAGCGTCAAACGCGGAGAATTTGAACATATGTCGGGACGCAAATCCCTGCTGATCGCGGCAGCGGTCGCATTCGTCGGCTTCGCCATGCCGGCCTCGGCGCAGACCCTGCGCTACGCCAACCAGGGTACCCTGAAGTCGCTCGATCCTTATACCTTCAAGGAATCGACCACGATTGCGCATCACGCCCATGTCTATGAGGGTCTCACCGCGCGCGACAAGGATCTCAAGATCATCCCGGGCCTGGCGGAAAGCTGGGAAACACCCGAGCCGACCCGCTGGCGCTTTCATCTGCGCAAGGGCGTCAAGTTCCACAATGGTGAACCCTTCACCGCCGACGACGTGATCTTCTCCGCCGACCGCGTCCGCGCCACCGGCTCGAACTTCTTGTCGAACGTTCCGCCCGACGCAAAATTCATCAAGGTCGACGACTACACCGTCGACGTGAAGCTCGATGCGCCCAATCCCATCCTGATCTCGCAGTGGGATACGTGGTTCATCATGAGCAAGAAGTGGTGCGAGGAGAACAACTCGGTCGCGCCGACGCCGGTCTCGGCAACCACGCCGAGCTTCGCCTCGCTGCACGAGAACGGCACCGGACCCTTCATCATCGAGAGCCATCAGCCGGGCGTGAAGACCGTCTTCAAGGTCAATCCGAACTGGTGGGGCAAGCCCGAGCATAACCTCAAGGAGATCGTGTTCACGACCATCTCCTCGGATGCCACGCGCGTCGCGGCGCTGTTGTCCGGCGAGGTCGACATCATCGAGCCGGTTCCGGTGCAGGACATCGGCCGCGTCGATTCCAGCCCGAACGCGCAGGTGCTCAAGGGACCGGAGTTGCGCACGATCTTCCTCGGCATGGACGAGACGCGCGACGAGCTGCTCTACTCCAACATCAAGGGCAAGAACCCGTTCAAGGACATCCGCGTCCGCGAGGCCTTCTACAAGGCCATCGACGTCGAGCTGATCAAGACGCGCGTCATGCGCGGCCTGTCGACGCCGTCGGCGCTGATGGTCGCCCCGCAGCTCTATGCGCTGTCGAAGGATTTCACCCGTCCGAAATATGATCCGGACGCGGCCAAGAAGCTGCTGACCGAGGCCGGCTATCCCGACGGCTTCGAGGTCGGCATGGACTGCCCGAACGACCGCTACGTCAACGACGCCGCGATCTGCCAGGCCGTGGTCGGCATGCTCGCCCGCATCGGCGTCAAGGTGAACCTGAACGCGCAGCCCAAGGCGCAGTATTTCGCCAAGGTGCTGAAGCCGGGCGGCTACAACACATCGTTCTTCCTGCTCGGCTGGACGCCGTCGTCGATGGACTCCCACAACGTGATGCACGACATCATGGGCTGCCGTGACGACGCCAAGGATCCGACCCGCGGTGAGGCCAATCTCGGCAACTACTGCAACAAGGAGTTCGACGCGCTGACCGACAAGGTCCTGGTCGAAGCCGACCCGGCCAAGCGCGATCAGCTGATCAAGCAGGCGTTCGAGATCGGCATCAAGGACTACGGCTACATCCCGCTGCATCAGCAGGCTGTGGCCTGGGGCGTGTCGAAGAAGGTCAAGATCCCGCTGCGCGCCGACAACGCCGTGCTGATGTTCTGGGCCAACAAGACCGAGTAGTTCGTCTGACGACCACGAGTCCCGGAAAGCAGAACCTGCTTTTCGGGACTTTTCATTTTCCGTGGCAGGTGCTACCCGCCGCGCGATCGAGAGGACTGAAAGGACCAGATGCTCGCCTTCACGCTTCGCCGAGCAATTCAGGCCATCGGCGTCATGATCGCCGTCGGGATCATCGCGTTCGCGATGTTCCGCTTCGCCGGCGACCCGGTCAGCCAGCTCGTGGCGATCGACGCATCGTCGGCGGAACGCGCCCAGATCCGCCAGTCCCTCGGACTCGACGATCCCTTCATCGTGCAGTTCGGGCGCTATCTGTTCGATGCCGCGCAGTTCAAGTTCGGTGTCTCCTACCAGTTCCGGCAGCCCGTCTCCGATCTCCTCAAGGAGCGCATGCCGGCGACCCTGGAGCTCGCGGTCTGCGCCACGATCCTCGCGCTGTTCTTCGGCATCATCATGGGCGTGTTCTCGGCGCTGCGCCGCGAGTCCCTGATGGCGAAGCTGTTCCAGATGGTGTCGCTGATCGGCATCTCCTTGCCGACGTTCCTGATCGGCATCCTCCTGATCTATCTGTTCTCGGTGACGCTCGGCTGGCTGCCCTCCTTCGGCCGCGGCGACGTCGTGAAGCTCGGCTGGTGGTCGACCGGCCTGCTCACGCTCTCCGGCTGGAAGGCGCTGATCATGCCCTCGATCACGCTCGGCCTGTTCCAGATGACGCTGATCATGCGGCTGGTCCGCGCCGAGATGCTCGAGGTGCTGCGCACCGACTACATCCGCTTCGCCCGCGCCCGCGGGCTGACCACGCGCGCCATCCATTTCGGCCATGCGCTGCGCAACACGCTGGTTCCGGTCATCACGGTGGTCGGCCTGCAGTTCGGCTCGGTCATCGCCTTCTCGATCATCACCGAGCAAGTGTTCCAATGGCCGGGCATGGGCCTGTTGTTCGTGCAGGCGGTGCAGAACGTCGACATCCCGATCATGGCGGCCTACCTGATGATGGTGTCGCTGATCTTCGTCACCATCAATCTCGTGGTTGATATCCTCTACACCGTGGTCGATCCGCGCCTGCGCGCGACCATCAGCCGTCCGGCCTGATCATGAGCGACGCAGCCCTGCCCCATCCCACGCCCGCCGAGGCCCCGCGCGCAGCCGCCGATGGCTGGCTGAAGCGCGCGCTGGCGAGCGACCTGTTCTACTCGTTCCGCCGCTCCAAGCTGACGGTGGCCGCCGCCATCGTTACGCTGCTGTTCTTCCTGCTCGCAATCTTCGCGCCGCTGCTGTCGCCGCAGAACCCGTTCGATCCGGCGCAGCTGCAGCTCCTCAATTCCCGCATCGCGCCGCTGTGGACCGCGGACGGTCAGAGCCCGTTCCTGCTCGGCACCGACGAGCAGGGCCGCGACGTGCTGTCCGCGATTCTCTATGGCCTGCGGATCTCGCTGCTGGTCGGCATTCTCGGCGTCGTCTTTTCTGGCGTGCTCGGCATCGGCCTCGGCCTCGTCGCCGGCTATTTCGGCGGCCGCGTCGACACCGTGATCATGCGCATCGCCGACGTGCAGCTCACCTTCCCGCCGATCCTGATCGCGCTGCTGGTCAACGGCATCGCCAAATCCGTCTCCGGCAATCATCTGGACTGGCTGAGCATGCTGGGCGTGCTGGTGCTGGCCATCGGCCTGTCGTTCTGGGTGCAATATGCGCGCACGGTGCGCAGCTCGGTGCTGGTCGAGAAGAACAAGGACTATGTCGCCGCCGCCCAGCTGATCGGCCTGCCCGCGCCCGTCATCATGCTGCGCCACGTGCTGCCCAACACGACGGGTCCGGTGCTGGTCATCGCGACGATCAATCTTGCGCTCGCGATCATCACCGAGGCGACGCTGTCGTTTCTCGGCTCCGGTATGCCGGAGACGATGCCATCGCTCGGAACCCTGATCCGCATCGGCAACAACTATCTGTTCGCCGGCGAATGGTGGATCGTCGCCTTCCCCGGCATCGCGCTGGCCGGCCTGATCCTCGCGATCAACCTGCTTGGCGACTGGCTGCGCGACGCGCTGAATCCGAAACTGCGATGACCCCGTTCATGCGTTGCGAAGGCTTGACCTCATGACCGCCCCCGTTCTGTCCGTGCGCAATCTGCAGGTCGAGTTCGAGACACGGCGCGGCACCCTGCGCGCGATCGACGGCGTCTCCTACGACATCGCCAAGGGCGAGGTGCTCGGCGTGGTCGGCGAATCCGGCGCCGGCAAGTCCGTCACCGGCCTCGCCGTGATCGGCCTGATCGACCGCCCCGGCCGCATCTCCGGCGGCGAGATCCTGCTGTCGGGCCTGCGGATCGATAACTTGCCGCCGGAAGAGATGCGCAAGGTGCGCGGCAAGCGCATCGGCATGATCTTCCAGGATCCGCTGACCTCGCTCAATCCGCTGTACCGCGTCGGCGACCAGATCGTCGAGACCATCAAGACCCACACCAATCTCACCGACCAGCAGGCGCGCAAGCGCGCCATCGATCTGCTCGCCGAGGTCGGCATTCCCGCCCCCGAGAAGCGCATCGACGGCTATCCGCACGAATTCTCCGGCGGCATGCGCCAGCGCGTCGTGATCGCGCTCGCGCTGTGCGCCGAGCCGGAGCTGATCATTGCCGACGAACCGACCACCGCGCTCGACGTCTCCGTGCAGGCGCAGATCATCTCGCTGATCAAGCGGCTCGGCCGCGACCACGGCACCGCCGTGATGCTGGTGACCCACGACATGGGCGTGATCGCCGAGACCTGCGACCGCGTGGCCGTGATGTATGCCGGCCGCGTCGCCGAGATCGGCCCGGTGCAGGAGGTCATCAAGAACCCGCTGCATCCCTACGCCAAGGGCCTGATGGGCGCGATCCCAACCTTGGCGGGCGAGGACAAGCGGCTGGTGCAGATCCCCGGCTCGATGCCGCGGCTGTCGGTGATTCCGCCGGGCTGCTCGTTCAATCCGCGTTGCAGCTTCGCTTTCGACCGCTGCCGCATCGACCGGCCGGAGCCGCTGCGCCAGGGCACGCAGGCGGTCGCCTGCCATCTGTATGATCGCGCGACGGAGACCGCGGCATGAGCGATTTCGTCGAGGTTAAAAATCTGCGCCGGGTGTTCGACGTCTCGAAACCCTGGCTGAACCGTGTCATCGAGCGCCAGCCGCAAGAATTCCTGAAGGCGGTCGACGGCGTCAGCTTCGGCATCAAAAAGGGCGAGACGTTTGCGCTCGTCGGCGAGTCCGGCTCCGGCAAGACGACGGTCGCGCGCATGGTGGTCGGGCTGCTGGCGCCGACCTCCGGCGAGGTCATCATCGACGGCGTGTCGATGAGCGAGGCGCGTCAGGCGCAGGTGCGGCGCAAGCTGCGCCGGCGCATCCAGATGGTGTTCCAGGATCCGTACGCCAGCCTCAACCCCCGCTTCCGCGTCGAGTCCATCATCGCCGAGCCGATCCGCGCCTTCAACCTCATCGAGGGCGAGCGCCAGATCAAGGCTCGCGTCGGCGAGCTCCTGACCCTGGTCGGCCTGCACCCGGACGACGGCCAGAAGTTTCCGCACGAATTCTCCGGCGGCCAGCGCCAGCGCATCGCCATCGCGCGCGCGCTCGCCTCCGAGGCCGAGTTCATCGTCTGCGACGAGCCGACCTCGGCGCTCGACGTCTCCGTGCAGGCGCAGATCCTCAATTTGATGCGCGACCTGCAGGACAAGTTCGGCCTGACCTATCTGTTCATCAGCCACAACCTCGCGGTCGTGCGCCACATGGCGAGCCGAATCGGCGTGATGTATCTGGGCCGCATCGTCGAGATCGCGGAGGGACGCGCGCTCTTCAACGATCCCCGCATGCCCTACACCAAGATGCTGCTCGGCGCGGTGCCGGACCTCTCGATGTCCGGCCGCCAGCGCATTCCGGTGAAGGGCGAGATCCCCAACCCGATCAATCCGCCGTCGGGCTGCACGTTCAACCCGCGTTGTCCCCTGGCGTTCGATCTTTGCCGGCAGAAGTCCCCGGAGCTGATCGGCGGCGTCGCTTGCCATGCAGTGAACCAGCCGGCCACGACGGCCGTTCCAACTGCATCGGTTGCGTGAAGCCACACGACGGAATTCAAATGGGTCGTCATTGCGAGGAGCGAAGCGACGAAGCAATCCAGGGGCGTCATGCACGGCCCTGGATTGCTTCGCTTCGCTCGCAATGACGGCGAGTACTTAGGATAGGTCAACGCCGCCCATGAGCTTCATCAACCCCGATCCCTTCACGACCCGCCCCGAGATCGACGGCACCTTCGGCGTCGTCACCTCGACCCACTGGCTCGCGACCGCCGTCGGCATGGCGATGCTGGAGCGCGGCGGCAACGCCTTCGATGCCGGCGTCGCGGCGGCGTTCACCTTGCAGGTTGTCGAGCCGCATCTCAACGGCCCCGGCGGCGACGTGCCGATCATCCTGCACGACGTGAAGCGCGGGCGCACCGAGGTGATCTGCGGCCAGGGCCCCGCGCCATCAGGCGCCACCATCGCGCACTACAAGCGCGAAGGCCTGGACATGGTGCCCGGTACCGGCCTGCTCGCGGCCTGCGTTCCCGGCACCTTCGAGTCCTGGATGCTGCTGTTGCGCGACTACGGCACGATGCGGCTGCGCGACGTGCTGGAGCCGGCGATCTCCTACGCGCGCGACGGCTATCCTCTGGTCGAGCGCGTCTCGGCCACGATCCAGACCGTCGAGCAGCTGTTCAAGACGCATTGGCCGACCTCGGCCGCGCTGTACCTGCCGAACGGCGAGGTGCCGCGCCCCGGCACGCTGTTCACCAATCCGCAGCTTGCCGAGACCTACGCGCGCATCCTCAGCGAAGGCGAGAGCGCCGGGGAGAATCGCGACGCGCAGATCGAGCGCGCGCGCAAGGCGTGGTCGCAAGGCTTCGTTGCCGAAGCAATCGACCGCTTCTGCCGGACGCAGGACGTGATGGACGTCTCGGGCACGCGCCACAAGGGCGTGCTGACCGCCGACGACATGGCGCGCTGGCAGCCGACCATCGAAGCTCCTCTGACTTACGAGTACGGCCGCTACACCGTGTGCAAGGCCGGGGTCTGGAGCCAGGGCCCGGTGCTCTTGCAGCAGCTCGCGCTGCTCAAGGGTTTTGCGCTCGACGGCCTAGATCCGACGGGGCCGGATTTCATCCATTGGCAGATCGAAGCCGCCAAGCTCGCCTTCGCCGATCGCGAGGCGTTCTACGGCGATCCGAACTTTGCCGACATTCCGATCCAGACTTTGCTGTCCGATGCCTACAACGACGAGCGGCGCAAGCTGATCACCGACAAGGCTTCGCTGGAGCTTCGGCCGGGCAAGCTCGACGGCTATGGCGCCGAGGTGAAGCTGCGCGAGGCCGCAGGCAACCGCGAGGCGGTCGGCGCGATGGGCTCGGGCGAGCCGACCGTCGGTCGCTTCGGCGAGGTGCGCGGCGACACCGTGCATTTCGACATCATCGACCGTGACGGCAACATGATCTCGGCGACGCCCTCCGGCGGCTGGCTGCAATCCTCACCCGTCATTCCCAAGCTCGGCTTCTGCCTCGGCACGCGCGCGCAGATGTTCTGGCTCGAGGAGAACCATCCGGCCGCGCTGGTGCCGGGCAAGCGGCCGCGCACCACGCTGTCGCCGACCATGGCGCTGCGCGACGGCGAGCCCTACGTCGCCTGGGGCTCGCCCGGCGGCGACCAGCAGGATCAGTGGAACACGCAGTTCTTCCTGCGCCACGTCCATGCCGGCATGAACCTGCAGGAGTCCATCGACGCGCCGGCGTGGCACTCCGAGCACTTCCCGATCTCGTTCTGGCCGCGCACCGCACGCCCCGGCGTGCTCGTGGTCGAGAACCGCGTGCCGAAGGCCACCATCGAGGAGCTGCGCCGCCGCGGTCATGTCGTCGAGGTCGGCCCAGACTGGTCGGAGGGCCGCCTGACGGCCGCCTCGCGCGTCGGCCGCCGCCGTCGGGCCGCGGCCAATCCGCGGGGCATGCAGGGCTACGCCGCGGGACGCTGAGAGGCGACGATGACCTGGTCGATCATTGCCAAGGACGATTCAACCGGCCGGATCGGCATCGCCGTTTCCACGCGCTTCTTCGCCGTCGGCGCGCGCGTGCCGTTCATCGTTGCCGGTCGCGGCGGCATCGCCACGCAGGCGCTGGTCAACCCCTACTACGGCATCGACGGCGCGACGCTGCTGCGCGACGGCCGGCATCCGCGCGACATCGTGCAGCTGCTGACAGCAGCCGATCCCGGCCGCGAAAGCCGGCAGATCCACATGCTCGATCTCAACGGCCAGATCGCGGCGCATACCGGCCGCGACTGCATCGACTGGTGCGGCCATCTCGAAGGCCAGGGCTTTTCGATTGCCGGCAACATGCTGGCCGGCCCGCAGGTGCTGAACGAAACCGCGAACGCGTATCTCGCCCACAGCGCCCTGCCCTTCGCGCAGCGCCTGATCGCGGCGATGAAGGCTGGCGAGGCCGCCGGCGGCGACAAGCGCGGCAGGCAGTCGGCCGCACTGCTCGTGCACGGCAAGGACGAATGGTCCGAGCTCGATTTGCGCGTCGACGATCATCCCGATCCGCTCGCCGAACTCGAGCGGCTGGAGAGCGTGAGCCGCAAGCATTGGGCGGTGTTCCGGCAGTTCATGCCGACCCGCGAGAACCCGGCTGGCGTGACCGATCGCGCCACCATCGATGCCGGCATCGCCGCGGCGCTCGCGAACCCGACATGAGCCCCGGAAGGACTGCATCTGGCTGGGGTTGGTATGATTAGTGCAACAGCGCAGGCTGCATTCGTAGGGGACATCCGATGATCAGGAATTGGTGCTTGGCCGCTGCGGCGGCCACTGTGATGGTGACGTGCAGCCCGGCTGCGCAGGCACAGACCACGTTGCGCATCGGACTGGCCGAGGATGCCGACATTCTCGATCCCACCATGGCGCGGACCTATGTCGGCCGCATCGTGTTCGCCGCCGTCTGCGACAAGTTGTTCGATATCGACGAGAAGCTGAACATCGTGCCGCAGCTCGCGCTGTCGCACGAGACCTCCGCCGACGGCAAGGAGGTCATTATCAAGCTGCGGCCCGGCGTGAAATTCCAGGACGGCGAGCCGTTCGATGCCGAGGCAGCGAAGTTCTCGCTCGACCGCCATCTCTCGACACCAGGCTCGTTCCGCAAGCCCGAGATCGCCTCGCTCGACCATGTCGATGTCGTCGATCCCCTCACGATCAAGCTGGTGCTGAAGACGCCGTTCTCGCCGCTGCTCGCCCAGCTCACCGACCGCGCCGGCATGATGGTGTCGCCGAAGGCCGCTAAGGAGGCCGGCGACAAGTTCGGCCTGCGCCCGGTCTGCGCCGGTCCCTACAAATTCGTCGAGCGCGTCCAGCAGGACCGCATCGTGTTCGAGAAGTTCGCCGACTACTGGAACAAGGACAACGTCTTCATCGACAAGATCGTCTATCAGCCGATCGTCGACTCCACCGTGCGGCTGGCGAACCTCAAATCCGGCAGCCTCGACATCATCGAGCGGCTGCTAGCGACCGATATCAAGGACGTCACCAGCGACAAGCGCCTGAAGCTGTCGACCGGGACCAGCCTCGGCTATCGCGGTCTCACGCTCAACATCGGCAAGGACAAGGCCAAGGGCCCGCTGAGCCAGTCCGCCAAGGTGCGCCAGGCGCTCGACCTGTCGATCGACCGTGAGGCGCTCAACCAGGTGGTGTTCAACGGCGAGTTCAAGCCGGGCAATCAGTTCGTCAATCCCGAGAATCCCTACTACCAGACCGCCTTCCCGGTGCGCGGCCGCGACCTCGAGAAGGCCAAGGCGCTGCTGAAGGAGGCCGGCGTGACGCCGCCGTTGACGGTCGACTTCATGGTGTCGAAGGACAGCGAGAGCGAGGCCGCAGCGCAGGTACTGCAGGCGATGGCCGCCGAGGCCGGTTTCGACCTCAAGATCCGCGTGACCGAGTTCGCCACGGCGCTGAAGCAGGCCGAGGCCGGCGAGTATCAGGCCTTCTCGCTGGAATGGAGCGGCCGCAGCGATCCCGACGGCAACACCTACAACCACCTGCATTCGGGTGCCGCGCTCAACTACAGCGCCTGGAGCAACGCCGCCGCCGACAAGGCGCTGGAAGACGCCCGCCTCGTCACCGACCCGGCCAAGCGCAAGGCGATCTACGAAACGCTGGTGCGCGAGCAGCAGGCCGACGAGCCGATCCTCTACCTCTACCATCGCAAGTTCCTGTTCGCGCAGACCACGAAGCTCCAGGGCTTCAAGCCGATGCCGGACGGTCTGCTGCGCGTGGTGGGGCTGAAGCTGAAGTGAGCGATGACGTGGCCCCTGCTTATTGGGAGGCGACACTGACGCCCCGCGCCCGCTGCGCTCCCTCCCCCCTTGTGGGGGAAGGAACGCTGGGGGTTGCTCATCGTGAGCATGCTCCTCGGCGCGCGAGGCTCTGGCCATGCTGACCTTCCTCGCCCGCCGCCTCGCGCAGATCATCCCGACCTTGATCTTCGTCTCGATCCTCATCTTCTCCTTGCAGCAGCTGCTGCCCGGCGACCCCGCCCTCGTCATGGCTGGCGAGGAGCGTGATCCCGCTGTCATCGAGCAAATCCGCAAGCAGTATCGCCTCGATCAGCCCCTGCCCGTCCAGTACGGCTACTGGATCAAGGGCGTGCTCACAGGCGATTTTGGCGAGTCGCTGCGCATCAAGATGCCGGTGCGCGATCTCATCCTGCAGAAGCTGCCGGTGACCTTGCAGCTCGCGTCGATGGCGATCGTGATCGCGTTCCTGATCGGCATTCCCGCCGGCATCATCTCCGCCGTGAAGCGCGGCACAGCCTGGGACTATGCCGCCAATCTGTTTGCACTGTGGGGGATCTCGACGCCGAATTTCTGGCTCGGGATCATGCTGATCTTCGTGTTCTCGATCCAGCTCGGCTGGCTGCCTGCCTCAGGCTATGTCTCGCTGGCCGAGGACTGGCGCGCCAGCCTCGCCGCGACCATCATGCCGGCCTTCGTGCTCGGCAACGCCATCGCCGCGATCCTGATGCGCCACACCCGCAGCGCCATGCTGCAGGTGTTGGGCAGCGACTACATCCGCACCGCCCGCGCCAAGGGCATCTCGGAGCGCCAGGTCATCCTGCGCCACGCGCTGCGCAACGCGCTGACGCCCGTCATCACGCTGGGCGCGCTGGAGCTCGGTACGCTACTCTCCGGCGCGGTGCTGACCGAGCAGATCTTCTCCATCCCCGGCTTCGGCAAGCTGATCGTCGACGCCGTGTTCAACCGCGACTACGCCGTCGTGCAGGGCGTCGTGCTGGTCACCGCCACCGTCTACATCATGCTGAACCTGATCGCCGATCTTGCTTATGTGCTCGTCAATCCGCGGCTGAGGAGCTGACATGGCCGAGACCACGCTGTCAGCACCGGGCATCCGCACCCTCGCCCCGCTCGAGCGGCCGATGCAGCGCACCTGGCGCCGCCTGGTGAAGCGCAAGGGAGCCATGGTCGGGCTCGGCCTGATCACGGCCTTCATCCTGCTCGCAATATCAGCCCCGCTAGTGGCGCCGTACGATCCGATCAAGACGAGCTGGGCGCTGGTGCGGAAAGCACCGTCGGCGGCGCATTGGTTCGGCACCGACGATCTCGGCCGCGACGTGCTGGCCCGTGTCATCCATGGCGCGCGCGCCTCGCTGATGGCGGGCGCGATCTCCGTCGTCATCGCGCTGGCGATCGGCGTGCCGATCGGCATGATCGCCGGCTATCGCGGCGGCGTCATCGACGCGCTGATCAGCCGCATCACCGACGCGATGCTCGCCTGCCCGTTCCTGATCCTGGCGATCGCGCTGGCGGCGTTCCTTGGGCCGAGCCTTGGCAACGCGATGATCGCGATCGGCATCTCGGCGACCCCCATCTTCGTCCGGCTCACGCGCGGCGAGGTGCTGAGCGTCAAGGTCGAAGAGTATGTCGAGGCCGCGCGCAGCGTCGGCGACACCGACCTGCAGATCGCCGTCCGGCACATCCTGCCGAACATCATGCCGGCGCTGCTGGTGCAGGCGACCTTGTCGGTCGCCGCCGCCATCATCGCCGAGGCCGCGCTGTCGTTCCTGGGGTTGGGCCAGCAGCCGCCGGCGCCGTCCTGGGGCAGCATGCTCAACGCCGCACAACGCTTCCTCACCAACGCGCCGTGGATGGCGATCTGGCCGGGGCTCGCGATCTTCCTGGTCGTGCTGTCGCTCAACCTGCTGGGCGACGGCCTGCGCGACGCGCTGGATCCGCAGCAGGAGGAGTGAGGCCTCGCGGAGGAGGCCTCGCGATCATGCGCCTGACAGATCAATCATCGCAGCCGCTCCACATTCGCTGTCGTCCCGGCCTCCGAGCCGGGACCCATAGCCACCGACAGCGGTTCGAGGCAGGCGCGGAGTGACCGTCTCGCGCAACAACACCCGCCGGTGGTTATGGGTCCCGGCGTTCGCCGGGACGACAGCTGGGGGTGTTGAAAGACCTCCAAAACAAAACGGCGGCTGCCATAGCAGCCGCCGTTGATTATCAGATGAACGCTCGCGTCACGTCGCCTTCAGCGCGTGGTCCGGCTCGGCATCGAACTGGGCGATCTCGCGGGCGCGCTTCGACTTCGCCGCGGCCTGGTGGTCGGTGGCGATGACGGTGTAGACGGCCGGCAGCACGAACAGCGTGAACAGCGTGCCGATCGACATGCCGGCGACGACGACGAGGCCGATCGAGAAGCGGCTGGCGGCGCCGGCGCCGGACGCGGTCAAGAGCGGGATCAGGCCGGTGACCATCGCTGCCGTGGTCATCAGGATCGGCCGCAGACGAATGCGTGCCGAGGTCTGGATCGCGGTGCGGCGGTCGACACCCTCGTTCAGTTGCAGCTCGTTGGCGAACTCCACCATGAGGATGCCGTGCTTGGTGATCAGGCCGACCAGCGTGAGCAGACCGACCTGGGTGTAGATGTTCATCGTCGCCAGCCCGAAGAACAGCGGGATCAGCGCGCCGACGATCGCCATGGGCACGCTGATCATGATCACCAGCGGATCCCGCAGGCTCTCGAACTGCGCCGCCAGCACCAGGAAGATGATGATCAGCGCGAAGCCGAAGGTGATGGCGAGCTGATTGCCTTCCTGGACGTATTGCCGGGCGTCGGCGAGATAATCATGGCTGAAGCCCGACGGCAGGTTCTTGGCCTGCTTCTCCAGGAAGTCGACCGCTTGGCCGACCGTGACGCCCGGCATCGGCACCGCCGAGAAGGTGGCCGAGTTGAGCTGGTTGAAATGCGTCAGCGAGTTCGGGTCGGTCGCGGTCTCGATATTGACCACCGTCGACAGCGGCACCTGCTGGCCCGTCGCGCTCGCGACGTAGTAGCCGGCCAGCGATTCCGGCGACAGCCGCTTGTCGCGCGGCACCTGCGGGATCACCTGGTAGGAGCGACCCTCGAGGTTGAAGCGGTTGATGTAGTTGCCGCCGAGCAGCACGGCCAGCGTGTTGCCGATCGACTGCATGGTGATGCCGAGATCGCTCGCCTTGCTGCGGTTGATCCAAACCTTCACCACCGGCTGGTTGAAGTCGAGATCGCTGTCGGAGACGATGAAGATGCCGCTCTTGCGCGCGGCGTCCTTCAGCTTGGCCATCTGCTCATAGACAGCCTGGAAGCCGCTGGTCGAGCTGATCACCATCTGGACCGGCAGGCCGCCGGGGCCGCCCGGCAGCGCCGGCAGGTTGAAGGCGAAGGCATTGATGCCTTCGATCTTGGACAGCTCCGCCTGCACCAGCGGCTTCAGCTTGATCGAGGAGCGCGTGCGCTCGTCCCAGGGCTTCAGCAGCATTCCGGCAAAGCCGCCCTGCGGGCCCTGGATGCCGTTCAGGATGAAGCGCAGGTCGGTCTCCGGAAACTTCGCGAACGCCTTGTCGACCTTGTCGGTGTAAAAATTGATGTAGTCGATATTGGCGTATTTCGGCGCCTTGGTGATCGAGAACACGATGCCCTGATCCTCCTCCGGCGCCAGCTCCTTGGAGGTGTGCATATAGAGGAAGCCCACCAGCCCGAGGATCGTCAGCGCGAACAGGCCGGTCACCGGCCGGTAGTCGAGCGAGCGGTCGAGCTGCCGGCCATACCAGCGGGTCATCGCGCCGAACACGCGGTTGACGAGCCGAGCGAAACGGCCCTCCTCCGCGCTCGTCAGCAGCACCGAGCACATCATCGGCGACAAGGTCAGCGCGATGACGCCGGAGACGATCACCGAGCCTGCGAGCGTGAACGCGAATTCGCGGAACAGCGAACCGGTCAGGCCACCGAGGAAGCCGATCGGCGCGTACACCGCAGCCAGCGTGATCGTCATCGAGATGACGGGTCCGACGATCTCGCGCGCGCCCTGCAGCGCCGCCTGCACCGGTGTCTTGCCCTCCTCGAGATGGCGGTGGATGTTCTCCACCACCACGATGGCGTCGTCGACGACCAGGCCAATCGCGAGCACCATGGCGAGCAGGGTCAGCAGGTTGATGGAGAAGCCGAGCGCCAGCATCATCGTGCAGACGCCGATCAGAGAGAGCGGGATCGTGACGACGGGAATGATGACCGAGCGCAGCGACGCCAGGAACAGGAAGATGACGACGATGACGATCAGCACGGCCTCGCCGAGCGTGTGCTCGACTTCGTCGATCGAGGATTGGATGAACTTGGTGGAATCGTAGGCCACCTTCATCTTCATCGACGGCGGCAGATTGCGCTCCAGGTCCGGGAACAGCGCGCGCACGCCCTTGACGATGTTGAGCGGATTGCCCTGCGGCGTGGCGTCGACGCCGATGAAGATCGCGCGCTCGCCGTTGAAGGCGACGCTGGCGTCGGTGCTTTGCGCCGCCAGCTCGACGGTCGCGATGTCCTCCATGCGGACGAAGCCGCCGTCCTTGGCCTTCACGATCATCCGCTTGAACTGGTTGACGTCGGTCAGGCCGGTATTGGTCGTGACGTTGGAGACGATGAAATAGCCCTTGGCCTGACCGGCGGCGGACTGGAAGTTGTTGGCGGCGATCGCCGTCGCCACGTCGGTCGGCGAGACGTTGCGGCCGGCCATCTTTTCCGGATTGAGCCAGATGCGCATCGCGAAGGTCTGGCCGCCCAGGATGTTCGCGGCGGCGACGCCATCCACCGTCGACAGCACCGGTTGAACGACGCGCGTGAGATAGTCCGAGATCGCCGACCCCGACAGCTCCTCGCTGGAGAAGCCGAGATACATCACCGAGGTCGTCTGCCCCGTGGTCTTGGTGACGATCGGGTCGTTCGACTCCTTCGGAATCAGGTAACGAACCGAATTCACCTTGGCGAGCACCTCGGTGAGCGCCTGGTTCGGATCGAAATTGAGCTTGACGAACACCTGGATCGTGCTGGTGCCCTGCACCGACGACGAGGTGATGTAGTCGACGCCCTCGGCCGAGGCGACGGCCTGCTCCAGCGGCGTGGTGATGAAGCCCTGGATCAGGTCGGCGGACGCGCCGGGATAGACCGTCGTGACGTTCACGACCGTGTTCGACAGCTTTGGATATTGCCGGATCGGCAGCTCGAAGGCGGCGCGCAGGCCGAGCAGCAGGATGAGCATGCTGACCACCAGCGACAGCACCGGCCGCTTGATGAAGATATCGGTGAAACGCATCGCGGCAATCCTGTCAGCAGACGTCAGGTGAGGACCGAACGGGCCGCCTGCTCGCGGCGGCCCGGCATTGGCTCAGATGTTCGCTCAGTAGCGCGGCGGCTTCGCCGGCACCGGCGGCGGCGGATCGGTCGAGATCGCAACCGCAGCGCCGGACTGGATCTTGAGCTGGCCGACGGCGATGACGCGGTCGCCCTCCTTCAGGCCCTTGATGATCACGGCGCGGCCGTTGATGCGATCGCCGGTCTGCACATAGGTGCGGTCGGCGGTCAGCGTGGTCTTGCCGTCGTCGGTCTTCTTCTCGTTGATGACGAACACGGAGTCGCCATACAGCGTGTAGTCGACCGCGGTCTCCGGCACCGTCAGCACCGGCGGCTTGTCCGGCAGCACCACGGTGGTGGTGGCGAACATGCCGGGCTTCAGGATGTGCTCGGGATTGGCGATCGTCGCCTGCACGCGGATGTTGCGGGTGTCGGTCGCGATCTGCGGCTCGATCGTGGTGATCTTGCCCTCGAAGGTCTTGCCCGGATAGGCGTCGACGCCGATGCGCACGGTCTGCCCGACCTTGAGCTGGCCACTGTCCTTCTCGGTCACCGTGAAGTTGACCCACAGCTGCGACAGGTCGGTCAGCGACACGATCTGCGTGCCGGCGGACAGATACTGGCCGACCTCGACCTTGCGGACGCCGAGATCGCCGTCGAACGGCGCGCGCACCAGCTTCTGCGCGATCAGCGCCTCGGTCTTGGCGACACCGGCCTGCGCCTGATCGTAGGCGGCCTGGGCCTGGTCGACGGTCGCCTGCGGGCCGAACTGGCGCGACGCCAGCTGCTTGGCGCGCTCGAGCGACAGCTGCGCCACCGTCACTTGCGCCTTGTAGTTGGCGAGATCGCCCTGCTCCGGCGCGTCATAGAGCTGCACCAGCGGCGTGCCCTGCTTCACCGTCGTACCCGGCGTGAACATGATGTCGGTGATGCGGCCCGACGCATCCGAGGTGACGTTGACCTGATGCACGGCGGCAAGATCGCCGACGGCGGTCAACAGGTTCGGCACTGTCTCCGGCGTCGCCGTGGCGACGCTGACATTGATCGGCGGCGGCTTCATGTTGGCGAAGAACTGCGCGATCATCTTGTCGCGGAACATGTTGAACCACACGAAGCCGCCAACCAGCGCCGCGAGCAGGATGCCGACGATGATGAACCACAGCACCGGGCGGGTGCGCTTGCGCGGCTTGTCGTCGAACGGCTTTCCAGAGAGCTTGGGTTCCGTCGCAATGTTCATGTCATGCACTTTCTGCCGTCGCCGGCCGGGCCGGAGGTTGCGACAATTCGTGGTCGAGATAGCACGCGATCGCGGCGTCGGTCAGTCCGATGCCGCGCAGGATGAACTCGCTGAGCTGGCGCTCCAGGCTCGCTGCGGTTCCATAAGCCAGACACGGGGTCGATGGAAGCCGCGTCAATGCGGCCATCAACACGGTATGATGCGCAAACCAGAACAGGTCACGCGGCGTGGCTGCTGATCGAACGGCATCACCACAGGCGAAGGCCGTTTCCAGCGAGTCAACGAATTTGGCGCCGATCAGGTCATCGATCTTGGCGTAGATGAGCCGCGCGAACTCGCCATCGTCGAGATGGCTGGTCGCCATCAGCCGCAGCCGCTGCTCCTCTTGGTCGTTGGGACCGTCGGCGATGCTGAGAAAATGGCGCACCATCCCGGCCATCAGCTTGACCACCGTCGCGGTCGAAGGTTCCTGCCCGAGCAGCAGCTCGAAATCCGGATCGGTCTCGCATTCCTCGCTCAGGATCTCGGCATAGAGCGCCGCCTTCGAGGAGAAATGCTTGAACAGCAGCGCTTCAGAAATGGCGGCGGCCGCGGCCACGCTCTTGGTCGTGGTGCCGGCATAGCCATGACGCGCGAAGCAGCGCTTGGCCGCACCGAGGATCAGCTGCCTCCGGAGATCGCTTGTCATGCGCAAAGTGGACATCGCCTGTGAGTAAATACTCACTTGATTGATGTCAAGAAACATGCCGCGGCGCAGCAGGGTTCGGCAGCCAAGTCCCTGAAATCATTACTGAGAAACAGCAGCGCCGAAGGCAATTTGGTACCGTTACACTAAGGCGGATCTGCGGCACGCATGGGTGGTGACCCGGGAGAGACACACCGCCAGGCGGATTTTCTTCCCTCTCCGTCCATGCGACCGTCGCCGCAACAAACGAGAATCGGCCGGGAGGACCTGACATGACCGACGACGCAGCGCTCGCCGAAAGCTTCGACCTCGAGAGCCTGACGCCGGAGTTCTATGCCGACCCCTACCCGACCTATCGCGCGCTGCGCCGGCATGCCCCGGTCAAGCGCCTGCGCAACGGCTCCTGTTTTCTCACGCGTTATGACGATCTCGTCACCGCCTACAAGGTGACCAAGGTGTTCTCGTCGGACAAGAAGCGCGAGTTCGCGCCGAAATACGGCGACTCGCTCTTGTACGAGCATCACACCACCAGCCTCGTATTCAACGACCAGCCGGCGCATACGCGCGTCCGCCGCCTGATCATGGGCGCGCTGTCGCCGCGCGCGATCGCCGAGATGGAGCCGGCGCTGATCGCGCTGGTCGACGGGCTGCTGGACCGGATTGCGGCCAAGCAGACATTCGAGCTGATCGAGGATTTCGCCGCGGCGATCCCGATCGAGGTGATCGGCAATCTGCTCGGCGTGCCGCATGAGGAACGCGCCCCCTTGCGCGACTGGTCGCTCGCCATTCTCGGCGCGCTGGAGCCGGTGCTGACGCCTGCGCAGTTTGCCCGCGGCAACACGGCCGTCGGTGACTTCCTCGCCTATCTCGAAACGCTGGTCGCGCGCCGCCGCGCCGCGCCCGGCCATCCCGAGCGCGACGTGTTGACGCGGCTGATCCAGGGCGAGGCCGACGGCGAGCGGCTCAGCGAAAAGGAGCTGCTGCACAACTGCATCTTCCTGCTCAACGCCGGACACGAGACCACGACCAACCTGATCGGCAACGGCCTCGTGCTGCTGTGCCAGCATCCGGAAGAGCGCCGGAAGCTGCTTGAGGCGCCCGCCTTGATCCGCACCGCCGTGGAGGAAATCCTGCGCTACGAAAGCTCCAACCAGCTCGGCAATCGCATGACGACGGAGGCTGTCGAACTCGGCGGCGTGATGCTCGACGCCGGCACCTCCGTCACCCTGTGCATCGGCGCCGCCAACCGCGACCCCGCCCAGTTCGACGACCCCGAACGCTTCGACATCACCCGCCTCGCCAACCGCCACCTCGCCTTCGGCACGGGCGCGCATCAATGCGCGGGGATGGCGCTGGCACGCCTGGAGGGCGCAGTGGCGATCGCGCGGTTTGTGAGCCGGTTTCCGAACTATCAGCTCGCGGGCGAGCCGGTGCGCGGCGGGCGGGTGCGGTTTCGCGGCTTTGCGAGCGTGCCGTGTGTAGCTGAGGGGTGAGAGGAAGCACGCTCAAGCAAGCACTTGGCTTCGGCTTCGGTTGCCGCGCTAAATCTACCGATCACGCACATGCTGACCCCACATCACTAAATCGCGCGCCTCAACCGGTCAGGATCACGCGAGAGACAGAATGCGCATTTTCGTTCGCGTCTCCTCAACTGCAGGATTGACCATTCACGTAAAATCTTCAAATATGAACATCATTACTTGTGGTTGAGCCTATGAAGGTAGGCGTGGCGATGGCCGGACAGCCGCTGGACAGTAGTTTTTTGACGATAGTGGGTCATAGCCTTTCAAGCGTAGCCGGCGCGATCGTAGCTTGGTTAGCTGGCGGCTCAGCTCAGATGACTGCTGCTCTGACCGCCGGTCTTGCGCTAGCTGCAGGGATGTGCACGTTCATTTTTTCCGTGCTGTACCATCGGACATTTGGAGTGCTCAGCTCCGGAGGAGCACGTAAAGGAAGCGCAGCAAGAGCTGCCTATGACGCGCTACGTGAAAGTCTGGCCGGAACAAATATTGCCACGCGGATCTACAACAGTCTCCTAAGCGCATTTCTCAATGGGGTTGAGCGCTTCTTAGGAGATGTCGGCATGGCGAACCGCTCACTGTTTCCTCGAGCTTTCGGCCTAGCCACACCAGCACCACTCTGGACAGTCCCCGCATTCGATCGTTGCCTTTGGCTGGCGCTGATTTATCCGTTCGCAACGATCGTCCTGATCTGGATGATATCTGGCCACGCTGGTCCAGCAGAGACCGCCTTGGGCCTGAAAGCCAGTCACTCCGCATGGGAACGGGCAGTTGCTATACCATTGGGTGCAGTGACTGCTTTTGCAGTCTGGCTGTCACATCGTGCCAAGAACAAGACCAACATTCTCGCATGGATCGCATTGATTCTAGCTATCGCGACAATCTTCGCGAGCGTTGGCAGCAACATAATAGTTGTCTACGGAGTGTGTGCTATAGCAATCGCTATCGCAACGACCGGCTCTCTCTCGTTCCGATATGCTGGCGCGCTCGCCGTCGCTTTCACAGTGTTCTTTGCTGCCATCTTTGTGGTGGTCGTCTCTGGCGCTTTCTCGATCGCCAGCGCGGCGGCCAGCCCTTACTACGGCAGCAGCCCCGCCATAGTAATCATTGCCCTATCTTTCATTGTTATCGCTGTTGCGGTCACAATTGCCTCAGCATTTGCGTTCGCGTTTGTCATTATATACCCTATCGGATGGGCCGTAAGCGTTCTCGCCGAAGCGAACGATAGACAGGGGATATTTCTTTCAGCGCTTACAGCCGGGATGATTGCCTGTTGCATTGCTTCGCCAGCTCTTTTTGCATCAAAGGGATCTTCTGATTCGTCAGGCCCACTCCTGCTTTTTCTCGGTCTTCTCACACTGATCAACGCTCCCTTTGATTGGGCTTCACTGGGACTGACACGAGCACTCCTGCACCGAGGGCTGGAACGGGGCGGATGGTGGCCATACTTTTTTGCGCTTATAGATGCGGTTCTCGCGACAATCATCATTACGCTTCTGGCGCTCGCAATGGTCTTAAGTGTTCAGGCGTTCGATACTGTGAGGGTTCACAACGGCGGTCAGCGCGTTCTTCCTTTGCAACCGATATTTGACGGCATAGCTAACCATCCAGCTGAGCCGGAGTATTGGTGGCTGTATGTGCTTTTACTGTCGTCCATGATCCCAAGCTTTGTGAATCTGATGTTCGGAGGAGTAGCATTTTTGCGCGGTATTCCGGGAGTAAGGTGGCTATTGCTGAGATTCCTTCCAAAAGGCCAAGCAGTGGCGCCGTTTGATCGCGCTTGGATCTCGCTCGTACTCACAGTCCAAACGTTTTTGGGAGCGTTCCTGGGACTAGCCGCTCAGGTTTTACTTGCAGTCGGCATCGTCGGCTATGCAATGCCCTGGTTAGGGTTCCATATTCTCGAAGCAGCGCGGTCTGTCGCTAACTTAGATCTGCCGGAGCGCGTCTGGACCCTGGTCTTCGGATAGATATTGGCAATAACTCTTAGCCGAAAAATTCCTCTTTCTTTTTTTCAGAATTCATGTATATCTTGTCTCATCCCGTCTCACACGAGGGACGCTTCGCGGTCGTCACGAACGTCGAGGCGGGATGCGGTGGGCGTGTCGGTGCTGCGGCGTGGGTTTCCACCCGGACGAACGGCAGCGATGCGCACGGTCAAGTCGCGTGGTCCTGACACCCCGAAGCTGGTGTCACGTCTGCGTCGGCGCTCACGCGCCGCGCGGGCAACGGTGGCCAGAAAGCCCGGCGCACCGGGGAGAGCGCGAAGCAGCCGTCAAACCATCGCGCGGGGAATGCCGGGTGTTTCTCGGCTGAACCTGTGGTTCCTGCCGCCTGCATTTTTTTCCGCAGGCGGGCCATGGGTGCGGCCAGCGCCCGGCATTCCCCGTGCCCTCTTTTTAGGAGAGGGCAGGACGAAAGGCAAAGCTCGGACGCGAAACGCGCCGCGAGATGGTGACCGCATGTTTCACCACCACAGTCAACGTAGGCCTCACTGCGCCAAAACGACTCTCACCACCGTCATTGCGAGCGCAGCGACGCAATCCAGGACCACGCGCGTGACCCTGGATTGCTTCGTCGCTTCGCTCCTCGCAATGACGGCGCGAACAATGAGGCCGCGCGGAGGCGCTTCAATAGATTGCTCGTCATGCCCGGGCTTGACCCGGGCATCCATCCTCCTCGCGAAGAGTGATGGATGGCCGGGTCAAGCCCGGCCATGACGAGGCGATATCTAAGCTCAAAACACCGCGTGGTCACCGCGTTCGGCTTCGGCCTCGCCGCGGATAAGCCTGGCGTAGTAGTCGAACAAAGTCTCGGAACCTGTCGACGGCGTCGCGTCGGCGTCGTAGCCGCCTGTGCTTGGATTCAACACCAGCATCGACTCCGTCGCGTAGTAGCGGCCGATGCGAGCGAGTTCGGCCTTGTCGGCGAGCGACGGCACGAGGCGCTTGGCGATGTCGAGCCCGCCGATGATGACGTCGAGCAACGCCACCGGCACGCGGCGAATGGTCGGCTTGCGTCCGAGCAGCGCAAACAGGTGCTCGGCCTGCTCGATCGGCGCGATCGCGGGTCCGGGGCCGCCGATCGGCAGCACGCGATTCCAGCGGCTTTCGTCGTCGAGACAGCCGGCGAGATAGTCGCCGAGATCGGCGTCGCTGATCGGCTTGCAGGCGGTGAGACGGCCATCGCCGAACACGAGATAAGGCCGGCCCTGCCGCACGCGCGCGACCTGGCCCGACAGGGATTTGAAGAACGCAGTGGGACGGACGATGGAGTACGTCAGGCCTGCCGTCATCAGTTGCGCTTCAAACGCCAGCTTGGCCTTCTGAAATGCCAGCAGCGGCTTCTGCACGCAGATGGCCGACAGCAGCACGAACTGCGTGACGCCTGCATCGCGGACCGCATTCAGAACGTTCACGTGAGCCTGATAGTCGATCGCCTGGGCGTCTCTCGGCACGCCGGTCCGCGACGCCATGCAGGACACGATGGCGTCGAAATGTTCGCCGCGAAAACCATCGCGCGCGAGCGAGACGGGATCGGTGACGTCGCCGGTCCTGACGGTGGCGCCCGGGATCGTCACAGCGTCGCTGCGCGAACGGACGAAGCAGACCACCTCGTGCCCGCGCGCGACGAGCGCGCGCACGGTGGCGCGGCCGATCGTCCCGGTTGCGCCAAGCATGAAGACGCGGCGCGGACGCATGGCGGCAGCGGGATCAGACAGCGACATCGGCGGGAACGAGGCTCCGAGAACGTCGGCGATCTATATCACGTGCCGCCGGCCTGGGATGCGGCCTGTGTCGCCATGACCATGCTGCTCACGCACGCGCTAAAGAGGCACGCTGCGATCTCCCCCCTCATGGTGAGGAGCGCCGCAGGCGCGTCTCGAACCATGAGGCCGCTGGCCTCGCCCTTCGAGACGCCCGCCTTCGGCGGGCTCCTCAGGGTGAGGATCAAAGAGCGCGGTCTGAGGACCGAAGCAGGTTTCCATCAAATGCGCCGCGTGGGGCAAGGTCTGACTCATGCGCCGCAGCCAACCACCTCACTCCGCCGCTTGCGGCGTCTTCTCCAGGATCAGCGTGTGAATGCCGCAGGTGCCGCTGTAGAGACTCATCACTCGCGTGCCGGGCTTGCGCCCTGCCCTGGGCTCGGAGACCTGCAAGCCTGCCGCGAGCAGGCGGGCGCGGGTGGCCTCGATGTCGGCGACGCGCCAGCTCAGGCCCCACAGCTTGTCGTTGGCCTTGTCGTTGCCGGCGACTGGGCGCTTCACCACCTCGACGATCAGGTCGCCGCAGCGGAAGAACATCAGCTGACCCCATTCCTGGTGGCTGCGGTCGAGCGCCATGTCCAGGCCAAGCCGCGCGCCGTAAAGGGCAGCGGCCCGCTCGGGATCCTCGGTGGAGACGACGATGTGGTCGAGGCCGAGCACCGCGCTGTCGGCGGTCTTCTCCGACACCGGCCGCGGCCCTGCGAGCTCCAGGAAGAACATGCGCACGCCGCGGGTGAGATCGGTCATCGCGCGCGTACGCTTCCAGTGCAACGTCGCACCCGAAACGCGGTCGGTGCTGTCGACCTCGGCGATCGGGTCCGGCTTCAGCGCCACGCGTTCGAGCCGCCGATGCATCTTGCCGATGTCCGATGTCGCGAAGCAGATGCTGGCGAGCCCCTCACCCCAGATCTTGAGGACGTTGCGGATGCGGTCGGCGCCGGGGCTCTGGCCCACCGGCGCCATCAATTCCAGGGTCATATTGTCGAGCGTGAACAGCACGCGGTCGGCGCCGTCGCCCGAATTCTGCCAGGACGGCTTGCGCCCCAGCAGCGTCTCGAACGCGGCGCTGCCCGCGTTGATATCCTCGAGCAGGACGACGACGTGGTCGAGACCGGTGATCACGGGAACAGCCCTCGCGTGTTCTTGGCGTTGCGCACCTTCTCGACGCCGATCGCCATGGCCGCCGTCCGGTGCGCGATGTTGTCGGCCTTGGCGCGCGCCAGCATGCGCTCGAAGGCGCGGTCGAGGATCTGGTACTCCCGCCGCATCACCTCTTCCTCTTCCCAGAACAGCTGCTGCAAATCCTGCACCCATTCGAAGTAGCTGACGATGACGCCGCCGGAGTTGCAGAGAATGTCGGGAATGAGAAAGATCTCCTTGCGGCGCTGGCCGAGCACCAGATCGGCATCCGGCGTGGTCGGACCGTTGGCGGCTTCGGCCACGATGCGGCACTTCAGGTTCGCCGCCACGTTGGCGTCGATCACGCGCTCGACCGCCGCCGGAACGAGGATGTCGCAGGCCAGCGTGAGAATGTCCTTGGGGTCGAACGCGAGCTCCGTGGAGAAGCCGGCGATGCTGCCCCGCGCGCTGGCATGCTCCATCAGCTTGGGGATATCGAGCCCGCGCGGATCGTAGAGCGCGCCGGTATGATCGCTGACGGCAATCACCTTCATGCCCATCTGGTGGAAGCCGAGCGCGGCATAGGAGCCGACATTGCCGAAACCCTGCACGACGGCGGTGGACTTGGCAGGGTCTATGCCGAGCTCATCCATCACGCGGCGGGAGACATGGGCGACGCCGCGCCCCGTCGCCTCGCGGCGCCCGAGCGTGCCGCCGGAGAATACCGGCTTGCCAGTGACGATCTCGGTCACGGTCTGCCCCTGATACATGGAATACGTATCCATGAACCAGGCCATCACCTGCTCGTTGGTGCCCATGTCCGGCGCCATCACGTCGGTGTGCGGGCCGACGAAGGGGATCATCTCCTGCATGTAGCGGCGCGACAGGGATTCGAGCTCGCGCCGCGAGAGTTTCGAAAGGTCGACATTGACGCCGCCCTTGGCGCCACCATAAGGCAGCCCGACCAGCGCGCATTTCCAGCTCATCCAGATCGCGAGCGCCGCGACCTCGCCGATGTCGACGGTCGGGGCAAAGCGGGTGCCGCCCTTGGTCGGCCCCATGGTCAGAAGATGCTGGACGCGGTATCCCTCGTACACGGCAATGGTGCCGTCGTCCTTGTGGATCGGACACGAGACGGTGATCGCCCGCTTGGGCAGCAGCAACCGGTCGCGCTCATCTCCTGGGATGCCAAGATGGTCGGCAATCACGTTGAACTGATTGGTCGCCATCTCGAAGACCGGACCCGCATAGACAGTCATCTTCCACTCCCGAATCTGCTCCTGCAGGCCGGCAACCATAGCGCGACCCGTGCATGGGCGGCAGGGGGCCGCCGGTTGCAAAGGGCCGATCTCAACCACCATGGTGACGATTTGACGAAGAATTTCAGCGTTGATCCGCTTTAACCGCTTGCTAATCTGCGGCGCCGGGGCCGCAACACCCCTCGAGTGAGACAGAAATGCCAATGCAGGCCCTCTTCATCGGACAGACCTACATCGACGTCACGTTCATCACCGACCACATGCCGACCGGAGACGAGAAGCACGTCGCCTCCGACTACGCGGTGTCGTTCGGCGGCAATGCGGTCACTGCGGCATTTTGCTGCGCCAAACTGGGCATCGTGCCCGACCTGATCGCAACGATTGCGAATGACTGGCTGGGGCGGATGTTCCAGGATATGACCGCCAAATACGGCATCTCCGTACATCCACGGAAAGTGAACGCCTCCTCGCTGTCCTTCATCATGCCGAAGGACGGCAAGCGCGCGATCGTTCGCTGCCGCGATGACGCCCACATCCATCCGTTCCCGCTGCTCAATCTCGGCAATTGCCGGGCGCTGCATGTCGACGGCCACCAGCCGGATGCGGCGCTGCATTATGCAAAACTGTGCCGCGAGGCCGGCATCCTGACCTCGCTCGACGGCGGCGGCCTGCGCACCAACACGCATGAGCTTTTGGAATATATCGACGTCGCCATCGTCGCGGAGCGGCTATGCGAGCAGATGGACCTCACGCCGGAGAAGATGCTCGACTATCTCAAGAGCCGCGGCTGCCGCATCGGCGGTGTGACCCAGGGCGAGAAGGGCCTGCTCTGGTACGACGAGGTCGGCGCAGTGCATACCTTGCCCGCCTATCCGATCCCGCGCGAGCGCGTCATCGACACCAACGGCGCCGGCGACGTGTTCCATGGCGCCTATGTGTATTCGTATCTCGCCAATCCCGCGAAGAGCTGGAAGGAGCATTTCGAGTTCGCCCGCGCGGCCTCGACCTTCAAGATCCAGAAGCTGGGCAACGAGGCCGGCCTGCCGACGCTCGCGGATATCGAGCTGGTGAAGCAGGAATTCGAAGCCCGCGTCTAGCGGCCGTTGGGGAGAGAGCGGATGGGGCGGGTCGTCGTTGCCGGCAGCATCAACATGGATGTGGTGGCCACCGCCGAGCGCCATCCCCGCGTCGGCGAAACCGTCGCGGGGCAATCGGTGATGTATTTTCCTGGCGGCAAAGGCGCCAACCAGGCGGTGTCATCCGCGAAGCTCGGCGCGCCGACCGTGATGATCGGCCGTCTCGGCCGCGATGCGTTCGGCGAGCAGTTGCGCGTATTCCTTGCCGATCAGGGCATCGATCTCGCGGCGGTGAAGGACAGCGCGAGCGCATCGACGGGCACGGCGATCATCACGCTGGCGAATGCCGACAACACGATCGTGGTGATCCCAGGCACCAACGCCGAAGTCAGTGCTGATGACATCGGGGCCGTGAGTTTGGCGGAAGGCGACGTGGCGGTGAGCCAATTCGAGATCCCGCAAGCGAGCATCGCCGCGTTTTTCCAGCGCGCGAAAGCCGCCGGCGCGACGACGATCCTCAACCCTGCTCCCGCCAGCACCTTCGCTCAGGGACTGTTCGCTCTGGTCGACGTCCTCGTGCTCAACGAAACCGAATTGGGCTTCTTGTCCGGCGTCGAACTCGGCGACACGCCAACGCCGCAGCAGGTCGTCGATGCCGTTGGGGCGCTCGATCCGCGCACGGACCAGACGATCTGCGTCACGCTCGGCGCACGCGGCGCGATCGCTGTTCGTGGCGGCGACGCGAAGCTTGTCGAGGGCCGCGCGGTGAAAGCGGTGGATACCACAGGCGCCGGCGACTGCTTCGTCGGCGCGCTGGCCGCGCGGCTGTCTCAGAGCGCAGCGATCGCTGATGCCATCGCCTACGCCAACGTTGCGGCGTCCATCTCCGTGCAGCGGATGGGTGCCGGCCCATCGATGCCGACAGCAGAGGAGGTGCGCGCGCTGCTCTAGACGAGAGCGCTCTTCAGGTCGAAGCTCACATCAGCAGCCTTGGCCGCATCGATCGTGCCGCCCGCAGCCAAGAGCTTGCGGCCGAACATGTGGTCACCGGCCTTGTTGACGGACTCGATGCCGACCAGCCGGCCTTCCTTGTAGCAGAATGCGGAGAATGCCTTTTGCGCCGGATCCCCGCGCAGCACGACCTGATCATAGCCCGTGGTGAGCCCCGCGATTTGGAGCTTGTCATTGGCCTGGTCGCTCCAGAACCATGGCTGCCCGTCGTACGGCTTGACGTCGCCCGTCAACCGCGCGGCGACGCAGCGGGCCTGGTCCGTGGCGTTCTGCACCGACTCGAGTCGCAAGGTCCCGCCGAAGCGCGGACTGGCGAACAGCGCGCAGTCACCGATTGCGGAGATGTGCGGATCGTGGGTGAGGAGATATTCGTCGACCACGATGCCAGAGGCGACCTGCAGACCCGCCTCCGCCGCGAGCTCGACGTTGGGCAGCACACCGACGCCGACCACGACGAGATCGGCCAGGATGTGCCGGCCGTCGCTCAGGCTGACACCGGTCACCTTGTTGCCGTCGGCCTCGATGCTGGTGGACTGCACCCCGAGATGGATGCGCACGCCGGCATCGGCATGCTGCTTCTGGAAGTAGTCGGAGATTTCCGCCGTCACCGCCCGCGCCATCACCCGCGCCCCGAGCTCGAGCACATCGACCTCGAGGCCCTTGATGCGCGCGGTCGCCGCGAATTCCAAGCCGATGAAGCCGGCGCCGATCACGACGACGCGCTTGGCGTCACCGAGCAGCCCGCGCAAGGCTTCGCTGTCGTCGAGGATGCGGAGATAACGCACGGCCGGAAGATTGGCGTTGGGAATATCGAGCAGGCGGTTGCGCGCGCCGGTCGCGAACACGAGGTGGCCGTAGTCGAGCGTCTTGCCCGAGGCAAGCAGCACCTTGCGCTGCTCGCGGTGGACCACGACAACTCGATCGTAGACGAGGTCGATGGTCTGGTCGGCATAAAACTTCTGCGGCCGGAACATCAGCGTCTCGGGACCGCCGGTGCCCTTGAGATACGCCTTCGACAGCGGCGGGCGCTGGTACGGCAGATGCGGCTCGTCGTTGATCAGGTGGATGGGATCGGCAAAGCCTGCCTGACGCAGCGAGGTCGCGAGCTGAAAGCCCGCATGCCCCGCGCCTACGATCACCACCGGTCCCTTCGTCACTGCGTCCTGCCCCATTTGATCCGTATCCCGTGTTTGCAAGCCTTGCCTGCTGCGGGTTTACCTCCCGTCGCGCCAGCGGAACCGCCTTGTCGCAGACTTCCCCGCCATTGTCACCGGGCCGCTATGCGCTCAAAATGCGGCAACAACCATACGAGGGAGGACTGAATGTCGGACGCAGCCGCGGAACCCGCTCGCCTGAGCATTGACGGCCCGATCGCAATGATCACCCTCGACCGCCCGGCAGCGTTCAACGCCATCAACCTCGCCATTGCCAAGCGCCTGGAGCAGCTCGCGGCGCAGGTCGAGGCTGATCCGGCACTCCGGGTGCTGGTGATCAAGGGCGAGGGCCGCGCCTTCTGTGCCGGCGGCGACCTGCAGACGATCGGCGCCGCGGCCGAGGCCGACACAATCACGCCGGTCGTGAGCGAGCTGCTGCATCACTACCACGCCTTCATCGCCAGCCTGCGCCGCATGCCGAAGATCGTGCTGGCGAGCGTGCATGGCTCGGCAGCCGGTGCCGGGATGTCGCTCGCATTCGCCGCCGACCTCTGCATCGCCGCCGAGGAAGCGCGCTTCACGCCCGCCTATGCCAAGCTCAGCGTCTCGCCCGACGGCGGCGGCACGGTGGGCGTCGTCGCCACCGCCGGTGTCCGACGCGCGCTGCAGATCTTCCTGGCCGAGGACAGCTTTACGGCTGCTCAAGCCTATGAATGGGGCCTTGTCGCGAAGGTCGTGCCAGCGTCCGAACTCGCTGCCGCGACTGAGGCGCTGGCGCAACGGCTGGCACAGAACATGCCGGCCGGGATCGCGGCGACGAAGGCGCTGATCCATCGCGCACCAAGCAGTTCGGTCGAGGACCAGCTCGCCGCCGAGCGCGATGCGATCATCAACTGCATGCATACCGATGGATTCCGCGCCGCCGTGAAGCGGTTCACCAGCAAGGGAAAATAGGACTGCGCTCAACCCTTTCCCTTCCTGCGCATGAAATCGAAATCGCAGCCGTCATCGGCCTGCAGGATCGTTTCATGAAACAGATGCGCATAGCCGCGCTCGGCCCAGTCAGGCATCGCCGCCGGCTTCAGCTCAGCGCGTCGCCGCTGAAGTTCTGTGTCTTCGACCAGCAGGTCGATGCTGCGTTTGGCGACATCGAGGCGGATCATATCGCCGGTCCGCACCAGCGCCAGCGGCCCGCCGACGGCGGACTCCGGCGTGATGTGCAGCACGATGGTGCCGAACGCCGTGCCGCTCATCCGCGCATCGGAGATCCGCACCATGTCCTTTGTGCCGCCGCGCGCGAGCTTTTTCGGGATCGGCAAATAGCCCGCCTCCGGCATCCCCGGTGCGCCCTTCGGCCCGGCATTGCGCAGCACGAGCACGTCGTCGGCCGAGACGTCGAGATCGGGATCATCGACCCGCAGCGTCATGTCCTCGACCGACTCGAACACGACGGCGCGCCCGGTGTGCTGGAGCAGCTTCGGGCTCGCCGCCGAGTGCTTGATCACGGCGCCTCGCGGCGCGAGATTGCCGCGCAGCACTGCGAGGCCGCCCTCCGGCTTGATCGCGTCATCGCGCGAGCGGATCACATCCTGGCCGGGCACGTCCTCGGCGGCAGCAACGATGTCGCGGAACGACTGACCGGTGATCGAGCGGCAATCGAGATCGATGAGATCGCCGAGCTGCTTCATCAGCTTCGGCACGCCCCCGGCGTGGTGGAAGTGCTCCATGTAGTGATCGCCGGACGGCTTGAGATCGACCAGGACCGGCACTTCGCGGCCGATCCGGTCGAACGCGTCGAGATCGATTGTGTGCGGCGTTCGACCGGCGATCGCGGTGAGATGCACGAGACCGTTGGTCGAGCCGCCGATCGCCTGCAGCACCACCTGCGCGTTCTTGAAGGCAGACGGCGTCAGCAGCTCGCTCGGCTTCGGCCCCTTCGCCTTGGCCATTTCCGCCGCGACCCTGCCGCTGGCCTCGGCCGAGCGGAAGCGCTCGGCATGCGGCGCCGGGATCGTGGCGCTCATCGGCAAAGACAGGCCGAGCGCCTCGGTGATACAGGCCATGGTCGAGGCCGTGCCCATCACCATGCAGGTGCCGACCGACGGCGCGAGCCGGCCGTTGACCGCCTCGATCTCGCTGTCGTCCATCTCGCCGGCGCGATACTTCGCCCACAAACGGCGACAATCGGTGCAGGCGCCGAGCACCTCGCCCTTGTGATGCCCGACGACCATCGGCCCGACCGGAATGACGACCGTCGGCAGATCGGCCGACACCGCGGCCATGATCTGCGCCGGCAGCGTCTTGTCGCAGCCGCCGATGACGACCACCGCATCCATCGGCTGCGCGCGGATCATCTCCTCGGTTTCCATCGCCATCAAATTGCGCAGATACATCGAGGTCGGATGCGCAAAGCTCTCGGCGATCGAGATGGTCGGGAACACGAACGGCATCGCGCCGGACAGCATGACGCCGCGCTTCACCGCCTCCAGGATCTGCGGCACGTTGCCGTGGCAGGGATTGTAGTCGCTGTAGGTATTGGTGATACCGACGATCGGACGATCCAGCGCGTCATCGGTATAGCCGGCCGCCTTGATGAAGGCCTTGCGCAGGAACAGCGAGAAGCCGGCATCGCCGTAAGCGGTCAGTCCCTTGCGCAAGCCGTCGGTCATGTCAGTCTCTTCGTTTCTGTTTCTTGTTATCTGTCGTCGTCATTCCGAGGCGCGGCTGCGCCCCGGAATGAGCAGGTCGTCTCAACCCCAGTCGATGATCCGGCTGATGTCGCCATCGAACTCCGTGGTGCAGAACGCGCCACCCTGGAAATAGTCCCCGATCGGATCGGCGGGCAGCTTGGCCTGCTCGGCAAGAGCGTGCTCGCGGAAATCCTCGGCGCGGCCGGTCGGACGATAGCCGAGATCATAGGCGCGCTGATTGTCCCACCAGGCGCGCTCGTTCAGCGACGCTCCGTAGAGCACCTCGAAATGGATGTCCGGATGCTCCAGGCCGATACGACAGAGCTGGACGAGATCCTCCGGCTTCAGCCAGATCGACAGCCGGCGCTTGTCGAGCGGCTTCTCGCCGAAATTGCCGATGCGCAGACACGTCACCTTCAGCCCATGCTTGTCGGCATAGAGCGAGCCCACCGCCTCGCCGAACACCTTGCTGACGCCGTAGCGGCCGTCGGGACGCGGCTGCACGTCATTGTCGATCTTGCGGTGGCGCGGATAGAAGCCGACGGCATGGTTCGACGACGCGAACACGACGCGCTTCACACCCTTGCGGCGCGCCGCCTCGAACAGGTTGTAGCCGCCGATGATATTGGCCTGCAGAATGTCGTTCCACGGACCCTCGACCGAATAGCCGCCGAAATGGATGATGCCGTCGACGCCTTCGCACAGCGCCTCGACCTGGGCGAGGTCGGCAAGATCGGCCGCCTTAAAGGTCTCCTGGCTGGAGAGATCGGCGGGCGCGCGGAGGTCGCTGAGCAGAAGGTCCGGATAGATCGGCGGCAGCAGCTTCCGCAAGGAAGAGCCGATTCCACCACTCGCACCGGTCATCAAGATACGTGGCATTTCATCCCTCGTGTTGGGTCCGCAGGTTTGCGATCGTGACAAGCCGATGATAGCAGAGATCGCCAGGGCACAATAACGGGACCAGCCAAATGTCCGACGGAAACGCTCACACGCAGGGCTGGCGCCCTGCCACTTTCTATCCTGATCCGGCGATCCAGGCGCTGGATCCGCGCTTCGAGAAATACTGGCTCAAGCTGTCCGCCGTGGAACGCCTGGCGACGGGCCTGCGCTGGGCCGAGGGGCCGGTGTGGTTCGGCGACGGGCGCTATCTGCTCTGCAGCGACATTCCCAACCAGCGCATCCTGAAATGGGAAGAGGAAACCGGCGCGGTGTCGGTGTTCCGCAAGCCCTCCAATTTCGCCAATGGCAACACCAGGGATCGGCAGGGCCGGCTCGTCAGCTGCGAGCATGGCGGCCGCCGCGTCACCCGCACCGAATATGACGGCTCCATCACGGTGCTGATGGACGCGTTCGACGGCAAGCGGCTGAATTCGCCGAACGACGTCGTCGTCAAATCCGACGGTTCGATCTGGTTCACCGATCCAACCTTCGGCCTGCTCGGCAATTACGAGGGCTACAAGGCCGAGCCGGAGATCGACACCCACGTGTACCGGATCGACGGCGCCAGCGGCCAGGCGAGCATCGTCGCGGACGGCGTGCTGGGGCCGAACGGGCTGTGCTTCTCGCCCGATGAATCCATCCTCTACATCGTCGAATCTCGCGGCGTGCCGACGCGCAAGATCCTCGCTTATGACGTCTCTGCCGATGGGACCAAGCTCACCAACAAGCGCGTCCACATCGATGCCGGTCCGGGCACGCCGGACGGCATGCGCTGCGACGTCGACGGCAATCTCTGGTGCGGCTGGGGCATGGGCTCGCCCGAGCTCGACGGCGTCATGGTGTTCGCACCCGACGGCGCGCCGATCGGACGTATCGCCCTGCCCGAGCGCTGCGCCAATGTCTGTTTCGGCGGCCTCAAGCGCAACCGCCTGTTCATGGCCGCCAGCCAGTCGATCTACGCGCTCTACGTGAATACGCAGGGCGCGCTGGGCGGTTGACATCCCGCTTTGTAGGGTGGGCAAAGGCGCGGAGCGCCGTGCCCACCGTTCTTGTTCGTGGCGTAGATCGTGGGCACGCTTCGCTTTGCCCACCCTACGCATCCTCACCGATCAAGCCGCGTTGTAGCCCGCGACGGCCTTGACCTCGAGGTATTCCTCGAGACCGAACCGGCCCCATTCGCGGCCGTTGCCGGACTGCTTGTAGCCGCCGAACGGCGCGGTGCGGTCGTTCGGGACGCCCTGCAGATTGACGTTGCCGGCGCGGATCTTGCGGCCGATTTCGCGGGCCTTCTCGATCGTCGGCGCGGTGACGTAGCCGGCCAGACCATAGGGCGTGTCGTTGGCGATCTTGACCGCCTCGTCCTCGTCCTTGGCGCCGATGATCACCAGCACCGGCCCGAAAATCTCCTCGCGCGAGATCGTCATCTCGGGCTTGACGTCGGCGAAGATCGTCGGACGCACATAGAAGCCCTTGTTGACGCCCTCGGGCAGGCCCGGACCGCCGGCGACGAGGGTGGCGCCCTCCTCGATGCCCTTGTTGATGAGCGCCTGGATCTTGTCCCACTGGCCGCGATTGACCACCGGACCGATCGTGGTGCCCTCGCCGCGGGGATCGCCCGCCCTAGTCTTGTCGGCGACGCCCTTGGCGATCGCAGCCACTTCCTTCATCCGTGCGGCCGGCACGATCATGCGCGACGGCGCGTTGCAGGACTGGCCGGAATTGTTGAACATGTGCATGACGCCGCCGGTCACCGCCTTGGTCAGGTCGGAGCCTTCCAGGATCACGTTCGGCGACTTGCCGCCGAGTTCCTGGCTGACGCGCTTCACGGTCGGCGCGGCGCGCTTGGCGACGTCGATGCCGGCGCGGGTCGAGCCGGTGAACGAGATCATGTCGATGTCGGGGTGCTCGCTCATGGCGGCGCCGACCTCCGGCCCCAAGCCGTTGATCAGGTTGAACACGCCCTTCGGCACGCCGGCTTCATGCAGAATCTCGGCGAAGATCAGCGCCGAGGTCGGGGTGAACTCCGACGGCTTGAGGATCATAGTGCAGCCCGCGGCCAGCGCCGGCGCGACCTTGCAGGCGATCTGGTTGAGCGGCCAATTCCACGGCGTGATCATGCCGACGACGCCGACCGGCTCGCGCACCACCACCGACGACGGCAAGGTCTCCTCGAACTCGTACTTCTTCAGCACGTCGAGCGTCGACATCAGATGGCCGAGGCCGGCGCCGGCCTGCAGCTTTTCCGCCATCGGCAGCGGCGCGCCCATCTCGTCGGAGACGGCGGCGCCGATCTCCTTCATGCGGCCCTTGTAGATCGCAATGATCTTCTCGAGCAGCGCAACGCGCTCCTCGCGCGAGGTCTGCGAGAAGGTCTCGAAGGCGCGCTTGGCGGCGGCGACGGCCTTGTCGACATCCGCCTTGGAGCCCAGCGCAACCTCATACATCGCCTCTTCGGTCGCAGGATTGACGACCGGGGTGGACTTCTTGACGACCGGATCGACCCAGGCGCCGTCGATGTAGAATTGCAGGCGATTGACCATCGGAAAACCTCTTCAGGTGGAAGCATATGGGGGAGCGGCTGCGCGCGGACCGGCATCCTGGCACGCGCGATCCGCGGGATGAACCCGCCACATGCGGGGACCGGGGTTGCGTCCCGCGGATATAGGAGCAACGCCGCGACCGGCGCAAGCCGACGGGCCTGCGTTTCGTCGCCGCTCCATTTTGCGCCGCAGCAAGCGCGGCTCCCCTCTTTTTCCGTCCACCGGCCATCATTCCGGATGGCAGAATTCCCGTCGCCGAAGATTCATTTCCAAGATGTGAACTGCTTCACATCGCGGCGCGATCGCCCTGGCTAATCTCCTCGTCATAGACATGACGGCATCTCGAAAGGACGCCGGAGACGATTTCAGAACCGATACTTTCGTCCGTTCTTATTGCGTGACCTTTCAGCACGTAGACATTTGATCCAAGTTGCGACGCCGTCTCCTTCACCCCAGGTGAGGGAGGCGGCGTCCTCGTTTTCGGCCTGCCCTTACACCGCCATCTTGCGATGCCGCACCGGCGCGCCGGTGAGGCTTTCGGCGGCGTCGATGATCGCGTTCGCGTCCATGCCGTTGTGGCGATAGAGATCGTCGATCGTGCCGGTCTGGCCGAACTTCTCCACGCCCAGCGCCTCGACGCGATGGCCGCGCACGGAGCCGAGCCAGCCGAGTGTCGCCGGATGACCGTCGATGACGGTGACGATGCCGCAATCGCGCGGCAGCGGCGCCAGCAACTGCTCGATATGGCTGAGATGCTGCACGCCGCGGCGATGCCGCCGCAGGCTGCGCGCGGCGGTCCAGCCGGCATGCAGGCGGTCCGCCGAGGTGATCGCGAGCAGGCCGACGTCGCGGCGGGACTCGCCGATCAGGCCGGTCGCCTCGATCGCTTCCGGCGCGACCGTCCCGGTATAGGCGATGATCACCTCCGCGTTCGGTCCCGGCTTGCGCAGCCAATAGGCGCCGGCGGCGATGTCGGCTTCCATCTCCGGCGTCATGATGCGCTGCGGCTGGTCGACCGGACGCGTCGACAGTCGCAAGTAGACCGAGCCGCCCTCGCCCGGCGCGGCCTGCATGTGGGCAAAGCCCCATTTCATGATCGCGGCGAGCTCGTCGACGAAGGCCGGCTCGAACGAGGAGAGCCCGTCCTGCGCCATGCCGATCAGCGGCGTCGCGATCGACTGATGCGCGCCGCCCTCCGGCGCGAGCGTGACGCCCGACGGCGTCGCGACCACCATGAAGCGCGCATCCTGATAGCAGGCGTAGTTCAGCGCATCGAGGCCGCGCTCGATGAAGGGATCGTACAAGGTCACGATCGGCAGCAGCCGCGCGCCGTTGATCGAATGCGACAGGCCGAGCGCGGAGGCCATGATGAACAGGTTCATCTCGGCGATGCCCAGCTCGATGTGCTGGCCCTTCGGCGACGCCGCCCAATTGAAGGTCGAGGGGATCTTCTCGCTGCGGAACAAATCCGCCTTCTCGGCATGCGCGAACAGCCCGCGGCGGTTGACCCAGGCGCCGAGATTGGTCGAGACGGTGACGTCGGGTGACGAGGTCACGATGCGCGAGGCCATCGCGGTGTCGCTGCGCGCGAGATCGTTGAGGATCAGGCCAAAGCCCTGCTGTGTCGACATCTGCGCCGCCGCGGTGAAGGTCAGCCTGGGCACGTCGAACACGGCGTCATCGAGCCGGCGGCCGTCGCGGTTGAACGGCACGGACTTGAGGAACGACTCCAGCGTTGCCGCGTCCTGCGTCAGGCCCTCGAACTTGTCCCACTCATGACCTGGGCGGATGTTCTGCTGCGCGCGCCAGGTCTCCATCTGCGCGACCGTCATCAGGCCGGCGTGATTGTCCTTGTGGCCCTGGAACGGCAGGCCGACGCCCTTGATGGTGTAGGCGATGAAGCAGACCGGACGATCGTGATCGATGGACTCGAACGCCTCCAGCATGCTCGCCATGTCGTGGCCGCCGAGATTGGACATCAGCGCCAGCAGTTCGTCGTCGCTGCGCTTGTCGAGCAGCCGCGTCACGTCGCCCTGGTCGCCGATCTCGTCCTGGATGTGCTTGCGGAAGGCCGCGCCGCCCTGGAAGCACAGCGCCGCGTAGAGCGCGTTGGGGCAGTTGTCGATCCAGCGGCGCAGCGCCTCGCCGCCGGGCTCCGCGAACGCCTCGCGCATCAGTCGGCCGTATTTGACGATCACCACGTCCCAGCCGAAATTGCGGAACATGGTCTCGAACTTCTCCCAGAGTCCTTCGCGCACCACGGCATCCAGACTCTGGCGGTTGTAGTCGACGATCCACCAGGTGTTGCGCAGGCCGTGCTTCCAGCCTTCTGCCAAGGCCTCGAAGATGTTGCCCTCGTCCATCTCGGCGTCGCCGACCAGCGCGATCATGCGGCCCTCGCGGCGGTCCTTCATCCAGCCATGCGCCTTGACGTAGTCCTGCACCAGCGAGGAGAACAGCGTCTGGGCGACACCGAGGCCGACCGAGCCTGTCGAGAAGTCGACGTCGTCGACATCCTTGGTGCGCGACGGATAGGACTGCGCGCCCTTGAAGCCGCGAAAATTCTCCAGCTTCTCCTTCGTCTGCCGGCCGAACAGATACTGGATCGCGTGAAACACCGGGCTTGCATGCGGCTTCACCGCGACGCGATCCTCCGGGCGCAGAACCGAGAAGTACAGCGCCGACATGATGGTCGCGAGCGAGGCGGAGGAGGCCTGGTGGCCGCCGACCTTGAGGCCGTCGGTGTTCGGCCGGATGTGGTTGGCGTGGTGGATGGTCCAGGACGACAGCCACAGCGCCTTGCGGGTCAGCGCGTTCAGGATGTCGAGACGGTCTGACGATGCGGAAGGCGTCGATGCGGAAAGCCTGGCCATGGCGCGCTGCTCCCAGGGGCGTTCGGTGGATTCGTTGACTCTAGTCCCGCCGAGGTGACCATAATTCTCAAATTTTCGCGCATGGACGGCTGATATTAGGATAATTTCCCACCGTATCGCCCATTTCCGGGACCCTATCCCAATGCCAGACCTCGACGCCATCGACCGCAAGATCCTCGGCCACCTTCAGGCCGACGGCCGGATCACCATGCAGGAGCTCGCCGACAAGGTCGGCCTGTCGGTGTCGCCCTGCCACCGCCGCGTCAAGCTGCTGGAGGAGCGCGGCGTCATCACCCGCTATCTCGCGACGGTGGACCAGAAGGCGCTGGGGCTGCACGTCTCGGTGTTCATCTCGATCAAGCTGGCGCGGCAGAAGGAGGAGGATCTGAAGCGGTTCGAAAAGGCGATCTCGGCCTGGCCCGAGGTGCTGGAGTGCTATCTGATGACCGGCAATCGCGACTATCTGCTGCGGGTGGTGGCGGCAGATCTGTCGTCGTATGAGGCGTTTTTGAAGACCAAGCTGACCAGGCTGGACGGCATCGCCTCGATCGAGAGCAGCTTTGCACTGAGCCAGGTGAAGTACTCGATCGCACTGCCCGTGTGAGGCGCGCCAGCGCAACACCCACCGCCGTCGTCCCTGCGAACGCCGGGACCCATACTCCGCGGCGGGTGTAGTGGAGAATGACTGGGCCGACATCTCGCGCAACAACTTCCCCCTGGGGGTATGGGTCCCGGCGTTCGCCGGGACGACACTGGAGTGCTGGGCGAGAGCTTTCGTCACTACCGGCACAGAGGGTCCATCGTCACAGGCGTCCGCCTTCCCGCGACGCGTTGCGTCCGAGCTATGCTTTATCTCTTCACGCTCCTCAAACAAAGGGCGCAGGGAAGGCCGGGCGCTGGCCGCGCCCGTGGCCCGCCTGCGGAAAAGAATGCAGGCGGCAGGTACCACAGGTCTGGCCGAGAACGCCCGGCCTTCCCCGCGCGATGGTTTTAACGGCTGCTTCGCAGTCTCCCCGGTGCGCCGGGCTTTCTGGCCACCGTTGCCCGCGCGGCGCTGGAAGCGCCGGCGCAAGCGTGACACCAGCGTCGGGGTGTCAGGACCGTGCGACTTGACCGTGCGTGCATCATTGTTCGTCGGCGCGAATGATCACGCTGCAACGACACACGCCCACCGCATTCCGCTGCCGACGTCCGTGACGACCGCGATACGTCCCCTCCGACGCAACGGAACGAGCGGGAGAGTAATGCTGATTTTACGAAGTCGGCAAGCGGAATATTTTTCAGCGCAGGGCTGGACAGGATTTGCGCAGACGACCTGATTTGCCCGTCGGGCGTCGCGACCAGCGATGTGCCAGTTAGTTACTCCGTCATGCCCGGGGCTTGTCCCGGGCATCCACGTGGTTCTCAGCATGCCGACCGACGTGGATGGCCGGGACAAGCCCGGCCATGACGGCGCGGAGGGAGACGAGCGAAATTACGATCCTCAAATAGGATCGCCCGGCCGCGTGCTCTCCGTTGGGCTGGTGCGCGTGGCTGCCCCTCACCCCAACCCTCTCCCCGTGAAGAACGGGGAGAGGGAGCGCAGCGAGAGTGCCGCGGAGACACTGGCCCACTTCCACAGTGGAGGTGCGAAACGCCGTCTCGAACCATGAGGCGACGAATGGGGGCGCATGCACACCGCCTCGATCGCGCCTGCGATGCGTCACAGCCGAGGTCGTCATTGATCCAGATCAAACGGCTTCGACAAACCGCGCAAGACCCCGATCAAATCCTTGATGTTCCTCGGTTTGATCCAGATCAAACGGCCGCAGGCCGACCGCAGCATGGCCCAGGGACGTCCATATTGGCCGTCAAAAAGCGCCACATCTCGCCGTCAGATTCTGCGGTACAGCATGCGCTGATGACGCGAACTAACAGGGCCTGACGGACTGACAGGTCCGACCTGACGTCGTCACACCAGCGCGCACGTACAGAGAAACCAGCGTCCTGGAAAGCAATGCAGAACAACAGCGCTCAACGTTCGGCCCAACACGACTACACATCGCACCAACGACAGGCCCGGCCGCTCACGCATGTGGCGGTCAACGTGGCTCCCGCCCGCTATCAGCCGGCGGCGCAGCCGGGCAGCCGCAGCACCGGTCGCGCCGAACGGCGGTTCTGGCTGACGATGCAGACGGTCATGCTGGTCGTCGGCGTTCTCCTGGTGAACCTCTTGCTGTTCTTCCCGCCGCTCGGCATCGCGCTGATGTGGAATCTGCTGATCCCGATCGCGCCGGCGCTGGTGACGATCTCGCCGGGCCTCTGGCGCAACATCTGCCCGATGGCGACGTTTCATCTCTTGCCGAACAAGATGGGCATCTCGCAGAACATCCGCATGCCCGAGTGGGGCGCGGCGACGCTCGCGGTGATCGGCGTGACCCTGCTGTTCATCGTCGTGCCGATGCGGCGCATCGGGCTCAATGTCGACGGCCCGCTGACGGCGCTGATGCTGCTGTCCGCCGCGTTCATGGCGTTCGCGATGGGCTCGGTATTCGAGATGCGCTCGGGCTGGTGCACCTCGCTGTGTCCCATTCATCCCGTCGAGAGGCTCTACGGCACCAATCCCGCCCTGACTTTCAAGAACGCCCGCTGCAATATCTGCGAAGCGTGCAGCAACCCCTGCCCCGATTCGACGCCGGAGCTGACGCCGACCGCGGGCGTGCCGACGAAGGTGCAGCAATTCCTCGGCAACTTCCTGATCGGCAGCTTCCCGGGCTTCGTCTGGGGCTGGTTTCAGGTGCCGGACTATCCGCCGGAGCAGGTCGGCCAGGCCGAGATCATCACCGCCTATGCCTGGCCGTTCATCGCCGCGATCATCAGCTATGCCGTGTTCAAGGTTGGCGAGCACGTGCTGCGCTACAAGCCGGCCCAACGCACCAAGATGCACCGCATCTTCGCTGCCGCCGCGATCAGCACCTACTACTGGTACCGCCTGCCCGGCCCGGCGTCCTTGCTGCCTGACTGGTTTCCCCTGGTGTCGCATCTCGTCACGACGCCGTTCTTCTTTTGGTTCCTGGTGCTGCGCAATCCGAAGGTGAGCTGGCTGAAGCGGCCCGTCATGGCGTCGAACTACTGGTCGAGCCGGTTCGAGAGCACGGCCAACAAGAACCTGATCCGCGTCTCGCCCGGCAAGGCGTGATCGCCGCGGCACATAACGTCCCACAGTCACAGCGTATTCGATCGAGGAGCAGACCATGTCGAACTTCAGGACCGTCACCGTCAAGGGCCGCCAGTTCCGCGTCCGCGCGGGTGACGTGCTGCTCGATGGCGCGCTCGCCAACGGCGTCGAGATCCCGTTCGACTGCCGCGCCGGCACCTGCGGCACCTGCATGGTTCACGTCGCCAAGGGACAGACGGTATGCGGCGAGACGCATACGCAGGGCATGATCTATGCGTGCCAGGCGCGCGTGGTCTCCGACCTCGATGTCGACGTGGAGGACGTGCCGGAGATCGACATCAGCAAGGCGCGCCTCGTGGGCCTGCGCGAGGTCGCGCCGGACATCATGGAGCTGATGATCGCGCCCGAGAAGAGCATCAGCTACCTACCGGGCCAGTACTTCAAGTTCACCTTCGCCGGCTATCCGGCGCGCGCCTATAGCCCGACCGCCTCGTTCGATGGCCGCATCGGCGGCCGCGTCATCCATCTCAACATCAAGAAGGTGCGCGGCGGCCGCGTCACGCAGGCGCTCGGCAGCGGCATCCGCCCCGGGCACCGGCTGCGCATCCAGGGGCCGTATGGGCACGCCTTTCTACGGCCGGGTGGCACCGGCCGGCTCGTTCTCGCCGGCAGCGGCACCGGCTTCGCGCCGATCTGGGCGATCGCCGCGATGGCGCTGCGCGAGAATCGCAGCCGCCCGATGGTGATCATCGCCGGCGCCAAAAAGCTGCCGCAGCTCTACATGACGCCGATCCTCGCGCAGCTCGCGCGGCTTCCGAACGTCGCGATCGTCCCGACCGTCGAGGAAGGGCCGATCAATCACCCCTCGATCCGCACCGGCCGCATCGAGCCGCACATGCCGACGCTGACCGCCTCCGACGTCGTCTACGCCTGCGGCTCGCCGCGCATGGTCACTGCGCTGGCCGGCATGGTCGAGAAGGCCGGCGCGACGTTCTATGCCGACCCGTTCGACTCCGCGCCGCACGAGGCGCCCTCCGGCATCATCGGGCGCATCAAGACATTGGTGGCACGCCGGCCGGCGGAGCCGGAGCCGAGCCGCGACAGCGGCAAGGGCCACGACGCGTCCCTCGATCCGTTCGCGCGGGCGCTGTCGCTGGTGCCGAAGGATCCGATCGAGGACGACATGGTCCTGCCGCGCACCGCAGAGCCGCGCCGCAGCACGAGCGCCGAACGCGACCACGCGCTGTCGCTGGTCCGCGAGCGCGCGCTGGGCGAGGCCGGGCAATTGCAGGAGCGCCCCCGCCGCGCCGCGGGGCAGATGGCGTCGGGGCATGTGTGAGACGTGACTTTGTCTGCGCTGATGAGAACTCCGCGCCAGCATCGCCTACGACAAGACATTGCGTTCGAGATACGTCGAAGACGTAATAGCCGAGCTCTTGCCGAACAGCGGTGTGCTCCCTCTCCCCGTTCTTCACGGGGAGAGGGTTGGGGTGAGGGGCAGCGACACCCACCGACCGTGCGGAAAGCCCCCCTCACCCGGATTGCATCTTCGATGCAATCCGACCTCTCCCCGCCTTAGCGAAGCTTCGCTTCGCCCTGGCGGGGAGAGGTGAAGACCGAGCGCGCCGCGAGAGATGTGAATGCCATCGCCCGCGAGGAAGAAGTACTCTAGATCAGCTTCCGCCGCGCCAAGCTCCGCATCAGCGCGCCGACGCCGAACGTCCACGGCTCGCATTCGTCGCTGTTGCGCATGCGGTTGACGAGGCGGCCAAGTTGCGGAGCTGAGATGGTGACGATGTCGTCGCGCTTGTGCGTAAAACCCTGCCCCGGCGCGTCGCGGTCCTTCACGGGGGCGAACATCGTGCCGAGGAACAGTGCGAAGCCGTCGGGATATTGATGCACGGCGCCGATGGTCTGGGCGACGAGATCGGTCGGATCGCGGCTGATCTTCGAGATCGACGAATGGCCGTCGAGCGCGAAGCCATCGCTGCCGGTCACGTTCAGCGCCACGTCCATCTTGCGCACATCATCCAGCGTGAAGCTCTTGTCGAACAGGCGCAGCAAGGGGCCGATGGCGCAGGAGGCGTTGTTGTCCTTGGCCTTGGACAGGAGCAGCGCCGAGCGGCCCTCGAAATCGCGCAGATTGACGTCGTTGCCGAGCGTGGCACCGACGATGGCGCCGCGGCTCGAGACGATCAGCACGACCTCGGGCTCCGGATTGTTCCAGGTCGATTTCGGATGCAGGCCGGCATCCATGCCGGTGCCGACCGACGACAAGGTCGGCGCCTTGGTGAAGACCTCGGCGTCAGGGCCGATGCCGACCTCGAGATACTGGCTCCAGGCGTTCTGCTCGATCAGCACCTGCTTCAAGTGCATCGCCTGGTCCGAGCCCGGCTTGAGCTTGGAGAAATCGTCGCCGACCAGGCGCACCACTTCCTTCCGGATCGCCTCGGCCGAGGCCGGATTGCCGCGCGCGCGCTCCTCGATGACGCGCTCCAGCATCGAGATCGCGAAGGTGACGCCGGCGGCCTTCAGCACCTGCAGGTCGACCGGGGCCAGCAGCCAAGGCTTCGCGGGATTACGGCGGTCGGGCGGCGTGTTGGCGAGGATGGCGGCGAGGTCGCCGATGCGCTCGCCTTTCATCGCATTCAGCGCCGCGGCGGGATCGTCGTGCTCGCACAGCGCGGTGACGGTCGGGAAGGCGGAGGTGACGTCGAACACGCCGTCCTCCCGCACGGCGACCACGGCCGGGCCGTCGACCTCGGGGCGCCAGACGCGGCCGACCAGCGTTCCGTTGGTGCCGTCGTCGGGCAGGACGGATTCGGGTGTGAGGTTGATCATGGCGCGTGCTCCCTGCTGTTCTTCAGGGGCACCGGTAGCATTGGTCTGAGCCGGCTCCAAGCCGCTCAGTCTCATTCCATTACGGGACTCGTCGCGGTCACGGATTCGGCGAGCTTTCGCCGGCGACCTGCAGGAGTTGCGAGCGGCGGACGCGCTCGCGGTGGGCGGTGTAGAGGCCGCTGGAGACGATGAAGGCGGCGCCGACGATGGTCCAGACATCCGGCAATTCGCCGAACACCAGGAAGCCGAGAATGCTGACCCACAAGAGCTGCGTGTAGGAGAACGGCGCCAGCACCGAGGCATCGGCATAGCGGAACGCCAGCACGACAATCCACTGCCCCATTGTCGAGGCGACGCCGACCAGCACGCCGAAGCCGATGTCCTGCCAGGACGGCGTGACCCAGACGAACGGCACCATCGCCGAGAGCAGGCAGACGCCGGCGATCGACGAATAGGTCATGATGGTGATGGCGTGCTCGCGGCCGCTCATCATGCGCGTCATGATCAGGGTGCAGGCCCAGGCGAAGGCGGAGGCGATCGGAAACAAAGCGGCGAGATGGAAGGCGCCGGTGCCGGGGCGGAGGATGACGAGCACGCCGAACAGCCCGACGGCGGTCGCGATCCAGCGGCGCAGGCCGACCTTCTCGCTGAGGAAGATGATCGACAGCGCGGTCACGAACAGCGGCGCCACGAAGCCGGTGGCCGAGGCCTCCGCGATCGGCAGATAGCGCAGGCCGGAGATGAACATGATCGACGAGCCGAGCAGCGCGACCCCGCGCAGCAAATGGAACTTCACCCGCTCGGTGCGCATCGCAAACAGCGGCGAGCCCGGGATCATCGCCGGCACCATGATCATCGCGAACACGACGAAGCGGATCCAGGTGATCTCGATCGAGGGCAGCGTCTTCGACAGATACTTCGCCGTGACGTCCGAGGTGCCGAGGAACACGGTCGAGAGCAGGATCAGCGCGATGCCGCGGAATGGGCGATCGGCCCGCGCGGGGGCGCGCTTCCGCGCGGCGGTCGGCTTCTCCTGCACGTGTGTCGGCAAATCGTCCAGTCGCGCGGCGGCTGCCGCACTCGGAGGCGGGGTCACGGTCGAACTCGAAAGGTTGAGAAGCGGAACGATTCGGTGAGAGGCGACAAAACGCCAATCACGCCGCCGCGACAACCCGTCGAAAGCGGGCAGCATCTATGCGCTGGCCACGCGCCGGAGTAGCAAAAATCCGTAATACTCCGTGATGCTGCGCTACAGCATCGGCAAGCCGCGCGGCTTCGGCCCGCGCGGAAAGGCGCGATCGATCGCCGCGATGTCGGCCGCGGTCAGCTCGATGTCGCCGGCGGCGGCGTTCTCCTCGGCGTGCTCCGGCCGCGAGGCCTTGGGGATGGCGAGCAGCGACGAGGCGCGGGTGAGGTAAGCGAGCGCGATCTGGCGCGGCGTGGCGTTGTGCTGCTCGGCGATGCGCTGCAGCACCTCGCCACCGGGACTGCGGCGCTCGGGGAAATCATCGTGACCGAACGGCGAATAGGCAACCACGGCGACGCCGTGCTGGCCGCACCACGGGATGACCGCATGCTCGATGGCCCGCTCTTGCAGGTGATAGAGCACCTGGTTGCAGGCGATCTTGCCGGGGCCTGCGACATCGAGCAGTTCGTCGAGATCGTCGACGTCGAAATTGCTGACGCCCCAGGACGCGATCTTGCCCGCGGCTTTCAGCTCCTCGAATGCAGCCACGGTTTCTTCGAGCGGATACGAGCCGGGCCAATGCAGCAGGTAACAATCGAGGCGGTCGGTCTTCAGCCGCTTCAGCGAGCGCTCGCAGGCGGTGATGGTGCCGCGGCGGGAGGCGTTGCTGGGCAGCACTTTTGAGACCAGGAACACCTCGTCGCGCCGGCCGGCGATGGCTTCGGCGATCACGAGCTCCGCCTCGCCATACATCTCGGCGGTGTCGATATGCGTCATGCCGCGGTCGAGCCCGCGCTGCAACGTGGCGATGGCGCGCTTGCGATCGGCGTGGTCGAGATACCAGGTGCCCTGCCCGATGACGGACACGCCGGCGCCGCCAGTTCCGAATGTCTTGTGCTTCATGGGGCGAGCATAGAGGATGGCGGCGGTGGCGTCGATTGGCCACCGCCGTCATTGCGAGCGCAGCGAAGCAATCCAGGATGGTGGGCGGGACTCTGGATTGCTTCGCTGCGCTCGCAATGACGACGTTGAGCTAGCTCGCCACTTTCACCGACACGTCGGCCTGCGCCGGCATCTGTGCGATCAAGCGCTTCATCTCGGGGATGCAGGAGCCGCAATTGGTGCCGGCCTTGAGCTCGGCGCCGATGGCGGCGGGCGTGCGGGCTCCCGCGGCGATGGCGTCGCAGATGGTGTCGCGGCCGACGCCGAAGCAGGCGCAGACGATCGGGCCGCCACTGGCGCCATCCGGCGCACGTCCCGACAGCAGCACGCGGCGCTGCTCGTCGTCGAGGCGGTCGGCGGCGAACATCGTCTTCACGACGTTCCAGTCGCCAGCGTCATGGCCGGGGCCGACGAACACGGAGGTCGCGATGCGATCGCCGTCGAAGCATGCGGCGCGATAGACGCCGCCGCCGACATCCATGTAGTCGGCGACATCGTCAGTGGCGAGGGCCTTGAACCAGCCGGGCCAGCGCATGAGGTCGCCATTGTCGGCGAACAGATAGCCGAAGCCGCCGGGCACCGTCGCGCGCACCCACCACAGGTTCGACGGCAGCGTCAGTTCGGTGCGCGACAGGATGAAGCCGCGGAACACATACTCGTAAGGCGAGATCGCGGCCGGTGTCGCCTTGGCCTCCGGCTGGCCGGAGAACGGATCGGTGTGCGAGGCGACCAGCGCACCGACGCGGCCATGCGAGGAGTTGGTCGCATTCCAGTGGATCGGCGCGAACAGCATGCCGCGCTGCTGGCGCTCGCTGACGACGACCTTGAGAATGCACTGGCCGTGCTCGGTGGTGACCTTGGCGAAGCCGTCATGCATCAGGCCGTAGCGCAGCGCGTCGTCCGGATGCACCTCGACGAACGGCTCCGGCAGATGCGATCCGAGACGCGGGCTGAGGCCGGTGCGGGTCATCGTGTGCCACTGGTCGCGGATGCGGCCGGTATTGAGACGTAGCGGACGCGCGGCCGTGGTCTCGCTGCGCAGCGCCGGCACCTCCGGCGCGACGAAGCGGGCCTTGCGGTCGTTGGTGTAGAAGGCGCCGTCGGCGAAGAAGCGCGGCTCGGGCGGCCTGCCGGCGCGCACCGGCCACTGCACCGGGGCCATCGTGTCGTATTCATCATCCGACAGCGTGGCCAAGCCGCCAATGTCGAAGTCGCGCGTGCCGTCGTTCTCGAATGCCGACAGCGCGGCATGTTCGCGGAACACGTCGGCGGCGGAGGTGTAGTTGAACGCGGCGGCGTGGCCGAGCCGCTTGCCGACCTCGCTCAGGATCCACCAGTCTGGCTTGGCCTCGCCGGCCGGCGGCATGAAGGCGCGCTGGCGCGAGATGCGCCGCTCGGAATTGGTCACGGTGCCCGACTTCTCGCCCCAGGCCTGCGCCGGCAACAGAACATGCGCGCCGACATCCACGGTGTCGTTGGAGCGGACGTTCTCGGAGACGACGAACAATTCGAGCTTCTTCAGCGCCGTGCGCACCAGATCCGCATCCGGCAGCGACACCGCCGGATTGGTGCCGATCACCCACAGCGCCTTGATCTGGCCGCGCGCGATCGCCTCGAACATCTGCACCGCCTTCAAGCCCTCGTGGGTGGCGATGTCGGACGCCTTCCAGAAGCGTCTGATACGATCGATGTCCGCCGGCGTGAAGTTCATGTGCGCGGCGAGCTGATTGGCGAGACCGCCGACCTCGCGGCCGCCCATCGCATTGGGCTGGCCGGTCAGCGAGAACGGGCCCATGCCGGGCTTGCCGATGCGCGCGGTGGCGAGATGGCAGTTGAGGATCGCATTGACCTTGTCGGTGCCCTGCGCCGACTGGTTCACCCCTTGCGAGTACAAGGTGACGACCTTGGGCGTGTCGCGGAACAGCTTGAAGAAGGCGGCGACATCGGCCTCGGACAGGCCGGTGGCAAGCGCGGTCGCAGCGGCGCTGCCGGCGAGATTGCGGGCCCGCGCCAGCGTCTCGTCGAAGCCAGACGTGTGGCGCGCAATGTAGTTGCTGTCCAGCGCGCCGCTGTCGGCGAGATGCACCAGCAAGCCGGAGAACAGTGCCGAATCGGTGCCGGGCTTCAGGCCAAGGAAGAGGTCGGCCTCGCTCGAGGTATCGGTGCGGCGCGGGTCGATGACGACGAACTTGGCGCCACGGGTCTGCTTGTTCGCCAGCATGCGCTGGTACAGCACGGGATGGCACCAGGCGGCATTGCTGCCGACGAACACCAGCAGATCGGCCTGGTCGAGATCCTCATAGGTGCCAGGCACGGTGTCGGCGCCGAAGGCGCGGCGATGGCCGGCGACCGAGGAGGCCATGCACAGCCGCGAATTGGTGTCGACATTGGCCGAGCCGAGAAAACCCTTCATCAGCTTGTTGGCGACGTAATAGTCCTCGGTCAGCATCTGGCCGGAGAGATAGAACGCCACCGCGTCCTCGCCGTCGCGCGCGACGATGTGCTTCAGCCGGGTCGCGACATGGTCGAGCGCGTCGCTCCAGGCCACCCGCTCCATACCGTGCTTGCAGCGGACCATCGGATAGAGCAGCCGGTTCTCCAGCCCGAGCGTCTCGCCGAGCGCCGAGCCCTTCGAGCAGAGCCGGCCGAGATTGGCGGGATGGACCGGATCGCCGGAGATCGCCGCTCCGCCGCTGCCGTCAGGCGTGGCGAGCACGCCGCAGCCGACGCCGCAATAAGGACAGGCGGTTCGCACCGTACGCAGTTTCGGATCAACACTCGTCATCGTGCGAGGCCCCCTCTCACGCCGCCTTCGGCCGCGTCCCCACGCGGCCGAACATCATCTCGGTCCGGATCGATACGATCGGTTCCTGCTTGCGGATCAGGTCGCGATACCAGAGCGCATCCTGCGTATCGCCGATCAGCACCGCGCCGGTCAGCCGCCCATCAGCGATCACCAGCTTCTTGTAGATGCCGCGCCTGACATCGTTGAGCACGATCGCCTCGCTGCCCTCGGCACCGATGAAATCGCCGGCGGAGAACACCGCAACGCCGGACACTTTGAGGTTGGTCGAGACGACGCTGCCCTGATAGGCCGCCTTGCGGCCGGCGAGATGCCGCGCCAGGACCCGCGCCTGTTCATAGGCAGGCTCCACCAGGCCGTAGCAGGTGCCGCGATGCTCGGCGCATTCGCCGAGCGCGAAGATTCCCGACGCCGAGGTCTGCATGACGTCGTCGACGACGATGCCGCGATTGACGGCAAGCCCCGCCTCCTTGGCGAGCGCGATGTTAGGCTTGATGCCGGCCGCGAAGATCACGGCGTCGGCGGCGATGCGCCGCCCATCGGCGAGCTCGACGCTTTCGACACGGGCGTCACCATGGATCGCCGCCGTGCTCGCCTGCAGCAGGACTTCGATGCCCTTGCGCTCGACCAACACTTTCAGCAGCGAGGCCGCAGGCGCATCGAGCTGCCGCTCCATCAGGCGGTCCATCAGATGCAGCAGGGTCACCTGAGCGCCGGCGCGCGCCAAGCCATAGGCGGCCTCCAGGCCAAGCAGCCCGCCGCCGACCACGACGACGCGCGCCTTCTTCGCGGCCAGGCTCAGCAGCACGTCGGTATCGCGGCTGTCGCGGAACGTGTGAACGCCCGGCAGGTCGCTGCCGGGCACGGGCAACCGTAGCGGCAGCGAGCCGGTGGCGAGGACCAGGCGCGAGAAGGCGACGTTCTCATCATTCTCGATCTGCAACTCGCGCCGGCCGACGTCGATGCCGGTGACGCGCGCGCCATACTTCAACGTCACGCCGCGCTCCCGCCACCAACTGGCCGGCTTGAGCTCGATCTCGTGCGAGGCCGCCTCGCCGGCCAGCACCGACGACAGCAGCACACGGTTATAGGCGAGCCGCGGCTCCTCGCCGATCACCGCGATGGCGTAGCGGCCGAGTGCCGTCTGCGACAGCTCCTCGACCAGCTTCGCAGCGGCCATGCCGTTGCCGACGATGACGAGCGGCTCACTCAACTGACCTACTCCGCCGCCTGCGCCTTGCCATAGGCTTCCGAAATCATGAAACCCGACAACGTGCCGTAAGCCGCTGTCCAGGCGTCGGCGACGTCGGGCGTCCACGCCTCACCCAGCCCCTTCTCGAGCGTCCAAAGCAGCGCAGCGCCGACCACCGGATAGTGCTCGGGCTTGGCGCCATAATTTACATGCCGCTTGGCCAGCGCGCTCGCCGCCGGCAGGATCGCCGGCAGGTCCGACAGTCCGTTCACGACGACCGTCAGTGTCGCCATCAGCTTCTTGCGCTGCTCGGTGAGATCATCGGGGAACATCGCGCGCACCTGCGGCGCCACTTCAAACAGGCGGTCGTAGAAGATCGCCGCAGCCTGATCGGAGATCGGTGCGACCTTGGCAAAACTATCCTGAACCAGTGTGATCTGAGACGGCGTCATGGGAAATCCTTTTGATGAAACGAGAACCCGTTGGTCGCCGGAGGCGGAGAGTGGTTCGATCCACTCTCCGCCTTCGTCTCTGTCAGGCCGCCTCGACGAAGCGGTGCCGCTCATAGAGGAATTCGAGCACGCGCTGGCGGCATTTCACGTAGGTCGGGTTGGTCGCGAGCTCGAGCCGCTTGCGCGGCCGCGGCAGCGCGACCTCGAGCACCTCGCCGATATGCGCGCTCGGGCCGTTGGTCATCATCACGATGCGGTCCGACAGCAGCACGGCCTCGTCGACATCGTGGGTGATCATCAGGATGGTGTTGCCGAGCTTCTGATGCAGCGCCATCACCGAATCCTGCAGATGCGCGCGCGTCAGCGCGTCGAGGGCACCGAACGGCTCGTCGAGCAGCAGCACCTTCGGCTCCATCGCCAGCGCGCGGGCGATGCCGACGCGCTGCTTCATGCCGCCGGAGATCTCGTTCGGGCGCTTGTCCTTGGCGTGGGTCATCTGCACGAGGTTGAGATTGTGCAGTGTCCAGGCATCGCGCTCGGCGCGGGTCTTGGTCTTGGCGAACACCTTGTCGACGCCGAGGCGCACGTTCTCATAGACCGTGAGCCAGGGCAGCAGGCTGTGGTTCTGGAACACAACGGCGCGGTCCGGACCGGGCGAGTTGACCTCGCGCTCCTCCAGCAGCACGCCGCCAGTGGTCGCGGTGGTGAGGCCCGCGACGATGTTGAGCATCGTCGACTTGCCGCAGCCGGAATGGCCGATGATCGAGACGTATTCGCCCTTCTCGATCGTCAGATTGATGTCCTTCAGCACCTCGGTGGTCGCAGCGCCGCGGGTGAAGACCTTGTCGACGTGGTCGAGCTTCAGATAGGCCATGATGCTGTCCCTCTCAGTTCGTCGCGGTGCCGCGGGTGACGATCTTGCCGACAACGGCGATCAGCCGGTCGAGCACGAAGCCGATGATGCCGACATAGAACAGCGCCAGAATGATCTCGCTGATATGCGAGGAATTCCACGCGTCCCAGATGAAGAAGCCGATGCCGACGCCGCCGATCAGCATCTCCGCCGCGACGATCGCCAACCAGGACAGGCCGATGCCGATGCGCAAGCCGGTGAAGATGTAGGGCGCGGCCGCCGGGATCATGATCTTGGCGAAGAACTCCAGCGGATTGAGCTGCACGACGGCGGCGACGTTGCGGTAGTCCTGCGGGATGTTGCGGATGCCGACCGCGGTGTTGATGATGATCGGCCACACCGAGGTGATGAAGATGACGAAGATCGCCGAGGGCTGACCGTCGCGGAACGCGGCGAGCGACAGCGGCAGCCAGGCGAGCGGCGGGATCGTGCGCAGCACCTGGAAGATCGGATCGAGACCGCGCATCGCCCAGACCGACTGCCCGATCAGGGTGCCCAGCGCCACACCGACGACCGCGGCGATGGCGTAGCCGATCGCGACGCGGCGGAGACTGGCTTCGAGATGCCAGAACAGGCCCTTGTCGATGCCGCCATGATCGAAGAACGGATCGAGGATCAGCTCGCGAGTATCAGTGAACACGCGCGACGGCGGCGGCAGTGCCGAGCCGGCGCGCCGGCAGAGCAGCTCCCAGACGATCAGGAACAGCGCCAGCACGATCAGCGGCGGCACCACGCGCACCGCGGCCTCGCGGGCCATCTTCACATAACGCTCGGCCTTCGGCGGCTGCTTCGGCGTCATCGTCACCACCGACGCCGTGGTGGATGCTGACGCAGGCGAAACGACCTTGGGCACGCTGTCATTGGTCAACGCGGGCATGGACATCGGAAGCCTTTCTCCGTGCAATGAGAGGAGCCGCGCGCTGTGAGCCGCGCGCGGGCGAAGGTTCTGATCAGGCGTCGACGCGCTTGATCGACAGCGACTTCAGGTACGCGGCGGGATCCTCGGGATCGAACACCTTGCCGTCGAAGAACGTCTCCTTGCCGCGCGACTTGGAGGTCGGGATCTCCGCCACTGGGACGTTCATCTCCTTGGCCGCCTCGCGCCAGATGTCCTCGCGGTTGACCTTGGCGATCAGCGACTTCGCGTCGAAGCCCGCCTCGTATTTGCCCCAGCGGATATCCTCGGTGATGAACCAGAGGTCGTGGCTCTGGAACGGATAGGAGGCGAAGTCGCGCCAGTACTTCATGATGTGAGGCGAGTTCTCGACCACCTTGCCGGTGCCGTAGTCGAACTTGCCGGCCGTGCGTCCGGCGACATCCTCGACCGGACAGTTCATCCACTGCCGCTTCGCCATGATGGTCGCAAGCTCCTGCTTGTTCTCCATCTTGTCCGCCCACTGCTGCGCCTCCATGACCGCCATGGTCAGCGCCTTCGCGGCCTTCGGATATTTGTCGACGAAGGCGGCGCGCATTGCGAAGGACTTTTCGGGATGCTTGTTCCAGATCTCGCCTGTCGTCACCGCGGTGTAGCCGATGCCCTGGTTGACGAGCTGCGCATTCCACGGCTCGCCGACGCAGAAGCAGTCCATGGTGCCGACCTTCATGTTGGCCACCATCTGCGGCGGCGGCACCACGATGGTCTCGATGTCCTTGTCCGGATCGATACCGCCGGCGGCGAGCCAGTAGCGGATCCACAGGTCGTGGGTGCCGCCGGGGAAGGTCATCGCCGCCTTCACCGACTTGCCGGAAGCCTTCTTCTTCTCGAGCGCCGCCTTGAACGGCGCGGTGTCGAGGCTGAGCTTGAGGTCGGCATATTCCTTGGCGACCGAGATGCACTGCGCATCGAGATTGAGCCGCGCCAGGATGTACATCGGCGTCGGCTGATTGTTCTGCGTCACCTTGCCCGACGAGATCAGATACGGCATCGGGGTCAGGATATGCGCGCCGTCGATGCCGTTGCCTTCGGAGCCCAGCACGAGGTTGTCGCGCGTCGTGCCCCACGAGGCCTGCTTCTGCACGTCGACATCGGGCATGCCGTATTTGGCGAAGATGCCCTTGTCCTTGGCGACGAACAGCGGACCGGCATCGCTGAGCGCGATGAAGCCGAGCTTGGCGCTCGTCACTTCCGGCCCGGCGCCTTGCGCGAAGGCGCCACCCGGCAGGTTCAGCTTCGCGGCCGCAAGCAGCGCTGCGGTGCCGGCACCGGCCTTCAGGAGCTGACGGCGGCTGAGGCCAGAGGAGCGTGCAGGATGGGCGGTCTTCGTCATGAGTGCAGTCGTCCTTGTCTGAAAAGCGCTCGGTGGATGGAAGGCCCGTCCAGGCACCGCGTGGTCGCGCACAGGGGCGCGTTCCGAGGAGAGCCTCGGAGGGGGCAGCGTCGGATGTCGGATGGGGTTTGCGCAGACGGCATCGATGGCGTCGAAGCCATCTATTCAAGCTTCATGCCAAGGAGCGAGGAAAGCAGAAGCCTCGACTAATCAAGAGGCTAGGCAAATCGGCAGGACGCTTTGGAGGCTCGCGGCCGCTCGTAAAATTTGCGATTCGCCCACTTCCTGTGCGTTGCACAAGAAGTGGGCGGAGCGTTCAGACCCTACTCCGCTGCCTCGCTCTTGGTATCCGACAGCATCGGCTTCGGAGCGATCCCGGCGCCGGGCTTCATGCGGAATTCGTAAGTCATCAGGTGCCAGGGCGCCGCCGCAAGCTTGCCATCGGGCATCACCGGATCGGTGCGCTGTTCGACCTGCGCGATCAGTTCATCCTTCACGCCGAACACCACGTCACTGTCGAGATAGGCGTCGCCGCCGATGAAGACATGGGTGACGAGCGGCTCATGACCCTTGGCGTCGACCAGGAAGTGCACATGGGCCGGCCGCATCGGATGACGCCCGCTGCCCACGATCATCTGCCCCACAGGACCATCGGTCGGGATCGGATAGCTGCAGGGCAGGATGGTGCGGAAGAAGAAGCGTCCCTCGGCATCGGTGATGAAGCGCGCCCGCGACGACGGGCCGTCCGAGGCATAATCGGGCCGCTGCGAGTCGTAGAAGCCTTCATCGTCAGCATGCCAGACATCGACCGACGCGCCCGCCAAAGGCGCGCCGGAGAGATTGGTGACGCGGGTCTGCACGAACATCTTCTCGCCCTTCAGGTCCGCGGAAATGTCCGTGCCATGAGGCGTCACCTTGTGCTCGCCGACATAGAACGGGCCGAGCACGGTGGTCTCCGTCGCTCCTGCCCGGTCGCGGTGATTGATGGCATCGACCAGCATCGACACGCCGAGCACGTCGGACAGCAGGATGAACTCCTGCCGGCTCGCGGTGCAGGTCTGGCCGGTGCGGGTGAGGAAGTCGATCGCAGTGGCCCATTCGTCGAATGTCAAATTCGTCCGGCGCACATAGTCGTGCAGCGACCTGACGAGCTCCTGCAGCAGAACCTTCGTACGCGCGTCCGGCGTGCCGTCGAAGCTGGCGGCGACAGCGTTCGTGAGCTCGCCTTCGTTGAATTGTGTCATGGCCAATCCTCCCTGCGCAAAGGGTACACGAGGCATCCCTGGCCTGCCATTGGAAGTGGGGCGTTTTTCGGCTATCACCCGGCTCAAATGGCCGTGCGCATGATGCTCGCGCGAGTCCTCGAAAAACCAGATCACAGCGGAGACGTCCCGATGCTCGCCCCGACACCTGCCTCGCCCGAAACCGTCGGCATGTCGAAAGCCGCGCTCGCGCGCATCGATGCGCATCTGCAGCAGCGCTATGTCGACGCCGGCCGTTTTCCGGGCGCCCAGCTGATGGTCTATCGCCGCGGCAAGATCGTGCATCAGAGCTCGCTCGGCTATGCCGATGTCGAGCGCAAGGTGCCGGTGACGGACCAGACGATCTACCGCATCTATTCGATGACCAAGCCGATCACCTCCGTCGCCTTCATGATGCTGGTCGAGGAAGGCAAGGTCGCATTGGACGAGCCGGTCGCGAAATACATTCCTGAGTGGAAGAATCTCGGCGTGTTCGTCGCCGGCACGGCGCCGGCCTTCATCAGCCGGCCGCCGACGCGGCCGATGCTGATCGTCGACCTGCTGCGCCACACGTCGGGACTGACCTACGGCTTCCAGCAGCGCTCCAACGTCGATGCCGCCTATCGCGACGTCAAGATCGGCGCGGTCGAGAAGGCCGGCACGCTGCAATCGATGATCGATGACCTCGCGAAGATTCCGCTGGAGTTCTCGCCGGGCGAGGCCTGGAACTACTCGGTCTCGACCGACGTCGTCGGCTATCTCGTCGGCAAGATTGCCGACAAGCCATTCGAGCAGTTCCTGAAGGAGCGCATCTTCGAGCCGCTCGGGATGACAGATACCGATTTCCACGTCCCGGCGGCCAAGGCGCACCGGCTGGCGGCGTGCTACTCGGCCGATCCCGCCGGCATGATGTCGTTCCATGCCGCCGACCGTAAGGGCGGCCTGACCTTGCAGGACGATCCCGCCACCAGCACGTTCCTCAGCCCGCCCGACTTCATCTCCGGCGGCGGCGGCCTGTGCGCGACGACGGCAGACTATCTCACCTTCTGCCGGGCGCTGATCAATGGCGGCGAGCTCGGCGGCGTCCGGCTGCTCGGGCCGAAGACGTTGAAGCTGATGACCTCGAACCATCTGCCGGGCGGCGTCGACCTGCCGGCGCTGTCGCGCTCGATGTTTGCGGAAGCGGCGTATAACGGCATCGGCTTCGGGCTCGGCTTCTCGGTGACGATGGACCCGGCCAAGACGCTGATCGCCGGCAGCGCCGGCGAGTACGCCTGGGGCGGCGCGGCCTCGACCGCGTTCTGGATCGACCCGGCTGAAGAGCTGATCACGATCTTCATGACCCAGGTGCTGCCGTCCAGCGCCTACCCGATCCGCCGCGAGCTGCGCTCGATGGTGTATGCCGCGATCAGCGAGAGCAACGTCTAGGAGTTGCTGTGGCGCGAAAGCCGCTACAGGAACCGAGGGATCGTCACGCATTGAGCTTGGCGCGCACGTGCCGGGCTCCTATGCTGACAAGGATGTGAACGGCCGGTAACGCAAAGCAATTGCGGATGCGGCCGCCGCAGCCTGATATCCGCTCGCTGCAGACGTTCACCTCCGCGCCCTTGCATCTGTCCTTCCCCGGCGCCGGACGGCGATCGCCAACGCCACCAACGGGGCCTACGTGCCGAAGCTTTCCCTGCCTGTCCGGCTTGCGCTTCTGGTCGCAGGGACCACGCTGCCGCTCATCCTGTTCGCGGGCGGGATCGTCTTCCACAACTACATGCAGGACCGCAACGAGGCGCGGCAGCGGGTGCTCGACACCGTGCGCAGCATCCGCCTGACGCTCGATGCGGAGATGCAGCGCATGACCGGCGGCATCCAGGTCCTGGCCCTCACCGATGCGTTGAAGACCGGCGATTTCGAGCGCTTCCGTCCGATTGCGATGGGCTTTCTCGAGCAGTACGGCAAGGACGGCACGATCCTCGTTGCCGATCGCGAGGGACACCAGCTGTTCTCCTCGGCGACCACGGATACGGCTCACCTGCCGCTGCGCAGCAACCGCGAGATCACCCAGCGGGTGTTCGAGACGCGGCAGCCGCAATATTCCGACCTGTTCTACGGCATCGTGAAGAAGAGCCTGATCGTCACCGTCGAGGTGCCGGTGTTTCGCGACGGCCAGGTCATCTACGACATCTCGTTCAGCCCACCGATCGCGATGTTTCAGACCATCCTGGAAAAGCAGCTGCCGAGTGCGGACTGGACGTTGTCGCTACTGGACCGCCAGGCCACGGTGTTTGCGCGCGTCCCCAATCCGGCAGCGACGATCGGCAAGAAGGCGTCGCCGACGGTGATCGATCACATGATGAGCGAGCACGAGGCGACGCTGTCGAGCCTCTCGCTCGAAGGCGTGCCGCTGCTGTCGAGCTTCACCCATTCCACGCTGACCGGCTGGATCATCGGCGCCGGGATCAGCGAGACCTCGCTGGTGGCGCCGCTGTGGCGCAACCTCGCCATCACCAGCCTGATCGGCGGCATCATGCTGGCGATTGGCCTTGCCTTCGCGGTTCGGATGGCGACGACGATCGCGCGCGCCGAGATGTTGCATGACCTGCTGATCGAGGAGCTCAACCATCGCGTCAAGAACACGCTGGCGATCCTGCAGGCGATTGCAGTTCAGACCTTCCGCAGCGCCAGCCGGCACGAGCGCGAGAAGTTCGAGGGGCGGCTCGGCGCGCTGGCGGAAGCGCACAACCTGCTCAGCAAGGAGAAATGGCAGGGCTCTGAGCTCGAGGACGTCATCGGCCGCGTGCTCAAGCCCTACCGGCTGAACAATCCGGAGCGCATCCGTATCTCCGGTCCGAAGGCCGCGCTGTCGCCGCGGCTCGCGGTCGTGCTGTCGATGATCGTGCATGAGATCGCGACCAACGCGGCCAAGTACGGCGCACTATCCAACGACACCGGCACGGTCGATCTATCCTGGGAATTCACTCCGGCGGATGCGGTCAAGAAGCTGCCGGCGCGGCTGCGGCTGGTGTGGCAGGAGACCGGCGGCCCGGTGGTGTCGGCGCCGATCCAGCGCGGCTTCGGCTCGCGACTGATCGAGCGCAGCGCACGCGACCAGCTCGGCGGCGAAGCCACCGTCGACTTCCTGCCGCCCGGCGTCGTCTACACCATCAGCTGCAAGCTCGACGATTGAGCCGCATCTGGACGCTTAGCCGAACCTCTGCAGCGCCGGGAAGGTCTCGAGCAGCCAGATGCTGAAGGTCGACACCGCGCCGGTGAGAAAGCCGATACCCGTCACGATCATCAACACGCCCATCGCCCGCTCGACATTCACGAGATGGCCCCGCATCCGCATGAACAGCGCGGAGAACTGCTCGATCATAAAGGCGGCGACCAGGAAAGGGATGCCGAGGCCGGCGGAGTAGACCGCCAGCAGCCCGGCGCCCTTGGCGACCGTCGACTCCGCGGCGGCGATCGAGAGGATCGCTGCCAGGATCGGGCCGATGCACGGCGTCCAGCCGAACGCGAAGGCGAGCCCCATGACATAGGCGCCCCACAGACCGACCGGCTTCGGAATCGGCAGCCGCCCCTCGCGCATCAGGAAAGCGATCCGGGTCAGTCCGAGGAAGTGCAGGCCCATGACGATGATGACGATGCCGGCGAGGATCGACAATTGCTCGGACCAGGCGCGGATCAGGACGCCGATCAGCGAGGCGCTGGCGCCGAGCATCACGAACACGGTCGAGAAGCCGAGCACGAACAGCCCGGCCGAGATCATCACCGCGCGGCGCGACGCCGCGGGCGGCTCCTCGCTCTCGATATGCTCGATCGTGGCGCCGGTGAGATACACCAGATAAGGCGGAACCAGCGGCAGGACGCAGGGCGACAGGAAGCTCACCAGGCCGGCGATGAAGGCCGCCGGAATCGATACGTTCTGAATCATGCAAGTCCCGCGATACGCCCCATGAGCATCCTGACGCCGGGGGCACGACGGCTTCATGCCGCCGATGCGGGGAATACGCAACAGAGGCGCCGAAGTTACGGCGGTCGGCGGCGGGCTGTTGGCGTCAGCGAAGCGCCGGGATTGCGAGGGAGGGCCGTCAGGTTGGAGTGATCAGACCGCGCGCTCGACCCGAGTCTATAAGAATCGCCCGATACGGTCGCGGTTGCCGGGGACGATGCCGGTGGAAAAGATCGGCTCACCGTCTGACGGGCCGCCGCGTGCCCCTCACAGCGCGATCACGGCATATCACGAATGCGCCAAATGCACCTTTGTGCACATAACGAACTATGCTACTTCACCACTCGCAGCAGCGGCTGACGGCGCTGGCCCGGCTGCAGCTTCGGATCGCGCAGCTTGTCCGGGTTGTCAGATTGGACCATCTCATCGCACAGCGACTTCAGATCGTCTTCGCTCAAGCGGTTCAGCTTCATGCGCAGATCGAGGATCGCCACCGAAATCAAATGCGCCGATTCGCGGTTGCCGGTCGCGACGAGAGTCGCACGGCATTGCTCCAGGGACGCGAGCACTGCAAGCATTTGGTCATCTGAATGGGCCACGGGCGTCGTTCCGTTCTAGCGTGCGGCGAGATGGAGCCGAGCAAATCCCGACTCGCGGATGGCTTTCCAATACGTCATCTGTTGCTCCCCGTCCGCGCTCCCCATGCGGCTTTGCCGCGCGCCTCGTCCGAAGCCGTCCCACCGGCCTCTGCGCGCGTAACCACACGAGGACGCAGCGTCGATCACCGGGATTCGATGAGTCAGCGCCACCATCCGTTCATCAAGATAGCATGACGCATGGTCATCTTCGAATACCATTTCGCTGTGGTCGACGCAAAAACCATCGCTGTCCGGGACGATTCGCGCTAAGCGTGTCCCTGGCATACATGGTGTGTACCCCTGCGCATCTGCAGGTGGTACAACCATGCTGCAAATGTGAGAGGTCGAAAGACTCATCTCGCGCGTCAATGTCTCAACCAATCCATGGCGCAAACGCCGCCATGTTCCGTAGTTCATCGGTGTCACTCTAGCAGGCGGAGAGAGCTTGTATGCGCGTTGCGGCGGAACGGGGCGTTCCTCAGGAGGAACGCAAGGAGGCAGTTGCCCCCCAGGTGACCCCTCAGGTGACCCTGGCGCCGGCCGCGCATGACGATTCGTCTGCAGCACCGAGTACCCGCGGGGACCAGGGCCGCGATGATGCCGCGACCGGTCCCGCTCCGGGCAAGGCGCCCGCGCGCTCCGCTGCGACTCGCGCCGCGCCGGCCAAGGGAGCGCTCAGCAAATCGGCGCTGGCCAGTCTCACCGATTGGGATGCTGCGCGGATCTTCCTCGAGGTCGTCAGGGCCGGCAGCTTCCGCTCCGCCGCCGAACGCCTGACGCTCTCGATCAATGCGGTCCGGCGGCGCATCGATGATTTCGAGCGGCAGATCGGCGCGACGCTGTTCACGCGCGACGTTCATGGCGCGCGGCTGACCGACGAAGGCGCGCTGGTGGTCTCCGCAGTCGAACGCATGGAAGCCGCTTCCTTTGAGCTGCTGCGCGCCGGCGACGGACTTGCCGGCGCAGCCTCCGGCGAGGTCCGCGTCGCCGTCACCGAGGGCCTCGGCACGTTCTGGCTCGCGCCACGTCTGGTGGAATTCCAGCAGAGCTTTCCGAACGTGATGGTCGACCTGTACTGCGCGATGCGCTCGGCCGACGTGTCGCGTCACGAGGCCGACGTCGCCATCCATCTGTCACGGCCGGCGGCGCTCGACGTCAAGCTGGTCCGGCTCGGCCGCATGCACCTGATGTGTTTTGCCAGCGAGAAATATCTCGAAACGTATGGCACACCGAAGACGATTGACGAGCTGGTGAAACACCGGTTGGTTCTGCAAGTCGCAGATGAAGCGGCGGCCAATGCAGCTTTCGCGACCATCTTCCCCGGCTATGAGCAGCGTGACCTGATCGCGATGACCACGAATGTCTCCAGTGCCAATTATTGGGCCGTCGCCCACGGCGCCGGTATTGGAGTATTCCCAACCTACGCGAGCGCCTTGGGCGGGAAGATCGTCCCCCTGGAGGTCGACCTGAAGTGGTCCTACGACATCTGGTTGTCCTACCACGCCACCACCGGGCGCATCCCTAGGGTGCGCCACATGATCGACTGGCTTGTGGAGGCTTTTAACCCTGGCAAATACCCGTGGTTTAAAGACGAATTCATTCATCCACAGCAACTTAAAACAGTATATATGGGTGAACCCCTGACCCATCTATTCGGGGGATTTCCGACGGAAGGACGGTAAAATCAGTATGAATAAATCAGCGGCAAAGAAAATGAAGCAGCGCAGCGCCGGCAAGCCCGACATCGAGCTTGGCAAGCGCATTCGCCTGCGGCGTGTGGAGCAGAAGATCTCTCAGGCAGAGCTCGGCGAAAAGCTCGGCGTGAGCTTCCAGCAGGTCCAGAAGTACGAGAAGGGTGTCAACCGGGTCGGCGCTGCGCGTCTGCAGCAGATCGCCACCGCGCTCGACGTGCCCGTGACGTTCTTCTATGACGGCGACAACAAGGCCCGTGAGGTCGAGAGCCTCCTGTTCCTGGACTCCGCCTTCAGCCTGCGGTTGCTGCGTGCCTACAGCAAGATCAAGGACCAGACGGTGCAACGTCAGCTGGTGTCCCTGATGGAATCGATCGCTGCCAACGAAGAGTAAGCGAGGCCGTCTGACAGGCCTCCTCGTGATGGATATGGGCCATCTTCGCTCGAGGGCGCAACTTGGGGGCGCCAGGCGCTCAGCCGGCTCGGGCGAGTTCACGGCATCGGCCTGCTAGGCCGATCGACCGATGCCCCGGCCTTTCGAGTCCGCCCAGCAATGGCTGCGCGGTCCGAGGCGTCGTCACCTCTGATCAGCCCCATCTGCCGTCATAGGAAGTGGCGGCATGCCGGCGCGTCGCCTGCGCGTCTCATATGCCTTGATCTGCGTTGACGCCCCACCCGGCACGGTGAAGCATGGGCCGAGAGCCCCGTCGTCCCGGATGTCCCGCATGCCCCCATCGTCCGCCGCCTTCGCCGAGGGCAAGATCCTCGTCTCCGTCGACGACCGCGTCGGCATCGTCACTTTCAACAATCCGGACAAGCGCAATGCGATGTCGCTGGAGATGTGGGAGGGCCTGGGCCAGGCGCTCACCGCCTTCCGCGATGATCCCGAAATCCGCGTCGTGGTGCTGACCGGCGCCGGCGGCAAGGCGTTCGTGTCCGGCGCCGACATCAGCCAGTTCGAGCAGAGCCGTCACAACGCCGCAGCGTCAGAGGCCTATGCCGAGCGCAGCGCCGCCCAGCGCGCCCTGCTCGCGACCTACCCCAAGCCCACGATCGCCTGCATCCGCGGCTTCTGCCTCGGCGGCGGCTTGCAGATCGCCATGCTCACCGACATGCGCTTTGCCTCGGAGGACAGCCAGTTCGGCATTCCCGCCGCCAAGCTCGGCATCGCCTATGGCTATGACGGGCTGCGCAACCTGGTGTCGCTGGTCGGGCCCTCGCAGGCGCGCCTGCTGCTCTATACGGGGATGCGGATCGACGCCGCCGAGGCGCTGCGGATCGGACTGGTCGACCGGACCATGCCGGTGGATGAGCTGATGCCTGCCACGATCGACATCGCCCGCACCATCGCCGGCAATGCGCCCCTGGCGGTGCAGGCCGCCAAGATCACCATCGCCGAGGTCCTGAAGGACGAGAGCCGCCGCGACATGGAGGCGATCAAGCGGATCGGCGACGCCTGCATGGATTCGGAGGATTTCCGCGAAGGCCGGCGCGCCTTCATGGAGAAGCGCAAGCCGAGCTTCACGGGACGTTAATTAGAGCATGATCCGGAAAAGTGGAAACCGGTTTTCCGAAAAGATCATGCTCAAACAAATAGATAAGATCATGATGCGTTTCCGCCGAAACGCATCATGATCTAGAGCGCCTCGAGCACGGCCTTGGTCACGTCGATCGTGCCGGCCTGGCCGCCGAACTCGAACGGCTTGAGGCCGGAAGCGTAGACCTCGTCGACCGCCTGCTCGATCCGCTGTGCCGCCTCGGCGGCGCCTTCGATGCCATGGGTGTCCGCCAGCCAGTCGAGCATCATCGCCGCCGACAGGATCATCGCCGTCGGGTTGGCCTTGCCCTGCCCCATGATATCAGGCGCGGTGCCGTGGCAGGGCTGAAAGACGGCGTGACGATCGCCGATGTCGGCCGAGGGCGCCATGCCCATGCCGCCGACGAGGCCGGCGGCGAGATCCGACAGGATGTCGCCGAACATGTTCTCGGTGACCAGCACGTCGAAATCCCACGGACGCTTCACCAGCATCAGCGCGCAGGCGTCGATGTAGAGCCGCTCCGTCTTCACGTCAGGATGAAGCTCGGCGACCTCGTCGAAGATCTTGCGAAAGTAGGCGAAGGCCTTGAACACATTGGCCTTGTCGACGCAGCCTAAAGTGCCTGGGCGGCCGCGCGCGCGGCGCCGTTCGGCGAGCTTGAAGGAGAAGTTGAAGAGCCGCTCGGAGGTCCTGCGGGTGATGACGAGGGTCTCGCGCGCCTCTTCATGTGTCACCACACCTTTGCCCATCGAGGCGAACAGGCCCTCGGTCGACTCGCGGATGACGACGAAATCGATGCCGCGCTCCGTGGCGCCGACGATCGGGCTCGGCACGCCCGGGATCAGCCGCGCCGGCCGCACGCCGGCATAGAGATCGAAATGGAAGCGCAGCTCGATCTGCGGCGCGACCTCGGTGTTGTCGGGATAGCGCACCGACGGCAAGCCGCAGGCGCCGAGCAGGATGGCGTCGGCCTCCTCGCACAGCCGGATGGTGGACTCGGCGATCGAGACGCCGGTCGCGAGATAATTGTTGGCGCCGGCCTGCGCCTCGGTGAAGCGGAACGACAGGCCGGCCTTGGCCTCGACCTTACGCAACACTTCAAGAGCCGGTGCCATGACCTCCGGTCCGATGCCGTCGCCGGGAAGAACTGCGATGTGGAGTGCGTTGGTGGAGGGCATGAGGCGGCGCTTTCGAAGACGAGATCAAAGTGCCGTCATGCCCGGGCTTGACCCGGGCATCCACGACTTTCCAACGCCGCGGCGCCAAAGACGTGGATGGCCGGGTCAAGCCCGGCCATGACGAGAGGATAGAGCCGTGGCTTACGGCGTCAGCACCGCGCGGCCGACGAGCTGGCCCTTCTGCAAATCGTGCAGGGCGTCGTTGGCCTTGGCGAGCGGCATCGGGGTGACCGGGATCGGCGCGATGTTCTTGGCGCGGACGAGGTCGAGCAGCTCCTTGGTCTCGCGGAGATTGCCGACATAGCTGCCCTGGATCGTCACCGCCTTGATCGGAATGAGCGGCAGCGCCCACGGCGCGCCGCCGCCGAACAGGCCGACCATGACGAGCTTGCCGCCCTTGGTCAGGCAGTCGAAGCCGAGCTGCGCCGTGGCGGCATTGCCGACCAGGTCGATCACCGCGCGGATCGGCTCGCCGGCCGCCTTGTTCAACTGCTCCAGCGCATCCGGCGCCTTGCCGTCAACAGCTGCCAGCGCGCCCGCCTCGAGCGCCGCCTCGCGCTTGCGCGCGTCGATGTCGACCACGATCGCGCCCTTGCCGCCCATCGCCTTGAGCAGCGACAGCGCCATCAGGCCGAGACCGCCGGCGCCGAAGATCACGATCGGCGTGTCGAAATCCTTCTCGACCTTCTTCAGCGCGCTGTAGGTGGTCACACCCGAGCAGGCATAGGGCGCGGTCGTCACGGGATCGAGGCCCTTGAGGTCGATCAGGTGGCGCGGATGCGGCACCGTCATGTGGTCGGCATAGCCGCCATCGCAATAGACACCGAGCGACGCCGGCTTCAGGCACATGTTCTCATCGCCGGCGAGGCATGTCGCGCATTTGCCGCAGCCGATCCAGGGATAGACCAGCGCGACATCGCCGACCTTCAAGCCGCCCTTCTCGGCCTCGGTCACATCGGGACCGAACGCCACGATCTCGCCGGCGCTCTCATGCCCCATGGTCCGCGGCAGCGACACGCCGCGATCCTTCAAAGAGAGCGGCTTGCGGCCGTGGCCGAGATCATAGCCGCCTTCCCAGATGTGCAGGTCACTGTGGCAGACGCCGGCCGCCTTCACCTTGATCAGCACCTGTTTGCCAAACGGCTGCGGCGTCGGCTCGTCGATTTCGGTCAGCGGTGCATTGAAATCGGTGACCTTGAAGCTCTTCATGGTTTCACTCCCGTAGTCCGGTTAGCTGGCGGGACCGGACGGCGTCGTGACGGGACAAGCGGGCGACGGCTTGCGCTGGGGCAAGCTGACCTCGACGTCTCCTCCCGGCACGGACGCGTCCGGCGGATCCGGACTGTTCTTGCGATGACGGGAACATTGGCCGGAAACGCTGGGAGCAGCAAGGCCGCGCGCATGGCGCGCATTCATGGCAGCCCTGCAGCCTTTTGCCTCAGCGCGCTCAGCCCTTGTCGCGCGCGATCGCCGACGCCTCACGCAGGACATCCGCGGTGTGCTCGCCGAGACTGGCCGAGCGCGGTCCGGCCGCGACCTTCGCCCGGGACATCCGGAACGGCAGGTTGACGACCTTGAACGTGCCAGCGTCATCCTCGACCTCTGCCAGCGCGCCACGATGCGCGATCTGCGGATCGTCCAGCGCCTCGGAGACGCTGCGATAGGCCGAGCTCGGCACACCGCCCGCGTTCAAGGCCGCGACACAGTCCGCGACGCTGAGCCGGCCCGACCACGCTTCCACGCCATCCATCAGCGCGCCCCAGTTAGCCCGCCTATCGGAATATTTCGCGAAGCGGGCATCGCTCATCCATTCGGGATGCCCGATCACCACCATCAGGTTCTGGAACGTCTTCTCGCTGGCGATCGCGATCATCACATAGCCGTCGCGGCACGCCGCCGGTCCGAAGGTCGGCCGCGACGGCTGGACGACCGGAAATTGCGACCATTGGATCTCGTTCAAGGTCAGGCTCAGCATCGATTCCAGCATGGAGCAGTCGATGTGCTGGCCGGAGCCGGTGCGCTCGCGCTGATACAGCGCGGAGGCGATGGCGCCGAAGGCGTAGGTCCCGGTGACCACGTCGGCATGATAGATGCCGCAATAATCCGGCCGGTCGCGTCCCGGCTGGTAGGCGAGATGCGCCATGTCATAGCCCGAGGCGGCGTGGATGACCGGCGCATAGGCAGGAAGTTCCGCCGACGGGCCGGTCTGGCCGTAGCCCGAGATCGAGCAGTAGATCAGCCGCGGGTTGAGCGCACTCAAGGCGGCATAGTCGAGCCCGAGTCGCTGCATCACGCCGGGCCGGAAGTTCTCGACTAGAACATCAGCGGATGCGACCAGCCGACGCACCGCCTCGACGCCCTCGCCCGATTTGAGATCCAGCACCACACTCTTCTTGCCGACGTTGAGCTGACCGAAAGCAGTGGAGCAGCCATGCCGCACCGGAGGGCGGATGCGCATGGTTTCACCTTCGGCTGACTCGATCTTGATCACCTCCGCACCCATATCTGCAAGCATGCGGGCACAGTGCGGGCCGGCGATGGTGGTCGAAAAGTCCAGCACGCGCAGGCCTTCGAAGCATCCTGTCAAACGGCTCTCATGCTCTCGATCTAGACTCACGCGTGTAGCTCCCTGTTATCGGCGTTTCTTCTGTGCCGGACGTGGCCGAACGCCGCCCCGTCCGCGCATTTACGAAGCGTAAGCCATCGGACGCCATGCCCGTCTTGTCCAGATCGAACCATTCGATGTCGAACGCGTTTGGCCTTTCGCGGCGCTGCGGCATCGCTTTTTGTTGATGGCTGAATTTGGACCCTTTCTTGCATAGGACGAACATGGGGCTTGATCGAGGACATCTCTTGCGGGTTCTGTTCGTTACGACCGAAATGGACGATTTCGTCCGGGTGGGCGGACTGGCTGCGGTTTCCGCAGCACTTCCCCGGGCACTGCGCTCACACACCGACGTCAGGATCATGCTGCCCGGCTACCGGGACGTGGTCGAGCAACTCACTCACATCGAGATCGTCGGCCATTGCGCGCCGCTGGCTGAGATGCCGGGCTGCGCGCTCGGCCGGTCATCGACGCGGGACGGGCTTCCGGTCTACGTCCTGCTCTGCGACGAGCTGTATGACCGGCCGGGCAACCCTTACGGCGACGAGAGCGGCAATGACTGGCCGGACAACGACATCCGCTTCGGCCGTCTCGCCGCGGCGGCGGCCGAGCTCGCCGCGGGCACGCTGGACACGAACTGGGCAGCGGACCTCGTGCATGCCAATGACTGGCAGGCGGCGCTGGTGCCGGCCTATCTGGCGTGGCGCGGGGTCGATGTGCCGTCGATCCTCACCATTCACAATCTTGCCTATCAGGGCCTGTTCCCACGGGAGTCGCTGCGCCGGATCGGCGCGCCGGAATCCTCGTTCCACATCGACGGCCTCGAGTTCTATGACAAGCTGTCGTTCCTCAAGGGCGGCCTGGTCTATGCGTCGCATCTGACGACCGTCAGCTCGACCTATGCCAAGGAGATCACGACATCCGAGTTCGGCTGCGGTCTGGAGGGCCTGCTGCGCCAGCGCTCCAATGCGCATGAGCTGACCGGCATCCTCAACGGCATCGATGAGAGCTGGGATCCGCGCTACTGCCAGCAACTGGCGCAGCCGTTCGCCGCCGGCGACTGGACCGGCAAGAAGGCCAATGCCGACTACGTCCGCAAGCAGTTCGGGCTGGCGGTGTCGCGCGGTCCGATGTTCGGCATCGTCGCGCGGCTGGTGCATCAGAAGGGCATCGATCTGGTGCTGGAGGCGGCCGACGAGATCGTCGGCGCCGGCGGCCAGATCGTCGTCACCGGCACCGGCGAGCCGTCGATCGAGCGCGCGCTGATGGATGCGCACCGCCGCCGCCCGGACGCCATCGGCGTGGCAATCGGCTTCAACGACGCGCAGGCCCGGCGCATCTTCGCCGGAAGCGACTTCACCTTGATGCCGTCGCGGTTCGAGCCGTGCGGCCTCAGCCAGATGTACGCCCAGCGCTTCGGTTCGCTGCCGATCGGCCACCAGACCGGCGGTCTGGCGGAGACCATCACCGACGGCGAGACCGGATTCCTGTTCGAGAAGCCGTCGGCGGAGTCGTTCCTCGGTGGCGTCAAACGCGCCTTCTCCGCCTTCAAGCGCACCGAGCAGTTGAACGCCATGCGGCTGTCGGCGATGGCACGCTCGTTCAGCTGGGATCTCTCAGCCGCGTGCTACAACGCGCTGTATCGAAAAATGCTGGCGTCCTGATCAGGACGCTCCGTCATCTCAACAACAAAAAGCCCGGGCCGTTAGCCCGGGCTTTTTCGTCTGCGCCGTGCGGCCAATTACGCTGCGCGCACCGCTTCGAGGAAGTTGCCGACCTCGCGCTTGAGGCGGTTGCTATCGCCAGCGAGCGACTTGGCCGAGGACAGCACCTCCGCCGAGGCCGAGCCGGTCTGGGCCGCGCCGCGCTGCACGTCGGTGATGTTGGAGGAGACCTGCTGGGTGCCGTGCGCCGCCTGCTGCACGTTGCGGGAGATTTCCTGCGTTGCCGCGCCCTGCTCCTCGACCGCCGCCGCGATCGCAGCGCCGATCTCGGCCAGACGCTCGATGGTCGTGCTGATCGCCTGGATTGCGTTGACCGATTCCTGGGTCGCGGCCTGAACGCCGGAGATCTGCTGCGAGATCTCGTCGGTGGCCTTGGCGGTCTGCTCCGCGAGCGCCTTCACCTCGGTGGCGACCACGGCAAAACCGCGGCCGGCTTCGCCCGCACGCGCGGCCTCGATCGTGGCGTTGAGGGCCAGCAGGTTGGTCTGGCCGGCGATGGTGTTGATTAGCTCGACGACGTCGCCGATGCGCGCGGCTGCCTGCGACAACTCGGCGACCCGGCTGTTGGTCTGGCGGACCTGCTGCACGGCATCGCCCGCCATGCGGGCGGAGGTCTGGACCTGGCGGCTGATCTCGGTGACCGAGGAGGACAGCTCCTCGGTGGCCGAGGCGACCGATTGGACGTTGGCGGATGCTTCCTCGGACGCGGCCGCCACGACCGTGCTCAGCTCCTTCGAGCGGTTCGCCGTGCCGGTCAGCGTATCCGCCGAGGTCTCCAGGCCGGAGGCCGCCGACGACACGGTGTTGACGATGTCGGCGATCGTCGCCTCGAAATTGCGGGTCAGCGTATCGAGCCGGCGGGCGCGATCGATCTGCGCCTGCGCGTCGCGCTGCGCCGCCTCGTCGGACTCCTTCTTGGCGATGAGGGCATCCTTGAAGATCTTGAGCGCGCGCGCCATCGCGCCGATCTCGTCCTTGCGGGTGTCGTTCGGAATGTCAGCGCTGAGCTCGCCATTGGCGAGACGCAAGGTCACGCCGGTCAATCCGACCAGCGGGCCGATGACGCCACGGACCACGCCGATGACCACCGCGACCGATACGAGCGCAACCAGCAGCAGCACGCCGAGCGCGATGACCAGACGCAGCTGCGCCGCACCCATGGCCCGGTCGATCGACTGATGCGCCGACTTCAGCGCAGCGTCGCGGAGCAGGTTGACGTTGTTGAGCATCGGCGAGGTCCAACGGCCCCACTCGTCCACGCTGATCGGGGACGGCTGCCCGTCACGCGCAGCCGCGACGATCTGCCGGTAGCGGCGCTCGCCGTCGCCCATCAGCGTCGAGCGGACGTGCTCGAGCGCCGCCGAGACCTCCGGCGTGTCACGAATGCTGCGCGCCGCCAGCTCGATCTGCTGCCACAGCAAGGTGACCTGTCCACTGGTCTCGGTGACCTCGGAGAGCCGAACCGGCGTCCAGCCGATGTTCTGAATGAAGAAGCGCAACACCGCGGACCGGGCGCCGTTGACCGTGCGCATCGACTGCGAGAGCTGCGCCAGCTGCGCGGAGGGCAACAGGTTTTCGACATCGCCGCCCATGCGCACGAGTTCGATCGCAGCCTCATCGATGGCAGCGGTCAGCGAATCGCCGGCGCGGCCGAGGCCGTCGATCGTGGCCACCTGGATGTTGGCCGGCCGCTGCGCTCCCGGCAGCACCGCGGCCGCACGCGCTGCGGACCGAACGCTGCGCAGAGTCTGCTCGGCCGCGTCGATGTTCTTCATCGATAATCCGGCCGCCTTGGTAGAGGACTTGGCCCGGCTGAGCATCTCGTCGGTGCTCGCAACCGACTGATCCAGCTTGGCGGCATCTTCAGTCGAAAGGGGCGCCGGAGCAGCCAGCACATTCCACACATTTCGTTCGAGCGGGATCTGGGCGTTCACCTTCATCACCAACTCGAACGCGTCGAGAACCCGCGCCGCCTGCTCACGCTTGCCCAGATCTCCCCAGCTGCTCCACGCCAGCACGCAGGCAAAGGCCATGGCAAAAAAGCTAGTGAGCAGATTGCCGACCAGGATCTTCCATTTGAGACTGACCGCCCCAGCCTCCCGGTGAAGAGGATCGCTCTGCATCGTCGCAAGGTCAGACATCGGTCATTCCCAATCGATCATGTTCTGCCGCGCTGCGACTCCTGATGTGGCCGCAACTACGCACCGCGACACCGCTGCCGCGCCATAATGATTAAGAACGAATGGCGACTAATCCCTTAAACCGATCTCGTTCGATGGTACCCCGATGCGCATGAGTTCGATAAAGTTCCCGGCTGGCGTGCTGCGCTTCAACTGTCATTCGGCAGCGGCTGCGGTCACAACTTGGGCGTCGTGCAGCACCACGCCAGCCAGCGGATCGAACTCGCCCGTCCAGGGCATCCGCTCCAGCACCGATCGGGTCTGCTGATAACCGGCGCGCCAGCGCGCGGTGATGCCGCGGTCGCTGAAGTCGATATCCTTCGTGTGGTTCTCGCGCTCGAGCTGCGGCGCCTGTAGCCGGACGACATGCATCCGCGTCTGGCAGCCATAGCTCGCAAGCTCGCGCACCGCCGGATCATTGCGCACGGAGTCCGGCAGCCGCACAGCCAACTCCTTGATGATGTGGCGCAGCCGGTGGATCTGCTCCTGACGGGCGATCTGGCTGCTCATGCGGCTCGCATATTGGACGTCCTTGTGGCGGTTGAACACCTCCGCCATCGTCGCCGGCTCGGCCCCGTCGGGATTCCACAGATTAACCGCGAAGATCAGCGAATCCCGGCGCGGATTGTCGTCGAACACGACCTCGGTCGGCGTGTTCGAGAGGATGCCGCCGTCCCAGTAGAGTTCGCCGTCGATGCGAACAGCTGGAAAAGCCGGAGGCAGCGCACCCGAGGCCAGGATGTGGCGGGCATCGAGCGCACCATCGCGGCTGTCGAAATAGTGCATGCGGCTGGTGCGGACATGCGCGGCCCCAACCGTCACGCGGAGGCCCCCGCCGTTGAGGAGATCGAAATCGACCAGCTCCCGCAGCGTCTCGCGCAACGGAGCCGTCGCGTAGTAGCCGGCCTGCTCGGCGCCGAGCGGAAACCCATCGCCCGCATGAGCCAGCGCGTTGGGAGTGAAGAAGCCGCTGATGCCGTGCATCAACGTCGTCCAATAGGACAGCCGATCGTCGAGATCAGCAAAAGCGCCGCCGAGGCCCCAGATCGGACGCGCCTGCATCCGCATCCAGAACTCCCGCAGCCGCGCCGTGCGCTCCTGCACCGGGCTGCCGGCGATCAGGGCCGCATTGATCGCGCCGATCGAGGTCCCGATCACCCAGTCCGGCTCGACGCCCGCCTCGCTCAGGGCCTGGTAGACGCCAGCCTGGTACGCGCCCAGCGCGCCGCCGCCCTGCAGCACCAGGACCACCTGCCCGGGAAGCTTGCTGCGATCGATCGTCGCGCGCGTCGTGTCGGCGCCCTCGGCCATGTCTGCCTCTTCATCCGCGTGAACTCTTGGCCTGTTCGCAAGGCCTGCGTCCTTGTTACGACGCCGGCGATCGATGCGACAGGTCACCGCTCGTGCAGATGGTACAGGGATCAGGACCTCGAGGGCGCAGCCTCCGGCTGAGCCGGGCCGGCCGGCTCATCATCATCGGCGATGGCGCGCCAGGCGGCGCCTTCGAGATCCTCGTACTGGCCGCTCTTCAGCGACCAGAGGAAGCCGACCAGTCCGGCCAGACCGAGCGCCAGCGCCAACGGCACGAGGATGATCATCACTTCCATGACGCGGCCTCCTCACGGACCTTGCGAGCCCGCAGCGCGTTCAGCATCACCAGGATCGACGAACCCGACATCGCGGCTGCGGCGATCAAGGGCGTGACCACCCCGCTGATCGCAAGCGGCACGGCGAGCACGTTGTAGAGCACCGCGAGCCACAGGTTCTGCCGCATCAAATGCAGCGCCTTACGGGCGTAGTCGACCGCAGCGAGCACCGGCGCGAGGGGACGGCCGAGGAAGACGAGATCGGCAGTAGCCTGACTGAGATGCGCGGCCGAGATCGGCGACATCGAGACGTGGGCCGCGGCCAGCGACGGTGCGTCGTTCATGCCGTCGCCGACCATCATGACCTTGACGCCGGCGCGCTTGAGCTCCTCGACGCGGGCGATCTTGTCGGCCGGCGTCACGCCGGCGCGCCATTCGGTGATGCCGAGCGCCTTGGCCGCAGCGGCCACGGCGGCCTCGCGATCGCCGGAGAGGATCTCGACCTTGATGCCGCGCCGTTGCAGGCCGGCGACGATCTTCGCGGCATCGGGACGCAGGCCCTGACGCACCGAGAACAGATACCTCTGATCGCCACGGCTGAACGCGACGACGGAGGCTTCGGGATCGACGCTCGCGCTTTGCGCCACCAGCGCCTCGGCGCCGCAGAAGGCGGGACGTCCGAGCCGGATCTCGACGCCGTCAACAACGGCACGGACCCCCTGCCCCGGCTCCTCGACCGCGCCCATCAACGGCGATCGCGACTTGGCCGCCTGGGCGACCGCAGCCGCGACCGGGTGATGGCTCGACAGAGCGAGTTGACCGGCCACGGAGAAGATATCGGCTGGAATGTCGGCGGCGTTGACCACTTCGAGCTCAGGCAAGGTCAGGGTGCCGGTCTTGTCGAAGATGACGTGATCGGCTTCCGCCAGGCGCTCGATCGCGTCGCCCGCATTGAGCAGCACGCCGGACTTGAACATCGCGCCAGAGGCGACGGTCTGCACTGTCGGGATCGCAAGGCCGAGCGCGCAGGGACAGGTGATGATCAGCACGGCGATGCCGGTGACGATGGCATCGTGCCAGCTCGCGCCTGCCAGCGCCCAGCCGAGCACGGTGAGCGCGGCGGTCGCATGCACCACCGGCGCATAGAGCCGCGAGGCACGGTCGGCGAGCCGCATGTAGCGCGAGCGCGCCTGCAACGCAGTGTCGAGCAGGCGCGTGATCTCGGCGAGCAAGGTGCCCTCCGCCGCAGCGGAGACGCGGACGCGCAAGGTGCCGGAGATGTTGAGCGAGCCGGCATAGACGGCGGTGCCCTGCTCCGCCGGCACATACAGCGTCTCGCCGGTGATCAGGCTCTGGTCGATCTCGGAGCGGCCCTCCACGACGACGCCGTCGACGGCGCAACGCTCGCCGGGCCGCAGCAGCACGAGGTCGCCGGCGCGGACGGCGGCGACGGGGACTTCGGAGATTTCATCAGCGCCGATGAACTTGGTCGCGGTCTCCGCCTTCAGCGCGGCGAGATTGCCGGCCACCGCGCGCGTCCGCCGCCGCATATTCTGGTCAAGATAGCGGCCGACCAGCAGGAACGTCAGCAGCATGATCGCCGCGTCGAAATAAGCGTGCTCGGCGTGATGGAAGGTCTCGACGATCGACATGCCCAAGGCGAGGATCACGCCGATGCAGATCGGCACGTCCATGTTGACGTTGCCGGTCTTGAGAGCGCGCCACGCCGAGCGGAAGAACGGCTGGCCGGCATAGGCCGCGGCCGGCAGCGCGATGAGAGCCGACAGCCAGTGGAAGAAGTCGCGCTGCTCCGGCAGCATGTCGCTGACATTGCCCGACCACACCGGGATCGACAGCATCATCACGTTCATGGTGGCGAACGCCGCGACGCCGAGGCAGCGCAGCAGGAAGCGCGATTCCTCGGCCTCGGTGGCCTCCGCGCTCGCCTTCTCGAACGGATAGGCCTTGTAGCCGAGCTCGGCCAGGCGATCGATGAACTTGGCCGGATCGAGCGTGCCCTGCTTCCACTCCAGCGCGACGCGGCGGTCGGTGAGATTGACGCGCGCCAAGGTCACGTCGGGCAGCGCCGACAGGCCGCGCTCGATCTTGGCCATGCAGCCGGCACAACTGACGCCCTCGACCGCGAGGTCGATATGCTTCAGGCCGGCGCCGAGATCCTTGACGTAATGGGAGAAGTCACGCGTCACGTGCATGATCGAAAATCCTTCAGTTCAGCAGCACGCGGTTCTTCGACATGAACAGGCGCCGGCCGCTGGAATCGCCTTCGAGCACGAGGTCCCACTGCCCCGGCGCGATCGCTTCCGCCGTGCCGCGATAGACGCCGATGCCGACCTCGGCCAGATCGACCTGCTGATCGGCGCGCTTATCGGCGGGACGCTCGAGCCGGCCCTGGAATGTCAGGCCGGAGACCGGATTGCCGCTGGCGTCGCGCGCATTGACCTGCACCACGGCCGCGCCGCTGGCGCCGCGCTCGATATGCGCCTCCACCTTCCAGCGCCGCGCCTCCTGGTCGCGCGCCGCCGCGATCTCCTTCTCGTAGCCGAGGCTGGCGCTATAGGCGCTGTCGACGTCGGTACCGGGCAAGGTCGAGATCGCCATCTTCATCATGTAGACGTTGACGCCGATGACGAGCCCGAAGAAGCCGATGAGCATCGCGAGCACCATGCGTCCGGTCAGCTGGAAGGACGGTTGGGAACGGCTGGCCATGGACGGGCTCCTGAGCTTTAAGGGCTGACGAAATTATCGGTGGCGGAGGCGACGACGCCGAGGCCGATATCGGTGATGTGGAACTTCACCGGGATCGACTTCTCCGGGTTGCTCTCTTCGGGCGCAGTCACCAGGAGCCGCAGCTCCTCGGTCTGGTCGCGGCCGATGACGATCATCGGGCGATCGGGCGTGACGGAGTCGGCGCCCACGACATGGACGGTCGAGTTCACCGGGCCCTCGATGTCGATGGCGATGACGCGGTCGAAGCCGTGCTTGTTGAGGACGCGCACCGTGTAGGCGTTGCGGATCGAGCCGTCGGACAGCTTGATCGCGATCGGGTTGCGATCGTGCAGCACGTTGACGTCGAGCAGCGAGCGGGTCGCGAGCTTGTAGACCATCGCGCCGCCGACGACGGCGATGATCGCGGCATAGGTGACGGTGCGGGCGCGCACGAGCTTGTAGATCGGCGCCTTGCCTTCCTGGCGGCGGTGGATGTTGATGTCGTTGTCATAGCCGATCAGCCGTGTCGGGCGGCCGATCTTGGTCATGACCGTGTCGCAGGCATCGATGCACAGGCCGCACTGGATGCAGTCCATCTGCGATCCATCGCGGATGTCGATGCCGGTCGGGCAGACCGCGACGCATTGCTTGCAGTCGATGCAGTCGCCGGCCGGCTGGCCGAGCGCGCGCAGCTCGGCGGCCTTCTTGACCGACATGCGGTTCTCGCCGCGGTCGTAGCGATAGGTGACGTTCAGCGCCCATTCGTCGGTCAGCGCCGCCTGGATGCGCGGCCATGGGCACATGTAGACGCAGACCTGCTCGCGCATGAAGCCGGCGAGCGTGTAGGTCGTGGCCGTCAGGATCGCGATCCAGATATAGGCCAGCGGCGGCCCCTGGAAGGTGACGAGGTCCTTCACCAGGGTCGGCGCGTCGCTGAAATACAGCACCCAGGCGCCGCCGGTCCACCAGGCGATCATCAGCCAGATCGAATGCTTGAGGACGAGCTCCGAGATGCGCTCCAGCTTCATCGGGTCGCTGGAGGCATCCTTCTTCATCCGCTCGCGCCGGTCGCCCTCGATCAGGCGCTCCACGGCATAGAACAGGTCGGTCCATACCGTCTGCGGGCAGAGATAGCCGCACCAGATGCGGCCGCCGATCGCGTTCATCAGGAACAGGCCGATGGCGGCGATGATCAAGAGGCCGGTGAAATAATACACCTCCTGCGGCCACAGCTCGATGAAGAAGAAATAGAAGCGGTGGTTGGGGAAGTCGATCAGCACCGCCTGGTCCGGCGCGCCGAGGCCGCGATTCCAGCGCACGAACGGCAGGAAATAATAGACGCCGAGGCAGAAGCCCATAAGGCCCCATTTGATCCGGCGGAAGGTGCCCGAGACGCTCTGCGGATAGACCTTTTTGGTAGGCGCGTACAGTGGACCATAATCGTCCACCGGCTGCGCCTCTTGAGGCTTCAGGTCGTCGGGTTTTACCGTCTGGTTCATCGCTGGGGTCTTCTCGCAGTTGCGGCCGAAGGTATGCCCACCTCCGGCCGCTCAGTTGATCCAGCTCAATTGGAAGGAAAGTTCCGTTGGATTTCCGTTACTTTCCCCCGCCCAGCGAGTGGACATAGACTGCCATTGCCTTGATCGTGGTCGGGTCGAGACGGCCCTCCCAGGCCGGCATGACACCGGCGCGACCATTGGTGATGGTCTCGATCAGGGTCGCCTCGTCCGAGCCATACAGCCAGATCTTGTCCGTGAGGTTCGGCGCGCCGACCTCCGGATTGCCCTTGGCGTTGTCGCCATGGCATGCCGCGCAATTCTCGGCGAAGATCTTGGCGCCGGCCTTGGCGTCATAGCCTTGCCGCGTGGGCAGGCCGGCCAATTCCCGGACGTAGTTGGCGACCGTGATGATCTCCGCCGGCTTCAGGACGCCGTCCTTGCCGAAGGCGAGCATCTGGCCCTCACGAGTCTTCGGGTGACCCGAGCGCACGCCGTACAGCAGGGTCTGCTGGATCTGCTCCAGCGAGCCGCCCCACAGCCAGTCGTCGTCGTTCAGGTTCGGAAAGCCCTTGGCGCCAGCCGCACCCGTGCCGTGGCAGGCGGCGCAATTGTCGCCGAACACGGTCTTGCCCTTGGCACGCGCCAGGGCCAGCATCGCCGGATCCTTTTCGATGTCGGCGAGCGAGGCGGTCGCGAGCGCCGCCATCTTGGCGCCGCGGATCTTCTCGAGGTTGGCGAGCTCGACCGCCACGTCCGCACGGGACGAGTAGCCGAACAGGCCTGTCGTGTTGCTGGTGATGGTCGGCCAAGCCGGATACACAATCCAGTAGCCGATCGCCCAGACGATGGTGATGTAGAAGGTGATCACCCACCACCGCGGCAGCGGGGTGTTGAGCTCCTTGATGCCGTCCCAGGCATGACCCGTGGTGGCGGTGCCGGAGACGCTGTCGACTTCGTTGTGGTCAGCCATGTTGAATTACTCCTCCCGCAACGGCATGTTCGCCGCCTCGTCGAAAGCGGCCTTGTGGCGAGGCCAGAGGGCATAGGTCACGATCGCGATGAAGATCGCGAAGAAGATCGGGGTCCACAGCGTCGTCACGAGTGACGACGCGATGTTTTCAACTGCAAGGATGGGCTTCATGATGCTCGCCTCTCGATCTCAGCGCAGATTGGCTTTTTCGTTGTAGATCTTGAAGTCGACCAAGGTGCCGAGCATCTGCAGATACGCGACCAGCGCATCCATTTCCGTCGGCGCACCCGCCTTGCCGTCGAAGTTGCGCACCACCGCCTTCGGATAGCGCTTGGTGAGCGCCTCCGCGCCGGCATTGTCCGGATCGACCTGCGCCTTCAAATCGGCGGCGGCGTTGGCGATCTGGTCCTCGGTGTAGGGCACGCCCACGGCCCGCAACGTCTTCAGATGATCGGCGACGTTGTCGGCGTTCAGCTCGGTCTCCTTCAGGAAGGGATAGCCGGGCATGATCGACTGCGGAACGATGGCGCGCGGGTTGGTCAGATGGGTGACGTGCCAGTCGTCGGAGTACTTGTTGCCGACGCGGGCGAGGTCAGGACCCGTGCGCTTGGAGCCCCACTGGAAGGGGTGGTCGTACATGCTCTCCGCGGCGAGCGAGAAGTGGCCGTAGCGCTCCACTTCGTCACGCAGCGGACGCACCATCTGCGAGTGGCAGAGATAGCAGCCCTCGCGGACATAGATGTTGCGGCCGGCCAGCTCGAGCGGCGTGTACGGACGCACGCCGTCGACCGCCTCGATCGTGCTCTTCAGGTAGAAGAGCGGAGTGATCTCGACGAGGCCGCCGATCGCGATCACCAGCAGAATGCCGATGATCAGGATGATCGAGTTCTTCTCGAAGACTTGGTGTCGTTGCCAGAATGACATGGTTGGATACCTCACTCCGCCGGCTGAAGGGCGACGGGGGACTGAACCTCTTCCTCACCGACACGGACCGTCATCCAGAGATTGTAGGCCATGATGAGTGAGCCGATCAGGAACAGCGCGCCACCGGCGGCACGGATGATGTAGAAGGGGTGCATCGCCTCGACGGTCTCGATGAAGGAGTATTCGAGGAAGCCGAGCGCCGTGTAGGACCGCCACATCAAACCCTGCAGGATGCCCGAGACCCACATCGCGGAGATGTAGAGCACGATGCCGAGCGTGGCCGTCCAGAAGTGCCAGTTCACCAGCTTGAGGCTGTAGAGACCCTTGCGGTTCCAGATCCACGGCACGAGACAGTACAGCGCGCCGAAGGACACGAAGCCGACCCAGCCGAGCGCACCGGAGTGCACGTGGCCGATGGTCCAGTCGGTGTAGTGGCTGAGCGAGTTGACCACCTTGATCGACATCATCGGACCTTCGAAGGTCGACATGCCGTAGAAGGCGACCGAGACGACCAGCATGCGCAGCACCGGGTCAGTCCGCAGCTTGTCCCACGCACCCGACAAGGTCATCAGGCCGTTGATCATGCCGCCCCAGGAGGGCATCCACAGCATGATCGAGAAGGTCATGCCGAGCGTCTGCGTCCAGTCCGGCAGCGCCGTGTAGTGCAGGTGGTGCGGGCCGGCCCAGATGTAGAGGAAGATCAGCGCCCAGAAGTGGATGATCGACAGCCGGTAGGAATAGACCGGACGCTCCGCCCGCTTCGGGATGAAGTAGTACATGATGGCCAGGAAGCCGGCGGTCAGGAAGAAGCCGACCGCGTTGTGGCCGTACCACCACTGGAACATCGCATCCTGCACGCCGCCCCAGGCGATGTAGGACTTCGAGCCGAAGAACGACACCGGGAGAGCCGGGTTGTTGCCGAGATGCAGCACGGCGATCGTGACGATGAAGGCCAGGTAGAACCAGTTCGCCACGAAGATGTGCGGCTCCTTGCGCTTGATGATCGTCGTCAGGAAGACCAGCAGATAGACCACCCAGACGATCGTCAGCCAGAGATCCGAGTACCACTCCGGCTCTGCGTACTCCTTGCCCTCGGTGACGCCCAGCAGATAACCGGTGCCAGCGATCAGGATGAAGAAGTTGTAGCCGACCACGACGAACCACGGCGCAAGGTCACCCGCCAGACGGACCCGGCAGGTGCGCTGCACGACGTAGAACGAGGTCGCCAGCAGCACGTTGCCGCCGAACGCGAAGATCACCGCCGAGGTGTGCAGCGGCCGCAGGCGGCCGAAGCTGGTCCAGGGCAGATCGAAGTTCAGCGCCGGCCAGGCGAGCTGCGAGGCGATGATGAGGCCGACGGCGAAGCCGGCGATGCCCCAGAACATGGCCATGAACGAGGAGAACTTGATCGGCCCGAGATTGTAGTTCGGCCGGCCGTTGATCTCCTGCGGCGGCAGGTCGCCGCGCTCGAAGTAGCGGTTGAGGATGAAGAAGACGGACGCCGCGCTGGCGGCAGCCGCGAGCGAGGCGTGAAACGCGAAGGCCGTATCGAGTGCCTTCGCCGCAGCGAAGACGCACAAGAAGGCGGTGACGGCGAAAATGAGCGACAGCCCACTCTCGCCGATGGTCATGGATTTTGTTGATGAGGACGCGCTCATGCGGAATCTCGCTGAAAGAACACGAGACCAGCAACCATAATCGCCCACACGTGGAATTGATCGAAATCAACCTTGCGACCGGTTCGCCGGTAAAGAGCCGGAATGTTGCCCAACAGCGCGCGGCGCGGCGCGCACAAGCGCATCGTCCCGCAGCCGAAAGGCGTACGGGACGATCAATCTTAGACTTCCGTCTCAGGCGAGGAGCGCGGGGAACGCCGTCAAGTTCCGGCTCAATCCTTGGCCGCTGCCGCCAGCGCCCGCACGAGGTCCTCGCGGGCGATGATTCCGACCAGGCGGCTGTCGCCGTCGGTCACGGGCAGGCTACGGATGCGGTGTTCGACCATCAGCTGCAGCACGCGCGTCAGCTTGGTGTCTGGCCGGACATAGATGAACTCGGACGTCATCACGTCGCCCACGGTCCGGTTCATCAGGTCGCTGTAGCGCGGCAGCATCTGGTTGGGCGTGAACGCAAAGCATTTCAGCACGTCGAACTTGGTGACGATGCCGATGACCTCGTCGTTTTCGACGACCGGATAGGTGTTGAAGTCGTCGCGATCGAACATGTCACCCAGCTCGCGAATCGTGGTGTCGCGGGTGACGGTGGTGATGGTCCGCGTCATGTAGCTGCCGGCGGTGTCCTCGAGAAATTTGTACAAGGCGGCAATCCTGTTCTCGGATGGAGCGGTTGGAGTTTCAGTGCGACAGCAGCACGCAACGTTCGGTGCGTGTCACGAGATGCTCGGTGACCCCGCCGAGCACGAGCTCGCGGAATCGCGAATGGCCATAGGCGCCGGCCACGATGAGCCCGGCGGAGAGATCCGCGGCGATCGCGTCGAGCTTGGTCGCCACGTTGCGCCCCTGCCCCGGCTCTTCGATGCGGGCCGATGCGACGATCTTGTGCCGGCCGAGCCACCCGACGACGTCATCGAGGCGCGCTTCACACGAATCATATTCAGAAGTGCTCTCGACGATCTCGACGACGACGACGTCGGTGGCCTTGGCGAGCAGCGGCAGTGCATCGCTCAGCGCCCGGCGCGCCTCCGGCGTTTCCTTCCAGGCCACCACCACGGTGCCGAGATCGAGCCAGCTGGCCTTGTCGGGAACCACGAGCAGCGGCCGCCCGGCCTGCATCACGAGATCCTTGGGGCTGGCGATCGCGAACGCATCGGTGACGCCTGGCGGCACGCTTCCTGTGACCAGAATGTCCGCGGCACGCGCCTGCGCCAAAGTGTAGCGGAGCGGAAAATCCAGCGCGCTGCGCCAGCCGAGCGGAGCCGCGCGACCGCCGACGACGGTCCGGAATTGCTGTTCCAGCTCCACCAACCGGTTCTGCAGCGCGCCCTCGCCCTGCTCGATCAGGTCCTGGGCCTGCTCTCCGGTCGTGAAATACAGCGGCGGGGTGAACTCCGCGGCGGCCACGCCGATGACCCCAGCGTCAAATCGGGCAGCGAGATCACCCGCGACCTGAAGACGGGCTTCGTTGGGCTGGTTGAGCGCCAGGCTCACCATGACAGTCGCGAGCGTCATCCCGCCTCTCCAAACATTGCTTCCATGCAGCTCTTAAGGGTGAAACGACCCACCGTGATGAGATAGATCAATGTGCGGCGGCGGAACACGCCGGGGAGAGCCGGCGATGGAACCCGCCGAAGTGGGGAGAAAGCCTTGAATTGTCGAACCAAAGTCTAGGCCGGCCCGGATTGTCACGGCACAATCTGGTATAGAATGCCGGGACTGGCTCTCCCCCGGCCGCCCACAACAAACCGCTCCTTGCTGGAGCAGCTCTTGGCAACAACGGCGAATCGATTGAAGGCATCGACGTGCGCGGCGTGACTCAACCCTTTCCCGACGCGGCCGCCCGCCCCGAGGACGCGCAGGCGCTGGGCTTCGGCGCCTGGGATCTGGACCTCGCGACGGGCGATTTCTATTGGTCGGCCACGACGCGGAAGCTGTTCGGGGTCGAGACCGATCAGCCCGTGACCTACGGCTCCTTCCTGGCGCTGCTCGCAGCCGGAGATCGCGCGCCGGTCGAGGCCGCGATCGAGCATGCGCGCCATCAGGGCACCTGGTTCGACATGTCGTTCAAGGTGCCGAACGGCGGACACTGGATTCGGGTCCTCGCGGGCGTGGTTCCCGGCGACGACGGCCAGCCGCGGCATCTGCGCGGCATCGCGCTGGACATCGACCAGGAGAAGCGGCTCGAGGAGGCGCTGCGGCTGCGCGAGCAGCACTTCCGCTCGATCCTGGACACCGTGCCGGACGCCATGATCGTGATCGACGGCGGCGGCATCATCCAATTCTTCAGCGCCGCGGCCGAGCGGATGTTCGGCTACTCCGAGGAGGAGGCCGTCGGCCTCGACGTCAGCGAGCTGATGCCAGAGCCGGACCGCTCGCGCCATGCCGGCTATCTCACCCGCTATCACGGCACGCGCGAGCGCCACATCATCGGCATCGGGCGCATCGTCACCGGCCGCCGCCGCGACGGCACGAGCTTTCCCATGCATCTGTCGATCGGCGAGATGCAGTCCGGCGGAAAACCCTATTTCACCGGCTTCGCCCACGATCTCACCGAACACCAGCAGACCCAGGCGCGCCTGCGCGAATTGCAGTCGGAACTGGTTCACGTGTCGCGGCTCAGCGCCATGGGCGAAATGGCCTCGGCGCTGGCGCATGAGCTGAACCAGCCGCTGGCGGCGATCAGCAACTACATGAAAGGCTCGCGCCGGCTGCTTTCAGGCAGCAACGATCCGAACACGGCCAAGATCGAGAGCGCGATGGACCGCGCCGCCGAGCAGGCGATCCGCGCCGGGCAGATCATCCGTCGTCTCCGCGATTTCGTCTCCCGCGGCGAATCGGAAAAGCGCGTCGAGAGCCTGTCCAAGCTGATCGAGGAGGCCGGCGCGCTCGGCCTCGCCGGCGCCCGGGAGCAGAACGTCCAGTTGCGGTTCCAGCTCAATCCGGATGCCGATCTCGTGCTGGCCGACCGCGTTCAGATCCAGCAGGTGCTGGTCAACCTGTTCCGCAATGCGCTCGAGGCGATGTCGCATTCCAAGCGGCGCGAACTCGCCGCCACCAACCGAAAGGTCAGCGACGACTTGATCGAGGTGGCCGTGTCCGATACCGGAACGGGATTCCACGACGACGTGATGCCCAATCTGTTCAAAACCTTCTTCACGACCAAGGACACCGGAATGGGGGTCGGCCTGTCGATCAGCCGTTCCATCATCGAGGCCCATGGCGGGCGCATGTGGGCCGAAAACAACGAGGCAGGCGGCGCGACCTTCCGCTTCACCCTGCCGGCGGCCCCAACCAGGGTTGAGCATGATGGCTGAGCGGGCCAAGGTCTATGTGATCGACGACGACGAGGCGATGCGGGATTCACTCAACTTCCTGCTCGACTCCTCCGGCTTTGAGGTCACGCTGTTCGAGCATGCACAGGCCTTTCTCGACCGGATGCCGACGCTCGCCTTCGGCTGCGTCGTCTCGGATGTGCGCATGCCCGGTATCGACGGCATCGAGCTGCTCAAGCGCATGAAGGCCACCGGCAGCAGCTTCCCCATCCTGGTGATGACCGGCCATGGCGACGTGCCGCTGGCGGTCGAGGCCATGAAGCTCGGCGCCATCGACTTCCTCGAAAAGCCGTTCGAGGACGAGCGCCTGGTCGCGATGATCGAGACCGCAATCCAGCAGGCCGAGCCGGCGGCGAAGAACGAGCAGGTCACGCAGGACATTCTCGCGCGCATCGCGAGCCTCAGCCCGCGGGAGCGCCAGGTGATGGACGGTCTGATGGCCGGCCTCTCCAACAAGCTGATCGCGCGCGAATACGACATCAGCCCGCGCACCATCGAGGTCTACCGCGCGAACGTGATGACCAAGATGGGCGCGAACAGCCTGTCGGAGCTGGTGCGTCTGGCGATGCGCGCAGGCGCCTTCAAGGATTGAGCTAGATCAAGCGGCCTTGACAGATTCGGGTGTTATGTTGCGCCTTGGTTCAACATCACATCTCGCGCGGCACGTGCCATGTCGGTTCACGCCAAACCCAAGGTCTACGTCGCCGACGACGATGCCGACGTCCTCGGCTCGTTGCGTTTCCTGCTGGAGGCCGACGGCTTCGACGTCCGCACCTTCCGTAGCGGCACCGCGCTGCTGAAGGCGTCGTCTCACGCACCGGTCGACTGCTTCGTGGTCGATTACAAGATGCCGGAGCTGAACGGTGTCGAGCTCGCGGAAAAGTTGCGCAAGCAGGGCGCGACCGCGCCGGTGGTGTTGATCACGGGGCACTACGACGACCGGCTGGAGGCCCGGGCCGCGGCAGTCGGAATCCACGATTTCCTGCTCAAGCCGCTGCTCGACGACAATCTGGTCAAGCGAATCCGTAAAGCCATCGCCAACGATGATCGGGCTACCGCTCCTTGAGCCTTTTGGCCCCGGATTCCGGCCGCACCTACGTACATCTACGTAAGGGAACCCCCTTAAGATAACGGCCCAAATGTCCTTAACGGGAGCCGCAAGGTACCACATCGCCATCCGCCGCAAGGAGATGGTCATGCTCAATCAGTCGCTCACCCATTCGGTCGTCACCCCCAGCGCCACTGCCGTTCCCTCTCCTGCTGTCCCCTCTCCTGCCGCCAACCCCTTTGCCGAGATCACCGGCCATGCCGGGCTGATCGCCAGCGAGTTCTCCTACAAGAAGGACGAGGAGATCTATGGCGAGGACGAGCCGGCCGAGTACGTCTACCAGGTGATCTCCGGCGCGGTCCGCAGCTACAAGCTGCTGTCCGACGGCCGCCGCCAGATCGGCGCCTTTCATCTTCCCGGCGACGTGTTCGGCCTCGAATTCGGCTCGGTGCATCGTCTCGCCGCTGAAGCCATCATCGACACCAATGTGCGCCTGGTGAAGCGCCGCAGCCTCGAGCAGGCCGCCGGCACCGACGTCACCGTCGCCCGCAAGCTCTGGACCATGACCGCCGGCGACCTCCGCCATGCCGAAGACCACATGCTGCTGCTGGGCCGCAAGACCGCGATGGAGCGTGTCGCGACCTTCCTGCTCGAGATGGACCGCCGCCTCGCCGTTGCCGGCATGATGGCGCTGCCGATGTGCCGCCGCGACATCGGCGACTATCTCGGCCTGACGCTGGAGACCGTCTCCCGCGCGCTGTCGCAACTGCACAGCCAGGGTGTCCTCGGCTTCTCCGGTGCCCGCCAGATCGTGCTGCGCAACCGCCAGCGCCTGCGCAGCATGGACGCCTGAGCACCAGTCCCTCACGCTGTCCGCGCGCGCTGCCCCGTCTCCGGCATCAGCAGCGCGATCAACACGAGACCTGTCAGCGCCACGCCTGACAGACCCATGAAGGCGGTGACGCTGCCGTAGCGGTCGCTGGCAAAGCCGGCGACCACGGTGGATAGCGAGCCCCCGATCCCCGACGCCGTCCCCACGATTCCCTGCGCCAGATTGAAGTGGCCGCTGCCGAACGCGACATCGGCCACCGTCAGCGGGATCATCACGGCGAACACGGCAGCCGTGACACCGTCGAAGAGCTGCACCGCCACCAGCACGTAGGGATCGTGCACCAGGGCGAACAGCGCGCCGCGAATCGTGAGCGCCGCAAATCCCAGCATCAGCAGCGGCCGCCGGCCCCATTGCTGCGCCACCGCGCCGACCGAGGGCGAGGTCAACGCCACGATGGCCTGCGGCACGACGATGCAGAACGCGATCAGCATCGGCGCCCATTCGCTCGACTTCGTCGTCACCACACCGGCCATCAGCGGCAGCATCGCCGCATTGGCGAGCTGCAGCAGGAACACGCCGAGGGCAAACACCAGCAGCGCGCGCTGGCGCAGCAATCCCAGCAGATTCGACAGCCGCGCGACCTCCCTGTCCTCCTCGACCGCATGGCCGTGCGCCCGGGCGATGTCGATCTCGCGCTCGCGAATCCGCGACAGCGCGATCAGGGTTGGGAATGCGAGGATGAAGGTGACGAGAAACACCGCGCGGCTGGAGAGCAGGTAGCCGCATGTGCCCATGAGCGCGGCCGCAACACCGTTGCCGAGCGAGGCGAAGCGCGCATTGCGGCCGAGACGCTCGGCCATGCCGCGCGGCCCGACCAGGCCGAGGCTGATGGCGGCAATCGCGGGGCCCAGCACGCAGCTCGCGGCCGCATGCAGCATGGCCGCGCCGGCCACCACCGGAAAGATCGGCCAGACGGCATAAGCCAGCGCGCAGCAGCCGATGGTCGCCACGGCAAATCCGGCCACGCGCCGCTCCGACTTCGCCGCATCAATGATCGCCCCGCCGGGCATCTGTCCGATCAGGCCGACGATGCCGCCGATCGACAGCACCAGGCCGATCTGCGCCTGGGTCCATTTCTGCGTCGTCAGGTACACTGCGATGAACGGCCCGAATCCGGTCTGCACGTCGGCAAGGAAGAAGATGAACCAGTCGAGTCCGCGCAGGCTCTGCCGCGACGGCGCAGGCTTCAGCGCCTGGCCGTGATCCGGCACGGAATCGCGCCGCGGCTCCGCGTCGCGGTCCGACGCAGGCTGCTGGTCAGGTGATCTGGACGGCCGTACGTGGGCCATGGCTCTTTACATCTCAATGGACAACGATTCTTGAGACATAACGTCCCCGCCGCGTCCCGGGCACACGCGTGCCAAAGCGCGGTCTCACGCATCAACTCAATGATCGAAATCCCAGGGGGACAGCTTGCCGGCGGCGCCGAGCACGACGACGGGCTTGTCCTCCTTGTACTCGGGCGCCGCCTTCACCTGCTCCTTGGTGAGATCAAGCGTCACCTGATCGCTCTTCTCGGTGATGTGCTTGAAATCGAGCGCGGTCCAATCGACCACGATCTTGCGGCTGCCGACGCCGAGGAAGCCGCCGAAATCGATCACTGCCGCGCGCACGGTGCCGGTGAGATCGACGATGACATCGACGATGTGGCCCATGTCCTCGCCGGTCGAGCTGCGCACGTCGCGGCCGAGCACGCCATGCGCGTCCCGCGCGCCGAGGATGGTGACCGAGGGCGGCGGCGCCGGCTCCTTCGCAGGAGCCGGCGTTTCCTTGGTCACAGGGACCGGCGATGCCTGCTGCGCAGCCGCGGCATTCATCTGCAGCGTCAACAACGCGACCGCAGCGAGAGCGGACGCAGCACCGAGGCGGCAGCGATGGTTCGGCGTTCTCATTGCGCCAGCACCAGCGAGACCTGGATCTGGCCGCGGCGGCGCAGCACCTCCATCGACACGTCCTCGCCGTGGCGACGCAGGCGCAGATCGATCGCGGAGCCGCCGAGCCGGAGATCGCGCAGCACGACCCAGTCGAGGAATGCCGGCAGCCGCGGGTTGCGCAGCCTGATCTCGCCGCGTGCGGCATCGAACTCCAGCCCGAGCGCCGCTTCGAGCAACGTGAACGGCGTCGCACTGGCCCAGGCCTGCGGCGCGCAAGCCACGGGATAAAGCGTGGGGCCACGATGCTTCTCGCGCCGGAAGCCGCAGAACAGCTCCGGCAGCCGGCGCAGATCCATGTAGGACGCCGCCTCGAACAGGCCGCGAAACACCTGCTCCACCGCATGCTTCAGGCCGTAGCGCGACAGGCCGAGCGCGATCAGCGCGTTGTCATGCGGCCAGATCGAGCCGTCATGATAGGACATCGGGTTATAGCGCGCCTCTCCCAGGGCGACGGTACGGATACCCCAGCCCGAGAAGAAGTGCGGCCCTAACAGGTCGGCGGCGACCTTGCGGGCGCGATCCTCGCGCACCATGCCGCTGAACAGGAGCTGCCCGGCATTCGACGTGCGCACGCGGCACGGCTGCTTGTTGCCGTCGAGCGCGAGCGCATAGGTGTTGAGCTTCTCGCACCAGAAGGCGTCCTCGAACCGTTCGGCCAATCGCGCCGCCTCGGCGTCGAGCCTGTCCGCCATGTCAGTTTTGCCGAGCCGCCGCGCGCAGCGCGCCGCGAGCTGCTTGCCGGCAAACACGTAGCCCTGCACCTCGGCGAGCGCGATGTAGCCCTCGGCGAGACGGCCGTCGGCGTGGAACACCGCGTCGTAGGAATCCTTCCAGCCCTGGTTGGCGAGGCCCTGCTCGGATGCACGCTGATATTCGACGAAGCCGTCGCGGTCGGGATCGCCGGGTCCGTCGATCCAGGCGAGCCCCAGCTCGATGGCCGGCCATAGCTCCTTCAACGTGTCGAGATCGCCGGTGCGCTCGACATAGAGGCCCGCCAGCAGCACGAACAACGGCGTGGAGTCGACGCTGCCGTAGTAGCAGGCGAACGGCACCTCGCGCAGCGCCGCCATCTCGCCGCCTCGCATCTCGTGCAGGATCTTGCCCGGTTCGGCATCGGCAAGGGGATCGGTCTGCTTCGCCTGATATCTTGCAAGCCGGCGCAGCACGCCGCGCGCGATGCGCGGATCGACCCACAGCATTTGCATCGCCGTGATCAGTCCGTCGCGGCCGAACGTCGTCGAGTACCAGGGGATGCCGGCATAGGGGTAGCGCCCCTCCGGCGTGTCGGTCATCAGGATGTTGAGATCGGCGGCGGCCTGGCACAGCACCTCGTTCAAGATATCGTTCGAGGTCTCGATGCTGGTCGCGCCTTGCGTGCAGCGACGCATCTCCCTGCGATGCGCCAGCAGGCTGCGGAAGAAGCGGCCCGGCTGCTCGCCGGCGGCGGCATTGCAGGTCACCGCGATGAACAACGAGGCCGATTGCTGCGGCTCCAGGTCGAAATGATAGGTCGCGATATCGATCGTGAGCCTGGACGGGCGTGGATCGAAATGCAGCGCCGTGGTGCGCGTCACGCCGTCGAGGCCGCGATAGTCGAGCATCACATCGGATGGGCTCATCATCCGGCCTGAGCCCGCGCCGCGTCGCGGCCGCACGCTACCCCGGACCTCGAACAGGTCGGCGAAATCATTGTCGAAGGCGAGCTTGAGATCGAAGCTGGCGCGCCGGTCGCCATGGTTCTGCAGGCCGATGCGCTGATAGAAGGTGCCGTGCCACAGGAAGATGGTGCGGACGATGTGCAGCATGTCCTTGGGCAGCACCAGCCGGCCTTGATCGTAGATATCAGGATTGGTCAGATCGATCGTGAGCGCCGAATTGTCGTCACGCAGGCTGGATCCCAGCAGCAGCGGCTGCACCTCCTCGAGCGTCAGCTCGAGCCGCGCCAGATAGCGCGTGTCGGAATTGAACAGGCCGTCCGGGCCGCCGGCTGACGCGCCGATATCGCCATGGCCATCGAGCACGATGAAGGTGTCGTCATGCTTGAGCGAGCGCCGCGGCCGAGCCGCGGGCCCCGTCATCGGGATGTAGAAGGGCTGCTCGGCCGGCTCGTCCGCCCGGTCGATCGATCTGAGTGTGCTTGCGACTTCGGCCGACATGATGACCTCGTGCGATGTTGGAGTGGCCACGCGATCGACTTGGCACGATCGCGACGCGACGCAACGATCAGGCGGCGAATTTGGCGAGCCGGCTCATCTCCTGGGTGACGAGTTCCCGATACGGACCCTCGCTTTGCATCAGCCGGTCCGGCGCACCGTCCTCAATGATCCTGCCCGATTTCAGCACCACCACGCGGTCAAAATTCCGCAAGGTCGCAAGCCGATGCGCGATCGCGATGACGGTGCGCCCGCGCATCAGCCGGCTCAGCGCCTCGCGGATCGCCTCCTCGGATTCGCTGTCGAGCGCGGCGGTGGCCTCGTCGAGCAGCAAAATCGGCGCATCCTTGAGGAACGCGCGCGCAATGGCGATGCGCTGGCGCTGGCCGCCGGACAGCTTGACGCCGCGATCGCCGACCATCGTCTGCAGTCCCTCCGGCAGTGTCTCGACGAAATCACAGCGCGCAGCGATCGCCGCGCGCAACACCTCGTCATCGGTCGCACTCGGCCGGCCGTAGCGGATGTTCTCCAGGATCGAGCGATGGAACAGCGAGATGTCCTGCGGAACCACCGAGATCGCCTCGCGCAGGCTCTGCTGGGTGACCTTGGCGATGTCCTGGCCGTCGATCGTGATCCGTCCGACCTGCGGGTCGTAGAACCGCTGCAGCAAGGTGAACAGGCTCGACTTGCCGCCGCCGGACTGGCCGACGAGGCCGACGCGCTGGCCGGGCTGCAGGCGCAGCGAAAAGCTCTCGAACAGCTTGTGCCCACCCGGATAGTGGAAGGTGATGTTGTCGAAGGCGATCGCCGCGCCGCTCTTCACCAGCGGCTCGGCTTCGGGATGATCGCGCAACTCATGCGGCTGCAGCAGCGTCGCGATCGCCTCGCTCATCCGCGCGACGTGCTGGGTCACGTCGACCAGCGCCACCGCGAGATCGCGCGTCGCATTGAGGATGCACAGGCCGAGCGTGCAGACCAGCACGACGTCGCCGGTCGTCGCCCCGCCCCGCTGCCACAGCGAGATCGCCCAGGCCATCAAGGCCACGGTCAGCACGATCGTGACCGTGGCATGGAGAATGCGCAGCTTCTCGAGATAACGCAAGCTGCGCCCGCGCGCCTCGAGTTCCTTGTCGACCGTCGCATCGAAGCGGTCATGCTCGTGGCGCAGGCCGCAGAATGCACGCACCAGCGGCATGTTGGAGATCACGTCGACCATCTCGCCGTCGACCATTGCCGCCTTGTCAGCGAAATCGTCGTGCAACGGCTTGCCGGCGGCGGCGAGCCGGAACATCGCTGCCACCATCATGGCCGCAATCAGCAACAGCGCGATCGCCATCGGCCCGCTGACGGTGCCGATCAGGACAATCGCCGCGACCGTCGCGAGGCACGGTGGCAGCACGTTCCAGACGAACATGTTCTCGACCGTGAACACCGCATTCGACGTCGCAGTGATGCGGCTCGACAACATGCCGGGCAGACGGTCGCCGAAGTAGCTCGGCGAATGTCCGGTGAGATGACGGAAGATGTCACGGCGCAGATCACCGGTTACCCTCACAAAGGTGAAGCTCGCGATCCAGCTGGCGACGCGCCAGAGAACGTTGTCGGTCGCAATCAAGGCCATCAGCACAGCGAACGCAGCCCAGACGCTGCCATTCCCCCGCGGCCCTGCAGAAAGACTGTCGACGAGGAACTTCACGCCGTACTGAGTGCCCACCGAACAGGCAACTGCACCGACAACGGACAACAAGATGGTGAGATGGGCCGTAGGACGGTTGCGCAGATAGCGCATCACGAAGGGGAACGGCCGGTGCGCGTAGCCTGATAGCTGATCCATATTTGTCCCGTGCGACTGTTGGCGACACCCGGTGCGGCGAATGAACCGCAGAGAGTTTCTTCAGTTCCGCGCTGCAACAGCAATGACGCTCTGTTCATCCTGCATGGTCGCGACGCGAGCGATGGAAAGATGGGATGGCATCATTGAGACGAGAGGGAACACGTTCTGTCGAAGAAAGAGTGATCACCAGGCCGGAACTTCGCAGATGCGCACACGTTCCTGCTGCGGCAGTGCCGGTGCCATTGGGGGCTTCATCCATGATCACAAATAGGAGACGGTGAGATGCGCATTGCGCAGGTTGCTCCATTGACGGAGGCCGTGCCTCCGAAGCTCTACGGCGGCACTGAGCGGGTCGTTCATTGGTTGACCGAGGAGCTCGTTGCGCTCGGGCACGACGTCACGCTGTTCGCCAGCGGTGATTCGCGGACATCGGCAAAACTCTCGCCGACTTGGCCGAAGGCGCTGCGCCTCGACGGTTCGGTACGGGATCCGAACGCGCTTCACATGGTGATGCTGGAAGGCGTGCGGCAGAGATGCGATGAGGAGGAGTTCGACGTCCTCCACTTCCACCTCGACTACTATCCGTTCTCCCTGTTCCATCGCCAGCCCACGCCGTTTCTCACCACGCTACATGGCCGGCTCGATCTCCCCGAACACCAGCCGGTGTTCTCCGTCTTCAAGGATGTTCCGGTCGTCTCGATCTCCGATGCGCAGCGACGCCCGGTGCCGAACGCCAACTGGGTCCGCACCGTGCTGCACGGCCTGCCAGAGAAGCTGTTGATGCCGAAGCCGGTGACGCCGAGCTATCTGGCGGTGCTCGGACGCATCGCGCCGGAAAAGGGCGTGGACCGCGCGATCAAGATCGCGATGCGCTGTGGCATTCCGCTCAAGATCGCCGCCAAGGTCGACCGCGCCGACCAGGACTATTACGACCAGCTGATCTACCCGATGATCAACGGCAATGCGCTCGTCGAATATATCGGCGAGATCGGCGACCATGAGAAGCCGGAGTTCCTGTCCGGCGCGCTCGGCCTGCTGCTGCCGATCGACTGGCCCGAGCCGTTTGGGCTCGTGATGATCGAATCGATGGCCTGCGGCACGCCGGTCATCGCCTACAACCGGGGTTCGGTGCCCGAGGTGATCGAGGATGGCGTGACCGGCTTCATTGTCGAGGACGAGCTCAGCGCCGTGGCGGCCGTCAACCGCCTGCACGATCTGAGCCGCGCGCGTGTCCGCGAGCGTTTCGAGCAGCGCTTCACCGCGCGCCGGATGGCGCTCGATTATCTCGCCGCCTATCGCCGTCTGATAGACAAGGCCGAGCCGCGTATCCGGCTGGTCAGCAGCGCGGAGTAGACGACGTCGCGCCATCGCGAGGGCAGGACCGCTGCGGTGCGGCCCTCGCGTCCGGCCGCACCCGGCTGATGCCCGATAGCTACGCTGCGGACGCAGCCAAGAACAGCGTGTCCGTGCTCGCTCGCGCATGCCACGAACTCGGACGCTCCGCCTCTTCCCGTCCCTGCGCGTCCGCCAGCACGAAGCCGCCCCTGGCCGCCTTCGCCTGATACAGCGCCCGATCCGCGCGCGACAGCAGCACGTCGGCGCTGGACGTCTGGCCCTCTGACAACGCCGCGCCGACGCTGACGCCGATGACGACGTCATGGCCATCGATGTAATACGGCGCCGCGACGACGTCGACGATGCGCTGCGCCAAGGACCGCGCGGCGTCTCGAGAGAGCAGCGACGTGTCGACCAGGATGAATTCATCGCCTCCCATCCGGACGACCAGCCCGCCAGAACCGAGCAGCGACGTCAACCGTGAGGCGACCTGCTTCAGCAAGGCGTCGCCGACGGGATGACCGAACCGATCGTTGGCGGCCTTGAAGTGATCAAGATCGATGGCGTAGATCGCAACCATCGGACGGCTGCGGTCCGCGATCAGCGCAGGCAGATCCGATGCCAGCGCGGACCGGTTGTGGACCCCCGTCATCGGATCCATGCGGGACAGCCGCTCGTACTGTTCCTTGAGATGGATTTGTCCGATCGACGACCTGTAGCTCAGCCGCAGCAGCTCGAATCCGGTGACGATGAAGATGATCATCACGAGCGCGAGCCCGAGATGCGGCAGATCCTGTTGCATCAAGGCCACCGTGATCGCCGGAAGACCCAGCACGCACAAGGCAGCGACGGCCAGTTGGGGCAGCAGCGCCAGACGTGCAATGAGACTGGCGCCGAAACCGAAGCCGAAGCTGAAGGCCAAGGTCGAACAGGTGGGATCGCCGAGCTGAAGACTGCGCGCAGCCAGTAGGCCGAGCACGAGCGAGACGCTGAGGGTGGCGATCGCACACGGGCGCCGGAGCCGCAGGATCTCATCCTTGGTCAGAGGCTGCTCACCGGCCATCCGCCGCCGAAAGGACAGCACGCCTAGCATCCGCAGCATTGTCACGCTGACGCCGAGAACGCCCAACCCGCCGGTCACGGCATCACCCGTATGCCATGTGATGACCCCGCTTGCGATCGTGAGCGACACCCCCATCAGCACGAACGGCACCAGCGAGCTGTGCAGCGTCTTCACGAGCTCAACATGAACTGCGTCGGAAATTGACGCAGAGTCCGTCCCCATCCTCCATGACAACATGACGCGCTCCCCAAGAGATCACGCCCATGGTGCAACGCTTCCCGTAAAATTACCGCGCGACGGAACATTCAAACTTTAAGGAACTCGCCTCGCCCATGCAGAGACTCGGCCGCCCGTCTTGACGGATGATTAACTTCGTCGGGCCACTGCTTCGGTCGCCTAAAGCGCGATGAGATCAGGATAAGTCGTCATCGCGCTTTAGGTTGTTGTTTGCGCATGATCTTTTCGGAAAACCGCTGCGCACTTTTCCGGATCATGCTTTAGGACACACTGGCCCGCTTCGGCTCGACGATCTCGAACATCCGCGGAAACTCGTCCATCAGCGACATCAGCTCGGCCAGCCGCATCGGGTTGCCGACGAAGCTGATCTTTCCGCCCGCCACGGCTTCCGGGAACGTCGTCGCCTTGGCAATGATCTCGTCGAGCGTGGCGCGCGCCAAGGTGAAGCCGGCATCGGCCGTGGAGGCCTGCACGCCGACCGCATAGGTCAGCGCGCAATTCTGCAAGGTCAGCACGAAGCGCTCGCCGGTGTCGGTGAAGCTCCAATTCAGCACGATGTGCCTGCCTTCCGCCTTCGGCCCGTTCAGGCGGACGCCGAGCACGTCCCACAATTGCTCAGTGCGCAGCGCCGCCAGGGTCTCGCGCGGCATGCCTGGGCGCGGCGGCACCTCCGGCATGCCATGGCGCAGCTCCTGCGCGCCGAACAGATAGGCGTTGCGCCACGTCGCGCTCTCCGCGGCATAGCCGAGCTGCTCCAGCGTATCGGCCAGCAACGCGCGCGCCTCGGCATCGTCGGGCTCGGCAAACACGAGATGCCCGACGGCTTGCGCCACGAAGCGGAACTCGCCCTTGGCGAAATCCGCGCGCGCCCGCGCCAGCAGCGCATCGGCACCTCCCATGTATTCGACATATTTCCGGCCGGCCTCGACCGGCGGCAGCGGATCGAGATTGACCGGATTGGCGTCGTACCAGCCGAGATACTTCTGGTAGATCGCCTTCACATTATGCCGGATGTGGCCGTAATAGCCGCGCGCATGCCACGCGCTGTCGAGGCTCTTCGGCAGCGTGATCTGCTCGGCGATCTCGCTGGCGGTCAGGCCGTGGTTCATCAGCCGCAAGGTCTGGTCATGCGCGAATTTGTAGAGGTCGCGCTGCTCGCGGATCATCGCATCGACGCGGCTCGCGCCCCACACCGGCCAATGATGCTGGCCGCACATCACCTCGGCCTTGCCACCCCACAATTTGCAAGGCTTCGCCGAGATATTTCGACCAGGCGAGCGCGTCGCGCACGTCGGCGCCACGAAACGGCAGCAGATTGTGGAAATTGTGCGTGCAGTTCTCGGCGAGGTTCAACAGCCGGTAGCGCGGCAGGTAGAAGTGCATCTCCGCCGGCGCCTCGCTGTTCGGCGCCATCTGGAATTCGAAGCTCACGCCGTCGATCGTCCTGGTATCGCCGGTCGCCATGATCAGGTCGGTCGGTCGCAGCAGGGCAACGCCGCCGGCGGCCATGGTCTTGCCGAGACCGCAATCGACATGACCCTTCGGTCCCTTCGCGAGCAGCGGCCCGAACTGATATTGCGCCCGGCGCAGCATCGCTGGTCCCGCGATGATGTTCTCCGACACCGCGTGCTCGATGAACAGGTTCGGCGCGATCAGCGGCACGCGGCCGCCGGTCACGGCCTCCTCCTCCACCACGCCACGCGCGCCGCCCCAATGGTCGGTGTGGGTGTGCGTGAACATCACCGCTGTCACCGGCCTGGTGCCGCGGTGCTGATAGTAGAGGTCCAACGCGGCTCGCGCGCCCTCGATCGAGGTCAGCGTGTCCACGACGATGACGCCGGTGTCGCCCTCGATCAGGGTCATGTTGGCGATGTCGAGCCCACGCACCTGATAGACGCCGGGGACAACCTCGAACAGGCCATGATGCATGTTCAGCTTCGCCTGCCGCCACAGGCTGGGATTGACCGTCGGCGGCGCCTCCTCCGCATCGAGGAAGCCGTAGGGCGCGAGGCTCCAGACGGTGCGTCCTTGCGCATTCGTCACCTTGGCATCGCCGATGGTGCCGAGGAAGCCGCGCGCGGCATCGTCGAAATCGGCGGTGTCCCCGAACGGCAGCGTCTCCAGCATCGCCTGCTGAGCCGCAATCACCGCTGCGGTGGCGTCCTTGGGCTGCTTGTCGTCGCTGGCCGGCGCGTTCATGGCTCGAGTCCCCCCACAACGATGATTGTTCGGGCGATGCTAATGCGGGGAACCGTGAAGCGCAAATTGCGCTGAGCGGAACGGCGCTCAGAGCACGTCGTCGACGGCCTCATCGATCGCGGCATAGATGGTGTCGAGATCATCAGGCGTGACGCAGTAGGGCGGCATCACGTAGATCGTCTGACCGAGCGGCCGTAGCAGGACATTGCCGGAGCGGAAGGAAGCCTGCAGCTTCGGTCCGACCTCGGCCAGGTAGCCCGGCTCATCAGCGTGGAGATCGAGTGCCGTGATCGTGCCGCAGCGCCGCAGATCCGAGAAGCGCTCGTCGTAGCGGAAGCGCGCCAGGCAGCGCGCCTGCGCGTCCGCCACCCCGGCGATCCGCGCCCGCGTCTCCGGCTGTCGCCACAGTTCGAGATTTGCCGATGCTGCCGCGCAGGCGATCGGATTGGCCGTGTAGGAGCTGGAGTGGAAGAACGTGCGCGCGCGGTCGGTCGAACGATGCGCCTCGAAGATCGCATGATTGCACATCGTCACCGCGAGCGGCATCGCGCCTCCCGTCAGCCCCTTGGCATAGCAGGCTATGTCAGGCGTGATCTCCGCCTGCTCGCACGCGAACAAGGTGCCGGTGCGGCCCCAGCCCGTCATGACCTCGTCGGCGATGAACAGCACGCCGAACGCCTGGCAGATCCGGTGCATCTCGCGCAGCACCGTGGCCGGATACATCAGCATGCCGCCGGCGCCAAGCACCAACGGTTCGACGATGAAGGCCGCAGGATGATCCCGCCTGCAGATCTCCGCGAGTGCATCGAGGGTCGCTTGTTCCTGGCCCTCTGCCGGAAACGGCACGACGGCCACATCGAACAGCAACGGCTCGTAGGCCGCATTGAACACGCCGCGCGCGCCGACCGACATCGCACCGATCGTGTCGCCGTGGTAGGAGTGCTGCATCACCACGATGCGCGTGCGCGGCGCGCCGATGTTCTTGAAATATCCGAGCGCCATCTTCAGCGCGACCTCGACACTGGTGGCGCCGGAGTCGGAGAAGAACACATGCGCGAGGCCGGGCGGTGTGAGCTCGAGCAGCCCGGCGGCGACCTGCTCCGCCGGCTCATGCGTGTGGCCGGCGAAGATGACCTGGTCCAATCGTTCGGCCTGCGCCTGGATCGCCTGCACGATCGCCGGGTGGCAATGGCCATGCGTAACCACCCACCAGGAGGCGATGGCATCGATGATGCGGCGGCCATCCGGGGCGTAGAGATAGGCGCCTTCGCCGCGGACGATCGGGATCATCTCCGGCTGCAGCGCATGCTGCGTGAACGGGTGCCAGATCGGCGAGGTTGTTGTCTGCGTCATCGCTCGAAGTCCGACCGCCGAAACGCGGCTGCAAAAACCTGCTGCAACGACGACGCGGTCAGCGGCGCAAGCCACGGCAGGCGGCCGAAATGCTTCACCGCACCGAGACGGCAGATCGTCTGCTCATTGTCGGGATGAGCTTCGCCGATGAAGGCGATGCCGAGCACATCGATGCCGCGGCTGCGCAATGCCGACAGTGACAGCAGCGAGTGATTGATGGTGCCGAGACTGGTGCGCGCGCACAGCACGACCGGAAGACGCCAGCGCGCAAAGACGTCGAGATACAGCGTGTCGCCATCGAGCGGCACCATGAGGCCGCCGGCGCCTTCGATCACGATCGGCAGGTCGTCCGCGTCGGGCGGCTCCAGGCGGAGCGGATCGATGCTGACCCCTTCCAGCCGCGCGGCCAGATGCGGCGACGCCGGCTCGGCCAGACGATAGCGCTCGGGGATCACTCGGTCGTCGCCGAGCCCGGCGAGCTGCTGGACGCGGAGCGAGTCCGTTTCCTCGGCAAGGCCGGCCTGCACCGGCTTCCAATAGCGCGCGCCGAGCAGCCCCGCCAGGCCGGCGGAGAACACCGTCTTGCCGATGCCGGTATCCGTCCCCGTGACTACGATGCGCTGCGCCATCGCGGCTCTCCTTCGAGCTCGACCAGAGAATCGAGCAGCGCCGTGATCGCGGCCTCGTCGACGTTGGAGGTCAGCGACAGCCGCAGCCGCGCCGTGCCGGCCGGCACCGTCGGCGGCCGGATGCCGCGGACGTCGAAGCCGCGCTGCTGCAGGCTTTGCGCAAGCGCCATCGCGCGCGCATTGTCGCCGACAACATAGGGAATGATCTGCGACGACGACCAGGTCTCGCCGAAGCGCGCGACGATCTCGCGATGCGCGAAGGCCACGAGCTGCGCCAGCCGCTCCCGGCGCTCGGGCTCGTCGGTCAGGATCGCCAATGCCTCCGAGACGGCCACGGCCATCAGCGGCGACGGCGCCGTGGCAAAGATGAAGGGACGGCAGCGGTTGATCAGCGTGTCCCTCAGAACGCGATCAGCCGTGACCAGCGCGCCCGCCGCGCCGAGCGCCTTGCCGCAGGTGTGCACGACGACGACGTCGTCGCGGCCCTCGAACCGTGCGGCAAGCCCCCGCCCCTCCGGACCATGCACGCCGGTCGCATGCGCCTCGTCGATCAACATGAAGGCGTCGTGGCGTTCGGCCACCGCGATCAGATCGTCCAGCGGCGCCGTGTCGCCATCCATGCTGTAGAGGCTTTCGACAACGATCCATGGCCGACCGACACCGCCGTCCCTGCGCCACGCCAGAATCCTGTCCTCGGCGGCATCAGCATCGTTGTGCTTGAACTGACAGATCTCCGCGCGGCCGGCGCGCGCCCCCTCGTGCGTGCTGGCGTGCACGAACGCATCGAGCACGAGCAGATCGTCGCGCTGAGGCAGCGTGGTGAGCACAGCGAAGTTCGCGATATAGCCCGAGCCGAAGAACAGCGCGCTGTCGGCGCCGAAGAAGCGCGCGGCGTCCGCCTCCAGCCGTTCATGCTCCACGCAATTGCCGCGCAGCAGCCGCGAGCCGCCGGCGCCGACCGGCGTGCCCGCCTCCATCGCCGCGGCGATCGCGCGCTTGATGCGCGGGCACTGCGCGAGGCCGAGATAATCGTTGGAGGAGAAATCGAGACCGGATCGCGGACTGAGTTGTCGCAGCCTGTCGTCCGCTGTGAGAACCTGCAGCCCGTTTGCATAGATCGCCAATTTGTCGGAAGACATATTGTATCTCCATCGGTCAGCCGCACTCGCTCGGAGCCGGAGAACCATGCGGCCAAGGTCGGGGCCTCGCCCTTCGAGACGCCCGCCCGAAGGGCGGGCTCCTCAGGGTGAGGGGAAAGCGGTTCGGCGAAGCCGCCAAGCACCACGACAAATCAAGCGCCCGCCCCCGGTCCTCATGCACGCACTGCTCATCGTCCAGTTGCAGTTCCGATTGCGGAGCCCATCCCTCATGGTGAAGAGCGCCGCGCACGTGATCGAGCCGTCGGGACAGGTCGGAATGGCGGCGCGTCTCGAACCATGAGGCCCCAGCCCTACGACATCACGCAGTCACTGATTGATGCGCCGCTTCGCTTGCATCTTCTCTCTCACGCGCCGTCAACGACGACGTCATGCCGAGCCGCGCCAGCAGATCGGCGTCGCGCTCGGCTTGCGGATTGGCCGTGGTCAGCAGAACATCGCCGATGAAAATCGAATTGGCGCCTGCGAGCAGACACAGGCTCTGCAATTCGTCGCTCATGTACTGCCGTCCAGCGGACAGCCGCACCACGCTCCGAGGCATCATGATGCGCGCCACCGCGATCAGCCGCGCCAGCGCGATGCCGTCGGGCCGCTCCGCCGTGTCGTTGACCGGCACGCCCTTGACCTCGTTCCACATGTTGATCGGCACGCTGTCCGGATGCGCTTCGAGATTGGCCAGCAGCATCAGCATGCCGAGCCGATCGTCGACCTCCTCCCCCATGCCGATGATGCCGCCGCAACACGTCTTGATGCCGGCCTCGCGCACATGCGCCAGCGTGTCGATGCGATCCTGCAGGGTCCGCGTAGTGATGATGCGGTCGTAGAACTCGGGCGAAGTATCGACGTTGTGGTTGTAGTAGTCGAGCCCGGCGTCCTTGAGCCGCTTCGCCTGCGCCGGCGTCAGCATCCCCAGGGTGACGCAGGTCTCCATGCCCAGATCCTTCACGGCGCTGACCATGTCGCAGACCTGGTCGAGGTCGCGGTCCTTCGGACTACGCCAGGCCGCCGCCATGCAGAACCGCTCCGCGCCGGCCGCCTTGGCACGTTGCGCGGTCGCAATCACCAAATGGTGGTCCATGAGCTTGGTCGCCTTCAGGCCAGTGTCGTAATGCGCGCTCTGCGAGCAGTAGCCGCAATCCTCCGGACAGCCGCCGGTCTTGATGCTGAGCAGGCTCGCCGTCTCAAGCCGGGTCGGGTCGAAGTGCCGGCGATGCGTGGACTGGGCGAGAAACATCAGGTCCGGAAACGGCAGGCCATACAGCGCCTCGGCCTCGTCCCGCGTCCAGTCATGACGAACGGCGTCGCCCTGCTGGATTGGCTCCGACGACGAACTGCTGAGACCGGTCATGCTGACGCTCCACGATTATAGATTTTCATAGATATTATCTATGAAATTTCGTTCTTCTTGGACCGTAGGCCACCGCAGCTTCCCCCGCATCAGCTTTTTCGATAGATAATCTATCTCATGCAGGACGAGAACCTCACCACCGCGCATCGCATCGCCGACGCCATCACCGAACGCATCGTCAGCGGCGCCCTGCCCCCGGACGCGCCGCTGCGGCAGGACCACATCGCCCGCGAGTTCAACTCGAGCCACGTGCCGGTGCGCGAGGCGTTCCGGCAACTCGAGGCCATGCATCTGGTGGTCGCGATGCCCCGACGCGGTGTGCGGGTGGCGCCGCTCGATGCGAAATCGACCAAGGAGATCGTCGAGATGCGGGTGGCGCTCGAAGTGGTGGCCCTGCGGAACGCCGCGCCGCGCTACACGCAGGCGCATCTCGCCGCGATCGAGCTCGCGCTGATCGAGGGCGACAATGCCGAGACCATCCAGGAGTTCGAGACCGCCAACCGCGCCTTCCACCGCGCTTTGGTCATGCCTTGCGCGATGCCCCGCCTGCTCGCCAGCCTCGACGGACTACGCCTCGCCAATTCGCGCCTCGTCCTCACCATGGCCCGCACCGCCGGCTGGCGCCCGCGCAGCAACGGCGATCACAGGCTGATCCTGCAGGCGCTGCGCGAGCGGCAGATCGGGCATGCCTGCGAGCTGCTGACGCGGCACAACCAGACGATCGAGCGGCTGGCGCGGCCGGTCGGTGCGTAGCTCTGCACAGAGACTCTAACGGTCAGATGGACGGCGGGTGACGTCCGGCCTCATCTGCGACCGAGCGTGCTCATTTGCGCGGTCTAAGCGGCCGGCTACAGCCTCGATCTCGTTCGTCAGCAGCCCACCGGCATAGCCGGTTGGAAGGCCGGCGAGATCTTCAGCGGTGTCGAGCCCAGTTGAGAAGTCGCCACCGCGGTAAGGGCCGACGACAAAAACCACGCTTCCAACTGAAGCCATCCGTCCAAGGAAGCGATTGGGCCAGCCCCAGAGCCACGGCGCGACATTGATGGGCACAAAAACCGCCATGGACCCGCAGGCCTGCGGCGTCGCGCCGGTCCAGCCATATGCAATGTAGCGAAGAAGACATGCCTTCAGGGACCTTCGCGACGCCGTTTTGACTCCTGGAACCGCAGCATGCAGGGCAGCGATTGGTTTGTCGCCGCCATACGCCATCAGCAACGCCCTCCGCTCGGTTGTTAGGCCTCTTAGGACGGCCGCAAGCTTCTCTCCCTCTGCGGGATCGTCGCTCTTCACGTTGATGAGGAACGATTGTTTCGGAAACGTTCGAAGAACGTCATCAAGCGAGGGCATCGCCCCTATTCCGGTGCCCCGGAACGGAAATGTGGCTCCGCCGTCGGCGGTGTAGCCATAGCCGATATCGAGCGTCTTCAGATACGCCATCGATTGCTCGCGAGTCACGCCATGACCATTGGTGCGGCAGTCGAGCGTCCAGTCGTGGAAGACCGCAAATTGCGCGTCCGTCGTCGGATGTACATCGAACTCCACGACGTCCGCCCCTGCTTCGAAGCTCGCACGCATGGATGCGATCGTGTTCTCGAGATAGTGATGCTTCGGCGGCAGTATGCGGGATGCGGTGCAGGTCTGGTTCGTGAGGCCCTCGGTCTCAAACTGCTGCGCGATACCGCGATGCGCGAGAAGAACGGGCTTGCCGGGGAATGCCGGTGCAAGCAGGTTCGTGTTGTTGAAAAAGATGGTAGCGGCCAGCGCCACCACGACAAACAGTGTGTAACGCAAACCTCGCCGCACCCCTGTCGTCCTTTCGTGCACCAGCCGTATGAGCGACGGTCGGCTTTATCGTACATGCAATCGGTGAGAAGTTTGGAATGCAGCACTGGTCTTTGCTGGCGCGGGCGGACGCGAGTTGGATGAGTCCGGTTCGGGTCGAATGCGGACATGCCCAGAGCGGCTGCAAACGTCGGCTTTGGCTCATAGCCAGAGATACGCTAGGGACTGCACCACGATCACCCCCCGGGGCCGTCTTTCATGATGTACCCCATCAGGTCGTCGACGTTGTGCTCCAAATCCCGGATGATGTTCTTGACGACGTCGCCGATCGAGATCACGCCGACGACCTTGTCCGCGTTCAGCACCGGCAGATGGCGAAAGCCGCGCTGGGACATCATCGCCATGCAACTGTCCAGCCCGTGGTCCGGCCTGACCGTCACCGGGTTGGCCGTCATCACTTGGGCAACCGGCGTCTCCTTCGCGTCGAGCCCAGGCAGCAGCACCTTGATGGCGCAGTCGCCCTGGGTGATGATGCCGACCAGCGCACCGTCGTCGACGACCAGCACCGAGCGGACCCTGTTGTCGCGCATCTGGCGCAAGGCTTCGACGACCATGTCGCGGGAGCGAACATGGATCAAGGAGTTGCTCTTCTGGGCCAGAGCGTCTTTGACTGTGCTCATCGATCTCCTCGTGGGCTCCCTGTTTTGTCTGCCTTGTTGGTCGGCATGCAAGCCTAGCCCAAATAGGTTGCCGCGTCAGCACCGCCCAACGCCGCCGGCCCACCCTCACGCATAAGCCCATGCGCCCGCGACGGCTGGGGCTCTCGCCCGCGCCCGTGTACACGCTCGTCGCAGACGCGCGCACCAAAGGCCCCACAGGTCCCCATGTCCAACCGCCACCATGCCTCGAAGATTGTCGGCGACGACCCGGCCGATGGCCTGCCGGCCAGCCAGCGGCCCTGGGCGATCGCGGCGATCTTCACGGCGCTGTCGATGGCCTCGCTCGACGTCGCCATCGCCAACATCGCGCTGCCGTCGATCTCCAATGATCTGCACGTGTCCCCGGCCGAGGTGGTCTGGGTCGTCAACATCTATCAGATTGCGCTGGTCGCGACCTTGTTGCCGCTCGGCGCCCTCGGCGAGATCGTCGGCCACCAGCGCATCTATCTCGGCGGCCTCCTGCTGTTCACGCTGGCCTCGGTCGGCTGCGCGCTGGCGTGGTCGCTGCCGACATTGGTGATCGCCCGTGCGCTGCAGGGGCTCGGCGCGAGCGGCATCATGAGCGTCAACACGGCGCTGGTGCGCTACGTCTATCCCGGCAAGATGCTGGGGCGCGGCCTCGGCCACAACGCGCTGGTGGTCGGCATCTCCTTCACCTTCGGTCCCACGATCGCCTCGGCCATTCTCTCGCTCGGCTCCTGGCCGTGGCTGTTCGCAATCAACCTGCCGTTCGGCCTGATCGCGATCGCGATCGGCATGAAGATGCTGCCGAAGACGCCGCGCGCCGAGCACGCCTTCGACTTCCTCGGCGCCGGCCTCGCCGCTGTTTGCCTCGGCCTCTTCATCACCGGCATCGGCAGCGCCGCGCATGGCGCGACGCCTGCGATGGTGGTGGCGGAACTCGTTGGGGCGCTCGTGCTCGGCATCACCCTGACGCGACGCCAGGCCGATCATCCCGCGCCGATGCTGCCGATCGACCTATTCCGCCGCGGCGTGTTCGCGCTGTCGGCGGCCACGGCGGTGTGCTCCTTCTCGGTGCAGGGCCTCGGCTTCGTCTCGCTGCCGTTCTACTTCGAGGACGTTCTGCAGCGCTCGCAGGTCGAGACGGGCTTCTTCATGACCCCGTGGCCGCTCGCGGTGACGATCATGGCGCCGATTGCGGGCCGGCTGTCAGACCGCTTTCCCGCCGGCCTGCTCGGCGGCATCGGCCTCGTCATGCTCGGAACCGGCATGGCGCTGCTCGCGATGCTGCCGGAGAACCCGAGCATCCCGAACATCGTCTGGCGCATGCTGATCTGCGGCATCGGCTTCGGCTTCTTCCAGGCGCCGAACATGAAGGCCATCATGTCAAGCGCCCCGCCCCACCGCAGCGGCGGCGCCAGCGGCATCGTCGCCACGGCCCGTCTGACCGGCCAGACCACCGGTGCGGCGCTCGCCGCATTGTGCTTCAGCCTGGCCGGGCGCGACGGCGCAACGCTCGCCTTGGCGCTCGGCGCGGGCTTCGCGGCGCTCGGCAGCGTGATGAGTTTCCTGCGGCTGGCGGTGGCACCGCCCCGCGGCTGATGAGTTCAGGCGAACTACAACCCCGCCCCATCACAAATCTTCCGCGCCGCAAACGCATATTCTTGATTTGAAGGATGCAATCGTTCGCGCCACAGTGTCCCCCTCAGTTCAACGGGCGCGTTGAACGAAAGGGATCTGCGATGGCAAACCTCACGATTAACGGAAAATCCTATTCGCTCGATGTCGAGCCGGACACCCCGCTGCTGTGGGCGATCCGCGAGAATGCCGGACTGACCGGCACCAAATATGGCTGCGGCATTGCACAATGCGGCGCCTGCACGGTGCATCTCGACGGCACCGCCGTTCGCTCCTGCGGCGTCACCGTCTCGGAAGCCCAGGGCAAGCAGATCACCACCATCGAAGGCCTCGCGGCGGACAACGGCCTGCACAAGGTGCAGCAGGCCTGGCTCGAGAACGATGTTCCGCAATGCGGCTATTGCCAGAGCGGAATGATCATGGCCGTGGCCGCGCTGCTCAAGGACAATCCGAAGCCGAGCGACCAGGACATCAACGACGCCATCACCAACATCTGCCGCTGTGGAACCTTCGCGCAGGTGCGCGAGGCGATCCACGCCGCGGCGAACGCCTGAGGAGGCCGGCATGAACCAGCACGTGACGCCGCGCCTCAACCGCCGCTCCTTCGTCATCGGCACCGCCGCGATCGGCGGCGGCCTCGCGCTCGGCCTCGACCTTCCGTTCGGCGGCCCGCAGGTGGTGCGCGCCGCGGATGGCTCGCCGGAGGTCAATGCCTGGGTCGTGATCCGTCCCGACGACACTGTGGTGATCCGCATCGCGCGCTCCGAAATGGGTCAGGGCTCGCTGACCGGTCTCGCCCAGCTCGTCGCGGAAGAGCTCGCCTGCGACTGGAGCAAGGTGACGACCGAATATCCGACACCCGGCCAGAACGTCGCGCGCAAGCGGGTGTGGGGCGATTTCTCCACCGGCGGCAGCCGCGGCATCCGCTCGTCGCAGGACTATGTTCGCAAGGGCGGCGCGGCCGCGCGCATGATGCTGATCCAGGCCGCGGCCGATGAGTGGAAGGTGCCGGTCGCCGAATGCACGGCCGCCAACAGCGTCATCACCCACAAGGCGTCGGGCAAGACCACGACCTACGGCAAGGTCGCGGAAGCCGCGGCAAAGCTTTCACCGCCCGCCGACGTCAAGCTGAAGGATCCGAAGGACTGGACCCTGATCGGCAAGGGCGTGAAGCGCTTGGACACCGCCGACAAGGTCACCGGCGCGATGGTCTACGGCGCCGACCTCAAGCTGCCGAACATGCTCAACGCCGCGATCAAGGATTGCCCGGTCACCGGCGGCAAGCTCAAGAGCTATGACGAGGCCAAGATCGCCGCCATGAAGGGCGTCAAGAAGGTGGTCGCGGTCGACGGCACCGCGGTCGCCGTCGTGGCCGATACCTGGTGGCACGCGAAGACGGCGCTCGATGCGCTGCCGATCGTGTGGGACGAAGGCCCGAACGCGAAGGTCTCGTCGGAGTCGATCGGCAAATGGCTCGCCGAAGGCCTGGACTCCGGGCCGGCTTTCGTCGGCAACGAGAACGGTGACGCCAAGGCTGCGCTGGCGAGCGCGGTGAAGAAGGTCGAGGCTATCTACAACTATCCCTATCAGAACCACGCCACGATGGAGCCGATGAACGCCACCGCGCTCTATACGCCCGAGCGCTGCGAGGTGTGGTGCGGCACGCAGAACGGCGAGGCGGCGTTCGCCGCGGTGCTCGAAGCCTCAGGACTTCCCGCCGACAAATGCGAGGTGCACAAGCTGATCCTCGGCGGCGGTTTTGGCCGGCGCGGCCAGACGGACTACGTCCGCCAGGCCGTGCAGATCGCCAAGGCGATGCCGGGCACGCCGGTCAAGCTGCTGTGGTCGCGCGAGGAGGACATGACGCATGGCCGCTATCATCCGATCACGCAGTGCAAGCTGACCGGCGGCTTCGACGCCGACAACAATCTGACCGCGCTACATATGCGCATCTCCGGCCAGTCGATCCTGTTCAGCCTGCGTCCCGATGCGCTGGTCAACGGCAAGGATCCCGCGACCTTCCAGGGGCTCGCGCCCTCGGGCGAGGCGACGATCGGCTACTCCGTGCCGAACCTCTTGATCGAACATTCGATGCGCAACCCGCACATCAATCCGGGCTTCTGGCGCGGCGTCAACGTGAACCAGAACGCGATCTATCTCGAATGCTTCATGGACGAGCTCGCCAACGCCGTCGGCCAGGACCCGCTGGAGTTCCGCCGTAAGCTGATGGCCAAGAACCCGAAGCATCTCGCGGTGCTCAATGCGGTCGCCGAGAAGATCGGCTGGGGCACGCCGGCGCCGGAGGGCGTCTATCGCGGCCTTGCTCAGTTGCACGGCTATGGCAGCTATGTCGCCGGCGCGGCCGAGATCTCGGTGATCGACGGCACCAAAATCAAGGTCCATCGCATCGTCGCCTCGACCGATCCGGGCTATGTCGTCAACCCGGCGCAGGTCGAACGGCAGATCGCGGGCTCGTTCGTCTATGGCCTGTCGGCGCTGTTCTATGGCGGCTGCACCGTGAAGGACGGGCGCATCGAGCAGACTAATTTCGATACGTACAACTCGATGCGCATCGCCGAGATGCCGAAGGTGGAATCGATCATGATCCCGAGCGGCGGCTTCTGGGGCGGTGTCGGCGAGCCGACCATCGGTGTCGCCGCGCCAGCCGTGCTGAATGCGTTCTTTGCCGCCACCGGCAAACGCATCCGCTCGGTGCCGCTGCGCGACCAGAACATCACCTTCGCATGAGAGACACGGCGGCAGCCATTGGAACCAACGGCTGCCGCCGTGCTAGTCTGACGACATGACATTCACCCGGCCGCGCACGCGCAGAGAGGTCGGCGGCCTGATCGCGGCAAGTGCTGCCATGATCGCCGTGCCCGCCGTGCTGCGCGCGCAGACGGCCGCGCGCGTCGTCGTGATCGGCGGCGGTTTTGGTGGCGCCAGTTGCGCCCGCGCGCTGCGCAAGGCCGATGAGAGATTCGACGTCGTGCTGGTTGAAGCCAACAAGACCTTCACCTCCTGCCCTCAAAGCAGCGAGGTGATCGCCGGCTTGCGCGACATCGGCGCGCAGCAGTTCGGCTATGACAAGATCGCCGCCGAGGGCGTTCGCGTCGTGCTGCAGGCAGCCACTTTAATCGATGCGCCCGCGCACAAGGTGACGCTCGCCGACGGCACGACGCTGGACTATGACCGGCTCGTGCTCGCGCCGGGCATCGACATCGATTTCACCGCATTGCAGGGCTACGACGAGGCGGCCGCCACCGTCATGCCGCACGCCTACAAGGCCGGCGAGCAGACGGTGCTGTTGCGCCAGAAGATCGAGGCGATGCCCGACGGCGGCACGGTGGCGATCGCAGTCCCCGCCAATCCCTCGCGCTGCCCGCCCGCGCCGTACGAGCGCGCCAGCCTGATCGCGTATTATCTGAAGACGCGCAAGCCCAAGTCGAAGGTGCTGATCCTCGACGCCAAGGACAATTTCTCGCAGCAGAAGCTGTTCGAGAACGCGTGGCAGCAGCTCTATCCCGGCATGATCGAGCGCATTCCGCTGTCACAGGGCGGCCGCGTCACCGGCGTCGATGTCGCGACACATACGGTGATCACCGAGTTCGGCAACTACAATCCCGAGGTCGCCAACATCATCCCGCCGCAAAAAGCCGGCCGCATCGCACAGCTTGCCGGCGCGGTCGACCGCACCGGCTGGTGCCCGATCGACGCCGCGACGTTCGCCTCGAAGCTCGTGCCGGACGTCCATGTCATCGGCGACGCCTGCCTCGGCGGCGGCATTCCGAAATCGGCGGGCGCAGCGCAGGCGCAGGGCAAGGCCTGCGCGGCGGTGATCACGCGCGATCTCACCGGAGCAACATCCGAGCCGCCGCCGCTGACCGGCGTCTGCTACAGCCTCGTCGCGCCGGACTACGCGTTCTCGCTGTCGGGCGTCTATCAGCCGAAGGGCGATCTGTTCGCTGAAGTTGAAGGTGGCAAGACAAGCCCGGTGGATGCACCGCCGGCGACCCGCACGGCCGAGGCGGAGGCGGCGACGGCCTGGTTCAAGGCGCTGACCCATGATGCGTTCGGCTAGCTGCATCATCGCGGTGCTCATGACCACCCTGCCCGCGGCCGCCCTCGCGCAGGCGCTGACGCCCTACACGATCAGTGGCGACGGCATCGCGCAATCGCTCACCGGCCAGCCCGGCGATCCCGCGCGCGGCCGTGCGCTAGTGCTGGCGCGCAGCTCGACCTGCATCCTCTGCCACTCCGGCCCATTCCCGGAAGCGCGTTTCCAGGGCGACCTCGCCCCAAACCTCGCCGGCGCCGGCAGCCGCGCGACGATCCCGCAATTGCGGCTGCGGCTGGTCGATGCCTCCAGCATCAATCCGCAGACGATCATGCCGTCCTACTACCGCGTCGAGGGACTGACCCGCGTCGGTTCCGCCTGGCGCGACAAGCCGATCCTGTCGGCGGAACAGATCGAAGACATCGTCGCCTATCTCGCGACCCTGCGCGAGTAAGCCTATATGATCAGCATGTTCGACCCGCTTCACCTCTCGCGCCGCCACCTGCTGCAACTGGCAGGAACCGTCACTGCCACGAGCGCGCTCCCGCTGATCACCGTCCGCCCGGCGCAGGCGACGCCGGCGATGCTCGCCTCCGCCATACGCAATCTCGTCGGGGAAGCCTATGTGCAGGCCGGCAAGATCCGGCTCGACATTCCGCCATTGGTCGAGAACGGCAACACTGTGCCGATGACCGTGAGCGTCGATCACCCGATGACGCCCGACAACTACGTCAAGAGCATCCACGTCTTCAACGAGAAGAACCCGCAGCCCAACGTCGCGAACTTCCATCTCGCGCCGAGCGCCGGCCGCGCCCAGGTCACGACGCGCATCCGGCTCGCCGACACCCAGAAGGTCGTGGCGATCGCCAAGCTCTCCGACGGCACGTTCTGGTCGGCGAGCGTCGACGTCATCGTCACGCTCGCCGCCTGCACCGAGGAGATGCCGTGATGCCCGCCGCCCTCGTCAACGTCCCGCCCAAGGCCAAGAGCGGCGCTGTCATCGAGATCAAGACCTTGATGAGCCATGTCATGGAGCCGGGCTATCGCCACACCGCCGCCGGCGAGGTCGTGCCGCGCGACATCATCACGAGCTTCACCTGCAGGTTCAACGGCGCCGAGATTTTCCGCGTCGATCTGTATCCCACCATCGCCGCCAACCCGTTCCTGTCGTTCTTCACCACGGCCAGCGAGAGCGGCAAATTCCAGTTCGAATGGATCGGCGACAATGGTTTTGTCGCCACCGCGTCGGCAGCGATCACGGTCGAATGAGGCCGCGTGTTCTCCTCGCGGCGGCACTGCTCGGCATGGCGCTGCCCGTGCTGGCCGGCGAGATCACGCCTTCCGACCGCCGGTCCGGCTATGAGTTCATGTCGTCAGACAGCAAGGCGATGCAGGACGACGACACCGCCAATCCCGCGATGCTGTCGGTGCTCGACGGCGAGACGCTGTGGACGACGAAGACTGGCGCCGCCAACAAATCCTGCAGCGATTGCCATGGCGCCGTCGACGTCAGCAAGAAGGGCGTGGCCGCGCGTTATCCCGCCTTCAGCGCCGCCAGCGCCACACCGGTTGATCTCGGCCAACGTGTCAATCTCTGCCGCAGTCAGCACCAGGAGGCGGATGCCTTTGCGCCCGAGAGCCGCGAGCTGCTTGCGCTGACGGCGCTGCTCGCCAAGCAGTCGCGCGGCATGCCGATCACGGCCGGCGATGATCCGCGGCTGAAGCCCTTCGTCGCGCGAGGCCGCGAGTTGTTTGTCCAGCGCCAGGGCCAGCTCAATCTCGCCTGCGCCAATTGCCACGACGACAATTGGGACAAGCATCTCGCGGGCTCCGCGATCACGCAGGGACAGCCGACCGGCTACCCGATCTATCGCCTCGAGTGGCAAGCCATGGGCTCGCTGCAACGCCGCCTCCGCGGCTGCATGACCGGCGTCCGCGCGCAGGCGTTCGATTTCGACACGGCCGACATGATCGCGCTGGAGCTCTATCTGATGTCGCGCGCGCGGGGCATGCCGATGGACGCTCCGGCGGTGCGGCCGTGAGCGGTCAAACCTCACGCATGTGGATCACTCGTCATGCCCGGGCTTGACCCGGGCATCCACGTCTTTCTTTCCGGACAACGTGGATGGCCGGGTCAAGCCCGGCCATGACGGCCGAGAGACCTTCAGCCCCAAGACCTCACGCCTCCACTTTCCGTACCTTCCTCGCCAGCACCGCGATCGGATCGATCGCCGTCGCGGGGCCTTCCGAGGCCTGCTTCATCAGCGGATCGGCGGCGATGAAGTCGATGAAGGTGCGGACCTTGGCGGAGAGGTATTTGCGGCTCGGATAGACCGCCAGCAGCGGCGCCTTGATCGTCAGCAGTTCCGGCAGCACCGCCTCGAGCCGGCCGCTCGCGAGATCGTCGGCCATCAGCCAGCGCGGCAGCACCGCCATGCCGAGGCCTGCGACGGCGGCCTGGTGCAGCAGCGTCTCATTGCCGCTGATCAGCACGTCGCGGAAGCCGAGCGCGACCTCGCCGTCGGCGTCGGGGACCAGGATCGTGCTCACCGGATAATGCGCGTATTTCAGGAAGCCATGACCATCGAGATCGGCGAGCGTCGCCGGCCGCCCCGCGGCGGCCAGATAGGCCGGTGACGCCACGAGCTGCATCAGCACCGGAGGCAGCGGACGGGCGATCAGCCCGTCTCCCGGCGTCGCGGAAACGCGCAGCGCGAGATCAAAACCCTCCTCGACGAGATTGACGAGGCGGCCGCTGAGATCGAGATCGAGCACCACGTCCGGATGGCGCGCGTGATAGGCCGCGAGCATCCCGGCGAACAACGGATTAGCGAACCACACGGGCGCGCTGACCTTCAACGTGCCGCGCGGAATTACGGTGGCCTTGCTGACGACGGCCTCGGCCTCGTCGAGCTGATCGAGCATCGGTCGGACTTGGTCGAAATACACCTGCCCCGCCTCGGTCAGCCCGACGCGGCGGCTGGTACGGTTGAGCAGCCGCGTCGACAACCGCTGCTCCAGCTGCATGACGTGCTTGGACGCCATTGCCGGCGACAGGTTCAGGCGGTCGGCCGCCGCGGCGAAGCTCTTGAGCTCGGCGACTTGGCAGAATACCCGAATACTGGTCAGCGTATCCATCATCAACCTAGAGGAAATGATACTTCAACGATAAGCATAATGATCAAGTCGGACGAAATCATCAATGTCGGCTCAGGATTCAATCCCGGAGAGACCCCTGATGTCCGCGACGACGACCAACGATCTTCCGCTCCAGCCCTCTTTGGCCCTGCGCATCGGCCTGTGGACCGCCCAGGCCCTGCTCTTTGCCCTGTTCACTTTCGCCGGCGTGACAAAATTGTTCACGCCGATCCCGGAGCTGTCGCAGATGATGCCGTGGGCGGGCGAGTACTCGGTCGGCTTCGTCCGCAGCATCGGCCTGATCGATCTCGCCGGCGGCCTCGGCATCCTGCTGCCGTCGCTCACCCGCATCCTGCCGCGCCTCACCGTGCTGGCCGCGCTCGGCTGCACCACCTTGCAGGTGTTCGCCTTCGTCTTCCACATCTCGCGTGGTGAAGGCGCGGTGACGCCGCTGAACGTCCTGCTGCTGGCGCTGTCGGTGTTCGTGCTGTGGGGCCGCAACAGCAAGGCGCCGATCGCGCCGCGCGGCTGAGCCCCGTTTATTCGACGCTGGTTGATCCAGCGCCGGCGTCCCATCTCGCGCGTTCCAAGGAAGCAGCGATGAGCGACCCTGTCGCACCAGTCTCGCGCCGCGGCTTTCTGGCTGGCGCGACGGCCCTCGGCGCCCCAGCCCCCGCCGTGCCGGCCCTCGCCCAGCATCACGCCGGCATCGTCATCCTGATCGACCGCAACGATCCGCATGTGATGGGCCACGCCATCAGCTATTCGGGCAATCTCACGCGGCATTTCGCCAGCCTCGGACAGACACCCATCATCGAGGTCGTCGCCAACGGCACCGGCATCGATGTCTTCCGCGCCGACAAATCTCCGCTGCTGGAGCCGATCGCTGCGCTGCGCCAGATGTATCCGCATATCGGCTTCAGCATGTGCGCCTCGTCGAAGGCGATCGCCGAAAGCAAGGAGAACCTGACGATCCAGCTGATCGACGGCGCCAGGCTGGTGCCGTTCGGCATCGGCCGCGTCGTCGAGCTGCAGCGCAAGGGCTGGGCCTATATCCATGGCTAGCTCGGCGGCTTCAAGCGCGCTCACGCGCCGCGCAGCCCTCCTGGGAGCTGCGACCACCCTGCTCGGATCGTCACTGGCTCTCCGTGCCGCTGCCGATGATCCGAGCCCGCCGATGTTTCGCAGCGGCCGCAGCCAGTTCATCGTCGAGCGGCCGCGCAAACCACTGCCGCCGCTCAAGCTGCAGGAGCTGAACGGCAAGGACGTCACGCTCGCGCCCAAGCCGGGCCATGTCACGCTGGTCAATCTCTGGGCCACCTGGTGCGCGGCCTGCAAGACCGACCTGCCGACGCTCGCCGCGCTGGAGCGCACGTGGATGCCGGCGCTCGACGTCTGGACCATCTGTACCGATCGCCGCGACGTCAAGACGATCCGCCGCTATGCGGAGGCGATCGCGATGCCCCGCCTCTCCTTCGCCGACCCGCATGCGCAGGCGACCAACCCGGCCAATGCCGAGACCTCCATCTTCGCGACCCCGGCGATGCCCATCACCTATCTGATCGGGACCAGCGGCTTGATCGAAGGCTATGTCACGGGCGCTGCCGAATGGCTGTCAGAACCCTGCCAGGCTTTGCTGCGCTACTATCTCGATCTGCCGTAAGCATCAAAGCCGGCGGCAAGGCCGCCGGCTGCAGCTATCAGTCACGGGTTGAGCTACTCCGCCGGCGCCGCGTGCATGTCGGCGTGCGGCACGTAGCTCTCGGACATGCCGAGCCGGCCCAGTGCAAACAGGCCGGCCGCGACCACGACGTAGGCGGCGGCGACCGCGGGTGTGACGCCGACCCCGACCGCCTCACCATGCATGAAGCCGAAGAAGGTCATCACCGCCCCGGCCAGCGCGAACGCCGCCGCCTTGGTGAAGTCGCGCTCGATCACGAACACGCCGATGGCGCCGAGCACGAGGCCGGCGAGGATGGAGCCGCCGCCCATCACCTCAAGGCCGTGATACAGCACGCCCTGCTGCGGCAGCGCCGCGATCGCCGCCGTCTTCACCGCATCGACCTTGTCGGCCGCCAGCCCGCCGACGCTCTGCGCCGCGGTCACCGTGGACACCAGCATCGTGTCGATCTGCAGCTTGGCCCAGGCGGCGAGATGCGGGGTGAAGGCGAGCACGATCGCCGGCGCGTGCTTGACCGGCGTGGTCTGGAACGCCTGTGCGCCGATCAGCATGCCGATGTAGAGCTGGATCGGCGAGATCGCGACCACCGGCACCAGCGCCAGCAGCACCGAGATGATGCCGAGCCACGACAGCACGATCACCATCAGGCCGGTCGCCGCGGAATAGCCGATGCGGCCGCCCATCGCCTTCCAGCCGGGATGGCCGAAATAGACCGCATTGATGAACGGGTTGCCCATCATGCAGCCGATCAGGCTGACGACGCCGTCGGCGGTCAGCACCCGCGTAGTCGGATATTCGTCGCCAGCCGCTTCCGCACTCTCGACATTGTCCATGGCCTCGACGAGGTCGTAGATGCCGAACGGGATCGCGGTCACCAGGATGATGCCGAGATATTCGAAGCCGGAGAACACGGTGCCGAACGCCGGCAGCGGCACCGAGAAGCCGAAGCTTGCAAAGGCATCACCGACGCCCTTGACGCTGAGGCCGCCGAGCCCAAGGCCGAACAGGTTCGAGCCCCAGGCGATGATCATGCCGACGGCGATTGCGACGAGGCCGGCCGGCAAGCCCTTCGGATATTTCACGCCGCCGAACCAGCTCACGAGAATGATCGCGAAGCACACCAGCCCGATCTGCGGCGTCATGTACATCTCCAGCGCCGGCCGCATCGAGATGAAGGTGACGGAGACGCCGGCGAGCGTGCCGAGCAGCGCGGCGCGCGGCGTGATCTTGCGGATGTAGGGGGCGATGAAGCCGCCGATCATCAGGATGAAGCTCTGGAAGAACACCCAGACGAGGCCGGCCGACCAGCCCTTCAAAGGATCGCCAGTCTTCAAGGTGATCGGCAGCATGATCACGAAGGTGACGATGAACATGTGCGGCACGCTGACGCCCGACGGCAGCGCGCAGACGTCGGTCCGTCCGGTCTTCTGCGCCAGCCGATAGGCGAGGAACGCGTAGTAGAGAGTCGACAGGCACATCATCAGGCCGAGCGCCGGCAGGATGCGGCCGAACACCAGGCTGTCCGGCATCTTGAGCACGAAGCGCAACAGCCCGGTGAGGACGAGCATGTTGACGAGGATGTTGGTGCCGAAACCGAAGAACGCGTTCCAATCGCCGGGTGTCCAGAGCACCGGCTTGAAATCCGCCTTGACCGAGCTTGCCGTCCCGCTTCCGCTCATCGCCTTGCTCCCCTGTTTGCCGTCAGCGACTACATGATCGAACTCATCCGTCTCAGATCTCTCAGTCCGTCTTTCAGGCCATCTCTCAGGTCATGGCCTTCAGCACCGCGGCGGAGTCCGCGACCCAGCCGAAGATGCCGCCCTGCGCCTTGATCATTTTCAGGCCCATCTCGTGGAATTCCGGGAAGTAGGACGCGCAGCCGTCGGAGATGACGACACAGCGATAGCCGCGGTCATTGGCCTCACGCACGGTGGTGTTGACGCAGACCTCGGTGGTGACGCCGCACACCAACAGGTTCTCGATGCCGTGCTGCTTCAGCACGTCGCCCAGCTCGGTCGCGTAGAACGCGCCCTTCCCCGGCTTGTCGATCACGACCTCGCCGTCTGTAGGATAGAGCGCGGCAATGATGTCGTGCCCGGCCTCGCCGCGAATGAGGATGCGCCCCATCGGCCCGGGATCACCGATGCGGAGCGACGGCGCACCGCGCTCGACCTTGGCCGGCGGCGCGTCGGACAGATCCGGCTTGTGGCCTTCGCGGGTATGGATCACCAGCATGCCGGTCTTGCGCGCCGCCGCCAGCACATTGGCGATCGGCTGCACCGCGCGCGCAAGCTGCGAGACGTCATTGCCGAGCGTTTCGCCGAAGCCGCCAGGCTCCATGAAGTCGCGCTGCATGTCGATGATGACGAGCGCTGTCCTGGACAGGTCGAGCGCGATCGGCTCCGGTTCGGCGATGATCGTTGCGGTTGCCGATGCAGCTGGGTTCGCCATGTCGCCGCGTGCCTCCCCGCGAAAATGCGTCGCAGAAGACGAAGCAAGCGGTGTGCCATTGTGTACAATTGGGCTGAGGGCGACAGCGGTCGCGAAGCGCGAACTAATTCAACAGGTTGGTCAGATCACCGAAGTTGCCCGCTTGCTGAGCAGGCTCGTTCAACGGGAATCGCAGCCCATTTCATGAGCGTCCATTGCATGCAACGATCACCCCGCTGCAACTCGGTGCGGCAGCAAACCGACGGAGTTGGACCTCATCCCATGCCGGAGGTTGAACACCGATCGCGCCCCACAACAGGTGTCGTCCCGGGCTTGACCCGGGACCCATAACCACGGGCCGCAATTTGTCGCGCAGACGTCGACCAGATCGCTCTCACCACTCCCGCCGCGGCGTATGGGTCCCGGGTCAAGCCCGGGACGACAGCGGAGGACGAGGCGGGCATCTTTCGATAAAAATAATCGACTTGCTATTTTTCAGAATTAATGATTATCTCCCAACATCCCGCCTCAAGCAGAAGGGGCGTAGCGCGCGATCGTCACGACACGCGAGGCGGGGATGCGGTGGCCGCGAAAGATCGCAGCGTTCTCGGCAACGAGGGCGTGGACGAACGATCGCTCGCGGACGTGAAGTCGCAGCGTCCTGACACCCCGACGCTGGTGTCAAGCCGCGATGGCACTGACGTGCTGCGTGGTGATGGTGGCCAAGAAGCCCGGCGCACCAGGGAGACTGCGTATAAGCGTGAAGACCATCGCGCAGGGAATGCCGGCGTGTTCCGGCTTTGCCTGTGGTACCTGCCGCCTGCATTTTTTCCGCAGGCGGGCCATGGGTGAGGCCCTCACCCGGCATTCCCTGCGCCCTCTGCATCTTGCGAGGGACGAGTTGATCGCAAGCCTCGGGCGTGATGCGCCGCGAGATCGAGATGTCATGTCCGTGCTGTTTGAGACTGTGAAACCGGCCCCAAGCGACGCTGCCGTAGGGTGGGCAAAGGCGCGCCCCGGACCTGCGTTGCCGGCAAATCTCTATCCCGCGCCGTGCCCACCATGATGACCGAGCAAGCGGATGCACGGTGGGCACGGCGCGCGATGAACCGGAGCAAACAGCTCACAGCCCGGCGCGCCTTTGCCCACCCTACGGACTCTGACTGATAGTTCGCTCGCGATGCGGAGCGGTGAATGCGCCTCACCCCGAAATGTCGTCCCGGACAAGCCATGACGCGCGTCGGCGCGGCGGGGCGCCGATCCGGGACCCATACTCCGCAGCAGATGTGTTGGGCAAAAGGCCAACGATCAGCCTGCCTCAAACCTCTCCCTGGGGGTATGGGTCCCGGCTCAAGGCCGGGACGACGGCGGTGGTCGTGGTCACGGCTCAGCGTCCCGCGACGATCAAGACGCCTGCCTCGCCGGCTTGCGCTCCACCGGATGGATGTCGATGCCGCGCAATCTGCCTAGCCGCAGCACGTCCATCGCCACGGTGCGGCCGATGCGGTCGCGGTCGAGGACGCGGATCAGATCATCGACGCCGTTGATGTCGACGCCGTCGAGCTTGATCACGACATCGCCCGGCAGCAGCCCGGCGCGCGCCGCCGGGCCGTCCGGCTCGATCTGCATCAAGAGCGCGCCCATCTTGTTCTCGACGCCGGCGAGCAGCGCATGACGCCGCGGCACCGGCGCGGTCTGGCCGGAGACGCCGATATAGGCGCGGCGGACGTAGCCGTGGCGGATGATCTCCGACAGCACGAACTGCGCGGTGTTGCTGGCGACCGCAAAGCAGATGCCCTGCGCGCCCTGGATGATGGCGGTGTTGATGCCGATCACCTCGGCGGCCGACGACACCAGCGCGCCACCGGAATTGCCCGGGTTGAGCGCCGCATCGGTCTGGATGACGTCCTCGATCATCCGGCCCGAGACCGAGCGGATCGAGCGTCCCAGCGCCGAGACGACGCCGGCGGTGACGGTCGACTCGAAGCCGAGCGGGTTGCCGATCGCGACCACGAGCTGGCCGCGCCGCAGGCTCTTGGAATTGCCGAGCGCCGCGTAGCGCAGGTCGCGGGCGTGGTTGGCGCGCAGCAGCGCGAGATCGGTGTCGGGGTCGACGCCCAGCACCTGCGCGTCGGTGACGACGCCCTCGACATCACGCAGCCGGATGGCCTTGGAGCTGCCGACCACATGACTGTTGGTCAACACGAGCCCATCCGGCGAGATCACGATGCCGGAGCCGAGCCCGCCGCGCTCGGCGCGGGAGCCGGCTTTCGGTCCGGTCTCGACGCGCACGACGGCGGGGCCGACCCGCTCGGTGACGTCGATGACCGCATTGGAATAGGCGTCGAGCAGCGCCCGGTCATCGACCGGGACGGCAGACGGCGCTTGCGCCGGCGACAGAGCGTCGCCGGCGACATCGGAGGTGAAATCCAGCATGACGTAATTCCTTCGTAACGTCAGATGGGTAGCTGGCCCCTCCAACGCAAGACGGGGCGCCTGCCGCGAACCTGGCTGCCCTTGGCGAGACTCATGTTCAATGTGATAGGACTTCAATCGGGTATTTCATGATTGTGATTGCGAGAGAAAACATGCGGCTGCGAGACCGGCTGTTGTCATTATGTGCGGCGATGGTGATGGGGGCCGGAATGACTGGCGGTGCGCTGGCGGCGACCGCCACGGTGCGCAGCGGCGACACCATCCAGCTCGGCGACACCGTGTATCGGCTCGACGGCATCGATGCGCCGGAGGTGGACCAGCTCTGCATCGACGACCACGCCGATCCCTGGAGCTGCGGCGTCGAGGCACGCGAGCAGCTCACGAAGCTGATCGGCGGCCGCTCGGTGCGTTGTGAGGATCTCGGCCCGGACAAGCCGCTGAAGACCCGCAAGATCGGTCTCTGCGCCGTCGATGGCGACAAGCTCAGCCTGAACCAGCAGGTCGCGCGCGCCGGCTACGCCGTCGGCGTCGACCCAGCCATGAAGTATCGCGGCAAGGACGACATTGCCGCCGCCAAGGACGCCGCGCGCGGGCTGTGGAAGGGCTGCTTCATCGCTCCCGCCGAGTTCCGCGGTGACAAGAAGGATGGCACCCTGCTCGGCGCCGCCTGTCGCGCCGATCGTGATCGCGAGATCCGCGCGGTGCTGTTTCCGGAAACGCCGAGCGCGCCGCCAGGCTGCACCATCAAGGGCAAGTTCGCCGTGCGCGCCCGGGTCACCGGCAATATCGGCATCTATCACCTGCAGGGCTGCCCGAGCTATCCCGCGACCACCGAACCCGACCGCTGGTTCTGCTCCGAGGACGACGCAAGGGCGTCGGGTTTCCGCCGCGCGTTCAATTGCAGGGCGGGGAAGAAGTGAGCTGGCACTGAATCGTAGGGTGGGTAAAGCGGCGCCGCAGGCGTCGCGTGCCCACCATCTGTCCGAGCATGCCGGAGATGGTGGGCACGGCGCGGGTGAGTTCGGCGCAACACAACAGATGCTCTGGCGCGCCTTTGCCCACCCTACAGAACTAACGACAAGACTCCAAGTTGCCTCGTTCGGACGCTTCACTGCTGCATCTGCATCAGCTGATCCATCGGCATCATGTTGTGGTTCAGATTCGCCATGATCCACAGCGAGCCGCCGACGACGAGGAAGACGATGATCAGGCCGAAGGCCAGCGCCAGCACGTTGTTGGTGTTGTCGGGCCCGGTCGTGATGTGCAGGAAGAACACGAGATGCACGCCCATCTGCGCGATCGCCAGCACGATGATGGCGACGGGAATGGAGGGCTGCCAGACGAGATTCGTGCCCGCGATGAAGAACGACACCGCGGTGAGGAGGATCGCGAGACCGAGGCCGGCGAGATATAACAGAACGCGCGAGCGCAGGTCGCCGTGCTGCTGCTCACCGGGCGCGAGATCGCCGCGGTCGCCGAACTCCTGGCCGTGTACCTCCTGGGCATGATCGCTCATGTCGCACTCCCGAGCAGATAGACCACGGAGAACACCGCGACCCAGATGATGTCGAGCGCATGCCAGAACAGCGCGAAGCACAGGATCCGGCGCTCGATGTCGGCGCGGAATCCCTTCGCCACCACCTGGGCCATCATGGTCAGCAGCCAGAGAATGCCGGCCGCGACGTGCAGGCCGTGGCAGCCGACCAGGGTGAAGAACGCCGACAAGAAGGCGCTGCGGCTCGGCCCGTCGCCGCGGCCGACGAGATCGGCGAACTCACGGATCTCCATCAGCAGGAAGCCGGCGCCGAGCAGGCCGGTGATGGCCATCGCGATCTGGAACCATAGCGCGTTGTGGCGGTCGGCGGCGATGCTCGCCATGCCGCAGGTGAAGCTCGACAGCAGCAGGAGCGCGGTCTCGATCGCGACGTTGCGGATATCGAACAGCTCGGCCCCGCCGGGTCCGCCCGCCGTGCCGCCCGACAACACCGCGAAGCTCGCGAAGAAGCACGAGAACATCACGATGTCGGAGAGCAGGAAGATCCAGAACCCAAAGCCCGTCACGATCCGCTTCGGCGCCGGACCCGGATGCTCCGTGGCGCGCAGATGATGCGGATCGGCCAAGGCCGGCGATTGCTCGACCGTGGTCACCGACATCGGTCCACTCCGGCTGCAAACAGATCAATGGGCATGCGACGCTCCGCTCTCCTCGCGCGACTTGTTCTCGCTGACCTGCGGTCCCGGCGCGGGCGCGATGTGCTGCATGGCGATCTTGCCGAACAGCTCGGGATCACTGAGCCGGTACGTCTTCGGCGTCTTCTCGACGGACTGCGCGGCAAGCTCCTTGTAGCTCGCCTCGTCCAGCACCTGGTCGCTCTTGGCCGCGTTGGTCGCCCAATTGGAGAAGTCGGGCTGCGACACCACGTTGGTGTCGAACATCATGTCGGGAAAGCCGTCGCCGCTGAATTGCGAGGCAAGGCCCTTGTAGGTGCCGACATGATCGCCACGCAGGTTCAGTCGCGTCACCATGCCGTTCATGGTGTAGATCATGCCGCCGAGCTGCGGGATGAAGAACGCGGTCATCACGCTGCCGGACGTCAGCTCGAATTGCAGCGGCGCGCCGATCGGAACGGTGAGGCTGTTGACGGTGGCGATGCGCTGGTCGGGATAGATGAACAGCCATTTCCAGTCGAGCGACACCGCCTGGATGCGAATAGGAAGCCCCGTGCCTTCGACCGGCTTGGCGGGGTCGAGCTCATGCGAGCCGATCCAGGCGACGCCGCCGAGCAGTATCACGGTGAGCGCGGGGATCGACCACACGACGAGCTCGACCGCGCCGGAATAGGCGAAATCAGGCCGGTAGCGCGCGCGTGTGTTGGAGCTGCGGAACCAGTAGGCTGCGGCCAGCACCGCGATCGAGGTCGGAACGATGATCGCCAGCATGATGATCACGGAATCGATCAGGATCGTCTGCTGGGCGGCGGCGATCGGTCCCTTCGGATCGAAGATGTTCATGCGGTCTTCCGGCGTTCAACCCCGCACACAACCGAGATCGGATGCGGAGGTTCCTGCGCCGCAAAACACAGCTCAGCGGCTGACGCGCCAGATCGTGCCGTTGCCGTCCTCAGAGATCAAAAGGCTGCCGTCGCGCGCCACGGTGACGCCGACCGGCCGGCCCCAGACCTCGCGGTCGTTGACGACGAATCCGGTGACGAAGTCCTCGTATTCGCCGGTGGCCAAGCCGTCCTTCAACCTGACGCGGATGACCTTGTAGCCGGTCCGCTTGGAGCGGTTCCACGAGCCGTGCTCGGCGGCAAAGGCATCGCCGCGAACCTCCGGCGGGAACATGTTGGCGTCGTAGAACGTCAGGCCAAGCGAGGCCGAATGCGGCTGCAGCAGCACGTCGGGCACCGTGATCTTGCCTTTGAGATCGGCGCGCTCGCCGCGATGCCGCGGATCCTCGTTGTCGCCCATGTAGTACCAGGGCCAGCCGTAGAAGCCGCCCTCCTTCACCCGCGTGACGTAGTCCGGCACGAGATCGTCGCCGAGCCCGTCGCGCTCGTTGGTCGAGCACCACGGCGTGCCCGTCGCCGGTTGGATGGCGAGGCCGACGCAATTGCGGATGCCGCTCGCGAACAGCGCGCGGTTCTTGCCGTCGGGATCGAACGCCAGCACGCCGGCGCGATCGGTCTCGCCACCCCAGGCCGCACCGAGCGGATGCGCCTTGATCCAGGCGGTGAGGCCGCCCGCCGGCTCGCCCAAGGCTTCGCCGACATTGCCGGCCGAGCCGACGGACACCAGCATACGCTGGCCGTCCTTGGTGAACACGATGTCGCGAGTCGAGTGGCCATAGCCTCCGGGGAGATCGGGCACGACGACCTGCACCGGCCCGGAGGCCTTCAGGTCGCCGGCGCGATACGGAAAGCGCATGACGCGCTCGGTGCTCGCGACGTAGACCCATTGCGGATCGCTGCTTGGATAGAACGCGATGCCGAAGGGGTGGCCGAGCCGGTCGGCGAAGATCTCGCTCGTTGCGACGGTGCTGCCATCCTCGCTCGGCCGCAGCACGCGGACACGGCCCGCGCGGGTCTCGGCGACGAAGATGTCGCCATTCGGCGCGGTGCGGATGATGCGCGGCCCGCTCAGCCCTTCGGCGAACAGCGCGATCTTGAAGCCGTCGGGGACCTTGGGCACCGCCGACGCCGGCCGCTGCACCACGCGCGAGACATTGGCGGCGGACGCCGTCGCGCCGGGCTTCGGCAGGTCTTCGGGACGGATCAGTCTGATGGTGCCCGGCGTATCGCGCTGCCAGCTGCCGAATGCGTCCCTGCCCTTGAGCACGGCAGGCTCAGCCGCAGCAGCGGTAGCGGCCAGCGCACACAGGCCAGCTACGGCAGCAAATCTCGTTGGTCTCGTCATGCCATCCTCGCGCCAGCAGGCCTCAAGCGGCCGGCAGCCTACTCCGTTCCGGGCCCGGAGATCACGTGTCGCTTAGATGTGACGCCATCAAGACAGCGCGCCGAGCACGCCGCGCGTCGCCTGGTCGATTTCCTCGACATAGCGGCGGCGGGCGAAGGACTCGGTCAGGAAGCCGATCACCTTTCGGCTGTTCTCCGACTCCAGCACGGCAAGCTCCTCGGCCCCGGAATCGTCGAAGATCTTCATCGCCGTCTTGACGTTCATTTCGGGCAGCAGCGCGACCTCGAAATATTTGGCGAGCTCGACCACCTGGATCTCGTCGGCGATGGAGTCCAGCTCACCCGAGAACAGGTCGGGCAGCGAGACCAGTCCGCAATAATCGTCGCTGTTGTTGACCACCACCACGGCCTGCCGTGTGCCGAGCGCGAATTCGCGGCGGCAGGCGGCGATGCTGGTGGTGGTCGGCACCTTGGCGACGTCGGAGCGCATCAGCCGCTCGACGGTGAGGTTGCGCAGCCAGCCGACATCGTTGGCGCTGCGGATGGTCTCGCCGCGCAGATGCAGACGCCAGGTCGAAAACGAGTGCCCGAACAGCACGCGCACGCAGACCGAAGTCACGATGCAGGCGCCGAGCACGACGGCGGTGACGTCGACGCTGCGGGTCATCTCCAGCACCAGGAACGACATCGTCAGCGGCCCGCCGACGATGGCAACTCCCAGTGTCGCCATGCCCGTGAGCATCGCGACCAGCGGGTCGAGCGCCAGGCTCAGCCCGGCCATGGCGAGCAAGCCCGCGAACAGTTTGCCGAGCAGGCTGCCGATGAACAGCGAAGCGAAGAACAGACCGCCGCGGAAGCCGGAGGCGAGCGAGATCAGGCAGGCCGCGAGCTTCAGCACGATGATGGTGGCGATCATGCCGACCGCCATCTCGCGATGCAGGTCGAGCAGCATCGCACCGTGGCCGGCCGCCAGCACCTGCGGCGTCACGATCGCCATCGCGCCGACACAGACGCCACCGATCACCGGCCGCAGCCAGACCGGGATGCGGACGAACAGCCGCTCCACCGCCGGCGAGGCGCGCATCACCACGATGCCGATGAAGGCGACCAGCAGCGCCAGCACGAACAGCGCGATGTACTGCTCGAAGCCGACGGCACCGACTTTCTGGATCTCCAGCGAATACGGCGCGCCGGTGAGATATTGCGAGGTCAGCGCCCCCGCCAGCGAGGCAGCCAGGATCGGCGCCGCGCTGCCGACCGAGTAGACGCCTACGATCAGCTCGCAGGCATAGAATGCGCCCGTGATCGGCGCGCCGAAAGCGGCGGCGATAGCGGCGGCCGCGCCGCAGCCGACGATCAGCCGGAGGTCGTTGCGGCGGAGCGTGAGATATTGCCCGAGCAGCGAGGCGACGCCGGCGCCGATCTGGGTGTAGCCGGCCTCGAGGCCGACCGACGCGCCGGATCCGTTGGAGACCAGGGTCTGGCTGCTGACCACGATGCTGTCGCGCATCGACAGCCGCCCCCCGCGCAGCGCATTGGCTTCGACCGGGTCGACCGCCGCGGCAATCTTCCAGCGCCGGCGCAGCCATTCCATCAGGCCGAGGAAGAGGCCGCCACAGGCCGGAGCAATCAGCGCGACGACCGGGTTGACCCACGCGTTGGCACTGAGCCGGACGTCGATCGGGATGCCGTAGATGATCACATGCGCGAATTGCGCGATCAGGCTCATCACCGTCACGATCGCGCCGGTGCTGACACCGATCACAAGGGCCAGCGGTATCAGGTAGAATTCGTTGCTGCGCAGCAGCGCCCGCAGCCGCGTGACCACCCGGTTCGAAGCCTTGCGATCGATGATATGCGACAGCGTCGAGAGCACGAGAGCCATTTCTTCTACGAGGAGGCCTCTGCGTGGCAATAACCTGTCGCAATTTGCGGAACAAGCGCGAATTCCATTCCAGCCGAAACGTGGTTGACTGGTCCGGAAACTGGAACCGCAGCGGCCCGTTTCGACGCATCAACGGCGCAACGCGGCGAAAGTCGCAAGCCACCATCCGAAACGACGACGCCCGCTGCGGCAGGGCCGGAGCGGGCGTCGGTTCGGATCGAAGGATTTTGGGCCGCTCAGACCCGCTCGATGATGGTCGCCGGCGCCATGCCGCCGGCCGCGCACATCGTGACCAGGCCGCGCTTGAGGTCGCGCCGCTCGAGTTCATCGAGCAGCGTGCCAATCAGGATGGAACCGGTGGCGCCGATCGGATGTCCAAGCGCGATCGAGCCGCCGTTCACGTTGACCTTGGCGCGGTCGAGCTTGAGGTCGCGGATGTATTTCTCGGCGACGACCGCAAACGCCTCGTTGATCTCGAACAGGTCGATGTCGTCGATCGTGAGCCCGGCCTTGGCCAGCACCTTGCGGGTCGCCGGCACCGGCGCGTTCAGCATCAGGGTCGGGTCGTCACCCATATTCGCCATCGCTACCACGCGCGCGCGGGGCTTCAGGCCATGTGCCTTGGCGTAGGACGGCGAGGCCAGCAGGATCGCGGCCGCGCCGTCGACGACGCCGGAGGAATTGCCGGCGTGATGCATGAATTGGATATCAAGGCCCGGATAGCGCTGCAGGATCAGGTTGCGATAGGTCGTGCCCTTGTCGTCGAGCGCGTAGTCGGCGATCGCCGGGAATGCCGGCTTCAGACCGGCGAGGGCCTCCGCCGTGGTCTGCGGCCGCGGATATTCCTCGTGGTCCAGCGCGAGGCTGCCATCCTCGCGATGCACCGGCACCAGACTCTTCTTGAAGTGGCCGCCCGCGATCGCCGCCGCCGCGCGCTTCTGGCTCTCCAATCCCAACGCATCGACGTCGGCGCGGGTGATGCCTTCCATCGTGGCGATGGCATCGGCGCAGACGCCCTGGTGCGATTGCGGATGCAGCGCGCGCAGATGCAGGTTGCCGGCATCCATCATCAGCGGCCCCTCGCCGCGCCGACCGTCCATCGACATCATCTCACAGCCGCCGGCGACGACGAGATCCTCCTGCCCGGCCATGATCTGGGCGGCGGCAATGTTGACGCTGGTGATGCCGGAGCCGCAGAAGCGGTCGAGCGTGACGCCGGAGGCACGGATGTCGTAGCCGGCATCGAGCGCCGACATGCGGCCGAGATCGCCGCTCTGCGGTCCGCGCTGCGACGAGCAGCCCCAGATGATGTCATCGACATCAGCGGTGTTGATGCCGGTGCGCTCGGCCAAAGCGCGCAGCACGGTGGCGCCGAGGTGTTGCGGGTGCAGCCCCGCCAGCGCGCCCTTCCCGGCCTTGCCGATGCCGCGCGGGGTCCTGCAGGCGTCGATGATGAGCGCGTCGGCCATGATGTTTCCTCTCCTGATCAGCTGCAACCGGCGGTCCGGTCGTCCTTGTCCCGGTCGATAGCATTGCGCCGTCGCGCTCGACAACCGCGGCAACTGCGGATCAGGTTTGAATGCCGTGGGCTCAGGTGCTTGATGGCGAACGCTTTTTTTCGCGGCACGGAACCGGCCGCGCAAACCGCGGGGGTCTCGCTCCGACACGACTTCAACCCTGCTCGAGCAGCACCTGCGGCGAAGCAGGCAGCCCAGCTCCTCCCTCGCAAGCCACACGCCAGGACATCGCGATAAGCCGATGACCGCAGGAGACAATTTGCCTCTCGGTTCGGAGATGACGTCAAATGTGGGATGTCGGATGGCGGCCAGCGCGTTCCTTCTGCAACACGCCGTGAAATGATGGACAAATCACAAGCGCACTTTCCGCTGCATTTGACGCGATGACGCGAAGCTTCCATGAAGATGCGCCCCTCCCGCGCCTTCTGCCCCGACAGGACCTGACATGAGCAGTTCGACTTCGACCCTCGCCGCGCCCGCCGGCAGCGCCCGCCGCGCCTGGTGGAAAGAGCTGTGGGTTCAGGTCCTGATCGCGATGGCCGCGGGCATCCTGCTCGGCGCGGTCAAGCCGGATCTCGGCGCGCAGATGCAGCCAATGGGCGACGCCTTCATCAAGGCGATCCGGATGTTGATCGCGCCGATCATCTTCTGCACCGTCGTCAACGGCATCGCGCACATGGCCGACATGGCCAAGGTCGGGCGCGTCGCGATCAAGGCGCTGGTCTATTTCGAGGTGGTGACGACGCTGGCGCTGATCATCGGGCTCGCAGCCGTGAACCTGTTTCAGCCGGGCGTCGGCATGAACGTCGACCCGGCGACGATCAACTCCGCGACCATCGAGCCCTACGTCAAGCAGACCGCCGCGGTCGGCCTGGTGCCGTTCCTGCTCAACATCATCCCGCAGACCTTCGTCGGCGCCTTCGCCGAGGGCAACATACTCCAGGTTCTCTTCATCTCGGTCATGTGCGGCTTCGCCCTGATCTGGCTCGGCGACCGCGCCAAGGCGGTGACCGACGTGATCGAGGTCGCCGGCCAGATGATCTTCGGCGTCGTCCGGATCGTGATGTGGGCGGCGCCACTCGGCGCCTTCGGCGCGATCGCCTTCACCGTCGGCAAGTTCGGAATCGGCTCGCTCGCCAAGCTCGGCCTGCTGCTCGGCAGCTTCTATCTGACCTGCCTGATCTTCATCGCCGTCGTGCTCGGCCCAATCGCCGCCTTTGCCGGCTTCAGCCTGTGGAAGCTGATCCGCTACATCCGCGACGAGATCCTGGTCTGCATCGCCACCACCTCATCCGAGACCGTGCTGCCGCGCATGCTCGCCAAGCTGGAAGCGGCGGGCTGCGAGCGCAGCATCGTCGGCCTGGTCATTCCGACCGGCTACTCGTTCAATCTCGACGGCACCTGCCTCTACCTCGCCACCGCCGCGGTCTTCCTGGCGCAGGCCACCAACACCCATCTCGACATCGGCCATCAGATCGGTCTGCTGTTGATCCTGCTGGTGACCTCCAAAGGCGCGGCCGGCATCGCAGGCGCCGCCTTCGTCGTGCTCGCGGCGACGCTTGCTGCAACCGGCACCATTCCCGTCGCGAGCGTCGCGCTCGTGCTCGGCATCCATCGCCTGATGTCGCAGGGGCTGACGCCGACCAACCTGATCGGCAACGCGGTCGCGACCATCGTCATTGCACGCTGGGAAAATGGATTGGACGCGGCGCGCCTCAAGCAGGTGCTGGATGGCGACAAAGTGGCATCTGATGCAAATTGAAATCATCCGCATAGATACGAATTTGCTTTGGCTGCCATGACGCCGATCAAACGGCGCATGACCTAAAATTAATAGTTATCTCCTTCGTCCCGTCGCTTCGCTCAGCTAATGAAGCGGAACGGACGACTGATGGTCTGCGTGGTCGCGTCCGAAACGATCAGAAACGTTCACGGAGCGAGCGCCTGCGGACAACGGTCTCGCCACACCATCGGTGTGCATGACGATCACTCGGAGATGACGATGAACAAGCAGCTGCTGCTCAAACTCCACCGCTGGATCAGCCTGACCTTCGCGCTGCCTTTGCTCGTGATCATCGTCACCGGACTGATCCTGTCCTTCGAGCCGATGGCGCAGGTCGCAGCCGTGAAGCCCGGCAGCGTCGACCCGGCGCGCGTGGTCGCGCTCATCAAGCAATATGATCCGGACGGCAAGGCGCGCGGCATCTCGATTAATCCGACGGCGCAGCATCTGACCTTGCAGGGACGGCCCGGCACCGAGCTGGACATGACCACCGGCGCCGTCGCGGACAAGCCTGCGATGTCGGGCGTGTTTCAGTGGGCGCGCATGACGCATGAGCACCTGATCGGGATCGAGGGCCTCACGACGATCTCCACGATCGGGATGATCGTCATCATGATCATCGGCATCCTGATGGGGCTGCCGCGGCTGCGCAACACGCTGTCCGGCTGGCACAAGGGCGCCGCGTGGTTCACGCTGCCGCTGATCCTGCTGAGCCCGTTGACCGGCGTTCTGCTCGACCCCAGCAACAGCTTCTTCAGCGCGCCGGCGACGGCGGCCAAGCGCGTCTCCTTGACGGAGGCGGTCAGCATCGTCGCCAGGGATCATGATCTCGCGACCGTCAACATGATCGGTAGCCGCGGCGGGCGGATGATGGCACGGATCATCGAGGGCGACGAGTTGCGCGCCTATGCCGTGACGGCCGACGGCCTCTCCGCGCTGCCGCGCAACTGGGTGCGGCTGCTGCACGAGGGCAGCTGGTCGCTGATCGGCAGCGCCGCGAACGTGATGATCTCGGTGGTGCTGCTCGCCCTGCTCATCACCGGCGTGCTGATCTGGACGCAGCGCCGGCTGCGCCGGCCGAAGCGGATGCGCGAGATCAAGGTCGAACCGGCCGTCGCGACATCCTCTCCATCCTGACGTTCATCGCCGTCGCGAGGGCCGAGGTCGAAGGGCCGCCTTCAAAGCTGATTTTGAAGCGGCCTTCGATACAGGCTTGGAAGCCGCCCTTCGCCCTGCCTTCGGCCGCCCATAGGCCGCGATGAAAACCTTGATCCCGCCCTCGAGCTGAGCGCGGCATTCGGCCGGGCTCGGCGCCTGCATCGACAGCGCCCACGTCAAAGGCAGCCGCCCCTGGATCAGCGTGAGAAACTGCGTCGCGGCCAATCTGACATTGCCGATATCGAGCAATCCCTGCTTCTGCGCCGCGCGCAGGAACGCCGCGACCTCGGCATCGCAGCGGTCCGGTCCCGCCTTCATGAAGGCCTGCGCGACCGCCGGGTAGCGCGAGGCGCAGGCCATGATCAGCCGGTGCATCGCCAATCCGCGATCATCCAGAAACATCGATAGGAACCGGCGCGCAATGTCGCGCAGATCCCTTTCGAGCGTGATGATCTCACCAGTCTCGATCCACAGCGGCTCACGCCGCCGCCCACAATCGTCCTCGACCAGCGCCAGCAGCAGCGCATCCTTGTCGGCGAAATGCCCGTACAGCGTCGCCTTCGACACGCCGGCCAGCCGCGCGATCGCATCGACGCTGGTGTTGTCGAACCCGCCTTCGAGAAACAGCGTTCGCGCGCTGTCGAGAATTTGAGCATGCTTGAGCTCGCCGCGACCCGCGGGCGCGAGAGCCACTGAAGAGCCGGCTTGCGAAGAAGATGTGACCATGCCGCTTCCTAGCACCAACGTGACTTGACTCAAGCCTGACACGACAAGCATGGTCGCTCAACAAGAACGAAACGGTTTAGTTTTATGTCTGATCATGTCGGAATGTTTCCCGCCTCGCCGAGGCCGGTCCCGCGGCGCGGTGCGATCCCCGTTTCGCTTGGCGTCGTCAGTTGCAGCGTGCTGCTTGCGTCCTGCGCTGTCGGCCCCGATTTCATGTCGCCGGACGCGCCGGTCGCGACCGGATACGTCCGCGAGCAGCGGCTCGGTTCGACCGCGAGCGCCGTCACGCCGGGCGGCAACGCGCAGAGCTTCGCACCCGGGAGTGATCTGCCCGGCGTCTGGTGGGGGCTGTTTCACTCACGGCAGCTCAATGCTTTCGTCGAAGAGGCGATTCGCAATCATCCCGACATCGAGGCCGCACAGCTGGCGCTGCGCGCCGCGCGCGAGAACGCGCTGTCGCAGCAGGGCGCGCTGTTTCCGCAGGTGAGCGCCAGCGGCTCCGCCGAGCGCACGCAAGGCTCGAGCACGCAGCAGGGTCAATGGCCCGGCCAGACCTCGCTCTACACGCTCTATGGTGCCTCCGTCAGCGTCAGCTACGCGCTCGACCTGTGGGGCGGCACGCGGCGCCAGGTGGAGGCGCTGCAGGCGCAGGCGGACTATCAGGGCTTCAAGATGGAGGCGACCTATCTGGCGCTGACCGCCAATGTCGTGACCGCGGCGATCACCGACGCCTCGCTGCGCGACCAGATCGCGGCCACCGAGGAGATCATCAAGGCCGAGACTGATCAACTCAACCGCATCCAGCACCAGTTCGACGTCGGCGCGATCTCGAAATCCGATGTGCTGTCGCAGGAAGCCACGCTGGCGCAGGCCAAGGCGACCCTGGCCCCGCTGCAGAAGCAACTGGCGCAGCAGCGCAACCAGCTGATGGCCTATCTCGGCCGGCTGCCCAGTCAGGACCGCGGCGAGCATGTGACGCTGGCGGAGCTGAGGCTGCCGCGGAAGCTGCCCGTCTCCCTGCCCTCCTCGCTCGTCCGCCAGCGTCCCGACATCCGGCAGGCCGAGGCGACCTTGCACCAGGCGACAGCAACAGTCGGCGTCGGCATTGCCAATCTTCTCCCGCAGGTGACGCTGTCGGGCAGCTACGGCGCGAGCGGGCCGGAGCGATTGTTCTCGCCGACGACCCTGGTGTGGGAAGCGGCTTCCAGCGTCAGCCAGAAGCTGATCGACGGTGGCGCGCTGTATCACACCAAGGAGGCCGACGTTGCGACCTTCGAGCAGGATCTGTCGCTGTACAAGAGCACGGTCATCACCGCGTTCCAGAACGTCGCCGACTCGCTGCGCGCGATCCAATATGACGCCGAGGCACTGAAGGCGCAGGCGGCCGCTGAGAAAGCCACCGCCGACAGCCTCGCGATGGCGATCGAGCAGTTCAAGAGCGGCGCCGTGCCCTACGCCAACGTCATCACGGCGCAGCAATCCTATCTCAACGCGCGCGTCTCCCGCGTCAAATCGCAGGCCACCCGTTTCACCGACACCGCCGCGTTGTTCCAGGCGCTCGGCGGCGGCTGGTGGAATCGGCAGGACGAGACACCAGCGGCGCTGCCGCGCGCCAACCCCGGCTATTTCGCCGGCCCCAATCGGACCATCCAGGAAGCGATGTAATGAAGAAGCGCATGACGATCATGCTGGCCGCCATGGCCGTTCTGTTCGGCGGCCTCTACGGATTCCAGACGTTCAAGGGCATCATGATCGCCAAGGCGATCGGCGCCATGGCCAACCCGCCGCAGACGATCTCGACCACTGTCGCGGCGACCGCGCCGTGGCGCTCCAATCTCACCGCGGTCGGCTCGCTGCGCGCCGTCAACGGCGCGGACCTGGCGCTGCAGGCCTCCGGCATCGTGCAGAGCATCCAGTTCAATTCCGGCGATTCGGTCGAGGCCGGTCAGCCGCTGCTGCAGCTCGTCGCGACCGACGACGTCGCCAAGCTGCAGTCACTGCAGGCCACCGCCGAGAACGCCGCTATCGTCGTCAAGCGCGACGAGGAGCAGATCAAGTTCAACGCCGTGAGCCAGGCGACGCTCGACAGCGACCGCGCCAACCTGAAGAACGCGCAGGCGCTGGTTGCTCAACAGAAGGCCGTCGTCGAACAGAAGACCTTGAAGGCCCCGTTCGCCGGCCGGCTCGGCATCCGCGCCGTCGACCTCGGACAATATCTCAGCGCCGGCACCACCATCGTCACCCTGCAGAGCCTCGACCCGATCTTCGTCGACTTCTACCTGCCGCAGCAGTCGCTCGCCGATATCAGGATCGGCCAGGACGTCGGCATCTCAGTCGACGCCTTTCCGGGTGAGCGCTTCACCGGTCAGATCTCGGCCATCAATGCCAAGGTCGATTCCACCAGCCGCAACGTCCAGGTCCGCGCCACCCTGCACAATGAAAAAGCGCGCCTGCTGCCGGGCATGTTCGCCAAGGTCGAGATCGGAATTGGCCAGCCCGAGCAGCTCGTGACCCTGCCGCTGACGGCCGTCGTCAGCAATCCCTATGGCGACCTCGTCTATGTCGTCGACGATCTCAAGGACGGCCAGGGCAAGGCGCGGCAGATGTTCATCAAGAGCAAGCCGGCCAAGGGCGATCGCATCGCGATCACCGACGGTGTCAAGCCGGGCGAGACGGTGGTGATCGCCGGACAGATCAAGCTGCGCAATGGCAGCCCCGTGAAGATCGATAACTCGCACGTCCCGGTGGCCGAAGCCGCCCCGAACGTCGTCGATCAGTAACCGCGCAAGCCCACGCTCAGAGCCTCCCATGCGTTTTACAGACATCTTCATCCGCCGGCCGGTGCTGGCGCTCGTGGTCAGCGCGCTGATCCTCGTGCTCGGCCTGCGCTCGATGACGACGCTCGCGATCCTGCAATATCCGCGCACGCAGAACGCCATCGTGACGGTCAGCACGGCCTATGCCGGCGCCGATTCCGACATCATCGCGGGCTTCATCACGACGCCGCTGGAGAACGCGATCGCCCAGGCCAACGGCATCGACTACATGACCTCGACCAGCGTCACCGGCAGCAGCACCATCACCGTGAACCTGCGGCTCAACTATGACTCCGGCAAGGCGATGACCGAGATCAACGCCAAGGTGAATTCGGTGCTGAACCAGCTGCCGACCGGCACGCAGCAGCCGACCCTGACCTTGAAGGTCGGCCAGACCATCGACGCGATGTATATCGGCTTTGCCAGCGACGTTCTGGCGCCGAACCAGATCACGGACTATCTCACCCGCGTGGTGCAACCGAAGCTGCAGGCCGTCTCCGGCGTGCAGACCGCGGAATTGCTCGGCGCCAAGAAGTTCGCGCTGCGCGCCTGGCTCGATCCGGACAAGCTCGCCGCCTACGGCCTGACCGCGACGGACGTGTCGACCGCGCTGTCGGGCAACGACTACATCTCGGGTCTCGGCACCACCAAGGGCCGCCTGGTGCAGGTCGACCTCGCCGCCGCGACCAATCTGCATTCGCTGGAGCAGTACCGCAATCTCGTCGTCAAGCAGGTCAACGGCGCGATTATCCGCCTGCGCGACGTCGCCAACGTCACACTCGGCAACGATGATTACGACAGCGCGACCCGCTTCAACGGCAAGACGGCCGTCTATATCGGCATCCAGGCGGCGCCGACCGCCAACCTGCTCGACGTCATCAACGGCGTGAAGGCGGTGTTGCCGGACCTGCAGCGGCAACTGCCGAACGGGATCACCAGCGAGGTGCTCTACGACTCCACCGACTTCGTGAATTCCTCGATCGACGAGGTGGTCCATACGCTGGTCGAAGCCATCGCCATCGTCATCGTCGTGGTGTTCATGTTCCTAGGCTCATGGCGCTCGGTGCTGATCCCGGTGATCGCGATCCCGCTGTCGCTGATCGGCACCTTCGGCCTGATGCTGCTAATGGGCTTCTCGATCAATCTCCTGACCCTGCTGGCGCTGGTGCTCGCAATCGGCCTCGTCGTTGATGACGCCATCATCGTGGTCGAGGCGGTTCACCGGCTGATCGACGAGGGTGTTGCGCCGCTCGACGCGGCGATCCAGTCGGCACGCGCGCTGGCGAGCCCGATCATCGCCATGACCGTGGTGCTGATCGCCGTCTACGTGCCCGTCGGCTTCCAGGGCGGCCTCACCGGCGCGCTATTCACCGAATTCGCCTTCACGCTCGCCGGTGCGGTCACGGTGTCCGCCGTGATCGCGCTGACCTTGTCGCCGATGAACTGCGCCTGGCTGCTGCGCCGAACCGAGCGCGGCGCCACCACCTTGGAGGCACGGCTGGTCCGCACCATCGACCATGTGCTCGAACGTCTCGCCCACGCCTACCGCCGCGGGCTCGAAAGCGTCTTCACCACCAAGCCCGTCGTCGTCGTGTTCGCGCTGCTGCTGCTGGCGATGATCCCCTGGCTCTATGTCAGCTCGACCAGCGAGCTCGCCCCGGACGAGGACCAGGGCATCGTGCTGTCGCTGACCAATTCCGCGCCCTCGGCCACGCTCGAGCAGCGCGAATTCTACGGCCAGCAATTGTTCGGCCTGATCGCGCAGCGCCCCGAGACGCGCACCGTGTTCCAGATCGACACCCCGACGCAGGCGATCGGCGGCTGGGTGCTGAAACCCTGGGATCAGCGCAAGGCGACGACCAAGACGCTGCAGCCGGAATTCCAGCAGATGCTGAACGGCATCGCCGGCGCCCGCTCGGTCGCCTTCCAGCCCGCACCGCTGCCGGGCAGCAACGGCCTGCCGGTCCAGTTCGTCATCGGCACCACCGGAGCGTTCTCCGAGCTCAACGACGTCTCCCGCGAGTTCATGGCGAAGGCGCTGGCGAGCGGTAAGTTCATCTTCCTCGACACCGACCTGAAGATCGACAAGCCGCAGACCACGGTCGTGTTCGACCGCGACAAGGCCGCCGATCTCGGCCTGAAGATGAGCGATCTCGGCGGCGCGCTCGCGACCATGCTCGGCGGCAACTATCTCGATTATTTCAGCCTGGAGGGCCGGTCCTACAAGGTGATCCCGCAGGTCCGGCAGAACGATCGCCTGACCGATCATCAGCTGCTCGACTATTCGATCCGGAGCAGCGGCAACACGATGGTGCCGCTCTCAACCGTCGCCCGGCTCGAGCACAAGACCATCCCGGAATCGATCAACCACTTCCAGCAGATCAACGCCGCGACGATCTCGGGCGTGGCGATGCCGGGCGTGGCGATGGGCGATGCGCTCGCCAGCCTGAAGGAGCTCGCGACGTCGCTGCCCTCGGGCTACTCGATCGACTGTGGTGGCGCGTCGCGGCAGCTCGAGCAGGAATCCGGCGGCTTCGTCACCACCTTCGTATTCGCGCTGATCATCATCTTCCTGGCGCTCGCCGCCCTCTTCAACAGCTTCGTCGACCCGATCATCATCCTGGTGTCGGTGCCGATGTCGCTCGCCGGCGCCCTGATCTTCATCAGCCTCGGCATCGGCGGCGCCAGCATCAACATCTACACCCAGGTCGGCCTCGTCACCCTGATGGGCCTCGTCAGCAAGCACGGCATCCTGATGGTGGAGGTCGCCAATGAGCTGCGCGAGCACGGCAAGGACCGCACCGAGGCGATCATCGAGGCCGCCACGATCCGATTGCGGCCGATCCTGATGACGACCGCGGCGATGGTGCTCGGCGTGATCCCGCTGATCGCGGCCAGCGGCGCCGGCGCGGTGTCGCGCTTCAACATGGGTCTCGTGATCGCCACCGGGCTCGCCATCGGTACCCTGTTCACGCTGTTCGTGGTGCCCGTCGCCTATGCCCTGATCGCCCATCGCGGAACGGCGCATGAGGCAGCGGCCCATGGCGGAGACGCCCCGGCCGTGCCCTCGGAAGCGTAGCAGGATCAACGACTTGAATGGAGATTCGAAAATCAACATCGGCAGCGATTGACAAACGACACTTGTAAACGATATATCGTTCGTACGAAACGGAGATCATATCGTATGAGACATCATCATTGGACATCCGGTCCCTCCCGCTGGGATGAGGACCACCAGCCGCGCGGCTGGGGCCATCGCGAGCGTCACGGGCGTCACCAGGGGCATCACGGCTTCGACGAGTCCTCCGACGACATCCGCATGGGCGGACGCGGCGGCGGCTTCGGTCCGCGCGGACCAGGCCTGTTTGAACGTGGCCGCCGCGGCGGCCGTGAGGAATTCGGGCGTGGCGGCGGCGGCCGTGTCTTCGGTCCCGGTGACCTGCGCAGCCTGCTGCTGTGGTTGATCGGCGAGAAGCCGCGTCACGGCTATGAGCTGATCAAGGCCGTCGAGCAGCTGGTCGGCGGCGCCTACTCGCCGAGCCCGGGTTCGGTCTACCCGATCCTCAATCTGCTCGAGGACATGGGCCAGATCGAAGCGGCCGCGTCCGAAGGCGGCAAGAAGCTGTTCGCCATCACCGAGGCCGGCCGTGAGGCGCTGAAGCAGGACGAGGCCGCGATCGAGGGACTGCTCAGCCGGCTGCGCATCATGGCCCGCACCATGGGCGGCATGCATCCGCCGGAGCAAGTGCTGCAAACCGTTCAGACGTTGAAGATGGCGCTGAAGATGCATCGCCCCGGCTGGAGCGAAGCGGAAGGCAAGCGCGTCAGCGACATCCTGATGCGGGCGATCGCCGAGATCCAGGGCGACGACACGACGACCTGATGCTCGAACCGTCCGAAAGGAGCATCGAGCCAATGTTCGTCGAGTTCGACCCAGCGCTCGCGTAGTTCATGACGAAGTTGAAGTCGAGCGCCAAGGCGGAAGTGGCGCGGGCTTGAGGACGACACGTCTACGCACCTTCGTAGCTGCGCGCTGACGGTGCGCTCCCTCTCCCCGTTCTTCACGGGGAGAGGGTTGGGGCAGCCGCACGGGTGGTGACGGTCGAAGCAGGGCAACTGACACCAACGTCCCTCGACAGCTTCCGCGGTATGGGTCCCGGCGTTCGCCGGGACGACACCGATAATGTGGTAACGTCCGTGCCAAACCCATCCGTGATGCGGCGCGCGTTCCTAGCCAACAGCTGTCGTCCCGGCCTCGAGCCGGGACCCATACCGCGTGATGGTTGTTGTCGGAGCGGATGGGAGTCATCGCATCCCAATCAGGATGACGACAGCCCCTACGCCGGCTCCAGCACCATCAACCCCGTCGCCGTGTTCGAGATCGGGATGTGATAGTTCGCATGCTCCTTGCGGACCTTCTCCGGCAACGTCCCGCGCGCGACCATCCAGTTCAGCAGCTCGACGCCCTGCGTGCCCGACAGCTCGACCAGCTCCGTCGTCGAGTACTTCGTCGCCCAGGCGGGGTCGTCGACCATGCTGGCCATGAACTTCTCGTCGAAATCCTTGTTGATGAAGCCCGCACGCTCGCCGTCGAGCTGGTGCGACAGGCCGCCGGTGCCCATCACCACGACCCGCTCGTCCTTCGGCCAGGACTCGATCGCGCGCGCCAAGGCCTGGCCGAGCTTGTAGCAGCGCGCGGCCGAGGGCAGCGGCGCCTGCACGGTGTTGACAACCACGGGCACGACGCGCACCGGCCATTTCTGGTCCGGCCAGCACAGCGCCATCGGCAGCGTGAAGGCGTGATCGACCACCATCTCCTGGCAGGTGGTAAGGTCGAAATCCTCCTTCACCAGATGCTCGATCAGATGCCACGACAACTCGCTGTCGCCCTGGAACGGCGCGGTCTGCGGAATGCCCCAGCCCTCGTCGGCATTGCTGTAGCGATCACAGGCGCCGATCGCAAAGGTCGGCATCTTGTCGAGGAAGAAGTTGAGGCCGTGGTCGTTGTAGACGAGCACGACGACATCCGGCTTCACCTTGGCGAGCCATTCGCGCACATGCGGGAAGCCGTCGAAGAACGGCTTCCAATACGGATCCTGCTGCAGCCCCTTGGCGATCGCGCCGCCGATGGCCGGAACGTGCGAGGTGGTAATGCTGCCGACGATCTTTGCCATGATGATTACCCCCGTGCCGCGAGAAGCTTGGCCTTGAACTGCTCTTTGGTCAGTCCGGTCTGCTGCGCGCCGATGTCCTGCATGTCCAGCCCGAAGATGCCGGCGAATTTGGCGAGGTAATAGGCGTTGCCGCCGGCCTCGATCAGCGCGAGCACGTTGCGGTCCTTGATCGCGGCGCGCTGCTGCGCGTTGAGGCCGTATTTCGTGCAATAGCCGTCCTCGTCGGCGACGAAGGCCTTGCGGTTGGCGGCATCGTTAAACGAGTAGCACATCTTGTTGAGCGCATAGCCTTTGCGGGCCTGCTCACCATCGAAGATGGTGGTGCCGGGCACGGGCTGCCGGGCCGATGTGGCGGACATTGAAACCTCCCCTGAAAGCGTTCTGAGCGGCCAGTTTGATCTGGATCAAACGCGGGCCGTTCCATGCCGGTCAGTATCGCTGGAACACACGGCCGATAAAGGCCGCCCGCCCGATCTGATCCATGAGCCAATTCGATCATTTGGACCTCGACGGCCATCTGCTGCAGCTCTTGCTCGCGGTCATCGAGGAGGGCTCGGTGACGCGCGCCGCGCAGCGGCTCGGCGTCACGCAGTCGGCCGTCAGCCATCTGCTCGACAAGCTGCGCGCCATCACCGGCGACCCGCTGTTCGTAAAATCAGGCCGCGGAATCGTGCCGACGGCGCATGCGCAGTTGCTGGCGCTACGCGCCCGCGCGCTGCTCGACGATCTCCGGAGCTTCTCGCATGCCGCCGCGTTCGAACCGGCGAACATCTCCGCACAGGTGACGATCGCCGCCAACGACCTGCAGCGCGACCTGCTGCTGCCCACTCTGCTCCGCTACGCCCGCGCCCAGGCGCCGGGCCTCAGCCTGCGCGTGATCCCCTCGGGCGCGCCGACGCCGGAGATGCTGCGCGAGGAGCATTGTCAGCTGATCATCACGCCCCGCCCACCGGAGGGCAGCGACATCCTGCAGAAGCGCCTGTTCGAGGACAGCTACCGCGTGTTCTACGATGCCAGCCAGCGCGAGGCGCCGCGGACGCTTGAGGACTATCTCGCAAGCGACCACGTCACGGTCGTCTACGAGCCGCGCCGCCGGCTCGACATCGACGAGGTCATGGCCGAGCGCGGCATCGTCAGGCGCTTCGTCGCACAGGTGCCGGGCTTCGGCGGCATCGGCCCGTTCCTGCGCGGCAGCCGCATGATCGCGACGCTGCCGAGCCTGTTGCGCGCCTACATGCTCCGCGGTCTCGCGATCGCGCCCGTTCCGATCCCCTGCCCGGTCATGCCGATGTACATGGTCTGGCATCTGCGCCACCACGACGACCCGCTGCATCGCTGGCTGCGGCAGCAGCTCGAGATCGTGGTGGCGCCGAGCCTTGCCGCGGCCGCCGAGCACATGCCGGCGCTGGTGTAGTCGCGCCTCACGCGGGTGTATGACAGACCGCCTCGATATTGTTGCCGTCGGGATCGCGCACGAAGGCGCCGTAATAGTGCTCGTGATAATGCGGCCGCAATCCCGGCGCGCCGTTGTCACGCCCGCCGGCGGCGATCGCGGCCTGGTAGAACGCATCGACCATGGCGCGATCCTTGGCGTGGAATGCAACATGGGTCGAGGTCGCGGTGGTTCCGCCAGTGCCGATCCAGAAGTCCGGACGGCCGTCGCCGAAGCCGGCGTGATCACCATGACCGCCGGTCTGCGCGTCGGTGATCTCCATCATGAGGACATAGCCGAGCGGTGCAAGCGCCACGGTGTAGAACGCCTTGGCGCGGGCGAAGTCGGAGACGGGAAAGCCGACGTGATCGAGCATGATGATCCTCTCTTGTCCGGCGAGACGCGCATGACGAGCGCACACCGCGCTTCATGCACGTCCCACGATCACGTCGCAAGCGCGCTCGCGCCCGTCCTGGCGAGGATCCTCCGCGCGGTGTCGCGACCGCTCGCCAGCGCGGCCTCCACCGTTCCCATGTCGCGCCCCCGGTACAGCGCCTCACCGGAGATCAGCACCGGGCCGTCCCACTGCGACAGCGCGTCCTGCGCCTGATGCGAGGCAAGCGTCGCGTAGGAATAGGCGCCGCGCGCGAACGGATCCTTGCTCCAGTCGGTCACGTGACTTGCCACCAGCTGCGTCCTGAGAAGCGCCGCCGGCTTCTTGAAAATGCCCGCGAGCGCCGACACGCCGGCCTCGATCAGCGCGGTCTCGTCGCACGCAGCAAAGGCGCTGGTCGGCGGCCCGGCCAGCCAGCCGGTCAGCACGGCGTGCTCGGCCGGATGCTGCGTCCACCACACCGGCACCTTGGCCTCGGACAGCACGAACAGCATGTCGGAGAGATCGCGTTCGCTGTCCTCCAGCCACCAGCGGCGCTCGAAACGCAGCAGCAGCTTGATGACATTGCCGAAGCCGATGGCCTCGGCCGCGTCCAGCCGTGCACGCATGGCCGGCGGCAGCGCGATGGTCCGCAGCAGCGGCAGCGGCACGGTCAGAACGACGAGATCGCCGCGGGCGACATCACCGTCGGCACAGCGGACGACGACGCCGCCCTCGGAGCTTTCAACGGCGCTGACTGCGGCTTGAAACCGCATTGTCACGTCATACCGCCGGCACTCGGCGACGAGGAAGTCCAGGAGAGCCGCGTAGCCGCCGACGATGCGCGCCTGATCGCCGCGCTCACCGCCCATCCATTCGTCGCGCAGCGCGAACACGCTCGCACGACCCGGATCGGCGGCGTCATAGCCCTGCACCATCCCGAGCACGGAGCGGCGTAGCGCCGCGAACTCCTCACCTGCGAAATGACGGTCGAGCAGCTCGGTGACCGTGATGTCCTGATCGAGTTCTCGGGCCACGCGGTGGAGCAGGCGCATCTGCCGGTCGGCGGGATCGTCCTGGGAGAACGCGCCGTTCGTCACATGCCAACGCGCGCCGTCGACCGGCACCGATCGCAGTCCGGCCTCGGCCATCAGTGCATGGGTGACGGGCGCCTCGCCGTGAATGAATTCGGCGCCGGCGTCGGCGCGATAGCCAAATTCGCTCTCGGGGAGCGAATGGATCCGCCCGCCGCAGCGCTCGCGCGCCTCGAGCAGGGTCACCCTGCGTCCCGCGCGGGCAAGCTCGCGCGCGGCCATCAGACCGGCAGCCCCGGCCCCGACGATGATGATGTGCTTATGCGCCTTCTCAGCCATGGCTGGCCTGCGCCGGCAGATCAGCGCCGTTGATGAGCTTGTAGCGCAGCCACAGCGCGCCGCCCTCCAGCGCCGTCGTGCTCTCCAGCGTCATCGCCGTCAGCGGCGCGCGCTGGTCGGACTCGGCCTCAGAGGAATCGAACACCATCGGCGCGCCCTTCGCGCCATCGATGGCCGGGCACAGCACGAGGTTGAGCTCGTCGATCAGCCCTGCCCGCAGGAACGTGCCGTTGACGTGGCCGCCGCCCTCGAGCAGCAGGCGCTCCACGCCGAGCTCGCGCGAGAGGATGTCGAGCACGCGCGGCAGATCCAGCGTGGTCTCACCGGCGAAGATGTAGGACACGCCCTCGCTGCGCAGCCCTGCGAGATGAGCATCCGAGACGGCTTCCGTCAGCACGACGACGATCGGATCGCCGCCGATGTCGGCGCGCCCCCAGCAGATCTTGCCGTGGCCGTCCAGCACGACGCCATAGACCTTGGCATCGCGCCGGCAGATCCAATTCTCGCGCGGAAAGCGCTCGGTGGTCGTCGCAGGATACGCCTTGCCCTTGGCGAATTCCTGGCCGGTGACGCGGCCGATCAGCCAGGCATCGCCGCCGAGCTTGTCATGCACCTGCTCGAACAGGTCACCCGACCCCTTCGGGCGCCAGCGGCTCGGCCAGGTGCGGCCATCGACGCTGGAAGCCATCAGGCAGATCACGTCCGGTTTCATGCATCCTCCTTGGTGCCGCGGCGGGCTCCCCGAATATGGTTCCCCGGGCGCTGTCGTCAACGAAGCGGCCGCGGTTTCGTTCGAAAGGGGCCATGCCGGCGTTGCAAGGGTCTTCCAGGCGCGCCCACTGTTTACCTCAAATGTCCTGCGCTAGACTCCGGAGGAATGGAGCAGACCATGCAAAGCGCGCCGCGCCAGTCAATTGCTATGCGCGCACGCGGAATGGCGCTGGTGGCAGCGGCGCTGGCCGGGCTTGCGCTCTGCATCATCGGAATCTGGCGTCTCGAGGCGGTGCGCGCCGGCCTCACCATCACGCAAAGCCAGGTCGGCACGACTCCCATCACGACCTATCAGCGCCGCGGCGCGGCTCCCGCGCCGGTGGTGGTCATCGCCCATGGCTTTGCCGGCTCGCGCCAGTTCATGGAGGCCTATGCGCTGACGCTCGCGCAGGCGGGCTATCTTGCCGTCTCCTTCGACTTCGAGGGCCATGGCCGCAACCCGACGCCGATGTCCGGCGACGTGACGCGGATCGACGGCACGACGGGGAAGCTGATGAGCGAACTCGGCAGCGTCGTCGATGCGGTATTGTCCCTGCCCGGCTCCGATGGCCGCGTGGCGCTGCTCGGCCACTCCATGGCCTCCGACATCATCGTGCGCGAGGCGCTGGCCGATCCGCGCATTGCCGCGACGGTGGCGATCTCGATGTTCTCCGAAGCGGTCACCGCGACCGCCCCGCGCAACCTCCTGATCATCACAGGCGAGTGGGAGAGCGCGCTGCGCCGGGATGCCTTGCGCAACCTCAGGCTGGCTGACACTGCTGCCAATGAGGGCGACACGGTCGGCAATCCCGCCGCCATAGGCGCACGCCGCGCCGTGGTGGCGCCCGGGGTCGAGCATGTGAGCGTGCTGTATTCGACCACCGCGCTGCGCGAGGCGCGCGCCTGGCTCGATCAGGTGTTCGGCCGCAGCGGCAGCGGCGAGGTCGCGGCCACGGGCGGCGCCATTGCGCTGCTGCTCGCGGGCATCGTACTGCTGGCCTGGCCGCTCGCCGAGCTGCTGCCGAAAGGCGATACGCCGTTGCCCGCTTTGCCGCTGCGAACCCTGGCGATCGCAACCCTCGTGCCCGCTATGGTGACGCCGATCGCGCTGCGATTCGTCGACACGCGCTTCCTGCCGGTGCTGGTCGCGGACTATCTCGCCGTGCATCTGTTCGTCTACGGCGCGCTGTCGCTCGTGCTGCTGCGCCTGCAAGGTGTTCGTTTCGGCCGCATGGCCTGGCTCGCGGCCCTGGCGCTGGCAGCCTACGGCATTTTCGGCTTCGGCGGCGCGCTCGATCGTTACGTCGCATCCTTTATGCCGATCCCGGCGCGGCTGCCGATCATCGCGGCGATCGCCGTTGGCGCCGTGCCCGCCATGCTGGCCGACAGCCTCGCCAATCAGGGCGGCCACGCCGCGCTATGGCGCACGCTGTGGATCCGTACCGTCTTCCTGGCCTCGCTCGGCGGCGCCGTCGCGCTCGACCTCAGGCGGCTGTTCTTCCTGCTGATCATCATCCCGGTCATCGTGCTGTTCTTCATCGTATTCGGGCTGATCGGCGGCTGCGTCGGCCGGAGAACCTGCTCGCCGATGGCCGAAGGAATAGGCCTCGGCCTGATCCTGGCATGGTCGATCGGCGTGTCGTTTCCGATGTTCCTGCCGGGCTAAGACCCGCTGTGCGACAACGCAACGCCGTCAGATGAGAACAAGGACCAGTCGCCTTGGCGCGCCCGAGGACAGCGGCACCGTCTCGTCGTCGAGGGCGCAAGCATGTTGGTGCGCGGACACGCTGTCGCGCGTCTGGAGCGTCGCGGCGCGCCGGCGAAGGTAAAGCGCAACGCGCAGGTCGAGCCAGAGCCGGAGATGGAGAGCAAGCAGCATCAATTCGTTTGTCATCAAAAACGTCTCTCCTGAATAGCCGGCCGATCTGAGGTGGGCCTGGCCACCTGCAGTTCGGCGCGATTGAAATGGCGATCACTGACGCGGCTGTGACGGGCCCGCCGCGACACGACGGGCCCGTCGGCCGAACTAATTCAGACCATGTGCCGCCTTGATGATGTCAGCGGCAAGCTCGCCGATGACGACGCACGGCGCCATTGTGTTGCCGCTGGTGATCTCCGGCATGATCGAGGCATCGGCGATGCGCAGCCGGTCGATGCCATAGACCTTCAGCTTGCCATCCACGACCGACATCGAATCGTGCCCCATCTTGGCGGTGCATGACTGATGCCAGTACGTCACTGCGGAATTGCGCACGAAGTTTTCCATCGCAGCCGCGTCACGCTTGCCGGGAAGGGCTTCGCGCTTGACGAGCTTGTTGAAGGCCGGATCGCCGCCCAAGGCGCGGCACAGTTCGATGTTGGCGTAGGCCGCGGCAAGGTCATCCGGATGCGACAGCGTGTTGGCTTCGATCCGGATGGGATCGTCGGGACCCGGCCCCGACAGATGCAATGCGCCGCGGCTCTTCGGATGCGCGAGGCCTGCGAACATCGTCCAGCCATGCTCCGGAACATCCGGCCCCATGGTCTCGGCACTGACCACCGGAAACTCGACCTGGCAGTGGAACATGTCGGGCCGGGCCAGATCCGCATCGCTCTTCCAGTACAGCGTGGCTTCCGAGCCGCCGTGACCGACGTCCTGCGGCTCGCGATATTCGAACACGCAGGCGAACGCGATGTGATCCTGGTGATTGCGGCCGACGCCCGGCAGATGCTGGATCACCGGAATGCCGTGACGCCCAAGTTCATCCTCCGGACCGATGCCGGATTGCATCAGAACCTTCGGCGTGTTGACGGCGCCGAGCGAGAGCACGACTTCGCGCTCGGCCATGAACAGGCACCGCTGCGAGCCCCGCATCGCTTCCACGCCGACCACCGAGCGGCCGTCGAAGATCAGCCGCGTCACCATTGTCTCCGTTAGGACCGTGAGATTGGGCTGCGCGAGACGCGGGTGGACATAGGACCGGTAGATCGACGAACGGCGTCCGTCCTTGATGATCAGATCGTTGATGGCGGCGCCGCCGCGGCCCTCCATCATGGCGCCGTTAGGACTATCAAAAGCGGGCAGACCGAGGGATTGCGCGGCCTCGATCATCGTCTGCGCGATCGGCTGTGGATGAGCCGCAGGTGCCACATGCACAGGCCCGCCGGTGCCGCGGCGGCGCCGATCGGGAGTGCCCTGCCAGCTTTCGATGCGGCGATAGATCTCCAGCACGGACTCATAGCCCCACGCCGGATCCTGCGCCTCGGCCGCAAAACGCTCCCAGTCGTTGCGATGGCCGCGGGCCCACACCATCACGTTGATGCTCGACCCGCCGCCCAGCACCTTTCCCATGTTGAGCGGAATGGCCCGCCCATTCAGATGCGGATTGGGCTCGGCCTTGAAGTTCCAATCGCGCGCCGAGCCGAGATTCAGCGGCCACTGACCGGGGGTCATGACCTCAGGAACGTCATCGCTGCCGCCGGCATCGAGCAGCAGCACGCGCACGGCCGGATCTTCGGCCAGCCGCGCGGCCACCACCGACCCCGACGAGCCCGCGCCGCAGACGATGAAGTCGTATCGCCCTGAACTCGCGTCAGGGGTGGTCCTGGTGATCCGCTGCGGATCGTCTTCGCGGCTACCGGTCGCCATCATCTACTCTCCTCACGTTTAAAGGAATACGACACATCTTAAGCGTGTATCGGCGGCCCGACTTGACTGAAGATCGGTATCAAATTGCCGCGCCGCAGGATTGGAAATATCAAATCTATCAATTATAGCAATATAACTAAATATAATTGTTTTGTGATCGGGAGGACGCGATTGTGCTTGAACCGAACGGCCGATGCGGCGATCTAGCGGGGGCTTCATGCCGTTCAGCGGGGGCTGCAAACGTTGCGGCGAGCCGATACGGTGCGGTCCATGGATAAGGACGTCTTGACGACATCCGAGGCAGCGAAGCTGCTGGGGATTTCAGTGCGCACGGCGCAGTTGCTGATCGAGGGCGGCACGCTGACGTCGTGGAAAACGCCGGGCGGACACCGCCGCGTCTACCGAACCGAGGTCGAGGCGCTGATCGCCCGCACCAAGCCTGCCCCTGTGCTGGAATCCGCCCTCGTCATCGTGGTGTGCTCGCCGGACCGCCAGGCAGCCTACGAAGCGATGCTGGCGGCGATGCCGGAATGCACTGTCGCGATCCACCACGATGCGAACACCGCGGCTTTCGTCATCGGCTCACGGCTGCCGGCCGCGGTGATCGTCGATCTCGACGACGCCCCAGCCAATCGGCTGGCGTTCCTGAAGCACATCGACATGAACCCGGCGTTCGGCTCGATCGCCCTGTTCGCATCGGCAAATTCCGACGTGATCGCGAGCGGCGATCTCGCCGCCTTGCGGCGCGTCACCGTCACCTCACCAGACCGGCTGGCGACGGCGTTGCATGGCGTGTTGCAGGACAAGGTGGCGCCGCGCGACATCATGGTGGACGGCGCATCGTTTCCGCTCGCCTCCAACGAAGGCCGCCGCCTTGCGGCGCTGAAGCGCTCAGGGCTTGTCGACACCGCGCCGGAGGACGCCTTCGATCGCCTGACATGGCTTGCAAGCCGCAGCCTCAAGACGCCGGTCGCATTGTTGACGCTGCTCACCAATGACCGCCAATGGTTCAAGTCGCGCATCGGCCTGGACATGATCGAGACGCCGCGCAGCTGGTCGTTCTGCAACCACACCATTCTGCAGAAGGGTGTGTTCGCCGTGAGCGACCTGGCTCACAAGGCGCCGTTCGACACCAATCCCGCCGTCGCCGGTGCTCCGCATTTTCGCTTCTATGCCGGTGCGCCCGTCACCGATCCGGACGGCTTTGCCGTCGGCGCGCTGTGCGTCATCGACTACGAACCGCGCAAGCTCGACGCCGAGCAGGAAAAGACGCTGCTCGCGCTGGCCGCGTTGGCCTCGGACGAGCTCCGGCTGCGCGCCACAGACCGGCAATTGCGCTGGGCCTTGGACTCGCTCGAACGGCAGCACGAACGAACCTGACGGGAACCGCTTGCGTGCGGTTCGCGTCACGCCCCTCCTCCATGAGTCATGACTCGCGCACCCAGCGCGGCGGTCCATGATATAAAGCGCCCGGAGGGAGCATCCATGGTGAAACACCGCATCTACACGATGAGCTTCGCGAGCGTGTACCCGCTCTATGTCGCCAAGGGCGAGAAGAAGGGACGCAGCAAAGCGGAAGTCGATCAGATCATCTGCTGGCTGACGGGCTACGACCAGAAGCAGCTCGAAAGTCAGCTGCAAAAGCAGACCGATTTCGAGACCTTCTTCGCGCAGGCGCCTGCGATGAATCCGGCGCGCTCGCTGATCACCGGCGTGATCTGCGGTGTCCGCGTCGAGGAGATCGAGGAGCCCTTGATGCGGGAGATCCGCTATCTCGACAAGCTCGTCGATGAGCTGGCGCGGGGCAAGGCCATGCACAAGATCCTGCGCACATCCTGACCGCGCTCAGTCCTGCACTCAGTCCTGCTCCTGCCCCGGCGTCTGCCGCAGCATGAAATGACCGAACGCGGTCGCGTGTGGCTTGGTCGCGTCATCCTGCCAGGCGCGGGCTTCGAAGGCCACGACGCGGCGGCCCTGCTTGACGATCGAGGCCGACGCGAAACTGTCGAGCGCGCGGCCGGACCTCAGATAGTTGATGGTCAGCCCGATCGGCTTCGGTGGCGCGTCCACCCCGAGTTCGCGCATCACCGTGACGATTGCAGCGGTCTCAAGGAACGCGCCGGTCATGCCGCCATGAATCGCGGGCAGCACCGGATTGCCGACGATCTGCTGCGAGAACGGCATCACGAGCGTGCCGTCGTCGGCCACGCGAATGCCGAGGCAGCGCGCAAACGGACTGTTGGCAAACAGTCCCGTCATGTCATCAGGCGCTTCGAGCGGCGGCGGCGCCCCGGTGAAAGCCGGTCGATCGGTCAGCATGTTGGTGCGGTTGGCGGCGATCATGAAGCAGGCGGTCGCGGTCGCCACCGGCGCGCTCTCTTCCTCCTGATAGGCGGTCGCGCGCACGAAGGCGATCGAGCGCGTGACGCGGTAGCACACCGCATGCGCCTTGATGTCGAGGCCGGGCGTCGCCGGCTTCTGATAGTCGATGCGCAGGTCGAGCGTGGCGATCGCACTGCTGCCGTCGAGCGCGAGCTGCACCGCCATGCCGCAGCTTTCGTCGAGCATCGCGGTGACGACGCCGCCATGGATCACGCCGGTGTCGCTGTCGCCGACGAACACTTCGCGATAGGGCAAGGTCGACCATGCCTCGCCGGGCGCGAAGCGGTCCATCCTGAGACCGCTGATATGGCCGTACACCGAGCGGCGATGCCTGATCGCCTCGGCGAGCTGTTCGAATGCCTGTGATGCGGCTGATGTCGACGTGTCGGACATGGCTGGGATTTACCGCATGATCGCGGGAATCGCGAAACGAATTCAGCGATCCATGTGCGCAAGACGAACAGGTCCACGCTGGAGCACGATGCAACCGAAGCATCCCTCCAACGTCGCGCAACTTTCAGATGCATTCACCGTCTGCAGCATCGTCCCGGATCTATTTGTAGCTGGGGCCCCGCAAATCTACGTGCATGAAAAGTGAACCGAGCCGGGCGCGCTTAGAACATTGGCAACCTTAATAGGGTCATAATGGTCTCAATCAAATCCCGGAGACCTGTCGATGCGCAAACCCACCACGCCGGATGTCCCGCCGAAGAGCGGCACGGCTTCTCTACGAATTGCGATGAGCCTGGCGCTGGCGGCGAGCGCCGGCGTGATCTGGTGGAGCGGCGGCGGAGCCAACAGCTTCACCTTCGCCGGCAACGGATCGCCGTCGCTGGAGACGCGCGTTGCCGCACTGACATCGGAGCTCACTCAGCTGAAGGCGGAAACGGCGCGGTTGCGCGATCGCCAGAACGATACGTCCGGAGATCTGGTCCAGCTTCGCGCCAGCCTGACCAGCGCCGAGACCGGGCTGGCAACTCTGCGCACCGCAGCCGACGAGAGCGAGTCCCGCCGCCGCGACACCGCCGACAGGATCGAGCAGGACATCGCACTGCTGAAGCGGCAGGCGATCCGCCTCCGCACCGCGCAGGAGGATACCTCAGCCGAGCTGAGCAGCTTGCGCGTCGCCGCGGCAACCAGCGACATGGGCATCGAGCAGCTGCGCACCAGCACCAGCGAGATCCGCCAGCAGGTCGCCCGCATCGAGACGGCCCGCGAGGCCACCAGTTCGATTGCCCGCATGCACAAGCATCGCGCCCGCCGCGTTGCGCGCGCTGCGGAGACCGAGCCGCAGCAGGCTCAGCCGTTCATGATGCAGTGGCCGGGCGTAGTGCCGGCGGGCCGCAACTAAGCCAACTTGATCGAACGACCTGACCGCGCCTGCAGCGCGGTCAAAGATGGCCCCGCCTGCTACCACCAGCCCGGCTGCACCGGCCGGTAGTAGGTAGGAGGCGGACCGCGCCGCCGTGGCGCGGCCATCGGCTGACCATCCCAGCTACGCTGGAAGACATTTCCGAAGCCGTTATCATATTCTTCTTCGCCGCTGGCGATCACGTCGACATTGGTGGTCGGCCGGCGCGTGATGAAGCCGCCTTGCGGCTGGTTGCTCAGGACGGCGACGAACTCGGTGCGGTAGTTGGTCTCGCTCGACAGCGGCTCGTCCGAGACGATGATCGAGGAGCGCGGCACCGCCGTCGGCGCGATCCGGGCCAGCACATCCTTCGGAATGGTGATGCGGTCGAGCGCGTCCTTGGCGTCGTCGCCATCGTCGATCGTGACCGCGGTCCAGCGCAGGCCGGCGCCGTTCTGCGCCACCGCCGTGAACACGTGAGTGCCAATCGGCCGGTCGGGATCGCGAATCGTCACCGGCGACTCCAGCGACGTATCGAACACCTCGCCGCCGCCATCGCGCGCCGGCTTGTGCGTGTTGCGCCGGACGTAGAGCATCTGCGTCGAGCGGCTGATATAGACCGACACCGGCTCGGTCGCGAGCTTCGCCTCCTCGGCCGCCTTGGCGGTCTCGCTCTTCTTGACGGCGGCCGCCTTGGCCGCGTCCTTCGTCGTCGCGGCCGTCGCGAGCTTGGCGACGGAGTCCGACCTGGCCGCCTCGAGCTGCGTCGCCGCTTCAGTGGCCTTCGCCTCGGCCTTCTGCCGGGCGTCCTCGGCCTGCGCCTTGGCCTCATCGGTCTTGGCGGCGGCCAGCTTCTTGTCGGCAGATTTCAACTCGGCATCGCTGCGCGCCTTGGCCTGCTCCAGCCTGCGCAAGGACGCCTTCAGCGACTTCGCGTCGCGCTCGGCCGTGGCCGCGGCGGCCTTGGCCTCATCGGCGGCCTTGGCGGCGTCCTCCGCCTCGCGGCCGAGCGTGGTCGCGCGCGAGGGGGCTCCCGAGAGCGCCTCGGCATTCGGCACGAACAAGGCGGGATGCGAAAACTCCACCGGCGCGACGTCGCCCGGCGCGATGATCACCCGCATGCCGATATAGGTCCGGTCGAACAGCTTCTCGGCAAAGCCATAGGGCATCCGCACGCAGCCATGCGAGGCGGCATAGCCGGGCAGCGGCCCGCCATGCAACGCAACGCCGTTCCAGGTGATGCGCTGCATGTTCGGCATCCAGGCATCATCATACAGCGTCGAATGATGGTCCTTGTCCTTCTCCAGCACGGCGAACACGCCGGCGGGCGTCTCACGGCCGGAAACGCCGGTCGACACCGGCGCGCGCCAGATCCAGCCCTCCGAATCGTAGAACGTGACCTTCTGCGCCTTGATCGACACGATCGCCATGATCGGATCACCATGCGCCCGCGGCGCCGTCGCCTCGGTGGCCGGTGCGGGCCGCGCCTGCCGCGCATCGGCGCCCGAGCCCGGCAGAGCCCCTGCCGCCACGACCGCAAGGGCCATCAAGGCCACTCCCCGACGCCGTGTCGTTGCGATCGCCCGAGGTCCCGTGGATCGTGTCACCATGCCGTGTCCCGATTCATTGCTGTTCATCTGCACCTCACGCGATCGGCGCAGGACAATCTATAAGCTCGAACAAGTCTTGGGGTGAAGTGAGGCGACGTCTCACCAGCGCTGCAAGACCGCCGGGCCACGATTGTGTCGAATCCTGGAACACAGCATGACGCGCCGTCGTTTGGTGTCATGATTCGTCTTCCCCCGCCGCGACATCCATTCATGAAGCCGTTGCCGCGCCATTAACGCCGACCCGGCCGGAGAGGTCCGTCGTCGCGGGACGAGACTCGTTCATGTCAGACGCAGGCAGGGCGGTGTCGGGTTCAATCAACCTGTCCAGCCGCGCTCGCCGACCATCTCACTGCCGAACAGGTCCCGGCGCGGACACCTGGCATCGCCGCCCCTGCCAGGTCGTGCCGCCGAAGAAGAGCTGACCGGCGTCGCGGATCGTGGCGGTCACGTCAGCTTGAATCAGCTGCGCTGCACTCCCACTAGGTCTGTGATCGCCACCAGACAGCCCTTGGCCTGCCGGCACCCGATTGCAGACAGAGAGATGACGCCTTGCCCGACCCGCGGGACTTTCACATGCCGCAATCGTCCTACACGCGAGAGGATCTGCTCCGCTCCGGCGAAGGCGGCTATTTCGGCCCGGGCAACGCGCAACTGCCGGCCCCGCCGATGCTGATGATGGATCGTATCACCGAGCTCAGTCTCGACGGCGGACGCTACGGCAAGGGACGCATCACAGCCGAGCTGGACATCACGCCGAAGCTCTGGTTCTTCGATTGCCTCTTCCGCGGCGATCCTGTCATGCCGGGCTGCCTCGGCCTCGACGCGATGTGGCAGATGGTCGGCTACTGGCTCGGCTGGTCGGGCTCTCCCGGCAAGGGCCGCGCCACCGGCGTCGGTGAGGTGAGCTTCACGGGGCAGATCACGCCGGAGGTGACTTGCGTGCGCTATGAGGTCGACATGCGCCAGGTCAAGCGCGGCCGCCTCGTGCTCGGCATCGCCGACGGACGCGTGCTGGCGGACGGCGCCTGCGTCTATCAGGCCAAGAACATGAAGGTCGCACTGACGGCCGCATGAGCATTGATGCCGTCAACGCAGCTGCTTCTCGAAGAACAGATCCGGATAGGGATCGTCGTTGAAGCGCTCGATCTCGGTCCAGCCGGTCTTGCGATAGAGCTGCTGGGCCTCGCCGAGGGCGCTGTTGGTGTCGAGGCGCAAGGTCGTGATCGACAGCTTTCGCGCAGCATTCTCGGCCGCGTCCATCAGCCTGCGGCCGAGGCCGAGGCCGCGGGCGGCGGGAGCGACCCAGAGCCGCTTGATCTCAGCGCTTGTGCCGCCGTGGCCTTTCAGGCCGACGCAGCCGAGTGGAAGGCCGTCGGACAGCGCGACGAAGAAGGCGCCGCGCGGCGCGATCATGTCCGTGGCGTCGGGGTCGCGCGACAATGCGACGTCGTAGCCGCGCGCGAAGCGGCGGGACAGTTCGGCGTAATATTCGCGCAGACAATAGCGCGCCTGCTCGCCGCGGGGATCGACCTCGTCGATCCCGATGCGGTCGCGAGCGAGCGCTGCGGCGACCATGTCCATCGCGGCCAGCAATGCGTCCGGCTGGCTGTGGCGCGCGATCATCGCCTGTGCCTGCGCATTGGAGAGCGTCTCATAGGCCTCGAATTCGCGCCGGCCCGCAGCAGTGAGCCTGGCGATGCGGCGGCGCGCATCGTCGGGATGCGGCTTGGTCGTGACCAGCCCCTCCTCCTCGAGGCTGCGCAGGAACCGGCTCATCAGGCCGGAGTCGAGCGCGAGATAATCGCGCAACTCCGCCACGTCGCTGCGGCCATGGCCGATCGCGTTGAGCACGCGCGCCACGCCGAGCGGCCGGCCGCGCCCCAGGAACGAGGTGTCGAGCGCACCGACCTCGGAGGTGACGGCGCGATTGAAGCGGCGGACGCGGGCGATCGGATCAAGCATGATATCTGACTTAGGTCAGATATACTCCAAAGTCAACGCAGTGCGGATCGCAAACAAAAAGGGCGGCCCGGTCGCCGGCCGAAGCCGGACGCCGGACCGCCAGGTTTTCCCCGGGAGGAACTCAGATCAGTTGAGAAGCTTCGCGACGTTGTCCTTGGTCACGAGATCGAGGCCGGTGTAGATCACCTCAGGCACCTTCTCGCCCTTCTTGATCGCGAGCAGCGTGTCCATCGACTTCTCGCCCATCTCGAACGGACGCTGGCCGGTGAGCGCGTTGGAATAGCCGTCGCGCAGCAGCTCGAGCTGCATCTTCAAGGTATCGGCAACCACGAGCGTCAGCTTGCCGGCATCGATGTCCTTCTTGTTCTTGTTGACGAACGCCTTGTAGCCCTCGGGCGCGAACATCGGCCAGCCGCCGATCGGCACGATAGCGCCGAGATCCGGCGTTGCGGTGCGCAGATCGGCCATCTGCTGGACGGCGAGGGCCGGATCGTCGTTGCAGAAGGTCGGCGAACCCGCCACTTCCGTCCACTTCGAGCCCTTCAGCGCCTCGCGCACGCCGTCGACGCGCTCGGCGAGGTTCTTGGCGCCGGGACCGCCGGACACCACCGCGTACTTGCCGCCGTCAGGCCTGAGCTCACGCAGCTGCTTGCCGAGCGCGAGGCCGAAGTCCTTGTTGTTGGTGCCGATATAAGCGAGCCGCTTGGAGCCCGGCGCGTCCGCGTCGAAGGTGATGACGGGGATGCCGGCGGCGGTCGCCGCGTCGATCGACTTGGTCATCGCAGCGACGTCGGCGACCGAGATCGCGAGGCCGTCGACCTTCTGGGTGATGAAGTCCTGGATGATCTGCGCCTGGGTGGCCGGCTCGTGCTCGACCGGGCCCTTGTAGATGCACTCGACATTGCCGAGCTCCTTGGCGCGCTTCAGGCAGCCGTCGCGCGCCACGTCGAAGAACGGGTTGTTCATCGCCTTCGGCACGATGGCGAAACGGTACTTGGTCTCGGCCTGCGCCGGGCCCACCAGGATCGCGAGCGATGCGACCGCATATAGCAGCTTCTTCATGGCTTCCCTCCTCCATGTCTATCCGTGATGATTGTCTGTGCCGGGCGCGGATAGACCTGATCAGTCACATCCCGGCCAGTATTTCGCTACAACAGCCTTTGCTACAACAGCCTTGCGCGGATGCGATCGACCAGCACCGCGGCGATGATGATCACGCCGACCAAGGTCTGCTGCCAGTAGGAGTTGACCTGCGCCAGCACGAGGCCGTTACGGATGACCTCGAGCAGCACGCAGCCGACGATCGCGCCGAGCGGACCGCCGATGCCGCCGGCGAGATTGGCGCCGCCGATCACGGCGGCCGCGATCACGTTGAGCTCATAGGACGTCGCCATGTTGGCCGGCGCGGAGCCCAGCCAGCCGGAGATGATGATGCCTTGCAGGCCGGCGGCGAGCGCGCCGACCACATAGACCTCGATCTTGACGCGCGGCACCGAGACGCCGGTCAGCTCCGCCGCCTTCTCGTTGCCGCCGATCGCGAAGACGTGGCGGCCGAAGGTCGTGTGGTGCAGCACCAACGCCATCAAGAGCGCGAGCAGGATGAGATAGATGAACGGCGCGGGCACGCCATACACGTCGCCCTGCGTCAGCGCATAGAAATACTCGGCATCGGGGCCGCCCGGAAAGCTGCCCTTGCCGTTGGAGATGACATAGCCGAGGCCGCGCACGATCGACAGCATGCCGAGCGTCGTCACGAATGGCGATAGCCCGAGCAGCGCGACGCAGACGCCATTGATGAGGCCGACCACGAGAGACACCGCAAGGCCTGCCAGCACCGAGACGATCAGGATCAGCCCGGGCACGTTGGCGACCACCGTCTTGCCGTCGGCGGCGAGATGCACGAACAGCGACGACAGCGGCATGCCCGGAGTCGACAGCGAGGTCATCACCATCGAGGTGATCATCGCCGCGAAGCACATCAGCGATCCCACCGACAGGTCGATGCCGCCGGTGATGATGACGAAGGTGATGCCGAGCGTCGCGATCGCGATGAACGAGAAGTTTTTGGCGACGTTCTGCAGATTGCCCTCGGTCAGGAAGTATGGGCTGGCGAAGCTCATGATCACGATGAGCGCGACCAGCGCCAAGGTCACATAGGCGGTCTGCGACGCGAACACGCCGCGGTGCCACCATCTGATGGCACCGACATTGGTGAAAGTGACCTCGGGGCTCGCTGGGCTGGTCTCGGATGGAACGGACATCACGCCGCCTCCTTGGCGCCGGTGATCAGCGCGGTGACTTCCTCGGGGCTGGTCTCGGTGACCGGCTTGTCGGCTCGCTTCTCGCCACGCCGCATCACCACGACGCGATCGCAAACCGCGAAGATGTCGGGCATGCGGTGCGAGATCAGGATCACGGCGATGCCCTGCTCCTTCAGCCGATGGATGAGGCTCAGCACCTGCTCGACTTGGCGCACCGAGATCGCAGCCGTCGGCTCGTCCATCATCACGAGCTTCGCGTTGGACAGCCGCGTGCGCGCGATCGCCACCGCCTGGCGCTGGCCACCGGACATGTCCTTGACCAGATCATGCGGGCGCGTCTCCGAGCGCAGCTCGCGGAACAATTCCAGCGCGCGCGCCTCCATGCCCTTGTGGTCGAGCAGCTTGAGCGGACCGAAATTGCGCCTCATCTCGCGGCCGAGAAAGACGTTGGCCGCGGCGGTGAGATTGTTGGCGAGCGCGAGGTCCTGGTAGACGACCTCGATGCCGACGCTGCGCGAATCCATCGGGCGATGGAAATGCACCTCGCGGCCGTCGAAATGGATCGTGCCCTGGCTGGGCGGAAAATTGCCCGCGATGATGCGCACCAGGGTCGACTTGCCGGCGCCGTTGTCGCCCATCAGGCCGACCACCTCACCGGGCCTGATGGAGAGGTCGACGCCGTGCAGCGCGCGGATCGCGCCGAACTGCTTGCCGATGCCCTTGAGCTCGAGCACCGGCGCCGCCGCGGCCATGACACCCGTCGTGGCCCCGCTCACCGAAGCATTCACGTTGCTGTCGTCAGACATAACGGTTCACCACGCTTTCGAGATATTCCTGCCGGCCGGAACGCGGCTGCGGATCGAGGCCGGTGTTGACGGCGCGGTCGGCGAGCTCCGCGAGCGAGCGGCGGCCGGCGAGGATCGCCTGCCCCTCCTCGCCATCCCAGCCCGCATAGCGAGCCGCGAGCGGCGCGGTCAGCGCGCTGTCGGTGAGCATCTCGTCGGCGGCGATCAGCGCCCGCGCGCACGCATCCATCGAGCCGACATGGGCGTGCAGCAGATCGTCCGGATCGATCGACTGCCGGCGGATCTTGGCATCGAAGTTCAGCCCGCCGGTGGTGAAGCCGCCGCCCCTGAGAATGTCGTGGAACACCAGCGCCAGCTCCGGCACGTTCATCGCGAACTGGTCGGTGTCCCAGCCGAGCAGGTCGTCGCCGCGGTTGATGTCGAGCGATCCGAACACACCGAGCGCCTGCGCCAGCGCGATCTCGTGCTGGAACGAGTGGCCGGCCAGGATGGCGTGGTTCTGCTCGATGTTGAGCTTGACGTCGTCGAGCAGGTCGTAACGCTTGAGGAAGCCGTAGCAGGTGGCGACGTCGAAATCATACTGATGCTTGGTCGGCTCCTTCGGCTTCGGCTCGATCAGGAGCGGGCCCTTGAAGCCGATCTTGTGCTTGTGCTCGACCACCATCGAGACGAAGCGACCGAGCTGATCGAGCTCGCGCTTCATGTCGGTGTTGAGCAAGGTCTCGTAGCCCTCGCGGCCGCCCCACAGCACGTAGTTGGCGCCGCCGAGACGATGCGTCACCTCGAGCGCGGCGCGCACCTGGCCCGCCGCATAGGCGAAGACATCGGGATCGGGATTGGTCGCGGCGCCCGCCATGTAGCGGCGATGCGAGAACAGGTTGGCGGTGCCCCACAGCAGCCGCACCTTCGCCGTCTCCATCTTCTGCGCGAACAGGTCGCCGATGGCGTTGAGGTTGGCCACCGACTCCTTCAGCGTTGCGCCTTCCGGCGCGGCGTCGACGTCATGGAAGGTGAAGAACGGCACGTCGAGCAGCCGGAACAATTCGAACGCGACATCGGCCTTGGCGCGCGCCATCGCCAACGCATCGTCGCCATGCTGCCAGGGCCGCAGGAAGGTCTCGCCGCCGAACGGATCGGAGCCCGGCCAGCAGAACGAGTGCCAGTAGCAGACGGCGAAGCGCAGATGGTCTTCCATGCGCTTGCCCCTGATGACGCGGTCCTTGTCGTACCAGCGGAACGACAGCGGGCTGCGCGACTCCGGGCCGCCATAAGCAATGGTTGCGCCGGTCTGGAAGAAGGGAGCCTGGACGTTCACGGGGATTTCTCCTTGAGAGCAGGATAGAGCTTGCGCCACTGCGCATAGGCGCCGTCATAGGCGGCGCGCTGCGCGGCGCGCGGTTCGAAACTCTGCAGCCGCTGCGGCTTGCGGCAGACATCGGCGGGTGCTTCGCCGGTCGCGGCGAGACGACCGAGCCTGGAGGCGCCGATGGCGGCACCGACCTCGCCTTCCTCGACGCGGTGCACGGTGACGCCGAGGACGTCGGCCATGATCTGCGCCCACAACAACGAGCGTGAGCCGCCGCCGACGAGATCGAGTTCGGTAATCTCCTGCGCGCTCCGCCCGAGCGCCGCGAGCATGTCGCGCGACGCAAAGGCCACGCCTTCCAGCACCGCCTGCACGAGATCGTCGCGCGATGCAGCGCTGCGCAGACCGACCAGGGCCCCTGCCGCATGCGCATCATTGTGCGGCGTGCGCTCGCCGTCGAGATAAGGCAGGAACTGCACCGGGCTCGGGCGATCGACGCTGCTGCCGAGCGGCGCGAGCAGCGTGGCCTCAGGAGTTTCGAGGATGCGCGCCAGCCAGGACAGCGACGCGGCGGCCGACAACATCACACCCATCTGGTGCCAGAGACCGCCGAGCGCATGGCAGAACGCGTGCACGGCGGCTTCCGGCGCCGGCGCGAAACGATCGGTGACGCGGAACAGCACGCCCGACGTGCCGAGCGACAGGAAGGCATCACCCGGCGTGATCGCGCCGAGCCCGATCGCGCTCGCGGCATTGTCGCCGGCCCCGCCGGCGATCACGACATCCGCGCGCATGCTCCAGCGCTGCGCCAGCTCGCGCGACAGCATGGCGCTCGGCTCATTGCCTTCGACCAGCCGCGGCATGTGATCGAAACCGAGGCCCGTCGCGGCGAGCAGCTTTTCAGACCAGCGCCGCGCGCCGACATCGAGCCACAAGGTGCCGGCGGCATCCGACATGTCCTCGGCCATCTCGCCGGACAGCCGGTAGCGTACATAGGCCTTCGGCAGCAGCACCTTCGCCACGCGAGCGAAGATCTCCGGCTCGTGCTTCGCCACCCAGGCCAGCTTGGGCGCGGTGAAGCCCGGCATCGCAAGATTGCCGGCGATCGCGTGCAACTCGGGACAGCGCTGCTCGAGTTCGGCGCATTCGGCCTGCGAGCGACCGTCGTTCCACAGGATCGCAGGGCGCAGCGGCCGGCCGTCGCGGCCAAGCAGCGTCGCGCCGTGCATCTGGCCGGACAGGCCGATGCCGCGCACCGCCGATATCTGGCGCGGATGGGTGCGGGCGAGATCATCGACCGCGCCGATGACAGCCTCGACCCAGTGATCGGGATTCTGCTCGGACCACAACGGCTGCGGATGCGACAGCGACAGCGGACGGCCCGCGCTCGCGACCAGCGCGCCCGCCTCGTCCTCCAACACGGCCTTTACGCCGGATGTGCCGACATCCAGTCCGAGAAACACTGTCCACTCCTCCCACACGGGTCCCCGGTCATCGGCGCTCTGCGGCGCCTCGAAACCGGTGACCTATTCGTCGCTCCATGACTCGTCCGACCGCGCCAACCGCGGCCGCCGCGTCACGGCAGATTGTCCCGCATCACGATGTCGATGCGGATCGCTTCCTGTTCGCTCAAGATCGGCTCGCCGCGCGCCAGCGCCAACAGCACACGCACCGCAGAACGGGCCTCATGCCCTGGATTTTGCGAGATCGCCGCATGCATCACGCCCGACAGCAGCAGCTTGCGCGTCAGCGTGGTCACGTCGTGGCCGACGAACACGATGTCGCCAGCGCGCCCGGACTCGGTCAGCGCCTTCGCGACACCGGCAGTGCCGGCGCCGACATTGTAGAGCCCGACGATGTCGTGATGCTCGGCCAGCAACTTGCGCATGAGGTGTTCTGAGCGATCGTCCGCATCATGCCCCTCAGCCACCGGCAAAACCTCGAGTTGCCGAAACTCCGCCGCCAGGACCTGGCTGAAGCCGAAGATGCGCTCGGCATGGTCGCGCAGGCCCTGCGAGCCGGCCATGATGGCCACCCGTCCGGTCTTGCCGCCAGCGAAACGTCCGACCAGCGCGCCCGCGGTGCGGCCGGCCGCGATGTTGTCGATCCCGACATAATGATGTCGCCGCGACGACGGCACGTCCGAGACTAGGGTCACGACCTTGGCGCCGGCCTCGACGAGATCGTTGATCGCCGCGCGCACGCTCGGATGATCGAGCGCAACCACCGCGACGCCGTCGACCCTCCCGACCAGATCTTCGAGCTTGCCGGCCAGCACGGCAGGATCGAACACGTCGGTGGTGACGACATCCGCGGTCAGCCGACGCGCGGCCATCCAGTTGCCGAGCTCGCCGAGATGCGCCTGGATCTGCTGCATGAAGGGATTGACGCCGACCGGCATCACGAAGGCAAAGCGCCGCGACCGCGCGCGCGCCAGTTCGGAGGCCGCGGCATGCGGCTGGAACGCACTGCGCGCCATCGCGTCCTTGACGCGCCGCACCGTATCCGGGCGAACGCCCGGCCGGTTGTGCAGCACGCGGTCGACGGTAGCCAGGCTGACGCCGGCCTGCCGCGCGATATCCCGCAATGTCAGCGGTGCGTTCATGCTCCTCCCCTTCGGGTTGAGGAACTTAGCGCGATTTTTGAGGTACGCAACTCATTTTTGAGGCGCGGCGAAGATCGGCGAAGGATGCAGCAAGGAACGGCACGGCTGCGGAGCGCCCCTAATCGATGCGCTGGCCGCCGGAAATCCCAGAGATGCAGCACGGATTGGCGCGCGCCCGCGGCACGACCCGCTTCAGCCAGCACCGCGCCGGCGGCTGCTGCGGCCCATGCCAAAAGGTCGGTGCCTTGACATAGGTCCAGGCGCGACAGCGCGGCAGCTCGCGATTGCAGGTCTGGCGGCAGGATTGCGCGTCATCGAACGTATCGAAGCTGCGATAGTCGCCGCCGGGACGATCGATGCCGGTCGCAAAGAAGTCATTCGCCGCGACGGGCGCGACAAGTGCCGAGGCGAGCACGAACACCGCCGCGGCCATCAGGTGACGAAGATGCATGGCAGCCTCCTGTCAACTTCCGCGATTAAGTAGAGAGCAGCTCCCGCGTCTTGTCAAACTCGTCGCGCCCGTCGCCCCACGCTAACGACCGTCGTCCGGCGCGCCTGGCGCAGCATGGCCGGGCTCCGGAGGTGTATATCCACGAGAACCGGGGACACGGGTTCACCGCCGCCGCCGAGAACCGGCACTATGAGCTTCTGACCGAATTCTTCATGCACCATCTCGGCTAGCAGCGCGATGGTCCTGCAGGCCGGCGGGGCGGCTCAAACACGCCGTCGAGCCCAGAGCAGCCCCCTTGTGTGCAGCCATACCAGCGCGACTCGACGAAGACCGGCGCGCGACGCGGATTGTCGACGACAAACTCGCATCTGTCGAACACCGTCTCGACGATCATGCAGCTGTTGAACGTGCATGGCCCCTGCAGATTATCGAGCACGAACCGGCAATCCTCGAAGCGGCAGGCAATGACCTCACATTGGGTGAATGACGTGCCGCGAAACACGCAGCTCTTGAACGTCGTGTGCGCCAGCAAAGTCGTATTGAACAAGCCCCAGTACCAATCGATCCCGCGCAGCTCGCATCCCAGCAGCGCGCCGCCAATGGTCTGCCCCTCGATTTCGAGCCGAGCAAAATTGCACCAGCGGAATACGGCCTCGTCCCACGAGCGGCCGCGTGGCGGACCGGTTTCCCGTGTGAAAGTCTCGTGTTCGATGAGCATGCTGCGTCCTGCGGTGAGCCGGCAACGCTACACGAAAACGACTTCCGCGCACTTGTCGCTCCGCGCCGTCATGCGGCATGCTCGCGAGTCGCGGAAGTCTGAAGGAATGCTCCTTTATGCAGTTGCGAGTATCGCTGTCGTGCCGTGTGCATCAGAACCTCGAACGTATTCCTGCGACAAACCGACTTAGCCAGTGCCCGGGCGGTTGAGCCCGCATCTTGGCCGTCCACTGCGTGAGACACTGTTCGGCATAACGAAGTCCCGCGACAGTCCGCGCCAAGCAATCGCGTCCAGCATCGCTGTCCAGACCATGAGCGATGGCATCCGCAATACACGACGCCGCCATTGAGAGGCCACCGCCTATCTCATTCAAGGCTTGGACGTAGGCTCTCTGTCGGGCTTGGGATTTGTGTAGCGCGGGCCTCGCTTGCTCCGCGAGGGTTCGGAGAGCCTCCGTTCTCAAAGCGAGCCAGCCGAAGGCGGCGCACAGCCGCGTGAGGTGCTCCGGCGCGCTCCGAGGGTCGAAGCCCTTGATCGTTCCCATAAGCAGCGCCCTTCGGGCGATTAGCTCAGAAACTGCCATCGTCACGGCACGTGCGCCCGCTTCAGTCATCGTGTAGGTGCTTGTCGGCGGCGCCGCAGGCAGATCACCCGGGACCCGGCGTGTCCAGCCGACCTGCTCCATCCGCAACCACAGTTCATCATTGGGACTACCCACGCTCGTCATCATCGCGGCTCCGGGGCGCGCCGCCGCGGCTTCATTTACTGAGAGATCGCCAGGGGCAAGGCTCGACAGAAAAATGCAGAGCTGATGGGCATCGAAGACAGACGAGTTCGAGCTCTGGTTCACGCTTGCCGCCCAATTTGTTCTTCGGAGCTAGAAACTCTAGCGAACAGTCTTGAAGCAACGGTAAAGGAGGAAGTTCGGATGACGCCAGTTCCGTGAAGGGCAGATCCTTTCGCACGCCCCCAACCCGCCGACGACACGGGACGATCTCCGCCAATAATTTCTCATTTCCAGAAGATTCTTCTTTCGTTTTATCGGAAGATGTGTTTATATCCAGCCATCCCGCCTCAACGAGAGGGGCGTTGCGCGCGATCGTCACGACACGCGAGGCGGGGATGCGGTGCCGCGGGAGATCGCAGCATGCTCGGCAACGAGCGTGCAGACGAACGATCGCCTGCGGACGTGAAGTCGCAGCGGCCCGACACCCCGAAGCTGGTGTCATCCGCGCAATGCGCGTCAGCGCATTGTCGCGAGCGCGACGAGGCTTCGCCTCGCGCGGAGGTGGCCAACACGCCGGCGCACCAGGGCGACTGCGTATAAGCGTGAAGACACCGCGCAGGGAATGCCGGATGCTCGGCTGCACCTGTGGTACCTGCCGCCTGCACTTTTTCTCGCAGGCGGGCCATGGGTGAGGCCTTCACCCGGCATTCCCTGCGCCCTCTCATCTGCGAGGGACGAACTGATGGCAGGCCTCGGGCGTCAGACGCCGCGAGAACGCCACGCTGTGCCACCCGCTGTTTGAGCCGTGAATCCGCCAAACCCACCGCCGTCGTCCCGGACAAGGCCCGACGCCGATCCGGGACCCACACGCCGCAGCGGTCGTGATCAGCACAAATGCCAATCTCCAGCGTGCCTCAAACCGATCCCTGGGGTATGGATCCCGGCTCAAGGCCGGGACGACCGTGGTGTTTGTTGATGCGCGATCTCGTAGGGTGGGCAAAGCGGACGCCCGCAGGGCGGTCGCGTGCCCACCGTGCATCGGCACGCGCGGAGAGAATGGTGGGCACGGCGCGCGATCGAGCGGAGCAAACAACTCACGGCTCTGGCGCGCCTTTGCCCACCCTACGGACTGCGCAAGCCCTAGAACGGCAGCCCGACATAGTTCTCCGCCAGCGACCGCTGCGCGGCCTCCGACGAGAACAGATAGGCGAATTCGGTATCCTGCAGCTTGTCCTCATACGGCAGGCGATCGGGGAAGCGATGCAGCAGCGTCGTCATCCACCAGGAGAAGCGCTGCGCCTTCCAGATCCGCGCCAGCGCGCGCTGCGAGTAGCCGTCGATGCCGCGGTTGTCGCCCTTTTTGTAGTGATCGAGCAGGCCGTGATAGAGATAGTAGATGTCGGACGCGGCCGAGTTCAGCCCGCGCGCGCCGGTCGGCGGCACGATGTGAGCAGCGTCGCCGGCCAGGAACATCCGGCCGTAGCGCATCGGCTCGGCGACGAAGCTGCGCAGCGGCGCGATGCTCTTCTCGATCGACGGGCCGGTGATCAGCTTGGCGGCGACCTCCTCCGGCAGGCGGCGCTTCAGCTCCTCCCAGAACGCGTCGTCGCTCCAGCCCTCGACGGTGTCGGTCAGCGGCACCTGGATGTAATAGCGGCTCAGCACCTGCGAACGCAGCGAGCACAGCGCGAAGCCGCGCTCATGCTTGGCATAGATCAGTTCCGGCGACACCGGCTTGGTGCGCGAGAGCACGCCGAGCCAGCCGAACGGGTAGACTCGCTCGAACTCCTTGATCTTGTCGTGCGGGATCGACTTGCGGCTCACGCCATGGAAGCCGTCGGCGCCGACGATGTAGTCGCAGTCGACGCGGATGACCTCGTCGCCGGTGCGGTAGGTGACGTAGGGCGCGTCGGAATCGATGTCGTGCGGGGTCACGTCGAGCGCGTTGTGCACGACCTTGCCGCCGAGCTTGTCGCGGGCCTCGTAGAGGTCACGGGTCAGTTCGGTCTGGCCATAGACCATCACCGAATTGCCGCCGGAATATTTGTGCAGATCGACGCGGTCGAGCTTGCCGTCATGGGCGATGTAGAAGCCATGATGGATCTCGCCCTCGCGGTCCATGCGCTCGCCGCACTGCGCCTCGCGCATCAGCTTGGCAAAGCCGTGCTCGAGCACGCCGGCGCGGATGCGCGACAGCACATAGTCGCGGCTGGACTTTTCCAGGATGATCGTATCGATACCCTGCAGGTGCAGAAGCTGCGACAGCATCAGGCCCGAGGGGCCGCCGCCGATAATGCAGACTTGGACTTTCATGGGCCTCTTCTCCCGGATTCGCGACAACAGGTTTGTTGGCTTTGCTTGTCAGTCGCGGATTTTACCAAGGAACGCTCGGATGCACTTGGATGGACGCAGCATTCTCTTGCACTTTTCCGACATCACGGCAGGAGAAGGCGACGGTATCCTGCTCCCGCCGGATCAACCCCGGGCGTCGTCGGCCACGCCCATGGCGCGACGATAGTCGCGCGGGCTGGCGCCCGTGTGGCGCTTGAAGAAGCGGCAAAAATAGGCCGGGTCCTTGAAGCCGAGCTCGAAGGCCAGCTTCGACACCGGCGCTGCAATATAGGTCAGCCGCCGGCAGGCTTCGCGGGCGAGCCGCGCATGCACGATGTCGAGCGCAGACTGCCCGGTCTCCGCCCGCGTCAGCCGGTTCAGTCGCTCCGGCGTCATGCCGAGCTCGTCGGCATAGCGCGCGACCGACCAGTGATCGCGGTGATGCGTCTCGACCAGCACGATGAAGCGCGTGAACAGCGCGGCGTGTCCGCTGCCGCGCCGCGCGCCCTCCGACAGCCGCGCGCTCTGCTGCGCCAGCCGCCACACGATCGAGCGTCCCAGCCAATGCGGCACCGGCGAAGCGGCCGAGTCGGCGGCGGCGAACTCATCGGCGAGGTCAACGAACAGCGCGGCGATGCGGCCCGTCGCGACCGCCTGCGGATCGAGCTGCAGGATCTGCGCGGTTGCGAACAGGTCGCGCAGCGCCTCGCCGGTCGCCGGCACGTCGCCCTCGACCACGGCACGGGGATTGAAGGTGAGCACGAAGCCGTCGGTGTCGCGCGAGAAGCGGAAGGCATGCACGACCCCCGGCGGAATGATCACCGCCACCGGGCCGGTGCAGCGCTCGCGGCGTTCGTCCAAGGCGATGTCAGCGGGGCCCGACGCGACCCAGAGAATCTGGTGCAGGCCCAGGTGCGTGTGCGCCTCGATCTCCCAGCGATACAGCTTGCTGCGCACCTGGATCGGCTCGACATGCAGCATGTCCGGCTGCGCCGCGGAGGCCTCGCCATACAGTGCGAAGGCAGGAATCGACGGCTTGGTGCGAAAGCGTGGCATGCGGGGCAGCTAAGCCGGAATGTCGGAAAAGTACAAGTCTTGACGGGCGTTCGTGCCTCACGCCGCAGCAGCGGCGCAGTTAGGATCGTGAAAAGAACAACAACGACCACACTCAATGGAGAGGAGGCCCATGATGTTCACGTTCGACCCGTATTCGCCGGCGGTCGATGCCGACCCGTTCCCGTTCTACAAGACCTTGCGCGACGAGCACCCCTGCTTCTGGAGCCCGCAGGCCCAGGTCTGGATACTCTCGCGCTACGCCGACGTCGCGGCGGCCGGCACCAACTGGCAGACCTATTCCTCGGCCAAGGGCAATCTGATGACCGAGCTGCCGAACCGCGCCGGCGCCACGCTCGGCACCACCGATCCGCCGCGCCACGACCGGCTGCGCGGCCTCGTGCAGCACGCCTTCATGAAGCGCAACCTGGAGAGCCTGTCCGGCCCGATCCGCGACATCGCGCGGGACAGCGCCGAGGCGCTGCGCGGCCAGGAGCGCTTCGACTTCATCGAGGCGTTCTCGTCCAAGTTCACCGTGCGCGTGCTGTTCGCCGCGCTGGGCCTGCCGCTCGGCGACGAGCAGACGGTGCGCGACAAGGCTGTGCTGATGGTGCAGAGCGATCCGGTCAGCCGCGCCAAGGGCCCGCAGCACATCGCCGCCTACAATTGGATGCAGGACTATGCGGCATCCGTGATCGCCGAGCGTCGCGCCCGGCCGCAGAACGACTTGATCTCGCATTTCAGCATGGCCGAGATCGACGGTGACAAGCTCGACGAGCGCGAGGTGCTGCTGACGACGACGACCCTCATCATGGCCGGCATCGAGTCGCTCGGCGGCTTCATGAGCATGCTGGCCTACAATCTCGCCGACCACCCCGACGCCCGGCGCGCCGTGGTCGCCAATCCCGATCTGCTGGCTGACGCTGTGGAAGAGTCCCTGCGCTTCAACACCTCGGCCCAGCGCTTCCGCCGCTGCCTGCAAAAGGATCTGACGCTTCACGGCCAGACCATGCGCGAAGGCGACTTCGTCTGCCTCGCCTACGGCTCCGCCAACCGCGACGAGCGGCAGTTTCCCAATCCCGATGTCTACGACATCACCCGCAAGCCGCGCGGCCATCTCGGCTTCGGCGGCGGGGTCCATGCCTGTTTAGGCTCAGCGATCGCAAGGATGGCGATCAAGATCGCATTCGACGAATTCCACAAGGTCGTGCCCGAGTATCGCCGCACCCAGGAGCAACTGCCCTGGATGCCCTCCTCGACCTTCCGCAGCCCGCTGTATCTGGAGCTGACGGTGCATTGATCGGAAAGGACGGGTCATCCTCGAACTAACGACTATTTGGGAAGGTAAGTTACGCCCAGGCGCAAAAAGCCGTTTTCAGTGTGGGACAAATATCGCGCGGCAAAGGCAGTGCACCCTCTCCCCTTGTGGGAGAGGGTGGATCGCATGAGCGCAGCGAATGCGAGCCGGGTGAGGGGTCTCTCTCCGCGAGCTCCCGTGCCGAAAGAGACCCCTCACCCGCCTCCGATGCTTCGCATCTCCGGCACCCTCTCCCACAAGGGGAGAGGGTGCACCGACTCCGTGGCCACTACCCACGTTTCACGAAGGACGCATTGGTCCAACGCGACGAAAGGGAGAACGCAAACGAGCGATATGAGCAAGCCGTTATGCAGCTCAAACCAAAGCGCCGAGATCCGCGGCGTTGAAGCCCTTCAGCCCGGCCTTGTCGCCGGCCTTGATCTTCGCGACCCAATCCGCATCGCTGATCAGCGCGCGGCCGACGGCGATGAGGTCGAACTCGTCCTTTGCCATGCGCTCGAGCAGCGCATCGAGATCGGCCGAGCTCGACGGCTTGCCCGCGAAGGCCGAGAAGAACTCGTCGGACAGGCCGACCGAGCCGACGCTGATGGTCGCCGCGCCCGTGATCTTCTTCGCCCAGCCGGCGAAGTTGAGCCCCTTCTCGCCGTCGATCTCCGGGAATTCCGGCTCCCAGAAGCGGCGCTGCGAGCAGTGCAGGATGTCGACGCCGGCATCCACCAGCGGCTGCAGCCAGTCGCCCATCAGCGCGGGCGTCTCGGCGAGGCGCGTCGCGTAGTCCTGCTGCTTCCACTGGCTGACGCGCAGGATGATCGGGAAATCCGGACCGACCGCCTTGCGAATGGCGGCGACGATCTCGCCGGCGAAGCGCGAGCGCTCCTTGATGGTCGGGCCGCCATAGCGATCCTCACGCTTGTTGGTCCCGGACCAGAAGAATTCATCGACGAGATAGCCATGCGCGCCGTGGACCTCGACGGTATCGAAGCCCGTGCGCTTGGCATCGGCGGCAGCCTGCGCGAACGCGGCGACGGTGTCGGCGATGTCGTTCTCGGTCATCGTGTTGCCGCGCGGCTTGTCCGGCGCCACCAGGCCCGAGGGGCTCTCGACCGGCGCGTCCGGCTCCCAGCGGCTCATGCCCTTGGTCGAACCGGTGTGCCAGATCTGCGGCGCGATGCGGCCGCCGGCGGCGTGCACGGCGCTTGCCACCTTCTGCCAGCCGGCCAGCGCGGCCTCGCCGTGGAAGAACGGAATGTTGGGCTCGTTGCGCGAGGCCGGACGGTTGATCACCGTGCCCTCGGTGAGGATCAGCCCCACACCGCCTTCGGCGCGGCGGCGGTAATAGGCGGCGTTGGCTTCGCCGGGGATGCCGTTCGGCGCGGCGTTGCGCGTCATCGGCGCCATGACGATGCGGTTCTTCAGCTCCAGCGACTTCAGGCGAAACGGACGAAACAGCACGCCGGTATCGAGATCGGACATTCAGAAGGCTCCATTGCGTTCGGAACCGCTCCAGTATACTTCGGAAACCTGAAGTCAATGGGGCACCCGAAGTCGCTCAGGTATCCCGGAGGAAACCACCGTGACCGATACGTCGACGTCCGAGACCGCCCCGCTCCGCTGCAAACCGCAGCACTTCTCGTCGGAATGCCCGAGCCGGGTGCTGATCGACCAGATCGCCGACAAATGGTCGATGATGGTGCTCGCGGTGCTCGACGGCGGCCCGCTGCGCTTCAACGCGATCAAGAAGCAGCTCGAGGGCGTCACGCAGAAGGCACTGACGCAGTGCCTGCGCCGTCTCGAGCGCAACGGCCTGGTCGCGCGCGAGGTGATCGCGGACTCGCCGGTGGCGGTCCAGTACGAGATCACACCGCTCGGCCGCACCCTGCAGCCGCCATTCCGCGCGCTCTACGCCTGGACGATCGCCAAGATGCCCGAGGTCGAGCAGGCGCGTCAGGCGTTCGACCAACGCAGGACGCGCTGACCCGAGCGAGCAAGAGCCGATCTCGCCTGCGCCTGATAGCTCCCATCCTTGGCCGCAACCGAGGTCCACCTCTCCCGTTCGGGAGAGGTCGGATTGCATCGCCAGATGCAATCCGGGTGAGGGATGCCGGTCCATCGATAAGCACGAAGCCCCCTCACCCGGCGCTACGCGCCGACCTCTCCCCGGTGGGGAGAGGTGGACTGAGATCACCGCGCGCGCTCGGGAAACAACGACAACACGTGCGTGATGGGCGGCTACTGAAACGCGACCTCGGCGAAGCTGCGCAGCTTGCGCGAATGCAGCCGCTCGGACTCCTGCTGCTTCAGCAGCTCCAGCGCCTTCAGCCCGATCTGGAGATGCTGGCCGACGCGCTGCCGGTAGAAGTCGCTGGCCATGCCGGCGAGCTTGATCTCGCCATGCAGCGGCTTGTCGGACACGCACAGCAAGGTGCCGTAGGGCACCCGGAAGCGATAGCCGTTGGCGGCGATGGCGGCCGACTCCATGTCGAGCGCAACCGCGCGCGACTGCGACAGCCGGCGGATCACCGCCGGGCCGGAGATTTCCCAATTGCGGTTGTCGACGCTCGCGACCGTGCCGGTGCGCATCACCCGCTTCAGCTCGAAGCCGGAATAGCCGGTGACGGCTTCGACAGCCTCCTCAAGCGCGACCTGCACCTCGGCCAGCGCGGGGATCGGCACCCACGGCGGCAGCTCCTGGTCGAGCACATGGTCCTCGCGGACATAGCCATGCGCCAGCACGTAGTCGCCGAGCCGCTGCGTGTTGCGCAGACCGGCGCAATGGCCGACCATCAGCCAGGCATGCGGCCTCAGCACCGCGATGTGGTCGGTGACGTTGCGCGCGTTCGACGGGCCAGTGCCGATGTTGATCAGAGTGATGCCCTGGTGCCCGGGTTCGACCAGATGCAGCGCCGGCATCTGCGGCGTGCGCGCCGGCGCGGAGCCCGTGGTGCCGCCGCCGAGGCGCGCATTGCGCGTGATCACGTTGCCCGGTTCGACGAAGGCTTCCGCCGCGCCCTGCCCGGCCGCGAGCTGCTGCCGGCCCCAGTCGGCGAAGGCGTCGACATAGAACTGATAGTTCGTGAAGATCACGAAATTCTGGAAATGGTCGGGATCGGTCCCGGTGTAGTGATAGAGCCGGCGCAGCGAATAGTCGACGCGCGCCGCGCGAAACAGCGACAGCGGCTCGGGCATGCCCGGCTTCAGCTCCAGCGTGCCGTCGGCGATGGCATCGTCCATGGTCGCGAGGTCAGGCGCATCGAACACGTCGCGCAGCGAGCGCGTCACCAGCGGGCTCTCGTGATGCGGCAGCGCCGTCTCGATGTTGATGTCGCGGCGATAGGCGAAATGCACCGGGATCGGCTCGGCGGATTCGCCGATCTCGACGGGCACGCCGTGGTTCTCGATCAGCAAGCGGATCTGCTCGGAGAGATAGGAGCGGAACAGATCCGGCCGCGTGATGCTGGTCTCGTGCACGCCCGGCCCCGCGACAAAGCCATAGGCCAATCGCGAGTCGAGACGCGCATGGCTAGCCGTCGTCAGGCGCACGAAGGGATAAGTTGCGCGGATCCGCGTCGCCGGAACGACGCCGTTGGCATAGGCCTCGAAATGTCCGCGCAGGAACGCGGTGTTGCGCTCGTAGATTTCCTCGAGCCGGGCCACCGCGGCCGCGGCGTCGGTGAAGCTTTCGGTCGGGAACGCTTGCGGGGATTGGACGGTCAAGGCGGCCTCATCTTGCTGAAGCCGAAGGTTAAGCGAAGCGGCCGTTCCCGCGCAACGCTTGCCGGCGCCTTGTCCAAGCGCCGGAGGTTCCCTCCCCGCACACAACAGCGCGAGGAGGGAAAAACTTCAGCCCTTGGCCAGCTGCTCGTCGAGGTCGTGCAGCACCTGGTAGCAGGGCAGCACCTGGGCAACGCTGGCGTTAGGCTCGCGGCCCTCGCGGATCGCGGCGAAGAACTCGCGGTCCTGCAGCTCGATGCCGTTCATGGAAACGTCGACCTTGGAGACGTCGATCTTCTGTTCCTTGCCATCAACCAGATCGTCGTAACGGGCGATGTAGGTGCCGGTGTCGCCGATGTAGCGGAAGAAGGTGCCGAGCGGGCCGTCATTGTTGAACGACAGCGACAAGGTGCAGATCGCGCCATTGGCGGCCTTGAGCTGGATCGACATGTCCATCGCGATGCCGAGGGTCGGATGGATCGGCCCCTGGATCGCGTTGGCCCTCACGATCGGCGAGCCGGCTTGATACGCGAACAGGTCAACCGTATGCGCGGCGTGGTGCCACAGCAGGTGGTCAGTCCAGCTGCGCGGCTGTCCCAGCGCGTTCATGTTGGTGCGGCGGAAGAAGTAGGTCTGCACATCCATCTGCTGGATGTGGAACTCGCCGGCCTTGATCTTCTTGTGCACGAACTGGTGGCTGGGATTGAAGCGCCGCGTGTGGCCGCACATCGCGACCAGCTTGGTCTCCTTCTGCAACTCGACCACCTGCTGCGCGTCCTTCAAGGAGTCGGCGAGCGGAATCTCGACCTGCACGTGCTTGCCCGCCTTGAGGCAATCGATTGCCTGCGCCGCATGCATCTGCGTCGGCGTACAGAGAATGACCGCGTCGACCTCCGGCAGCTTGAGGCTGTCGGAAAGCTCGGTCGAGACGTGCTTGATGCCGTATTTGTCGGCGACTTCCTTGGTCTGGTCGAAGCGGCGGCCGACCAGCGACACCACCTCGACACCGTCGATGTTCTTGATGCCATCGAGATGCTTGATGCCGAAGGCGCCGGCGCCGGCGAGCGCGACCTTGATCGTGTTGGCCATTTAGTTGTTCTCCAGAATGACATGGCCGACAGCAGTGTTGCTGGCCGGCACATGGTAGAAGCGGTGACGCACGGTCGGCGCGTTGCCCTTCTTGGTCTCGTTGACGTCGCTCATGGCGCCGCGCGCGATCAGCCACATCACGAGCTCGATGCCCTCGCTGCCGGCCTCACGCACGTAGTCGATATGCGGCACCTTGGACAGCCCTTCCGGATCGTTGATCAGCTTGTCGAGAAAGGCGTTGTCCCATTCGCGATTGATCAGGCCGGCGCGCGGGCCTTGCAGCTGATGGCTCATGCCGCCGGTGCCCCAGATCTGCACGTTGAGCGGCTCGTCATAGCTCTCGATCGCCTTGCGGATCGCCTTGCCCAGCATGAAGCAGCGGCGGCCCGACGGCACCGGGTACTGCACGACGTTGACGGCGAACGGGATCACCGGACACGGCCAGGCATCGACCTGGCCGAAGATCAGGCTGAGCGGCACGGTGAGGCCGTGGTCGACGTCCATCTTGTTGACGATGGTGAGATCGAAATCGTCCTGGATCACCGACTGCGCGATATGCGCGGCGAGCTTCGGATGCCCGATTACCTTCGGCACGGGCCGCGGGCCCCAGCCCTCGTCGGCCGGCTGATACTCGGCCGCGGTGCCGATCGCGAACGTCGGAATCATGTCCAGGCTGAAGGCGGTCGCGTGGTCATTGAAGACCAGGAACACGACGTCGGGCTTCTGCTCCTTCTCCCACTGCTTGGCGAAGTCGTAGCCGGCGAACACCGGCTTCCAATAGTCCTCGCCGGTCTTGCCGAGGTCGAGAGCTGCGCCGATCGCGGGAACGTGCGAGGTAAAAACGCTTGCGGAGATCTTTGCCATTTACTTCTTCTCCCCGGTGTAGCGGTTGCCCTCGACCGAGCGGCCGCCCTTGATCATCATCTCGCGGTACTGCTCTTCGGTCATGCCGGTCATGCTGCCGGCCATCTGCTGAAAGCTCTTGCCGTCGGTCGCGCCGATCTTGGCAAGGAAGTAGATGTTGCCGCCGAGCGCGATGCAGCGGTTGAGGTCGCGGTCGAGCACGGCCTGCTTCTGCTCCTCGCTCATCGGCCATTCGTCGAGATAGGCGCGCTCATTGGCCTTGAAGCGGGCGCGGTTCTCCGCCTTCATCAAGGACATGCAGAACTGGTTGAGGTGATAGCCCATCCGCGACATGTCGGCGTCGAAGATGGTCGTACCGGGAACGTCGGTATAGGGTTTGTCGAGCGACATCGCTTCCCTCCTCTTAGGATTCTTCGGGCCAGTACAGCCGCATCGGATTGTCGACCAGGAGCTTCTTCTGCAGTTCCTCGGTGACGGCGATATGGGGAATGAAATCGACCAGCAGGCCGTCGTCCGGCATGTGGTCCTTCAGGTTCGGATGGGGCCAGTCGGTGCCCCACAGCACGCGATCCGGGAAGGTCTCGACGATGCGCTTGGCGAACGGCACCACGTCGCGATAGGCATTCTGCTCGCCGTTCAGCGCCGGCGGGCCCTTGACCGAGAGACGCTCGGGGCAGCTCACCTTGGACCAGACGTTCTGGTGCTCGCGCATGAACTTCACGAACAGCTCGAACTCCGGACCATCGACCGGCTTGGTCACATCGGGACGGCCCATATGGTCGACAACGACGGTGGTCGGCAGCGAGGTGAAGAAGTCCCACAGCTCCGGCAGGTCGACGGCCTCGAAGTAGATCACGACATGCCAGCCGAGCTTGTTGATGCGGTTGGCGATCTCGACGAGCTCGTCCTTCGGCGTGAAGTCGACCAGGCGCTTGACGAAGTTGAAGCGGACGCCGCGCACGCCGGCGTCGTGCATCGCCTTCAGCTCCTCATCCGTGACGCTGCGCTTGACGGTCGCGACGCCGCGGGCCTTGCCGTTGGAATGCACGAGCGCATCGACCATCGCGCGGTTGTCGGCGCCGTGGCAGGTCGCCTGCACCACGACGTTACGGGCGAATCCGAGATGGTCGCGCAGCGCGTAGAGCTGATGCTTCGAGGCGTCGCAGGGCGTGTACTTCCGCTCGGGCGCGAAAGGAAATTCGGCGCCGGGGCCGAACACGTGGCAATGCGCGTCGACGCCGCCGGCCGGCACCTTGAAACGCGGCTTCGACGGGCCGTCGTACCAGTCGAGCCATCCCGGGGTCTTCTGGAACTCCATGAGGTTCCCTACTCCTTGGACTTGATCTTGTTGAGAATGCGATCGGCCTCGGTGCGCCAGTCCGGGCTGCGCGCGAATTCCTTCGTACCGCGGGTGCCGAACAGGCCGTCATCGGCGAGATCGGCGACCCAGGCCTGGCGCTCGGCGGTGCCGTCCGCCGACCACGGCGTCAGCCCGATATCGCGCACGGTCTCGGCGACCTCCCTCACCTCCTCGGCGCGGCGGCGGCCATGCTCGATCACGCGCTGAAAGAAATAGGCGCCCTGCTTCTCCCAGTCGATGCCGGGAAAGGTCTCCTTCAGCGATGCAAGAACCGCATCCTCGACACCGTAGGCGCGCGCGGTGGTGAAGCTCTCGATCACCATCGCCTCGAGGCCCTTGATCATGATGCTGCGGCACATCTTGGTCGCCGAGGCCACGCCGAGCTTGTCGCTGGCGGGCTTGGCGGCAAAGCCGAGATCGTTGAGCAGCGGCGCCAGCTCGCGCGCGCCCGCGCCGCCGAGCAGCAGCGGCACCTTGATGCGATAGGGCGGGACCGAGGTCATGACCGCGCCTTCGACATAGCGCCCGCTGGCCCCATCGATCAGCGCGGCCGCGCGCTGCTTGGCGCCGGGAGAGGCCGAGTTGAAGTCGAGGAACCAGGCGCCCGGCTTGATCGTCGGCGCGCAGGCTTCCGCGACCGCCACGTCCTGGCTGGCGGTCACGGCGGAGACGATGAAGTCGGCCTGCGCCGCCAGCTCGGCATGCGAGGCCGTCAGTGTCACGCCGATGCTGTCGGCGTGCGCGCGCATCGCGTCACCACGGTTATCCGACAGCTTCACATCATAGGCAGAGACACGCACGCCGTCCTTGCGCAGATCCTCGGCGAGGATCTTGCCGACCTCGCCGTAGCCGATCAGCCCGACATGCCACTGGTTGGACGCAGCCGTCATCGCTCAGTCGATATACTTGAGCCCGGCCTTCGCCAGCGGCTCGCGCATCTTATACATGTCGAGGCCGAGCACGCCCGACGCCAGCTTCTCGCGCTTGTCGGCCTCGTTGGCCTCGCGCGCAGCGGCAGCATCAGCCGCCTGATGTGCAACAGCCGCCGGAACGACGACAATGCCGTCGACATCAGCGACGATCACGTCGCCGGGGTTCACGGCAGCACCCGCGCAGACGATCGGGATGTTGACCGAGCCCAATGTCGCCTTCACCGTGCCTCGGGCGCTGATGGCGCGCGAGAACACCGGAAACTGCATCTCGGTGAGATCGGCAACGTCACGCACGCCACCGTCGATGACGAGCCCCTGGGCCCCGCGGGCGCGAAAACTGGTCGCCAGGAGATCGCCGAAGAAACCGTCGGTGTTCTCGACCGTGCAGGCGGCGACGACGACGTCGCCGGGCTGGATCTGCTCGGCCGCGACATGCAGCATCCAGTTGTCGCCTGGCTGCAGCAGCACAGTGACCGCCGTGCCGCACATCTTCGCGGTCGGATAGATCGGCCTGATATAGCACTGCATCAGGCCGACGCGGCCCATCGCCTCGTGGATGGTGGCGACGCCGAACTTGGACAGCTTCTCCACCGCCGCCTTGTCGGCGCGGGTGATGTTTTTCTTGACGATGCCGAGATTGTTCATGGAGGTGCTCATGGCTCGCTTTAGATTACTTGCCCTTGGCCTTCAACGCGGCGTCGAGACGCGGGAACACGCGCCGGGCGTTGCCTTCGTAGATCTGGTGGCGCTGCTCGGGGGTCAGCTTGGCGGCCTCGATATAGCGCTTGGTGTCGTCGTAGTAGAAGCCGGTCTCCGGATCGATGCCGCGAACGGCGCCAATCATCTCGGAGGCGAACAGAATGTTGTCGATCGGGATCACGCCGGTCAAAAGGTCGATGCCCGGCTGGTGATACACGCAGGTGTCGAAGAAGATGTTGTTGAGCAAATGATCCTTCAACAGCGGCTTCTTCAGCTCCTGGGCGAGGCCGCGGAACCGGCCCCAATGATACGGCACCGCGCCGCCGCCATGCGGGATCAGGAACTTCAGGGTCGGGAAGTCCTTGAACAGGTCCGAGGTCAGGCACTGCATGAACGCGGTCGTGTCGGCATTGAGATAATGCGCGCCGGTCGTGTGGAAGCAGGCGTTGCAACTGGTCGAGACGTGGATCATCGCGGGGATGTCGAGTTCGACCATCTTCTCGTAGATCGGATACCAGTGCCGGTCCGACAGCGGCGGCGAGGTCCAGTGACCGCCCGACGGGTCCGGGTTCAGATTGATGCCGACGAAACCGTACTCCTTGATGCACTTCTCGAGCTCGGGAATGCACGTTTTCGGATCGACGCCCGGCGACTGCGGCAGCATCGCAACGCCGATGAAATTGTCCGGGAAGAGCTGGCTGACGCGGTAGCACAGCTCGTTGCAGATCGCAGCCCAGGTCGAGGACACCTGGAAGTCGCCGATGTGGTGGGCCATGAAGCTCGCGCGCGGCGAGAACACGGTGAGGTCGCTGCCGCGCTCCTTCATCTTCTTGAGCTGGTTGCTCTCGATGCTCTCGCGCAGCTCGTCGTCGCTGATCTTGAGTTCGGAGACCTTCGGCATCACGGACGGATCCTTGATGCCCGCGATCTGCCGGTTGCGCCACTCTTCCAGCGCCTTCGGAGCCGTCGTGTAATGGCCGTGCACGTCGATGATCACGTCAGTCTCTCCCTCAAGCTTTTCGTTCGTCCGGCGCCGCTCAATGCGCGACCACGGGGCTGCCGACATCCTTGCCGCTGGCGCGGCCGCCCGGTCCCACGGCCTGCTTTACCACAAGGGCGAGCGCCGCGATCAAGCCGGGAACTGCGATCACGGTGAAAATCTCGCTGAAGGTCAGGTGGCGCGCGGTCAGCTCTGCGACCAGGAACGACCCGGCGATACCGCCGAAGCGGCCGATGCCCATCATCCAGGCGACGCCGGTGGCGCGGCCCTGGGTCGGATAGAACGACGCCGCCAGCGCCGGCAGCGACGACTGCGCCGTGTTCATGACCACGCCGGCCACGAACACGATCACCACCAGGAAGCCCATGTTGCCGACCGCCTGCCCGATCAGGAAGATCGTCACCGCCGTCAGCGCATAGCCGATCGCGACAATGCGGTTGGCGTTGAAGCGGTCCATCAGAAAGCCGAAGAACACCGCGCCGACACCGCCGAGCGGGAACAGCGCCGAGATCAGGGTCGCGGTCTGCGGGTTGAGCCCGACATCCTTGAACAGGATCGGCATCCAGTTGATCAGCGAATAGAAGATCACCAGCCCCATGAAATAGGTGATCCACAGCATCAGCGAGCCGATGCGCAAGACCGGCGACAGCACCATGCCGATGCCGGTCGCATTGACGCGGCGGGTGGTCTCGGCGTGCTCCGGCTCCAGCATCACGAACTGGCCGACATCGGCAGCCCTCGCCGAGATCTTGCGCATCACCTTGCGCACGCGCTCGACGCTGGCTCCGCGCGACAGCAAATAGTGAACGGACTCCGGCAGGATGGCGATCAAGAGCACGGTCAGCACCAGCGGCGTCGCGCCGCCGAGCACCAGCACGCTGCGCCAACCCCATTGCGGGATCATCCACGCCGCGAGAAAGCCGCCGCAGGCCGCGCCCAACGGGAAGCCACAGAACATCAGGTTGGTCATGGTGGCGCGCAGCCGGCCCGGGCAGTACTCGCTGAGCAATGTCACAGCATTCGGCATAGCGGCACCGAGGCCGAGGCCGGTGACGAAGCGCAGCACGGTGAGCTCGGTCAGGTTGCTCGCGAACGCCGAGGCGAGACAGGCGACGCCGAAGATCAGCACCGAGCCGACCAGCACCAGCTTGCGGCCGAGACGGTCGGCCACGGGACCGGCGAGCAGCGCGCCAGCGGCAAGGCCAAACAGCGCCGCGCTCAGCACCGGCCCGAGCGCCGATTTCTCGATGCCCCACTCCTTGAGCAGCGACGGCGCGATGAAGCCGATCGCAGCGGTGTCGAAGCCGTCGAGCAGCACGATGATGAAGCCGAGCGCAAAGATCAGCCACTGGAAGGCGGAGAACGGGTGGTCGTCGAGAAAGGCCTGGACGTCGACACGGGCGGTCGTAGGCATCGCTTCTGCTTCCTTGGGGTGCTGTTCTTGCGCGTTGACCGAGGTCCACAGGGGCACATTCCTGGCGCGATCGTGTCCTGCAGCTTCGGCGGCTTGACAGGGTATGTGACCGAGCGGGACAGCGCGCGCCAGAACCCGACGATATCTATCAGCTATTCCGAAAGGGAATATGATAATGACGGAGCCATGCTGATTTTAGAATGGGTCTGGACAGCTCCGCCGTTGGCTTTTGCCAGTTAGACGCCGCGGGCTCCACCCTCCCCTGGAGGGGGAGGGTCGCTCGCGCGCGAAGCGGGCGAGCGGGGTGGGGTGAAGCCACGGCGGGACTGCCCGTGTGGCTCACCCCACCCCGTCTCACATTGCGCTGCGCTCCATGTGAGACGACCCTCCCCCTCAAGGGGAGGGTGGCACCGCCCGAGCTGACGTTATTCGCGATTCATCGCGGCAGCTTCTTGATCAGCGCTGTCGCCAGCTTCATCGTGTGCTGCGCCAGCGGCGTCGGGCGCTTGTGCGCCGAGGTGACGAAGCACAGCACGCTGGTCGGGGCCGGCTCGGTCAGCGGCCGGATGGCAAGCTCCCCCGCCCGCCCCGAGGCTGCAACGCCGCTCGGCGTCAGCACCGCATGCCCATACCCCGCACACACCAGATCGATGATCGAGGGCACGCTCGACACCTCCCAGGCGATGTCGAGCTTGATACCGGCCAGCGCCGCCTGCGTCTCCAGGAGCCGCCGCATCGCGTGCACGCGCTCCGGCATGATCAGGCTGTAGCGCGACAGTTCGGCCATCGGCAGCGGCGCGGTGACGCGGCGTTTGCCCTTCGGCGCGTGGCTGACCAGCGCGAGCGGCTCCTGCAGCACCGGCGTGATCTCGATGCCCGCCTGGGCGTCCGGATTGTAGACCATGCCGACGTCGATGCGACCCGAGGTGATCCACTCCACGACATGCGTCGAGAGGCCCTCGACCACCGCGAGACGCGCTGCCGGATACTCCTTCCGGAAGCGGTCGATCAGCGGCAGGGTCAATTGCCGCGCGATGCTCGGCGGCAGTCCGATGGTGACGCGGCCGACCGGCGCGTCACGGCTGGCGCCGAGATCCTCGCGCGCATGCGCCACCAGTTGCAGCACGCCGACGCTGTGATCGAGCAGCCGCTTGCCGGCCTCGGTGAGCTCGACGCCGCGGCCATTGCGCGCGAACAGCTGCTGCTTCAGCTCGGACTCCAGCGCGCGGACCTGCCGCGACAGCGCGGGTTGCGCGACGTCGAGCACGGAAGCAGCCTTGCTGAACGAGCCGAGCTCGGCGACCTGGACGAAATATTCGAGCTGCTTGAGGTTCATGAGTGCGAGGCTCGGACATCAAGCGTGAGTGGGCCGAGCCGCCTACTCCGCCCACCGCTGTCGTCCCTGCGAACGCAGGGACCCATACCGCGGAAGGCTGATTGTTGGAAAAGACTCTGCGTCATCTTTCTTTGTTCACAACGGGGGCCGGTGGTTATGGGTCCCTGCGTTCGCAGGGACGACAACGGAGGATGCGGCAGAAGCATGCCCAAACGCCCCATCAGCGCCGCATCCGGTTCAGCCGCGTAGGGTGGGCAAAGCGAAGCGTGCCCACCGTCGATCCGCAAATCCGAAAGCCGGTGGGCACGGCGCGTCGCGCCTTTGCCCACCCTACGATTCTCGGCTGCCGGTGGTCCCCCATCTCAATTCAACACATTCACCGAGAAATTCAGCACCGACGCAAACGCGACCCAGCAGGCATAGGGCACGAACAGCAGCGCGGCGATCCGGTCCTCGCGCCATTGCATCACGATGAAGGTCACGATCAGCACGAACATGCTGACGATGATCGCGAACGCGACCCACATCAGATGCGCGGTGAAGAACACCGGCGACCAGGCGAAGTTGAGCACCAGCTGGCCCCACCACACCTGCATCACGGCGCCGCTTTCCACCCGCTCATAGGTGCGCCAGCCGGCCACCGCGACCAGGATGTAGATCACCGTCCAGGCGATCGGAAACAGCCAGCCGGGCGGGGTGAACCAGGGCTTGTTCAGCGAGCCGTACCAGGCGCCGGGCATGTTGGAGGCGCCGATGATCCAGCCGCCTCCGACCACGAGGACCAGGAGGACGAGAAGATGCAGGATGGATCGGTTCATATTCCGCTCGGCGTGATTTTCGGGGGGCTGTCCGCCGGCGCCCGGCAGCCATGCGGCCGGAGCACCCACGCGCGCACTGGACAGGGCCGCCCTCTGCGCGTAGCCAGGACATAACACAATGCGAGGAAAAGTCAGGGTTTTCCCCTGGCGCCAACGTCCAGGGACCGGGAACGCCGATCAAGTCAGCGCCGGGGTCCTGATACCAGGAAACGGAGCACGCTCAGTGGCTGATTCCCCGGCCCCCTCTTCAGCCATCGCCTCGATCCAGGCCGTCGAAGCCGGCCTCGCCGCGCAGGGCTATATTGCCAGCCGCCAGATCGCGACCGCGGTCTACCTCTCGCAGGCGATCGACAAGCCGATCCTGGTCGAGGGGCCCGCCGGCGTCGGCAAGACCGAGCTTGCAAAAGCGATCGCCGCCTGGCGCGGCCTGAAGATGATCCGGCTGCAATGCTATGAAGGGCTCGACGAGGCCAAGGCGCTGTACGAGTGGAAATACGCCAAGCAGCTGCTCTACACCCAGATCCTCAAGGACAAGCTCGGCGAAGTCCTGGGCGGGGCGCAGACCCTGCATGCCGCGCTTGGCCAACTGCATGATTTCGGCGACGTGTTCTTCTCCAAGGAATTCGTCGAGCCGCGGCCACTGCTGCAGGCCCTGCTCGAGCCCGAGGGCTGCGTGCTGCTGATCGACGAGATCGACAAGTCCGACGCCGAGTTCGAATCGCTGCTGCTCGAAATCCTTTCCGACTTCCAGGTGACGATCCCCGAGCTCGGCAGCATCGCGGCCGCGAAGCCGCCGACCGTGATCCTGACCTCCAACTCCGAGCGCAATCTCGGCGACGCCTTGAAGCGGCGCTGCCTGCATCTGCATATCGGCTTCCCCGAGCAGAGGCTGGAGGAGCGCATCGTCGAGAGCCGGGTGCCCGGCATCTCGCAGACCCTGCGGCGGCAGCTCGTCGCCTTCATCCACGACATCCGCACGCTCGACCTCAAGAAGCAGCCGTCGGTCAGCGAGACCATCGACTGGGCGCGTGTGCTGGTGCTGCTGCAGGCGGCGGAGCTCGGCCATGAGATGGTGAAGGACACGTTGAACGTGCTCCTGAAATACGAGTCGGACATCGAGGTGGCGCTGCCGCAGGTGACGACCTTCGTCGCCAAGGCACAGCGCCAGAATATCTTCGGGTAGGCGCATGCAGGAGAACCTGCATCGGTTCTTCCGGGCCGCGCGCGGCGCCGGCGTGCATGTCTCGCCGGCCGAAAGCATCGACGCGATGCGCGCGGTGGCGAGCGTCGGTGTCGCCGATCGCAATGTGCTGCGCGACACGATGCTGCTGACGCTCGCCAAGAGTGAGGATGAGAAGAAGGCGCTCGGCGCCTGCTTCGATCTGTTCTTCGCCCATGTCGATCCGGCGCAGCCCGAGGCCGACGACTACGCGTCGCAGGACGGGGCCTCGGGCGAGGCGCAGGCTGCTCCGTCCTCGGCACAACAGAGCGATGCGGATTCGAGCGCCGAACTCGGCCCCCTCGCCCAGATGCTGCTGGCGCAGAACACCGCCGACATCTCGGCTGCGATCGCCAATGCCTCGAGCGCCGTCGGCCTGTCCGAGATCCGCTACTTCACCCAGCGCGGCCTGTTCTCCAGCCGCATGCTGGAAACGATGGGCATCCAGCGGCTGCGCGATGATCTGGACGCACTGACGGAGACCAACCCGGCACTGGCCGAGCGGCTGCAGGCCGGCCTCGACGGCCTGCGTGACACCGTGCGCGATGCGGTTGCGCAAGCGCTCGCGCTGTACGGCCGCGAGGAGACTGAGAACCTGCGCCACGAGATCCTGCGCAATGCGCAGCTGTCGCGGATCGAGCCGCGCCAGGTGGCGGCGATGCGCGCGCTGATCCGGCAGATCGCCCGCCGCCTGCGCGAGCGCTACAGCAAACCGCGCAAGCGCCAGCGCCGCGGCCATCTCGACGTCCGCCGCACGCTCCGCCGCAACGCCGCCTGGGGCAGCGTGCCCTTCCTCACCGCCTGGAAGCGGAAGCACCGCGACCGCCCGAAGATCGTGGCGCTATGCGATGTCTCCGGCTCGGTCGCCCGCGTCTCCGACTTCTTCCTGCTCCTGATCCACAGCCTGCACGATGTCGTCAGCGACGTCCGCTCCTTCGCCTTCTCCGGCCATCTGATTGAGGTCAGCGAAATCCTCGAGCAGAAGTCCGCCGAGGAGGCCATGGCCGAGATCATGCACAAGGTCGGCTTCGGCTCGTCCGACTACGGCTCCTCACTGGTCGATTTCGAGAAGCAGTTCATGGCCTCGGTGACGCCTCAGACCACCGTGATCGTGCTCGGCGATGCCCGCAGCAACAAGCTCGACCCGCGCGCGGATATTTTGAAAGCCATCTCCGAGCGCGCCAAGCGCGTCGTCTGGCTCAACCCGGAAGGCCGCGTCACCTGGGGCTGGGGCGACTCCGAAATGCCGCGCTACCAGACCTTCTGCAACGTCGTGCGCCCGTGTGCCACGGCGCAGCAGCTGGAGCGCGCGGTGAGCGATATCGTCTCGGCGTATCAGTAGGCCACTGCTCTCGCTACGCGTCATTGCGAGCGCAGCGAAGCAATCCAGATTGACGGAGTACAAATACTCGATTCTTACTCACGCCTCTTGCAGCGAGCGCCATGCTCGTGAATGCGCCCTCTCCCCTTGTGGGAGAGGGCATGTAGGACAGTTCTGCAAGCTCGGTTGGGTGAGGGGTCCTTTTTCCACGAGCACGACTCGCGGAGAGAACCCCTCACCCAACCGAGCGCTTGGACAGGCCGCACATGCCCTCTCCCACAAGGGGAGAGGGCGCTGTATCGCACAGCGCCGAAGTTTGTAGTCCGTAGGGTGGGCAAACACATCGGGCGGCGCAAGCCGCGCGATGGCGTGCCCACCGACGATGTTTCCGCGAAGGATTACAAACAACCACTTTTTACTGCTGCCTCTTGCAACAAGCGCGATGCTCGTGAATGCGCCCTCTCCCCTTGTGGGAGAGGGCATGTAGGACAGTTCTACAAGCTCGGTTGGGTGAGGGGTTTCTCACAACGACCACGACTCGCGGAGAGACCCCCTCACCCAACCGAGCGCTCGGACAGGCCGCACATGCCCTCTCCCACAAGGGGAGAGGGCGCTGTATCGCACAGCGCCGAAGTTTGTAGTCCGTAGGGTGGGCAAAGACATCGGGCGGCGCAAGCCGCGCGATGGCGTGCCCACCGACAGTCCAACCGCGCAGCACGGTGGGCACGGCGCGATCAAGCAGTTCCAACAAACAACCGCGATCCGGGCGCGCCTTTGCCCACCCTCATATGGGGTCTTGTGAGTCAAGGCTCTATGATAGGTTCGGGGCTGCTTTCGTTCGTATCCTTGAGGCGGACTGGTGGGTGGAGCAAAGCCGACGGCCGCGCGCTCTCCATATAGCGCTGTAGCGGACGGCGGCTTTGCGGTTGGCATGGCGATGCCGGCCTGGGTATCGGGGGTCTACGGTCGAGGACTGGCTTCGAAGATCCTGCAGCTTGTCCGCTGCATCACCTCATATCCGGTCGGATGATGACGGCATCCGAGCCCATGTTCCGCATGCTTGCGGCGAGAAGCCAAGAGGATGAGACCTATCTACAAGACGGCTGGTGGTACAGCCCTAGGGTGGCACGGTCATCATCCATCCTCGCAAGACCGCGGCGAGCCGCGGGCCTGATCGCAAATCCGCTTTAGGCCTTCATCAGCGCGTCCTCAGGCACCAGGCCGGTCTCGAGATAGCGCCACAGCGCCACGATGAGCTTGCGCGCCAGGGCCACGATTGCGATGCGCCTGGCACGCTTGCCGGCGTTGAGCGTGCGGGCCCTGAACCATCGGCTGAGCGCGCTGTCCGGCTGATGAAGGATCCAGAGCCAGGTCAGCTCGATCGCCTTCTGACGGACGTGCGGATTGCCCGCCTTGCTGATGCCCTGCTCGCGATCGATGCCGCCGCTCTTCCATGGGCTCGGCGTCAGGCCGCAATAGCTCGCGACCTCGCGCCGGTTGCGGAACTCCTTGTAGAACAGCTCGCCGGCCAGGGTGGTGGCAAACGCCGGTCCGACACCCTTGAGCCGCTGCAGCTGCTCCCGCCGCGTGGCCATTCTCGCGGGAACGGCAGAGGCCTGCGTCGTATCCTGGCTCTGCTCCAACGCCGCGAGCTGCTCTCGCACCAGCATCAGACGCGCGTGCTCGCGCTTGACCTCGGCCATGACATGGGGCGGCAGCGGCTGGTCCTGCCAGTCACGCTGTTGCTCCAGCCAGGTGAGCCAGTTGCGGCGGCGCGGGTTGCCGACCTGAAGCCCGGACAGCCGCAGCAGCGCCTTGATCCGGTTGGTATGGGCAGTCTGCTCGGTGACCAATCGGTCGCGCTCGCGGCTGATCCGCCGGGCGTCCTCCTGCTCGACTGTCGGCACCCGGCCGATCCGGACTACCCGCGGCTCTCCGCGCAAATGGGCCATCAGCGTCCGCAGCAGCAACTCGCCGTCGATCCGGTCGGTCTTCGCCCGCCGCGCCCGCTGCTCGACCGCGATGCTGGCCGGGTCGAACACCAGATTGTCGATCCCAGCCGCCACCAGCAGCCGGTGCAGCCAGAAGCCGTCATAGCCGGCCTCGTAGCAACTCGCCACGCGCGGCTCCGATCCGAGCTTCTGCGCCGCTCGGACCCGGATCTTGGCGATCAACGCTAGCAGGCCGGCGTGATCGCCGCCCTCCAGCTTGTAGCGCGACATGCGCCCCTGATCGGGACTGTGCACCGTGATCAGCCAGGTCTTCTGACTGAGTTCAATCGCAGCGAAAATTGTGCCAATGTTTGCCGCGGTGGGCGCGCCAAAAGTCAATATCTGCATCTGACTCTCCGAGGGTTCGAGTGTGGAAACCCAAACCTATCGGAAGGGCTCGCTCACCGCTCCCCCATGGAATCTACGCACCGTCCCCCGCGCTACCGTCCTCCCGCCGCCCGCTTCAACAACGCCGCGCGCTGCGGGTCCGTAAAACTCACGCCCGATTTCTTCTCCACCACCTTCACGGCCCATGACCGCATCGGGTCATCATCCACCCGCGCCGGCTCGCGCAGGATGGCGATGCCGATTTCCAGCATCTTGGCGTCGGCCTGATGCTCGATGCCGCCACCTGCGGTGCTCGTCACCACGAACACGCCGGCTGCGGCGCCGATGGCAGCCGCCAGCGCCGCCGTCACGAAGAGTTTCCAGTCCAAGTCTGCCCCCCTGCTCTCATCGCCATTGCGCGGCCACGTTCGAATAGGTTGTTGTCTACGCCATGACCATCCCGCGTCCGCCGTTCGGCAGTGCGGGCATCAGACGACCACAATTGTTCGACTAACGAAGCCGGATGCCTGCGAACTGTGACGTCGTGTGTGACTGCCCGTCGCGTTACCTTGTCGCAGCACGCTGGCCTTGTGCCGTCGGGCAAATCAGCACGATGCTTGCGCCCAACCTGCCTCGTCGAAGAGCAACTGTGCTTTTGAGGTAGGCCGGCGAACGGCCGGCCTCAAGGCTGGCGCGAGACGCGCCCCCGCCTTCGGCGGCTGAAGGCCTTGACCCCGTCCGCTCGCCGTCCTGTTGGCTTGGCATGCGCTCGGTCGTGAACCGAGCGCATGTGGCGCTCGATCAGTTCATCGCAACGCGCGGCTGCGTGGGATTCCATTTTTCGCCGCGGGCGATCATCGTGTTGAGGATGATGATCAGCTTGCGCATACAGGCGATGAGGGCAACTTTCGGCTCTTTGCCCTTGGCGATGAGGTGTTCATAGTAGGTCTTGAGCACCGGATTATGCTGCGTCGCTGCTCCGAGGCAGGGAAGGAACAGGCCGTTTCTCACCCAGCGCCGACCTCCCTTGATGTGGCGCTCGCCTCGGCGCTTGCCGCTGTCGTCGTCGTAAGGGGCAACACCGATCAGGGCAGCGGCGATCCTATCACTCACCTTGCCGAGCTCCGGCGCTCCTGCGATGAGGAGCGCGGAGGTCATGACCGCAAGCCCCGGCACACTTTCAATGATCTCGGCGCGCTCGGCAAATTCCGGCGTCGCCTTGACCCTGGCGAAGATCGCAGCCTCGAGCTTCGCAATCTGAGCCGCGAGCGTCTTCAACACCTGGGAATGGGCTTTCTGCGCCAATCCCGGCACAACATGCTCGGTCTGGTTCTGCAAACGGGTTTTCAGATCCATCAGATTCTTGCGCGCTTTCACCAGCCCCGCCAGTTCCTCGCGTGCAGCATCGTAGATCTGGCTCGGTGCCTCGTCGAACGTCTCGGCGAACCAGGCGATCATCTCTGCGTCTATCGTGTCGTTCTTCGCCAGTCGACCCGCCGACAAGGCGAAGCTGCGAACCCGTTTGGGATCGACGATCCGCACCTCTATCCCGGCCTCGCGCAGCGCCTTGGCCCATTCGCGCTCATAGCCGCCGCTGGCCTCCATGACGGCCTTGGTCACCTTGTGCTTGCGAAGCAAGGCCACCAACTGGCGATGCCCAAGCGAACTGCTCGGGAATGTCTGCCGTACTCCGAGTTTCCGAATGCAGCCGTCCACCTTGTCCTTGGCCACATCGATACCAGCGACACCATTTGCGATCTGTGTCATCATCCACTCCCTTCCTTGCCTTGTATGGGCTCGAAGCCCTTGCAACTGTTCGGGTTGAGGAAGATCACCGGAGCTGTCCCTCGCTCTGATACAGGCTCTGCCGCGTTTGGGGCGTAACGGGCTCAGATCCAGCGACGGGCGGTTTTGCGAGAACCGCCCGTTCGCACATTCTGGCAGATATCGCGTACACAAGGGGCGTAGCGCGCGATCGTCACGACACGCGAGGCGGGCCGCGGTGGACGTCGTGCATCATGCGCATTTCGCGCGGACGAGTGATGCGGGGCGTTCGGTGAAGTCGTGATGTCCTGACACCCCGAAGCTGGTGTCACGTTCGCGGCGATGCCCAGCGCGTCGCGTGGACAATGGTGGCCAACAAGCCCGGCGCACCAGGGAGACCACGTATAAGCCGACAAAACATCGCGCAGGGAAGGCCGGAATGTTCGGCCCACCTGTGGTTCCTGCCCCGTGCATTTTCTGTCGCACGGGGGCCGCGGGTGTGGTGGACACCCGGCCTTCCCTGCGCCCTCGATTTGAGGGCGTCATCGACCGACAGAGCTCGGACCGGACAGGTCGCGGGAACGCGATGTCATGCGCAGTTGATCTCAGACATGAGGGGAAGCGCATCGGACGCTGCCCGAGGAGGAACGGATGCCAGCGACGATGCTTAGCTCCGCAGCATCTGACGGAGGCTTCCATGATCGACAACGATCGCAACGATCCCACTCCCAGGCGCATCAGCACGTTGGCGCTCACGGGCGGCGGCGCGCTCGCCGTGCTGTTCCTCGCCCTCATCGCCTGGCCGTTGATCAGCAGCAATCCGATCGGCACGCCGACGGGCGGAGCCAATCCCTCGTCGGCATCGGACACCACAGTCGGCCGCACCATGCCGGCGCAACAGGCGGCGGAAAGCGCCGTCGGCAAGAACGACCCGGCTGGACAGGCCGATGCCACCGGTGGTCGCGAGCGCGCCATCGAGCAGAGCTCGCAGCCGCTGTCGCTGAGCGATCAGGCGCGCAACCAGGTCAAGGACGTCATCAGCAAGCAGAGGGCGCCGCCGGTGCAGCAGGCCCAGTTCGAGATGATGATCGGCAGCGCCGTTCCCGGACAGGTGCAGCTGCAGGACATCCCGCCGGAGATCACGCAGATCATGAACGGCTATTGGGGCGATCAGTATGTGCTGGTGCAGGACAAGCTCGTCATCGTCGACCAGCACACGCGCCGCGTCGTCGCGATCGTGCCCGGCGTCGCCTGACCCCGTCAGGCGATATCGGGCGCCTCAGTGATCGCAAACCGTCGCTCATGCGCGGAAATGGCGAGGTTCGCCATCCTGAGCCGGTTGGTCTGGCCACAATCGACCATCCGAGAGATCTCGGCCGCCAGGAACTGATAGGTCTCGAACTCGTCGCGGACGGCCCCGGTGCGCCAGAGAAAATCGAGCGCGATGTCGTAGGCCTCGGCGGCCGCGGGCTGTCGGAAGTCACTGAAGATCAAGCGTGCCATCGAGGAGAAGGCGCGGAGGCGAGTCTGGTTCCTATAGCGGGACATGATCTCACCACCTCCATGCCGGTCTGGGCCTCAGCGCGGCACCACCGCGGTGGCCTCGATTTCCACCCGCGCTGCCTTCTCCACCAGCCTGACAACCTGCACCAGCGCCATGGCCGGATAGTGGCTGCCGAAGATCTCGCGATAGATCCTGCCGAGCTCCTTCAGATTGCCGAGATATTCGTCCATGTCGACGACGTACCAGGTGAGCCGTACGAGATGCTCCGGACGCGCGTCGCCCACCGCCAGGATAGCGGCGATGTTCTGCAGCGCCTGCCGGACCTGCGCGATGAATCCGTCGGCCAGCTTCTCCTGCTCGTCCCAGCCGATCACACCGCCGGTGACGACGATGCGCCCCTCGGCGCTGATGCCGTTGGCATAGCCTTTCGGCATCGGCCAGCCGCTCGGCTGCAGCACGCGCAGGCTCGAATCGTCCTGCTTCACCACGGCGAGCGTGGGCGCTTTGGTCGTGCTCACGAACGTCTCTCCCTGTCTCTGCTACGCGGCCGGGCCCGAAGCGGCGGCCGCGGCCTGCGCGATCTGCCGCAAGGCGAACCGCTTCAGCTTGCCGGTCTCGGTCTTGGGCAGCTGCGTCACGAACTCGATCGCGCGCGGATATTTGTACGGCGCGATCTCGCGTTTGACATGTTCCTGCAGCTCAGTCACGAGCGCCGGCGTGCCCTCCGCTCCGGGTGCGAGCACGACATAGGCCTTCACGATCATGCCGCGGGCGTCGTCGGGAGCGCCGACCACGCCGCATTCGGCGACCGCCGGATGCGTCAGCAGCGCCGCCTCGACGTCGGTGCCGGCAATGTTGTAGCCCGACGACACGATCATATCGTCGGAGCGGGACTGGTACCAGAAGTAACCGTCCTCATCCATCACATAGGTGTCGCCGGTGACGTTCCAGCCGTTCTGGACATATTTGCGCTGGCGCTCGTCGGCGAGGTAGCGGCAACCTGTGGGACCGCGCACCGCGAGCCGGCCCATCGTGCCCGGAGGCACGTCGCGGCCTTCGTCGTCGACGATCTTCGCCTCGTAGCCCGGCACCGGCTTGCCGGTCGCGCCCGGACGGATCTCATCCTCGACGGCGCTGATGAAGATGTGCAGCATCTCGGTCGAGCCGATGCCGTCCATCAGCTTCAGCCCGGTCGCCTTCAGCCAGGCATCGAAGGTCGGCTTCGGCAGCGTCTCGCCGGCGGAAACGCATTTGCGCAGCGAGGAGATGTCGCGGCCTTCGAGCTTGCTCAGCATGGCGCGGTAGGCCGTCGGCGCCGTAAAACAGACCGTCGCCTTATAGCGCTCGATGGCCGACAACAGATCGTCCGGCGAGGTCTTCTCCAGCACGACATAGGACGCGCCGATATGCATCGGGAACAGCACGCCGCCGAAGCCGAAGGTGAAGGCGAGCGGCGCGGTGCCAATGAAACGGTCGTCCGGGCTGGCGCGCAACACGTTGCGGGCATAGCCGTCGCACACCGCGAGCATGTCGCGGTGGAAATGCATGGTGCCCTTAGGATCGCCGGTCGTGCCCGAGGTGAAGGCGATCAGACAGAGATCGTCGGAGGCGGTATCGATCGCAGTGAAGTCGGTGCTTGCGTCCGCAATCAGCGCTTCCAGCGCGTCGGGCTGCCCGTTGCCCCAATACACGACCTGCTTCAGCGCCGGCGCGACCGGGCGGGTCTTTTCCATCTCGTCGGCGAGCTTGCCGTCGCACAGCGCCAGCGCGATCTGCGCCTTCTGAATCGGATAGGACAACTCTTTTGCGCGCAGCAGCGGCATGGTCGCCACCACGATGCCGCCGGCCTTGATCGCCGCGAGATAGGTCGCGACCATCATCGGGTTGTTCGCCGAGCGCAGCAGCACGCGGCCGCCGGGAACGAGGCCGAGCTTGCCGACCAGCACGTTGGCGATCTTGTTCACCAGCGCCTGCAGCTCACGATAGGTGTAGCTGACCTCGGTGCTGATGATGCAGGGCGCATCGCCACGGCCTTCCGCAACCCAGCGGTCGAGGAAATGCGTCACGCAGTTCAGCCGCGGCGGATACTGGAATTCGGGACGGCTGAACACGAAGTCCGGCCAAAGCTCGCGCGGCGGCAGATTGTCCTGGGCGAAGGTGTCGACGTGGGCGCTATGCGCGCTCTCCGGCTGCTGAACCTTGGCGGCAGTGGCCATCACACGCTCCTGTCTCAAAGGGAAGGACGCCCGGCACGTTTCAGTCCTAAACATTTTAGACTTAAAACATTTGGGCGCAAGAGGCGAAGAGAGCCGAAGATTGTGCACTGCCCGCAAATTGTTTGAGCGTTTGCCGTATGCAGCGGCTGGCCTGCGGCGTCTTGTCAGGCCGGCCTCAGTCCTGGCGGCGCTGCACGGCCTTCTGTGCGGAGCCCTTGGTCTTGGCGAGCAGCCGCATCAGTTCGCGCACGTCCTTCTCGGTGAGATCACCGAAGATGTCGGCGATCCAGGTCTCGTGCTCGGTGGCCATCTTGCGGAATTCCGCACGGCCGAGCTTGGTCAGCCGTATCACCTGGACGCGGCGGTCGGTGTCGGAGGTGCGGCGATCGAGATGGCCGGATTCAACGAGGCGTTCGACCAGCCCGGTGACATTGCCGTTCGACACCATCATGCGCTTGGACACGTCGGACAGGGTCATGCCGTCGGGCGCCTTGTCGAGCTGCGCCATCAGGTCGAACCGCGGCAAGGTCACGTCGAAGCGCTCGCGCAGCCGGCCGCGGATCTCGCCCTCGATCAGGGTCGTGCAGGTGAGCAGGCGCAGCCACAGCCGCAGCTCCTCGGCATGGTCCTCGGGCAGCTCGACGGCCTTGGTCTCGGAATCAAGCGTCATGACGGAATCACTTGGGGATCACTTGAGAGGGGATCATTTGAAGCAAGTTCAGCCTCGTCGGCGCGGCTCATGAGTTTGACCTTCAGGACCACGCGGGAGCAAGGAAAAACGTACCGCCATTTGCGCCAGACGATCAGCAAGGCAATTCCTTTAACCTTCAAGCAATTGGCGCGCCGCTTGCATACGGCCGAAACTGCCCTTTCCGCAAGCAGCTCGCTTGCAGCTCGGGGCATCATCAGACTAGGCTTGGCTCCAAGCTGCGGTCTGACCCATCATTCGGTCAGGTGCCAAAAACAAAACCTGAATTTCCGCATCCCGGGGGAGTTGTCATGAAAGTGAGTTCGAAGCTGGCCGGTCTCGGCGTCGCGGCGTGCCTGCTGGCGCAGCCGGCGCTGGCCGCCGACAAGATCAAGATCGGCGTCATCGTCACCCTGTCCGGCCCCGCTGCCGCGCTCGGCGGACAGGTCCGCGACGGCTTCAATCTCGCCATCAAGGACCTCGGCGGCAAGATGGGCGGCAAGGACGTCGAGGTGGTCGTCGCCGACGACGAGCTGAAGCCGGACGCCGCGATCACCAAGGTCAAGGGCCTGCTCGAGCGCGACAAGGTCGACTTCGTCGTCGGCCCGATCTTCTCCAACATGCTGCAGGCGATCCACCGCCCGGTCACCGAGAACAAGACCTTCCTGGTGAGCCCGAATGCCGGTCCGTCCAGCTACGCCGGCAAGGAGTGCAACCCGTTCTTCTATGTGACCTCGTATCAGAACGACCAGGTGCACGCGGTGCTCGGCAAGGTCGCGCAGGACCGCGGCTACAAGAAGATGTATCTGCTGGTTCCGAACTACCAGGCCGGGCGCGACTCCGTCGCGGGCTTCAAGCTGGACTACAAGGGCGAGATCGTCGAGGAATCCTACGTTCCGCTCAACACGCTCGACTTCCAGCCGGAGCTGTCCAAGATCTCATCGCAGAAGCCGGACGCCGTGTTCACCTTCATGCCGGGCGGCATGGGCGTGAACCTGGTGAAGCAGTTCAAGCAGGCGGGTCTCGCCGACACCGTTCCGGTGCTCTCGGCGTTCACGGTCGACGAATCCACCCTGCCCGCGCAGCAGGACGCGGCCGTGGGTATGTTCGGCGGCGCCAACTGGGCGCCCAACTTCGACAACCCGCAGAGTAAGAAGTTCGTCGCTGGCTACGAGGCTGCCTACAACATCGTGCCCGGTACCTATGCGATGCAGGCCTACGACGCCGCGCTGCTGATCGACAGCGCCGTGAAGGCGGTGGGCGGTGACCTCGCGGACAAGGACAAGGTGGCCGCGGCGCTGAAGAAGGCCGATTTCGCCTCGCTGCGCGGCAACTTCAAGTTCAACACCAACGGCTATCCGATCCAGGACTTCTATCTGACCAAGGTCGCCAAGCGGCCCGACGGCAAGTTCCAGACCGAGATCGTGCAGAAGGTGTTCGAGAACTACGCCGACCGCTACGCCAAGGATTGCGCAGCCAAGTAACGACAGGGAGTGAAATCACCATGAGCCATCCGGAAATCGCCGGCATCACCCGGGCCAATGAGGGCATCCAGGGCATCTCCTGGAACATCCTCGGCCAGGTCTACGTGCCGAAGAGCCGCACCGAGCACAGCTTCTCCTGGCATGCGACGTTCCCGGTCGGCACCTTCGTGCCGCCGCACATCCATCCCGACCAGGACGAGTATCTCTACATCCTCGAAGGCCGGCTCGACTTCTTCCTCGACGGCGCCGAGGAATACGCCACCGCCGGCGACACGGTGCGGCTGCCGATGGGCAAGCCGCACGGCATCTTCAACAAGTCGCAGCAGACCGCGAAGACCTTGTTCTGGGTGTCACCGACGCGGCGCCTCTACGAGCTGTTCTGGGGGATCCACAACATGCGCGAGCAGAACCCCGACGACGTCGTGAAGCTCGCCGCCGAGCACAACATCCACTTCCTCCCGCCCCCTCCGGGGGCGTGAGGCGACTGAGCGCTTGAGTCACGAGCGTTCGCGCAGCAAACAGTGCACCCCCTCTCCCCGTCCTTCACGGGGAGAGGGCTGGGGTGAGGGGCAGCGGCACGGGCGGTGTACTTTCGAGCCGAGGTTAGGACGCCTGCCGCGTCACCATCCGCGCAGCGAACCCAGCCCGGCTCGCATAGCCCCGCACGATGCCTTCGCGAGCCTCGTAGTTCAGAATGGTGTTGATATCGCTGAACCCCTGCGGCGCAAGCTGCTCCACCGCATCGATCACCCCTTCCGGCCCGCCACGGCGGTTCGACGCCACGATCTCCGCGGTCATCGGCAGCCGCTTCTGCTCATAAGCCATCAGCGCTTGACGCGGATGCTCCGAGCGGGCCAGCGCATCGGCCAGCGCGCGTGCATCGAGGATCGCCTGCGAGGCCCCGTTGGAGCCGACCGGATACATCGGATGCGCGGCGTCTCCCAGCAAGGTGACGCGCCCGCTCGACCAGTACGGCAGCGGATCGCGGTCGCAGCAGGGATATTCCCAGAACTCCGGCGTCGCCCGCACCATCGCGGCGAAGTCGACCTGGGGAATGGAGAAGCCGTTGACATGCGGCATCAGCTCATCAGCCTTGCCGAGCCGCGACCAGTCCTCGCGCCGCGGCGGCGCGGTGTTGGCATCGCCGATGCGCACCAGCACGGCCCAGTTGGTGAGGCGCGTCGCGGGGCTCGAGCCCTCGGCGATCGGATAGATCACCGCCTTGGCGTTGAGGCCGCCGGCGATGATCATGGAACGCCCGGTCAGGAACACCGGCCAGTCCGTGGCGCCGCGCCACAGCATCAGGCCGTTCCAGCACGGCGCGCCCTCGTTCGGGAACAGCGTCTGCCGGACCTTGGAATGAATGCCGTCGGCGCCGATCAGCACGTCGCCGCGCGCGGTGTGAACATGGGAGCCACTGCGGTCGAAGAAATAGGCGGTGACGCCGCCCTCGTCCTGCGTGAAGGATCCGAGCCGGCAACCGGTGTGGACCTTCTCCGGCCCGAGCCGCTGCATCACCGCTTCATGGATCACGCTCTGCAGCCGGCCGCGGTGGATCGAGAACTGCGGCACATCATGGCCGGCGTCGACGCCGCGGGTCTCGTGCCAGACCTCCTGGCCGCGCCGGGTCAGATAGAACAGCTCGTAGGTGCGGATCGCGACCTCATCGAGCCGGTCGAGCAGCCCGAGCTGGGCAAGCTCGCGGATCGCATGCGGCAAGGTGTTGATCCCGACGCCGAGCTCGCGGATCGACTCCGCCTGCTCGAACACCTCGCAATCGATGCCGCGCGCCCGCAGCATCAGCGCCGTGGTCAATCCGCCGATACCGCCGCCAACGATGATCGCCTTCATCGTCCCCTACTCCACCTACATTGCACGCACCGGCCGGCAGCGTCGCACAGCGGCTTACTCCGCCGCAAGCGGCTTCGCAGCCTCGGCCTTCAGCTCCGCCCGCGTTTTCGGTTTAGCCTTAATCTTCAGCTCCTCGAAATCCTGCCGCTCCCGCACGCTGTTGCGGAAAATCTGCTCCTTGCCCGGCAGATATTGCGGCGGGCAGAACATGTCGGCGCCGTACCAGGCGGCCGCCTTCATGGTGAAGGCGGGATCGACGAGATGCGGACGACCGAGCGCGACGAGATCGGCGCGGCCGGCGGCGAGGATAGTATTGACCTGGTCGGCCGTGGTGATGTTGCCGACGCACATGGTCGCGACATGAGCCTCGTTGCGCACCTGGTCCGAGAACGGCGTCTGGAACATGCGGCCGTAGATCGGGCGGGCTTCCCGCACCGTCTGGCCGGTCGAGACGTCGACGAGGTCGACGCCCGCCTCGCCGAACGCACGCGCGATCTGCACCGCGTCGTCGCCGGTGACGCCGCCTTCGGCCCAGTCGGTCGCGGAGATGCGGACCGACATCGGCTTGTGCGCGGGCCACGCCGCGCGCATCGCGGTAAACACTTCGAGCGGGAAACGCAGCCGGTTCTCGAGCGAGCCGCCGTACTCGTCCGTCCGCTTGTTGGTCAGCGGCGAGATGAAGCTCGCGAGCAGATAACCATGGGCGCAATGCAGCTCGAGCATATCGAAGCCGCAGCGGTGACCGCGCTCCGCCGCCGCGACGAAGTCCGCCTTGATTGCATCCATCGACGCGCGATCGAGCTCGCGCGGCACCTGGCTGTCGGGGAAATACGGCAGCGGCGATGCCGACACGACATCCCATCCGCCCTGCTCCAGCGGACGGTCCATGCCGTCCCACATCAGCTTGGTCGCGCCCTTGCGCCCGGCATGCCCGAGCTGCAGCGCAAACTTCGCTTGCGAATTGGCGTGGACGAAATCGACGATGCGTTTCCACGCGGCCTCCTGCCCATCGTTCCAAAGACCGGCGCAGCCAGGCGTGATCCGCGCGTCGCGACTGACGCAGGTCATCTCGGTGAACAGCAGGCCGGCGCCGCCGATCGCGCGCGAGCCGTAATGCACCAGATGGAAATCTCCCGGCATGCCCTCCTCGGCCGAGTACATGCACATCGGCGACAACACCGCGCGATTGGCGAGCGTCATCTCTCGCAACTTGAGCGGCTGGAACATCGGCGCGACCGGTTTGTCGACGTCGACATCGAAGCCCTTTGCTCGGACCTGCCGGGCGAATGCCTTGTCGACCTCTGCCACGAAGTCCGGCGCGCGCAGCGTGAGATTGTCGTAGGTAATCGCCTTCGAGCGCGTCATCACGCCGAAGGCGAACTGCACCGGATCGAAATCCCAGAAGCGGTCGACATGCTCGAACCAGACCAGCGAGACGTCGGCGGCGTGCTGGGTCTTCTCGACCTCCTCGCGCCGGCCGTGCTCATAGAGATCGAGCGCCGCCGGAATGGTCGGCGCGCGCTGCATGGCGTCCGCCAGGGCGATCGCATCCTCCATCGCGAGCTTGGTGCCCGAGCCGATCGAGAAATGCGCGGTCGACTTGGCGTCACCGAGCAGCACCATGTTGTCCTTGACCCAGCGCTTGTTGCGGATCATCGGGAAATTGCGCCACATCGAGCGGTTGATCAGCAGCGGATGATCGCCGAGGAACCAGCCGAAGATCTCCTTCATGCGGTCGGCGGACTGCCGCTCGTCGAGACCGGTCAGGCCAGCCTTCTCGAAAGTCTCGGGATCGGTCTCGAAGATCCAGGTCGAATGCCCCGCCTCATACTGATAGGCGTGCGCGATGAACGGACCCCACTCCGTCTCCTGGAAGATGAAGGTAAAGGCGTCGAGCGGCTTGGTCGAGCCCATCCACGCGAACTTGTTGGCGCGCAGATCGACCTCGGGCTGAAAGTGGTCGACGTATTTCTGCCGGAAGCGGCTGTTGATGCCGTCCGACAGAATCATCAGATCGGCATCCGCAAACTGCCACTCGTCCTCGAGATCGACCTCGAACTGCAGGGTGACGCCGAGCTCTCTCGCGCGCTCCTGGAGAATGCGCAGCAAAGTACGACGCGAGCAGCCGCAGAAGCCATTGCCGCCGACTCGATGCACGGTGCCACGGAAGTGCACGGCGATATCGTCCCAGTAGGCGAACTCCTGGGTGATGCGCTGGTAGCTCGGCAGGTCGTGCTTTTCGAAATTGTCGAGCGTGGCGTCGGAGAACACCACGCCGAAGCCAAACGTGTCGTCGGCGCGGTTGCGTTCGTAGACCGCGATGTCGGCCTTGGGCCGCTGCTTCTTGAGCAATATCGCCGCATAGAGACCGGCAGGTCCGCCGCCGATGATCGCGATCTTCATGAGCGCCTCCACTGGAGAGCCGAGCCAATGGAAACTATTTTAGACCTAAAATATCTCCTGGCAAGCCCCTTCGGTTCCCGACGCGGCTCAATTGCCCTGGAAGACAGGCTTGGACTTCGCGGCAAAGGCCTCGAATGCGCGGTTGAAATCCTCGGTCGTCATGCACAAGGCCTGGGCAACTGCCTCCGCCTCGATCGCTTCTTCCACCGACATCGCCCATTCCATCGCCAGCATGCGCTTGGTCATGGTGTTGGCGAAGGTCGGACCATTCGCGATCTCGGTGGCCAGCGCCACGGCCTGCGTCAGCACGTCGTTCGGCGCAACGATCCGGCTGAAGAAGCCCCAGCGCTCGCCCTCGTCGGCGCTCATGAAGCGGCCGGTGTAGAGCAACTCGGACGCACGCGACTGGCCGATGATGCGCGGCAGGATCGCACAGGCGCCCATGTCGCAGCCGGCAAGACCGACCTTGTTGAACAGGAACGCGACCTTGGCGCCGGTCGCGGCGAGCCTGATGTCGGAAGCCATCGCAACGATCGCGCCGGCGCCGGCACAGATGCCCTCCACGGCCGCGACGATCGGCTGCGGACAGGCGCGCATCGCCTTGACGAGGTCGCCGGTCATCCGCGTGAACGCGGTCAGGCCTTTGGTGTCCATCTTCACCAGTGGCCCAATGATCTCGAACACGTCGCCACCGGACGAGAAATTTCCGCCCGCGCCGGTCACGACGATCGCCTTGACGTCGTCGTCGAACGCGCAGGCGCGGAAGAAGTCGGTCAGCTCGCGATAGCTCTCGAAGGTCAGCGGATTCTTGCGTTCCGGCCGATTGAGCGTCACCGTCGCGACGCGATCCTTGACCGTGAGCAGGAAATGGCTCGGCTTGTAGTCAGCCAGCGGCACGGTGACGGGATTGGCGGGTTTGGACATGGTGACTCCCTGTGCTCGGTTCTTGTGATTGGAAGACGCGGTTCAGACTTCGCCGCCGGCGACGGCGATCGCCTGCCCCGTGATGGCGCCGGCGCCTGTGCCGCACAGCCACAGCACGGTATCGGCGACCTCCTGCGGCTTGATCAGCCGCCCCTGCGGATTGTGCTTGGCCAGTTCGGCGACCGCCTGCTCGCGGCTGCGGCCGGTCTTTTTCATGATGTTGTCGACGCTGTCGGCGACGAGGTCCGTATCGGTGAATCCAGGGCACACGGCGTTGACAGTGACGCCTGTGGCGGCCAGCTCCAGGGCAAGCGATCGCGTGAGGCCGACGACCGCATGTTTTGCGGCCGTGTAGGCGCTGACATAGGGATAGCCCTTAAGGCCCGCGGTCGACCCGACCGCAACGATGCGGCCGTAAGGCTGTGCCTTCATCGCTGGCAACACGGCCTGCACCGCGTGCACCACGCCCATGAAGTTGACGTCCATCATGCGGCGGAACAGCGCGGCATCGGACTTCAGGAACGGCGCGGACTCCGCGCTGCCGGCGTTGGCGACGAGAATCGTGATCGGTTGCCGCTCGGCGGCAGCCGTCACCGCCGCAGTCAGCGCCGACTGATCGGCGACATCAGCAACGGCAGCGTGGTCGGCAGAGCCGGCCGCGATTGCCTCATCGAGCGTTGCGCGGCTACGCCCGACGATCGTCACGGTTGCGCCAGCAAGCTTCAGAGCGCGCGCGATTTCGCGTCCGATCCCGCGTCCGCCGCCCGTGACCATCGCATGCGCTGCTGCAGGCAGTCCGGACATGCGCGCGTCTCCTTATTTCTTGCCATACGATCGCAGCTTGCAGATTATTTTAAACTTCAAATTTTTGCAACAACACGGCCGAAGCGGCTTGACACTCTTGTTGACGCGGCTAGCGTTCGAAGGCCCTGGAGCAAGCAGCGTTGCGCCTCGGGCTGATCTCGGAGGTCTGCGTGTCCCCGTCGCAAATCCTGACCACGAAGGACGGCCGCTTCGGCTACGAGGCAGCGGGAGCGCCTGATCGGCAAACTCTGGTGTTCCTGCACGGCATCGGCGGCGCGGCGCGCGCCTGGCGCGGTCAGCTTGCGCATTTCGGCGAGCGCTTCCATGCGGTGGCTTGGGACATGCCGGGCTACGGGCAATCCGCCAGACTCGAGACGGCAAGCATCACCACTCTCGCCGGGGCGCTTCAGGACTTCCTGATCCAGATCAACGCCCGCAATCCGATCCTGGTCGGCCACTCGATCGGCGGCATGATCGTCCAGGAATGGCTGATGACTCATGCGCAGGCTGCGAGCGCTGTGGTGCTGGCGCAGACCAGCCCGGCGTTCGGCAAGGCCGATGGCGACTGGCAGAAAGCCTTCATCGAGGCGCGCCTCGGGCCGCTCGATCGCGGCGCGACGATGGCATCGCTGGCTCCGGACCTCGTGAAGGAATTGGTCGGCGACGACCCCGACCCGCAGGGCCTCGAACTCGCGACCTCCTGCATGGCGGGCGTGCCCGAGGCGAGCTATCGCGCCAGCATGCTGGCGCTGCTCGGCTTCGACCGGCGGCAGGCCCTGAAGGAGATCAAGGTGCCGACGCTGGTGCTGTCGGGATCGAAGGATCGCAACGCACCGGCGCCGATGATGGAGAAGATGGCGGGCTTCATTCCCGGCGCTCAATACGTCGAGCTCGAAGGCGCGGGTCATCTCGTCAATCTCGAACGTCCCGGCGAATTCAACGCTGCGCTCGACTCCTTTCTGAAATCATACGCCACGACGACTGCGGAGGCACGATGACCATCCAGGTCCAGAAGACGGCAACGGCATCCGGTGAGGCGCTCGATGCGCCGATGTTCGATCCGGCTGCGTATCGGCTGACGCCTGAGCAGGCCGACATCATCACTCGCGCACGACAGCTCGGCCAGAGCGTGCTGGCCGGGCGCGCCGCCATCTGGGACCGCGAGGCGACGTTCCCGACCGAGAACTACAAGGACCTGCATCGCGCCGGCCTGCTCGGCATCTCCGTTCCCAAGGCGCTCGGCGGGCTCGGCGCCGGCTACCAGACCTACGCGCTGACGGCCGCGGAGATCGGCCGCTATTGCGGCGCGACCGCGCTGACCTGGAACATGCACGTCTGCTCGACCCTGTGGTCGGGTCCGCTCGCCGATGATCTCGACATGGACGACGACGTCCGCGCCGAGCACCAGCGGCGGCGCGCGATCCACTACAAGCGCATCGTCGAGGACGGCGCGATCTACTCGCAGCCGTTCTCGGAAGGCGGCGCGGCCGCGGCGGGTGGCGTTGCGTTTGGTACCGAGGCGAAGCCGGTCAAGGGCGGCTGGCTGGTCAGCGGCAAGAAGATCTTCGCCTCGCTGTCCGGACACGCTGACTACTACGGCGTGCTGTGCACCGAGATCAGCGAGGGCGAGAAGGCGTCGCGGCGCAACACGCTTTATCTCGCGATCCCGGCCAAAGCTGAGGGCGTCTCGGTGGTCGGCGACTGGGATCCCCTGGGCATGCGCGGCACCGTTTCGCGCACGCTGATCTTCAAGGACGTGTTCGTCGACGAGGATGCGGCGCTGATGCCGCGGGGCGTCTACTTCCAGGCGGCGATGCGCTGGCCGCACATGTTCATGACCTTGTCGCCGACCTATATGGGCCTGGCGCAGGCCGCCTATGACTTCACGGTGAAATATCTGCGCGGCGAGGTGCCGGGCATGCCGCCGGTCAAGCGGCGGATGTATCCGACCAAGCAGATCGCGGTGGCGCAGATGCAGATCAAGCTGGAGCAGATCAAAGGCATCTGGTTCCAGGCGGTGACCGAGGCGCGCGCCAATCCGACCAAGGAACAGGTACTGCGCGCCTACGCCGCGCAATACTCGGTGATGGAAGGCGCCAACGAGCTCGCGGCGCTCGCCATCCGCACCTGTGGCGGACAGTCGATGCTGAAGACCCTGCCGCTGGAGCGCATCTATCGCGACAGCCGCTGCGGCTCGCTGATGCTGCCGTGGACCGCCGAGCTTTGTCTGGATCGCATCGGCCGCGAGGCGCTGTATGAGCCCGGCGAGACGGACGAGTAGAGCGTGGACCTCTGCAGCCTGATCGAGCGCAACGCCGCGTTCACGCCGGACAAGCCGGCGATCCGTTTCGAAGGCGCGACGCTGACCTATGCCGACTTCAGCGCGCGTATCGCGTCGATGGCACGGGCGCTGAAGTCCGAATACGGTGTCGGGCGCGGCGACCGCGTCGCGATCCTCAGCCTGAACCGGCCGGACTATCTGGTCCTGCTGTACGCCTGCGCCCGGCTCGGCGCGATCCTGGTGCCGCTGAACTGGCGGCTGGCGGTGGCCGAGCAGGTCTTCATCCTGTCGGATGCCGCCGCCAAGGTGCTGGTGCTCGAGCAGGCGTTTGCGCCGGTGCTGCCAGCGCTTGCGGAGCAGCACCCCGAGACGATGCCGGTCGGCGTCGACTTTACGCCGGCCAACGGGCTGGCGATCGACGAACTGATCGCCCGCGGTCACGGCGATGATCGCAATCCGCACATCGATCTCTCCTGCCCGCTGCTGATCGTCTACACCTCGGGCACCACGGGCCGGCCGAAGGGCGCCGTGCTGCGCCAGGAGGCGCTGCTGTGGAACGGGGTGATGAGCCAGCATATGCATGGCCTCACCTCGGACGATCATGTGCTGACAGTGCTTCCGCTGTTCCATGTCGGCGGCCTCAACATCCAGACCACGCCGGCGCTGCATCACGGCGCCACGGTCACCTTGCATGCGCGCTTCACGCCGGACACGACGCTCGCGGCGATCGTCCACGAGCGGCCGACATTGACCGTGCTGGTGCCGGCAACCATCCAGGCCATCACTGAGCACCCCGGCTGGGCCGACACTGACCTGTCTTCGCTCAAGGCCGTCTCCACCGGCTCGAGCATCGTGCCGCCGGCGCTGATCGATCGCATCACCGCGCGTGGCGTGCCGGTGCTGCAGGTCTATGGCTCGACCGAGACCTGCCCGATCGCCGTCTACACGCGGCTCGGCGGCGATCTCTCGCGCGAGGGCTCGACGGGACTGCCCGGGCTGTGCTGCGAGGCGAAGATCATCGACCGCGATGGCGACGAGCTCCCGGCCGGCAAGGCCGGCGAGATCGCGGTGCGCGGGCCCAATGTGTTCTTCGAATATTGGGGCAATGCCAAAGCCACGCAGCAGGCGATTCACGATGGCTGGTACCGCACCGGCGACATCGCGCAGCGCGACGCCGACGGGTACTTCTTCGTGCTCGAGCGAAAAAACAACATGATCATCTCGGGCGGCGAGAACGTCTATCCCGCCGAGATCGAGCGCGTGCTCGGCGAGCATCCCGACGTCGTCGATTGCGGCGTGATCGGCCGGCCCGATCCGCGCTGGGACGAGGTGCCGGTCGCGTTCGTCGTCAAGCGCAAGGATTGCGCGCTCGATGCGGAGACCTTGCGCGCGCATCTGCAATCGCAGCTCGCGCGCTACAAGGTGCCGCGCGATATTGTCTTCGTCGACGATCTGCCGCGCACCGCGCTCGGCAAGGTGCAGCACCATCTGCTGCGCCAGAGGCCAGATGATCGATAAGGAGATCCGCTTGTGAAGATAGCAGTGCTCGGCGGCGGCAACGGCTCGTTCGCGGCGGCGGGTGATTTCGCGCTGGCAGGCCACGAGGTCCGGTTCTGGCGCCGTGATGTGGAAGCTGTGGCGCAGCACAGAGCGGCGGGCTCGACCATCACCGTCAAGGACGTCAACGGCCGGCACGAGGCAAAGCTCGCGCTGGTGACGACCGATATCGGCGAGGCGGTCAGCGGCGCCGAGCTGATCCTTTGTCCGGCGCCGGCCTTTGCGCAAGCCGACATCGCTAAACAGCTCGCGCGACATCTCACCGATAGCCAGGTCGTGTTCCTGCCGCCCGCGACGTTCGGCACGATGATTTTCGCCGCCGCCGCGCGCGACGCCGGCAACACGGCTCGCGTCAGCTACGCCGAGACCGGCACCCTGCCCTGGCTGACGCGCAAGCACGGGCCGTTCGAGGTCGCGATCACGATTCGCGCCAAGCGCCTGCCGGTCGGCGTCTTCCCGTTGAACACCGCCGAGCATGCGCTCGCCGTGATCGGCAAGGCGTTCCCCGGCGTGATCGAGCCGTGCGGCGATGCGCTGTCCGGCGCGCTGATGAATGCCGGTTGCATCATCCATCCGCCGCTGATCGTGATGAATGCCGGGCCGATCGAGCATTTCGAGCGCTGGGACATCCACAAGGAAGGCACGCAGCCCGCGATCCGCCGGGTGACCGATGCGCTGGACGCGGAACGGATCGCGGTGCGCGAGGCGCTCGGCTATGGCGCGCCGCATTTCCCGCTGGCGCATCACTACGCGAGGGAAGGCGAGATCTGGATGTATGGCCGCGGCTCGCATGACCGGCTCACCGACTCCGGCGATTGGCGCGAGCAGTTGGTGCTGACGCAGCATCGCTACATGCGCGAGGATCTTCGGCTCGGACTCTCATTCCTGATCTCCGCGGCGGAGCTGACCGGCACCGCGACGCCGCTGGCTCGCGCTTTCCTCGCCATCGGCGGCGCGATCTGTGGTGAGGATTTCATGGCGACGGGGCGCACGCTCACGAGCCTCGGTCTCGGCGGTCTCGATCGATCCGCCTTGCAGACGCTGCTGCGCAATGGGTTCGCGGCATGAGCGCGCGCGGACACATCACCTGTCTCGGCGCCGGCCGCATGGGCCGCGGCATCGCCGTGGCCTTCGCCTATGCCGGTCATCCCGTCACGATGATCGACATCAAGCCGCGCACCGCCGAGGAGTTCGCCAAGCTCGAGCGCGACGCGCGCGGCGAGATCAGCGCGACGTTCGCGACATTGGCGCGCCTCGGGATGCTGCAAGCGACCGATGTCGACAGGCTGATGGGCAAGATCGCCGTCGCACCGGCGGCGGCGAGCCACGATGTGCTGGCGCAGACCACGCTGGTGTTCGAGGGCCTGCCGGAGATCGTCGATCTCAAGCGCGAGGTGCTCGGTGCGGTCTCGCGCGCCGTCGGCGCTGACGTCATCATCGCGTCGACGACGTCCACCATCCTGGTCGATGATCTTTCCGGAGCGATCGAGAAGCCCGAGCGCTTTCTCAATGCGCATTGGCTCAATCCCGCCTATCTGATCCCGCTGGTCGAGATCTCGCCGGGCAAGGCCACCGATCCCGATGTCACGGCGCGGCTGAAGGCGCTGCTCGAAGGCATCGGCAAGGTGCCGGTGGTGTGCGCGGCGACGCCGGGCTTCATCGTGCCGCGCATCCAGGCGCTGGCGATGAACGAGGCCGCGCGCATGGTCGGCGAAGGCGTCGCCAGCGCCGAGGAGATCGACAAGGCGATCCGCTACGGCTTCGGCTTCCGCTACGCTGTGCTCGGCCTGCTCGAATTCATCGACTGGGGCGGCGGCGACATCCTGTACTACGCCAGCCGCTATCTCGAAGGCGCGCTGGGCAGCGACCGCTACCGCGCGCCTGACGTGATCGAGCGCAACATGGCGGAGGGGCGCATTGGCTTGCGGACAGGGGCGGGGTTTCTCGATTATTCCGGGATGGATGTGAGCGCCTATCGCGAGCAGCGGCTTGGGGCGCTGGTGGAGATGCTCAGGCATTTCAAGCTGGCCCGGCCGCCGGTGGTGGATTGAGGGCGGCAGGGGCCGTGGAAACGTAGGGTGGGCAAAGGCGCGTGGCACGCTGCACATTGTAAGCTGAGCTCTCTCGCGCCGTGCCCACCGTCTCGCTTCCGCTTGCCTGGATAGATGGTGGGCACGCAACCGCCCTGCGGGCGGCTGCTTTGCCCACCCTACGGCAGCAGCGCCCGGAGCTATCGACCGATGTTAGCGGCGACTGCAACAACAAACTCCGCCGTCGTCCCGGCCTAGTGCGCAATTGCGCACGCGGCGCCGGGATCCATACCCCCAGGAACCTGTTTGAGGCAGGCTGGTCATTGGCATTGTGCCCATCACCTCTGCTGCGGAGTATGGGTCCCGGATCGGCGCCATGCCGCGCTGGCGCGCGTCATGGCTTGTCCGGGACGACAGTTGTGGGTGCGGCAAATTCACGCTTCAAACAGCTACGACATCGCGGACGTGTCATTGCGATCTCGCAGCGCGTTGCGCCCGAGTTGTGCGATCAGTTCGTCCCTCGCAAACATGCAGAGGGCGCAGGGAATGCCGGGTGACAGCCTCACCCATGGCCCGCCTGCGGAAAAAAATGCAGGCGGCAGGTACCACAGGCAAAGCCGGAACACGCCGGCATTCCCTGCGCGATGGGCTTACGGCTGCTTCGCGATCTCCCCGGTGCGCCGGGCTTGTTGGCCACCGTCGTTCACGTGATGCGTCAGCACCAGCACGAACTTGACCTCAGCGTCGGGAGGCCAGGACCACGCGACTTGACCGTCCGCGAGCGATTGTTCGTCCGCGCCCTCGTTGCCGAAAACGCTGCGACCTCTCGCGGCCACCGCTCCCCGCCTCGCGTGTCGTGACGATCGCGCGCTACGCCCCTTCTGCTTGAGGCGGGATGGGGAGAGAGAACCATATATTCCGAAAAATGGCAAGTGATTTATTTTTTTCGGAATATGCCTCGAGGCTGCGGATCGTCATCGACTCTCTTCGCCGTTTGAGGCGACCTGCCTCCGCGACCACGGTGCACTCCCCTCCCCCTTGCGGGGAGGGGAGCAGACTGTCCCCAGGGCGAGTGCTTGCGACCCACCGGGGAAATTAGCCGAACACGTCCTGCAGCACGCCGGCCTTGATCACGGCGACCCCATCCAGCTCGATCGTCGTCCCCATCATCGGCAGGTCGAAATGGCCGGCGGTGTAGCGGCCGGCGAATTCGTTGGCGCCGGTGGAGAACAGGAAGTTGCCGGGGACGGCGCGCAGTTCGGTGCCGTTGGTGTCGCGCTGGTCGTACATGGTCAGTGCCTCGTAGCGCGCGCCGGGGTTCATGCCCCAGCCGACATGCGAGACGGCATAGGCCTCGCGGTCGCCCCAGGACGCGAGATAGGCGCGCATCATCGCGGCGTCGGCGCCCTCGCCTTCCAGGTTGGTGATGTAGTCGTCCCGCATGGTCAGCGTGACGGGTGACGACAGATAACGCTTGAAGGTGAGGTTGATGTCGCCCGGCGCCATCACGATGGTGCCGTTGACCGATTTGCTCTTGGGGAAGCTGACGACGATGCCGCCCGGCCAATGCGCCAGCGTGCCGGGACGATCGGTCCAGCCCCAGACGCCGACGGTGGAGGCACCCTCCATGACGACGTCGAGATCGGTGCCGGCCTTCGACGTCACGCGCATCCGCTTGGTGCCGCGCAGCATCTTGGCGGCGGCACGGACGCGCTTTTCCAGCGCCGCATCGGGCCGCATGCGCTCGAGCGCTTCGGGATGTTCGTTCGAGATCACGAGAATGCGCGCGCCGGCTTTGAGGATGTCCGGCGTCTCCACGGCGTGCATCAGGCCTTCGATGGTGCAGTCGACGACGAAGCCGGCCTGCTGCAAGGCCGTCACGACGGGGCCGAGCTTGCCGATCGCCTCCGAGGCGCCGGTCGAGCGCACCGGCACGGGATGCGGATTACGCGGGGTCGGCACCACGACATGGAAGGGACGCGCGCCCATGCGCAATAGCGCCAGCTCGGCGATGTGCACGTTGAGCGGACGCGACTGCGTCTCCGACAGGATGGCGGCGGTGTCGCCGGCCTTCACGGCGCAGCGCTCGAAGATCTCGCAGAATGCGTCGATCCATTTCGCCTCGATGCGATCCGCCAGCATGGTCGTTCTCCCGAATTGTTGTTGGTTGTGTATCAGACTGAAGGGAAGCCGCGCAGCAGATAGGCGCGCAAGCCCTGCAGCAGGGCGTTGAGAATGAGGCCCAGCAGCGAGATCGTGATCAGCGGCACGAACATGTCGACCGCCTGGAAGGTGCGCGCGGCGGTGACGAGAACGTGGCCGAGCCCGTCGGTCGAGGTGATCATCTCCGCGAGGAACACGACGATGCAGGAGATCACGAGGCCGATGCGGCAGCCGGTCAGGATCGAGGGCATCGCCGCCGGCAGCACCACCTTCCACAGCACGTCACGCGGCTTTGTGCCGGCGGCGAGCGCTGACCAGATCAGCTTCTGCTCGATGGTGGTCGCGCCGTAATAGGTCGACAGCAGGATCGGAAACAGCGCATCAGCCGCCACCAGCATGATCTTGGATTCGTGCCCGAAGCCGAGCAGCAGCAGGAAGGCCGGATAGAGCGCGACCTTCGGCAGCGGCGCCAGCACGCGGACGATCGGCTTAACGGCGGCGTTGATCGGCGGGCTGACGGCGGCGGCGATGCCGAGCGACACGCCGATGATGACGGCGATAGCGAAGCCGGCGAAGAGCCGGAACAGGGTTGCGGCGATGTCCTGCTGGAACGTGACGCTGGAGAGCTGCTGGCCCATACGAAGAAATACCTGCCCGGGAGGCGGCAGCAGGGTCGCCGGCGCGTAGCCGAACGACACGAGGCCTTGCCATAGCAGCAGGACCAACGCGATCGGTGCCGCGCCCAAAAGGATATCGTTGGAGGAGCGCGTCATGAGAAGCTCAGGGGCATGTCGAATTGCGGCTCCGACCAGCGCACCAGGGCGCGCCTGACGATCTCGAACGCGGCATCGAGGCAGATGCCCATCGCGCCGACGATGATGATCATCGCGAACACCGTGTCGTACTGGCCCATGTCGAGCGCGTTGAACAGGATGTTGCCGGCGCCGGACTGCCGGGCGATCATCTCGCTCGTCACCATCGTGATCAGCGCCAGCACCAGGCCGGTGCGGCAGCCGGTGAGGATCTCCGGCAGCGCGGCGGGCAGCACGATGCGCAGCAGGCGCTCGGCCGGCGACAGCCCCATGGCGGCGCCCGACCACAGCATCTTCTCCTCAACCGCCTTGGCGCCCTCAAAACTGTGATAGATCACGGGCAGGCTGACGCCGAGGAAGATCACCAGCGTCTTCGAGATGTCGCCGACGCCGAGCCACAGCATGATGATCGGCATCAGTGCGGCCTTCGGCACGGGATAGATCAGCATCAGCAGCGGATTGAAGAAGGCGGCGGTGGCGCGGCTGCGGCCCATCAGCAATCCCAGCGGGATCGAAAACGCCAGCGCGAGCCCGAAACCGATCGCCATCCGCCGCAGCGAGGCCAGGATGTTGATCAGCGATTCCTTGTCGGTGAGGATCGGCGGGATCGCGCGCAGCGATTCCAGCGCGGTCGGGAAGCTGTCGTTCTTCAGCCCGAGCGAGGCGAGCTGCCACGCAAGCAACAGCCCGCAGCAGGCCAGCACGGGCGCGAGCGGCTTCAAGACGCCATTCATGACGGCAGCTCGTTGTCGCCGGAGGCGTCGAACATGCGCTCGATCTCGACGATGTAGTTCTGATAGCGCGGATCGAGCAGCAGCTCCTCGCGGCGGCGCGGCCGCGGCAGGTCGATGTCGATGACCTCGCGGATGCGGCCGGGCGAGCGCGACATCATGACGACCTTGTCGGAGAGGAACACGGCTTCCTCGACCGAGTGCGTCACGAACAGCACGGTCTTGCGGTCGCGCTCCCAGATGTCGAGCAGGTCGTTCTGCAGCCGCGTGCGGGTGTGCGCATCGAGCGCGCCGAACGGCTCGTCCATCAGCAGCACCTCGGGGCCATAGGCCAAGGTGCGAGCCAGCGCGACACGCTGCTTCATGCCTCCGGACAGCTCCTTGGGATAGAACTTCTCGAACCCGGTGAGGCCGACCATCGCGAGCAAGGTCCGCGCCAGCGCCTCGGCCTTCGACGCCTTCATGCCCTGCTGCAGCGGGCCATACATGACGTTGCCGAGCACGCTCTTCCACGGGAACAGCGCGAACTCCTGGAACACCGGACCGCGATCGGTGCCGGGGCCGGTGATCGGCTTGCCCTTCATCTTGGCGGCGCCGCTGGTCGGCTTGACGAAGCCGCCGACGATGTAGAGCAAGGTCGACTTGCCGCAGCCGGAGGGACCCAGGATGGAGACGAAGGCGCCCTCCTCCACCGAGAGCGAGATATCCGACAGCGCGACGTGGTCGCGGCGCGACGAGGTCTTGAACACCTGCGAGACGTGATCGATCTCGATTATCGGCGTGGCCGCACGGCGGCCGAGCGGCACGCCCGCGAGTTGGCCAGGTCGGATCGGGGTCACGCCCATGTCAGCTTCTCTTTCCGATGCAGCACGCTCACACGCTCCACCATATTGCTCGAGGACTGCCGCAGATTAGCAAGAAACCTGCCAATCGTCGCTCGCGCACGGTCATTCCTGATCCTGATCGAACCAGGGCCATTCAGCAGGCCCCTCGTGCGTGACGGCACCGAGCGGGGCCTGTCCGACCAGCTTGGCATATTTCGCCAAGGCGCCGGCGCGATGGCGCGCCGGTCGCTGCGTCCAGGCACTGCGACGTGCGGCAAGCTCGCGCTCATCGAGCAGCACATCGAGCGTGCGCGCTTTCGCATCGATGCGGATGGGATCGCCATCCTTCACCAGCGCCAGCGGGCCGCCGACGAAGGCCTCCGGCGAGACGTAGCCGATGCACATGCCGCGGGTGGCGCCGGAGAAGCGGCCGTCGGTGATCAGCGCGACCTTCTCGCCCATGCCCTGGCCGTAGATCAGCGCGGTGACCCCGAGCATCTCGCGCATGCCGGGGCCGCCGACTGGCCCTTCGTTGCGAATGATCAGCACCTCGCCGGCTTGATAGTTGCGCGCGCGGACGGCGGCGACGCAGGCCTCCTCGTCCTCGAATACGCGGGCGCGGCCCTCGAACACCAGGCTCTTGAGCCCGGCGACCTTGATGACCGCGCCATCCGGCGCGAGATTGCCCTTCAGCACGGCGACGCCGCCGTCGGCCATGATCGGCTTCGCCGGCGCGAATACGATCTCGCCGTCCGGCGCATTGGCCGCGCCATATTCCTCAGCGAGCGTGCGGCCGGTCACCGTGATGCAGGAGCCGTCGATGTGGCCGCTCTCGATCAGCGCCCGGATCACCACGGCTGCGCCGCCGATGTCGTAGACGTCCTTGGCAGTGTACTTGCCGCCGGGACGGAGATTGCCGATCAGCGGCGTGCGCGCGAAGACTTCGCCGACATCGTCGAGCGTGAAGCGGATGCCGGCCTCGTTGGCGATCGCCGGCAGATGCAGCGCCGCGTTGGTCGAGCCGCCGGTGGCCGCGACGATCGCAGCACCATTCTCCAGGGATTTTCGCGTGACGATGTCGCGCGGCAGCGGTCCGCCGTTGGCGAGCATCTGCATGATCAGCCGCCCCGCGGCGCGCGCGACATGGCCGCGCTCGGCATAGACGCCGGGGATCATCGAGACGTTGGGCATCGACAGCCCCATCGCCTCCGACAGCATGCCCATGGTGTTTGCGGTGAACTGTCCGGCGCAGGCGCCGATCGTCGGTAGGCAGGAGCGCTCGATGCCCTCCAGCGTGGCGGCGTCGATCTCGCCGGTCATGTAGCTGCCGACGGCCTCATAGGAGTCGAGCACCGTGAGCGTGCGGCCCTGATACTTCCCGGGCAGCGCGCTGCCGCCATAGATGAAGATCGAGGGCACGTTGCAGCGAACCATGCCCATCATCACGCCGGGCAAGGTCTTGTCGCAGCCGCCGAAACCGATCAGCGCGTCATAGGCGAGGCCGTGGACCACGGCTTCGATCGAATCGGCGATCAGCTCGCGCGAGAACAGAGAGAACTTCATTCCCTCATGGTTCATGCTGATGCCGTCGGACACCGAGACGGTGGCGAATTCGCGCGGCGTGCCGCCGGCCTCGGAGACGCCCGTCTTGGCGGCATCGACCTGGAAGTCGTGCGTCATGTTGCAGGGCGTCTGCTCGCCCTTCTGGCTGACGATGCCGATCATCGGCTTGGCGATGTCGGCATCATCGAGACCCATCGCGCGCATGAAGGCGCGGTGCGGGGCGCGGTCGAGCCCCTCCACCGTGACGCGCGAGCGCAGCTTCCTCATCGACACAGGCTCCGCGTGCGCCCTACTGGATCGGCGCGACGATCGAGGGATGCTTGAACTGGGCGACGTCGAGCTTCGGCAGCATGCCGGTCTCGGCGTAGATATCGAGCATCTTCTGGATCGCCGGGAAGTTCGGCGCCGCGACGGGATCGCGGCCGAAATCATTGTCCTTGAGAAGATAGGTCTCGATGACGGGCACCGGCACCTTCATCACTTCGGACACGACCTTGAGCGTCTCGTCTCGGTTGGCGAGCGCCTTCTTCATGCCGGCGGTGATGTCGCGGACGTATGCCTTCACGAGGTCCGGGTTCTTGTCGACGAAGTCGGCGCGGCAGGCTTCGAGGATGTGGACGATGTTCGGCATCGCCTCCGAGAGCTGGAACAGCTTGCGGGTGCCGCCCTTGGCCTCGGCGCGCGCGGCGAACGGCTGGTTCATATTGACGGCATCGACGCGGCCCTGGCGCAGCGCGTCCTCGGCGACCGCGAAGCCGACCTCGACCAGCTTGATGTCCTTGGCGGGATCGAGCCCGGCCTGCTTCAGCAGCAGGTTGAACGGGCCCTGCGTGCCGCCGCCGATCACGGAGATGCCGACGGTCTTGCCCTTGAGGTCAGCGATGGTCTTGATCGGCGAATCGTCCTTGACCGCCCAATACACCGAGAACCCGCCCGGCTTCTCATAGACGTGCTGCGCCACGATGTAGGCCTTGAGGCCGCCGCCGACCACGCCGTTCGACAGCGACAGCGGCGCCTGGGTGGCGCAATCCAGCGCGCCGGCGGCGAGCGCCTGCGTCATCGGTGCCGTGCCCTGGAACTGCGTCCACTCGATGTTGTAGGTCTTGCCGAGATCGGGAAACTCGCTCGGCCGCTTCATCATCCAGTACTTGGATTCCTCCGCCGGAATGGTCCAGCCGACGCGGATCGTCTGCTGCGCGAAGCTCGACCCTGCACTCGTCGCCAATGCGACCGCCGACAACGCCGCCAGCATTAACCGTTTCCGCATCACGCCCCTCCGAAATCGTTTAAAAGGAACCTCGCCGGGAATGTTTCATGTCTCAAATATCGGTGCAAGCGCGGAAAACGCTCCGTGCTTGCCTCAGCCGTGAGCAAGAGCCGCTGTGCAGCGCGGCGAGGCTGTGGCGCTCAGGAATGCCGTCAACCGTGTGTCGTGGATATGTCAGCAACGCAAGGTCGTGCGGCGCAGACGACCGCTCAGCCGACTGGCGCTGCCGCGCCGCACGCGCTAGGGAGAGGCCCCGAATTGACCTTAAGGAGTTCTCTCGATGTCCATCCAGCGTTTTGAAGTCGGCCCGCGCATGAGCCAGGTCGTCGTCCACGGCAATACCGTCTATCTGGCCGGTGTCGTCGCGCAGAAGACCGCCGGCGAGAGCGTGACCAAGCAGACCGAGGAAATTCTCGCGATCATCGACGGCCACCTCGCCAAGGCCGGTACCGACAAGACCAAGCTGTTGTCCGCGACGATCTACCTCACCGACATCAAGACCTTCGGCGAGATGAATGCGGTGTGGGACGGCTGGGTCTCCGCCGGCAACACGCCCGCGCGCGCCACCGTCGAGGCTGGGCTGGCTGCGCCGCAGTACACGGTCGAGATCATGGTGATCGCGGCGAAGTAAGTTGGTGCGCTGCGCAGCTGCAGTGAGACGCACGCTTGTGCGTCTTGCTCGCTGCACCTCTCCCCGCTTGCGGGGAGAGGTCGGATTGCATCGTCAGATGCAATCCGGGTGAGGGGGTACAGGTCTCACCGCAAACGCACCTGGCGCGTTTGCCCCTATTCACACTACCCGTGCCGCTGCCCCTCACCCCGGCCCTCTCCCCGTGAAGAACGGGGAGAGGGAGCGCAGCGAGTTCGCGGCTTCTATTTAGTCTCGTGCCGGCCGGTGTTGCGATTGAGCGGGTCGCGGCGCTCGCGCGTCAGCCCTTCCGGTAGCACTGGTTCGGTGCCGGGTAAGGGCTCGGCGCGGACGTCGGCGCCCCACTGCTCCTGCTGGCGGGCTGTGGTCTCGTCCTTGACTTGCTGCGGTTGGGGCAAGCCGTCCTTGCTGACGGGGTCGTAGGCGCCGGAGCGCAGGTCGCGTGTGTCTCTGCCTGTCATGACTCTTCAACAGATGTCGTCACGCATTCGTTCCTCATGGCCACGAGGAACAGAGCGCACGTCGATGAGGCGCGACGGCCGGCCCCGCAGAGGCGCCGGCCGCGCGGGTCTCATCAGGTCAGCGCGTTGGTCGTCGGCGTCGCGTTCATCTGATCGCGCTGCGCGGCGCTGTCGGGGCGGGCCGGGCCGAGGTTGGGCACCTCGCCGAGCGGCTCGAAGCCGGGGCGGATCGAGAACTGGCCCTGGCCATCAAGCGACGGTCCCTCGGAGTAGCGGCCGGGCTCCGGCGGCGTGCCGTTGCGCTCGGTGCCCATGAACATGTAGGCGAACTCGGTCGCCTCCTTGCTGCGATCGAAGCTGTTCGGGATCGGCAGCTGGCCCGGGCCGAGGTCCTCGATCACGGCAAGCCATTGCTGCTGATGCATGGTGTCGCGCGCGATCAGATAGCTCAGCATGTCCTGCATGCCGCGATCGGCGGTCGAGTTGTAGAGCCGCACGGCGAGCGTGCGCCCCGTCGCTTCGGCTGCGACGTTGCAATACATGTCAGCAGCGAGATTGCCGCTGGCATAGATGTGCGAGCAGTCGAACGGCACGCCGTCGGAATTCGCCGGGAACGCCGCCATGCCGGTCGAGAGGATATGCCGGTGCAGCATGCCCTCGATGACGTGACGCGGCCGCTCGCCGCCGCTCATGACGGCGCCGACGACCGGGTTCGCCTGCAACGTGGTCTCCTGCATCGTCGCCGGCGCATTCTCGAGATTGAGCGCCACTGCCGTCGCCAGCATCTCGATGTGGCTGATCTCCTCGGTCGCCGTATTGAGCAGCACGTCGCGATATTTGGCGGGGCCGCGGGCACCCCAGGCCTGGAAGAAATATTGCAGGCAGACGCGGATCTCGCCCTCGACGCCGCCGATCGCCTGCTGCAGCTGACGGGCGAAGATCGGATCAGGACTCTCCACCGCCACCGGATACTGCAGCCGCTTGTCAAAGTAGTACATGCAAAGGTCTCCTGTTCGAAGTGACCTCGCGGCAATGATGTGCTGTGACGGCTGTTCCTACGGCCTGGGCGCCGCAGTTTTACAACGACTCTAAAGCGGAGCCTTCCTAATCCAGGTTAGGACGCGCACCGCATGCGCGTGACCGATCGTCGCGGATCAGTGCCGCTCGCGGATACCGTCGACATCGACCGCAAGCCGCTTGATCTTGTCGTACAGCGTCTGCTTGGGCACGCCGAGCATGGTGGCTGTCGCCTGCACATCACCCAGCTTGCGGCGGAGCGCGTCCTCGATGATCGAGCGCTCGATGTTCTCCAACTGCCGCGGCAGCGACAGCTCGGACGACGTGGCCGCGGACCGGCTCAACACCCTCCGGTCGAGCACGCCGAGCACGAAGCGATCGGCGACGTTGCGCAGCTCGCGGACATTGCCGGGCCAGGCATGGCCGAGCAGCAGCGACATGGTCGCATCGTCCACGATCGGCGCGTCGCGCTCGAAGCGCTTGGCCGCATCCAGAGTAAAGTGCTCGAACAGGATGGGAATGTCCTCGCGCCGCTCGCGCAAGGGCGGCAGCTCGATGAAAGCGACGCCGAGGCGGTAGTAGAGGTCGGCGCGGAACTGCTTGCTCTCGCTGAGCTCGTAGAGATTGGCCTTGCTGGCGGCGACGACCCGGCAATCCACCGCAACGGTCTTGTTCGAGCCGACGCGCTCGATCGCGCGATCCTGCAGCGCGCGCAGCAGCTTGACCTGGACGCTGAGCGGCATGCTCTCGATCTCGTCGAGGAACAAGGTGCCGCCATGGGCGTACTCGATCTTGCCGATGCGCTGCTTGGTGGCGCCGGTGAACGCGCCGGCCTCGTGGCCGAACAATTCGCTTTCGACCAGCGATTCCGGCAGGCCGCCGCAATTGACCGCGACGTAGTTGCCGCCACGCCTCGTGCTGTGATTATGCAGGCAGCGTGCGACGACATCCTTGCCGGTGCCGGTCTCGCCATAGATCGTGACGTCGACATTGGTCGAGGCGAGATTGGCGACCAGGCGCCGCACCTCCTGGATCTGCGGCGAGCGGCCCAGCAGGCTCGCCTCGATGCCCTGACGGTCGGCGAGCGCCGAGCGCAAGGTACGCACCTCGAGCGTGAGCCTGCGCTTGTCGAGCGCGCGGCGGACGACCGAGACGAGCTGCTCCGATGAGCACGGCTTCTCGATGAAGTCATAGGCGCCGTTGCGCATCGCCTCCACCGCCATCGAGATGTCGCCATGGCCGGTGACCAGGATGACCGGCAGGTCCGGATCCAGCCGATGCAGCTCGGCCAGCCATGCCGTGCCGCTCTTGCCGCGCAGCTGCACGTCGGAGACGACCACGAACGGCATGTCGGCGCGGACGACCGCGCTCGCCGCTTCGACCGAGGCGAACGGCGTCACCGGGAGGCCGGCGAGCTGCAGCGCCTGCACGGCGCCGATGCGCACGTCCTCGTCGTCCTCGACATAGATCACGCCGACCGGCTGTTCAGAACTCATGAGCGGACCTTCTCATGCGGCGAGCGGCAGCAGCAGGACGAACTCGGCGCCCATGGGCTCGCAATTGCGCGCCCGCAGCTCGCCGCCGAACGAGCGCGCGATGTGATTGGCGATGACGAGGCCGAGGCCGAGCCCCTTGCCGGCCGGCTTGGTCGTCACGAACGGCTCGAACATGCGCTGCAGAACATCGTCAGCGATCGCCGGCCCGCTATTGCCGATGGCGATACGGCACTGCCCCTCCTCGCGCTCGGCGCTGATGGAGATCGACTTCTGCGCCGCGCCCTCGACGGCGTCGAGCGCGTTGGCGACGATGTTGCAGAGCAGCTGTTCGAGCCGGATCTGTTCGGCGCGGACATGCAGATCCGGCGCGAGATCGATGCTGATGTCGACGCCGCCATCCTTCACCCGCGCGCCAAGGATCTTCAGCGTCTCGGCCACCGCCTGCTCGACCGCAACAGCCTCAAGAGGCGCGTTGGATTTGTAGGCGAACACCCGCAATTGACCGGTCAGGCGCGCCAGGCGGCGCACCAACTCGCCGATGCGGACGAGATTGCCGCGGGCCTCGCCGATCATGCCGCGGTCGACGAACTGCACGGCGTTGTCAGACGCGGTCTGCAGCGCCGCGAGCGGCTGGTTGATCTCGTGCACCATGCCGGCCGACATCTGGCCAAGCACGGCGAGCTTGCCGGCATGCACGAGCTCGTCCTGCGCGGCGCGCAATTCGGCGGTGCGCTCCTGCACCCGGATCTCCAGCCGGTCATTGGCGGCCTGCAGCGCGGCCTGGCTCGCCAGCCGCTGCCGGATCTCGCTGCGGCGCTGCGCGAGCAGGCCGAGCAGCAGCAGCGCCGCGATGCAGGCGAGACCCGACAGTGCACCGATGACATAGGCCACGCGCCGGATCGGCGCCTCGTCGTCGAGCAGCATCAGCTGCCATTGCCGCTCGTGCAGCGGCCGCTCGTCGATGCTGTAGACAGCGCCACGCTCGGTCGCGACCCGCCCGCCGCGATCCGCGCGCTCCATGACGGTCCAGCCGAGCGGCGCGAGGCTGGAGCTGCCATAGGGCTTGGACGTCGCGATCTCCTCCAGCGCATCGACTGCGAGCGGCGTCAGCGGCCGGAAGCGCCACTCGTCACGGGAGGCTAGAATGGTGACGCCGCGGGCGTCGACCAGCAGCATGTCCGCGCCGCGGTTGCGCCATTCGCGCTCGAAGGCATCGAGGTTGACCTTGACCACGGCGACGCCGATCGTGCGCCCATCGTGCTTGATCGCATAGGACAGATAATAGCCGGCGCGGGCGCTGGTGATGCCGATGCCGAAGAACGCGCCGCGGCCGGTCGCCAGTGCCTGGCGCATGTAAGGCCGATAGGACAGATTGCTGCCGACCGGCGTCCCCGGCTGGTCGAAATCGGCGGCCGCGATTGCGTCGCCGTCCACGGTCAGCACATAGAGGTTGTCGGCGCCGGCCAGCAGATTGATCGACTTCAGGTACAGGCTGACACTCTGCTGCAGCGCGCGGTCATCCGGCGTACCGAGCAGCCTGAAAACATCGGCCGAGGTCTCCAGCAGGGACGGCAGATATTCGAAGCGCGAGAGATAGCCGTCGAGCTGGGCGGCCTCGACCGCCAGCCGCTGCTGGGCTGCGGCGTGGCGCTGATCGAGCCCGCGGGAGAAGGCGACGGCATAGCCGAGCCAGGCCGCTGCGCCGACCAGCGCAACAGCGAGGAGTCCGCGCAGGAGCCAGCCCGCGCGCCCCCGGACCATGGCGGCATCGGGATGTCCCTCGAGGCCGATCCGGATGGGAAGGTCCGTCATCTCCTGAGCCAGGCAAATCCGGGGCGTAGCGGGCCGCGCCCATCGCGCCCGCATCAAGCCCTAAGTCTACGATCTTGCTCCGGAATTTGCGACAGTAAAATCGGCCACCCGGACCTCGCGAGCCATCCAGCGGCGGCCGGGACAAGGGCACAGCCGCGACGGTCTCGGCGATCAATGCAGCTTCACATGCGGCTCGGTGCGGCGGGTGATCAGGCGCGCCAGCGTATCCAGCGTGACCTTGGCGAGGCCGTGCAGCGCATATTCATGCATCTTGTACAGCGCCAGATACATCATGCGGGCGAACAGGCCCTCGAACACCAGATTGCCGCCGACCAGCGCGCCCATCATCGAGCCGACGGTCGAGAACTCGCCGAGCGACACCAGCGAGCCGAAATCATGGTAGCGATAGTCGCTGAGCGCCTCGCCCCGGATGAAGCGCGGGATCTGCTTGGTGAGATGTGAGGCCTGCTGGTGCGCCGCCTGCGCTCGCGGCGGCACGTTGCCGCGCTCGCCCCACGCGCAGGCCGAGCAGTCGCCGATCGCGAAGATGCGCTCGTCGCGCGTGGTCTGCAGCGTCTGCTTGACCACGAGCTGGTTGATGCGGTTGGTCTCCAGCCCCGCGATGTCCTTGAGAAAGTCCGGCGCCTTGACGCCGGCGGCCCAGACGATCAGCTCGGCCGGGATGACGCGGCCATCGGCGAGGCTGACATGATCGGCCGCGACCTCGGCGACCTTGGCGCCGACCAGGACCTCGACGCCGAGCTTTTCAAGCAGCTTGCCGGTCTCGCTCGAAACGCGCTCGGGCAACGCGGGGAGCACCCGGGGCGCGGCCTCGATCAGCGTGATCTTGATGTCCTTCTCGGCGTCGACCTGGTCGAGACCGTAAGCCACGACCTCGCGCGTCGTGCGGTGCAGCTCGGCGGCGAGCTCGACGCCGGTCGCGCCGGCGCCGATGATCGCGACCTTGAGCTGATGGGCGGCGATCGGCGACGATTGCGAATGGGCGCGGATGCAGGCGTTGATCATGCGCTCGTGGAAGCGCCGGGCGTCGCGCTGCGACTCCAGCTTGATCGCGTGATCGACCACCCCCGGCGTGCCGAAATCATTGTTCTGGCTGCCGATGGCGATGACGAGAACGTCATAGGGAATAGTCCGCTGCGGGGTCACCTCGCGCCCCTCGGCATCGAGATAGGGCGCGACCAGCACCTCGCGTTTGTCGCGGTCGAGCCCGATCATGTCGCCGATGCGGTAGTGGAAGCCGTGCCAATAGGCCTGCGCGAGGTAGTCGACCTCGTGCGCGGAGATGTCCATGCTGCCGGCGGCGATCTCATGCAGCTTCGGCTTCCAGACATGGGTGCGGTTGCGCTCGACCAGCGTGACGTCCAGCCTGCCCTTGCGGCCATATTTGTCGCCGAGCCGGGTCGCGAGCTCCAGGCCGCCGGCGCCACCGCCGACGATCACGACACGAGGGACTTCCGCCTGCGCAACGGCCATCACCAACTCTCCCCAAGGGGTGACCGTGGCGCTGCCGGTGTCACGCCGTCAGCGCCAAGTCCTCGATAACCTAGATGTCATCGATACCTTAGCAGATCATTTGATGTTGGCCGCATCACGATTGGGCCGTGCCAGCAGGTTCGCCGGCTCTGCTCGAACGGGCCGCGAGATGGCCCGCGCCGCATGGCGTCACCGCGCGCGAGCAGCGGCGACGCCTGCACGGCCACGTTGCTCAGCCGGTCGTGACGGCCACCTCGACATCAGACGGATCGATGTCGCGATCGAGCGCCATGCGCAGCTTGTCGCGGTCGAGCTCGCCCTCCCACCAGGCGACGATCACGCAGGCGACGCCGTTGCCGCAAAGATTGGTCAACGCGCGGCACTCGCTCATGAACTTGTCGATGCCGAGCACGATCGCCATGCCCGGAACGAGCTCCGGCCGGACGGCGGCCAGCGTTCCGGCCAGGGTAATGAAGCCCGCGCCGGTGATGCCCGACGCGCCCTTCGAGGTCAGCATGGCCACGAGCAGGATGGTGATCTGCTCGCCGAAGGAGAGATGCACGTTCATGGCCTGGGCGATGAACAAGGTCGCCAGCGTCATGTAGATGTTGGTGCCGTCGAGATTGAAGGAATAACCGGTCGGAACGACCAGGCCGACCACTGGCTTGGAGCAGCCGAGCCGCTCCAGCTTCTCCATCATCTGCGGCAGCGCGCTCTCCGACGAGGAGGTGCCGAGCACGATCAGGAGCTCGTCCTTGATGTATTTCAGGAACTTGAAGATCGAGAAGCCAGCGATGCGAGCGATGATGCCGAGCACGATGACGACGAAGGCGAGCGCGGTGAGATAGAAGGTCGCGATCAGGCCGGCGAGGTTGCCGAGCGCCTGCGGGCCATAGCGGCCGATGGTGAAGGCCATGGCGCCGAAGGCGCCGATCGGGGCCGCCTTCACGACGATCGCGATGACGCCGAAGATCGCATGCGCCGCATCATCGACGAAGGCCCGCATGGTGTGGCCGCGCTCGCCGAGGCTCATCAGCGCGATGCCGAACAGGATCGAGAACAGCAGCACCTGCAGGATCTCGCCCTGCGCGAAGGCGCCCACCACCGTGTCCGGGATGATGTGGAGCACGAAGTCGACCGATTTCATCTCGCTCGCCTGCTTGGCGTAGTTGGCGACCGCGGCGGCGTTGCTCTGGCCCTGGAACCCCGCCCCCGGCTGGATGAAATTGCCGACGATCAGACCCAGCGCGAGTGCGAAGGTCGAGACGATCTCGAAATAGATCAGCGCCTTGACGGCGACGCGGCCGACCTTCTTGACCTCGGAGACGTGGGCAATGCCGGAGACGACGGTGCAGAAGATGACCGGCGCGATCACCATCTTGATCAGCTTGACGAAGCCGTCGCCGAGCGCCTTGATCCATTCGTTCTTGCCGACCTCCGGCCATACCCAGCCGACGATGACGCCGAGCACGATCGCGACCAGGACCTGAACGTAGAGGACCCGATAGAACGGCTTCTTCGGGGCCGGAGCCGCCGTGGTGGTTGCAGACATCGTCTCTTCTCTCCCTGGTCCTACTCGGTCTACGTCTCGTTCAGCCGCCGACATCAGCGTCTGGAGCTGCGGGCGCGATGCTCTCCGAGCAGCTTGGCGGCCACGTCGACCCGCACGCCCGAACGCGCCGCGGCCGCGAGGGCACGCGCGCGAACGCCGCACAGGCGCAATCGCCTGCTCGCTGCGTCAAAAGCTCATGGGGATGTGGGCTAGCATCCGGACGTCCCCTCGCATCTGTTGTTGTCGAGCTGGCGCTCGTTTGGCGGCTCTTTAAGCAGCATCCGTGCCAGGGGACCGGCGGTCCGCGACCGCCGCATGTCGTCGGATATGCTCCTGTTTACAAAGCGTTAGCGATCTGACCGGGCCGCGCCCCGGTCAGCCCGTCCGAACTTTCGGAAAGCGACCTCCGAGCTCGTCCGAAAATCCGGACAGCCGATCGGGGGCGTCCGGTCAGCGTCGATCCTGTGAGTGGTTCATCAGCCGCTGGATGGTCAGCCCCGCTCCTTGGGCGGGGTCTTCGGATCCAGCCGGCGTCGGCGCGCGCCAAGCCGCGACCGCCGGATGCGCCGCTTGCGGAACTCCAATCCGCACATCGCAACGTCGATGCTCTCGGCCGGCCGCCGCAGCCGGCGGTCGTGAAACCCGAGCCATTTCTCGACCTGACGCATCAGATTGCGGTCGTGTCCAAGACGCCGCAGCAGCTCCTCGCGCGTATGCAATGACGCGATGTCGACGATGTAGTCGAGCTGCTCCGTCGTGGTCCGGCCCACCAGCCGGGCATACTCACTCGCTATCAATAAAGTCACGACCCGCTCAGGCAAATGCGGCTCAGCCATTTCCCATTCCTAGACTTCGCCGTGCCTGCTTGCCGCTCCAGAGTCCCGGCCTTCCAACATGCGCAATCACGACGACCACCGATGCTCATCCGCCGTGCCGCTTCAAAGGCGCCACGGTCATCACCAAGGAGTGGCGTGCCGGCTCATCCCGGTCGACGCCTCCGCTCCTTACGAATAGACCGGCTCGACCACGTGCGGCCCCTGCTCCGGGCTGCGCCGTCCGGCCATGCTCGGCACGAGCGACGCCGTGATCTCCTGGGCGCGCATCGGCAGCACCGACAGCAGCGTGTCGCTCAGGCCGTGCGAGATCTCCGAGCAGCCCTGCAGATAGACCTGCGGCCGAAAGCCCGGGCTGGTCTGGAGGCGATAGTCGCGCTCCAGCGCGCTGCTCTCGATGTAGCGGCTGATCGGATCGAGAAAGGTCGGGATCGGCGACCGCTCATAGCCGGTTGCCAGCACGACTACGTCATAGGTTTCCCGATGCCGGACGTCCTCGTCCTTGTTAAACAGCTCGAGCGTAATCCCGTCCAAGCCGGCTTCGGCGCTGACGATCTCGCTGCGCGGATGGAGCGCAAGCTTTCGCTCGCCAGAGACGCGCTGCTGATAGGTCATACGGTAGAGCTGATCGAGCAGATCCGGATCGACCACGGCATAGTTGGTGTTGCGGAAGCTACTGATAATCGCGGCCCGCTGGCTCTGCTCGCGTGAATGGAAATAATCGGTGTAGTCCGGATTGAAGATCTCGTTGACGAACGGGCTGCTGTCCGACGGCTTGAGCGCATGTCCGCGGAACACGAGATCGATCCGCACATCCGGATGCCGCTCGCTCAGATCGAGCGTGACCTCCGCAGCACTCTGGCCGCCGCCGATCACCGCGACGCGAGGCGCCCTCCCCTTCATCTCGCCGATGACCGGCGATTCGAGATAGCCGCTCGTATGCACCATCCTGCGATCGCCGGCGATCGCCCGGAACATGGCGGGGACATGTGGCACGCCACCGACAGCGGCGACAAGGTTCCGCGCGACGCGCGACTGCTCCGTTCCGTCCTGCGTCCGGGTCACTACGCGAAGCGCGGCGACCGACTGGCCGGAGCTGACCGGCTCGACGGCGACCACCGTCTCGCCATACGCGACCATGCTGCCGAACTGGCCCGCGACCCAGCCCAGATAGTCGTTGAACTCGATGCGGCTCGGATAGAACGTCCTGCAATTGGTGAAGTCGAGCAGCCGTCCCGATTTGTGCAGATAGTTGATGAAGGTGAACGGGCTGGTCGGATCACGCAGCGACACAAGATCCTTCAGGAACGAAATCTGCATGTTGCTGCCGGGGAGCAGCATGCCGCCATGCCATTTGAAGTTGGGCTGCCGCTCCACGAACAGCGCGCGGCAGCTCTGCCGCTGATGCCTGGCGCAATCGTCGAGCGCGATCGCCAGCGCCAGGTTGGACGGCCCGAAGCCGACGCCGACGACATCATATTCCGATGCGAGTTGATAGGACATGAGGTGATGCTCCGTCAGCGTTGGGTCTCGAGGACAGCGTCCTTGGCTGCCGGCTGCCACAGCCGATCGCCGAAGAAACGTTCACGAAGCAACATGACCAGGGTTGCTCGCTTGTGCGGGAAGTCGAAAGTCTTGATCTGGGAAAAGCCGGCGCGATCGAGGTTGCGCAGCTGCTGAACGTGGGCGGCCGCGGGCTCACCGACGATGCGCATGGTGCGGGGATCGTCGAGGAACATGTAGTGCATGAGCGAGGGCAGCCATGCGGTGATGAAGTCCCGGCCGCGAAACGCGTCCTCGCCGACGATGACATGCCAGCCGCGATCATGGTCGCCGGCGTCGTAGAACGGCGCGATCCGGTTCTCCTTGGCCCAATACAGCTCGAAATAGCCGAATGGCCGCTCGCCGAAGCAGCCGATCAACGGCAGCATGTGCGGGTCCGCCAGGATCTTGGAGAGATACTGGCGGTGCTTGTCGAGGTCTCCGGCCTCGTTCCAGAACGCATCCACCCTGGGATCGTTGAGCCAGCGGTGGACGAGCGCGAGATCCCGCTCGACGTGGACGACACGAAAGCTGATCACTTCCGAGAGCCAGGGGATAAAGCGGCCATAAACGCGGCCGGCCGGCTTCGGCGGCCGTCGCGGATGCCGTTTGCCGTCGCTCATCACATAGGACAGCGGATAGGACGGCCGCGCCGCATCCGTCAGCCAGCTCTCCCGCCGCTGCATCAGCATCTCCGGCAGCAACACCGGCGCGCCATCCACCAGCACCACGAGGCCGTCGCGCGCCAGCTCCGATGCGGTCGCCTGCCGCTCTCCGAGATCGAGCACGAGCTGTTCAAGCGACGGATGCCAGCCAAACAGCGCTTCGGCCGCGGCGGATAGCCCGCGTCCCATTTGGCGGGAATCGCCAGGACCGCTCGAGACAGCCAGCACGCCTCGCTCACTGTCGAACCGAAGCGACAGCAACGCCTCACCGTCGGCCATCACGCGGATGCTTGCATTGTCGCGGACGACCGACAGCGCGAGATCGGCGCCGGCCTGAAAGGTCCCTCCTCCGTCGACTCTCGCATCGATTCTTGCATCGAAGCGCGCGCTTGCGTTCATCTGCCCCTCACTCTGTTGCCCTGCGCGAGCTTCACCACCGTCCGCTCCCGTTCAGGATGTAAATTTGTCCAAGCGTCCAAGACAAGCCGGCCGGCGCTCTCTCGATCTAGATTAGTTACAAAGCGGCGAGCTCACGCCCGCGTCGGCTCGCGTGACGCGACGTCGTCTTTGACTCGTGACTTCGGCGAACGCTTCGCCCGCGGCACTTCGCCGCGTCGCGCAGGTTCATCCTCTTCGATCCGTCCATTGCGCAGCCGAACGATCCGGTCGGCGCAGTGGAAGTAGCGGTCATCGTGCGAGATCACGATGATGGTCTTTCCCAGCCGCTTCAGGTCGGCGAGCAGCTCGGTATAGAAGATGTGGCGGAATGCCGGGTCCTGATCGGCGGCCCACTCGTCGAAGACGAGCACCGGACGTTCCTCGATCCAGGCATTGATCAGCGCGAGACGCTTGCGTTGGCCAGTCGACAGGTCGGTGGTCGAGAATGCTCCGTTGTCGACCGAGACCTTGTGCGCGAGCTCGAGACGGTCGAGATAGCGCTGCGCGAAATCCGGCGTGGCGCCACTCTGCTGGAGCAGCGTGTCGAACAGGTAATAATCGGAGAACACCGTGGTGAAGAGCTGACGGTAGTCGTCCCGTGTCTCGCTCACGACGGGCACGCCGTCACGCAGCAGCTCGCCGCCATCGGGGACATAGAGGCCGAGCAGCAGCTTGATCAGCGTCGTCTTGCCGCTGCCATTCTCGCCGACGATGAAGACGATCTCGCCGCGGCCGATGCGCAGATCCATCGGCCCGAGCACAAACGGCTTGTCACCGGCAGCCGGCGCGAAGGCATAGGAGACTCCGCGCAGCTCGATGGAGTCGATCTGCTCGCCGGTGGCTTGCACCGGGTCGGCGAGCAGGTCCTGCTCGGCGGTTGCGAAGCGCTCGGAGAGTTCGGCGATACGCCGCATCGCGACCTGCGCGCGTCCGAGCGAGGGCAGCATGCCGATCAGCTGATCGATCGGACCGCGCATGAACAGCAGCACCAGGACGAAGCCGCTCGAGACCGATGGTGGACTGTCCGGCCAGAGCAGCGGCCGCAGCACGAGCGCGGTGCCGATCACCAGGAACAGCAGCACCGTGCCGAGTGCGCGCGCGGTCACCAGCAGATTGATGGCGCTGATCTGAACGTCGCTGATCCGCTCGACGGTGCGCTGGATCAGGTCGACATGCACATGATGCCGCCGCGGCCGGTGCAGACGCAGCTCCTTGGCGCCCTCGGCGATCGTCCGGTAATGCTTCTGGAGATCGTCCTCATATTGGCGCGCGAGATTGAACCCGGACATGCCGCGCCGGCGCGCCAGAAAATGCGCAAAAGATCCGAGCGCGATCAGCGCCGCCACGACCAGGAACAGCGGCCAGGACAGCACGGCGAGATAGACCAGGCACCCGGCCACGATGACGCCGGAGACCAGGAAGGCCGGGAAGAAGAAGGCGAAATCGCTGATCGCATCGACGTCCTTCGTCAGCACGGGAATCAGCCGGTGTGTCCGGTAGGATTCCAGCTGATCGATCGGCGCCATGAGGATCTTGGCGGCCAAGGATTTGCGCAGCGAAGCGATGATGCGCTGGCCGACGACGTTGGCGCTGATATCAGAGCCGACCGATCCGACCACGATCAGCACGCACAGCCCGACAAACGAGGCGATCAGGCTGCCGACATCGTCGGAGCCGGCATAAAGGCCTCTGTTCACCACGGCGAGCAGGCTGGCGACGCTGGCGCCGCCGACGAGGCCAAGCAGAATGCCGCAGAGAACGAGCTTCCAGTACGGCCGCAGCAGGCTGCCGGCATGGACGATCCCGGGATTGGATGAGGTCGTCATCAGCAGCCGACTCCGGTTTGCTGGGCAAAGGCGAGCGCGAGCCGGGCGCCGATGTCGCCACGCGCCTGCAGCGCGTCCGGCACGACGTTGCCCATCCGCAGGAACTCGTGGATCATGCCGGGATAGATCTTCAGATCGACGGCAACGCCGGCCGCGAGAAGCCGCGCGGCATAGTCCCGTCCCTCGGCGACCAAGGGATCGAACTCGGGCAGCAGCAGCATCGCGGGCGCGACGCCGGACAGATCCGGCGCGGCCAGCGGCGCGAACCGCCAATCGGTCCGGTCGGCGTCATCGCGCAGATAGTGATTGAAGAACCAGTCCACGGTCTCGCGCTCCAGCAGAAAGCCGGAGCCGTATTTCGCGTAGGACTCGGTGACCTGCTGCGGGCTGAGGCCGGGATAGGCCAGCACCTGGAGCAGAGGTTGCGGCAAGGTGCTGTCGTCGCGGGCGGCGATGGCCAGCGCTGCGGCCAGCGTGCCACCCGCGCTGTCACCGCCGACCGTGATACGCTGAGGATCAAGGCCGGCCGCAGGCCCCTCGCGCCCGATCCAGGCGAGCGCGTCGACGCAATCCTCGAACGCGGTGGGAAACCGATGCTCGGGCGCAAGCCGGTAGCCGATCGACAGCACGGCCGCAGCGCTGTCGCTCGCAAGCCCGCGACACAGCGGCTGGTGCGAATCGAGGCTGCCGACGACGAAGCCGCCGCCATGCATGTAGAGCAGCACCGGCAGCGGCGCGGCGCAGTCGGGTATCCGCGGCGCATAGAGCCGGGCTGCGATCTCCGCGCCGTCGCGCATCGGCAGGGACAACTGCCTCTCATGCGAGAGCGGCGGCGGATCGACATCCAGCAGCGGCGACGAGGCGTCGAAATCAGCGCGCGCCTGTGCCGGTGTGAGCTGCGGAAACGGAATGCGCGCGCCGGATTCCGTGCCGAGCTGGATCATGTCGAGCAACGCTGCGATGTCGGGATGAAGGCCCATGATCACCTCATTCTGCCGGTTCGGATTGCAGAGCTGGTACGGCTTGCGCCGTGCCGTTCGGCTCCAGCCATGACGAGATCGACGACAGGAAGGCGTCGTCGGCCAGGATCGAGAAGTGGTCGTCGCCGATGACGCCGAGATCCACCGCCGCCGTCAGCCGCGCCTCCAGCGAAGCGCGCTGCGCCAGACGTCCGGATGTCCACCAGCAGGCAGGTTCGGCGGCGAGATCCGCAGGCCAGTCCGCCGCGTAGGCCAGCCGCGCGAGCTGCCGGCCAACGTTGAATGCACTGACGATCTCATCCGCGCCGAGCAGACGATCGCGCGATTGCACTGGCGTCGTTCCGATCACGCTCGCGATCAGGCTTCTAATTGCCGCGTCCGTATCGGGCTCACCAGTATCGCGCAGCACGGCGGCCTGCGATCTGATCGTGGCCCATTCCACGCCGGGCGCTGCCACGGACAGCAATCCGAGCAGATCATCGGTCCAGTGCTGCGTTGCCTGTCTCTCCGCTCGGCGCTGCGGATCTGGAACGAAGCTGTCGATCAGCCCGAGGCTCGCAACCTCATAGCCGCGGCGCTCCAGTTCTGCCGCGACCAAAGATGCGATCAGTCCGCCGAGCGACCAGCCGATCAGATGATACGGGCCATGGTCCTGCGTCTTCAGGATCTCCTCGACGTAGTCCGCGGCCATGGCGGTCAACGATCCATCGACAAACGACGGATCGATCAAGCTCCGGCATTGCAGCCCGATCAGCTGGCGGTGGCCCTCCATGCGGCGCGCCAGCGGCGCGTAGTCGAACACCGTGCCGAAGCCGCCATGGAAGCAGAAGACAGGCTCCGTGCCCGCCGCGACCGGCGCATTCAGCGGCAGCAGCGCCGATGGCCGCGCCGCCGGGCTCGCGGCGGTGCCGAGCAGCGCCCGGATCGTGGGCTTCTGCAGGAGATCGCGGAGCTTGATCTCGGTGCCGAGGATCGGCTCGCGACGAAGCCGTGCGATCACCTTCAGGCTCAGGATCGAATTGCCGCCGAGCTCGAAGAAGTTGTCGGTGACGCCGACCTGGGGAATGCCGAGAACATCCCCCCACAGCCGGGCCATCGCGATCTCGGCGGGACTTTCGGGCGCGACGAAGCTGCGGGCCCCCGCAGCCTCCGGCGCCGGCAGCGCCTTGCGATCGACCTTGCCGCTCGACAGCGTCGGCAGCCGCTCGAGCAGGACGATCCGGGCCGGCACCATGTAGGCCGGCAGGCTCCGGCGCAGCGAGGCCGCAAGACTCGCAGACAGCCGCTCGGCCGCAGAGCCAGCGGCATTGCGCGCATCCTTCGGCGCCACATAGGCGATGAGCTGGTTGCCTCCGGCTCCTGGCACGGCGAGCACCGCGGCCTGCGCCACCGCCTGTTCGGAGAGCAGCGCCGACTGGATCTCGCCGAGCTCGATGCGAAAGCCGCTGACCTTCACCTGGTCATCGCTGCGCCCGAGATATTCGATGACGCCGTCCGCTTCCCAACGCGCGAGATCGCCGGTGCGATACAGGCGAGCGCCCGGAGCGGACGAGAATGGATCCGGCACGAAACGCTCACCCGTCAGCCCAGCCCTGGCGTGATAGCCGCGCGCCAGACCGACGCCGCCGATATAAAGCTCTCCCGCTGCGCCGGCGGGCACCAGATTGAGCTGGCCATCGAGGATGTAGGCTGAGCGATTACCGACGGGGACGCCGATCGGCGCATAGGCCTTGTCACAGTCGGCATCGCCGTCGACTTTCCAGACCAATGGCGTGACGACCGTCTCGGTCGGCCCATAGCCGTTGATCAGGATCTGCGGCTTGAGCGTCCGCTTCACCTTGTCGAAGCCCGCCTTCGGCATCGCCTCGCCGCCGAACGAATACAGCTTCACCGGCGGCGGATGGCCGGTCTGCTCGACCCAATCGGCGACCTGCTGCAGATAGGCCGGCGGCAGACCGAGATGGGTGACGCCATGCGCGCGCGCGGCCTCGACGGTCTGCTCAGGCGTCCACAACTCCGCATCGCGCATGACGAGCCGTGCCCCTTGCGACAGCACCGTCAACCAGCGCTCGTGCGCCCCATCGAAAGCGAGCGACAGGAAGTGCAGCTCGCAGGATTGCGTGTCGAGCTCGTAGAGCGCAGCGGTGGCATGGCAGTGCATCGCCAGAGGCCCATGCGCGACTGCAACGCCCTTCGGCCGTCCGGTCGAGCCGGAGGTGTAGATCACGTAAGCGAGATTCTCCGGATGCAGGCCCGGCTGCGGCGGATGATCCGGCCCCGTCTCGAAGTCAAATCCCGCAAGATCGATGCGCGCCACGGCATCCGGCGCAGCCACGTCACGCGCCCCGCTCAGCAGCAACGCGGCGCCGCTGTCCTGCAGCACATAGGCGATACGCTCGGGCGGCAGCTCGGGATCGAGCGGCACATAGGCGCCGCCCGCCTTGAGCACGGCGAGCAGCGCAAGCATCGTCGCCTCGGTGCGCTCGACCACCACGCCGACGCGCTGATCCGGCGTCAGTCCGAGGCTGATCAAGTGATGCGCCAGCCGATTGGCGCGGCGCTCGAGCGCCCCATAGGACAGGCTACTCGCGCCAATCGTCAGCGCGATCCGCTCAGGATCGATCACTGCATGCTGGCTGATTGCCTCATGCACGAGCGGAACCGATACGGCGGACACTGCATGAGAGTTACAGGTCTGCGCACGCGCCACGTCCTGGCTGGTTGCAGCATCGATCGCGCCGACCACCGTCGCGGCGTCGCGCGTCAGAGCCGCGAGCAGATGCTCGAACTGCGCCCGGATCCGCTCCGCCTGGTCGGGCGTGAAGTGGCTCGGCATGTAGGTGAATTCGACCTGCAGCGTGTCCTCGACCATGACGGACAGGTCCATCGGGTAGTTGGTGACATCGACATGGCGCAGGCCTGAAAAGCTCAGCGAGCCGTCGCCGACGAGGCCACGATCGACGGGATAGTTCTCGAACACGATGATGCTGTCGAACATCGCCTCGCCGGCCCGGCCGGCCCAGCCCTGGATGTCATAGAGCGGCGTCTGCTCATGATTGCGGATCGCGGCGTTGCGGGTCTGCATCGCGCGCAGCCAGTCGCCGATCGTGGCGGCGGACGGCGGCGTCTCGATCATCGGCAGCGTGTTGATGAACAGGCCGATCATCTGCTCGGCCCCATCCAGGCTCGCAGGCCGGCCGGCGACGGTGACGCCGAACGTCACGGTGCTCTGGCCGGTGTAGCGTTGTAGCAGCAACGCCCAGACGCCCTGGATCAGGGTATTGAGAGTCACGCGCTCGCGGCGGGCAAACGCCTTCAAGGCTGCGGTCGCACTTTCCTCGAGCCTGACGTAGCACCGACTGTGGCCATGCGCGTCGTTGCGGCGGGCACCGAATGCGTCGGCCAACTGCGTCGGCTGCTCGAAGGCGGCCAGTTGACCCCGCCAGAAGCGCTCGGCCTCTCCCGCGTCCTGGGCTGCGAGCCAGGCCATGTAGTCCCGATAATGCGACGGCGCGGGCGCGAGCTGGCGTCCGGCATAGCTCTCCAGGACTTCACCGAGGAAGCGCGCCGAGCTCCAGCCATCCATCAGGATGTGGTGGTAGGTCCAGATCAAGCGGTGGCAATCATCGTCGATCCGCAGCAGACGCACGCGCTGCAACGGCGGCCGCGCCAGGTCGAACTCCGCGTCGCGCTCGCCGGCCAAGGCCGCCGACAGCTTGGCTTCGTCGATCGCTTGCCCGCACCAATCATCGATTTCGAACGGCAGGGACGCGTGGTGATAGACGGCCTGCAGTGGCGAGCCGGACAGCTCGCGCCAGAGGAAGCCCGTCCGCAGCATCGGATGCCGCGCAGAAACGTTCTGCCATGCGGTGCGCAGGCGCTCGGGATCGAGTCCGCGGATCTCGACGCTGATCTGGTTCACATAGACGCCGCTGCCGGCGTCGCGCAGGCTGTGGAACAGCATGCCCTGCTGCATCGGCGACAGCGGATAGATGTCCTCGATCAGGTCCCAATCGAGACCAAGTCGCGCGAGCTCGTCATCGGAAAGGCCAGCCAGCGCGCCACGTGTCAGGGCCGCCTTTGGCCGATCCTCCCGCGCTTCGCGGCTGACCGACGCTAAGAGCTCGATCGTCTGGTGCCGGAACACATCTCTCGGCTCCAAGAGAATGCCGGCACGCCGCGCGCGGCTGACCACTTGCAGCGAGATGATGGAGTCGCCGCCGAGCTCGAAGAAATTGTCGGTGACGCCGACATCGTCGCGGTGCAGCAGCTCGGCCCAGATCGCCGCGAGCGCAACCTCGGTCGGCGTGCGCGGCGCGACACGCGGCGTTTCACTCGGCCTGGTATCGGGTAGCGGCAGCGCCTTGCGGTCGACCTTGCCGTTCGGCGTCAGCGGCAGCTGCGGCAGCACCATCACGCGCGACGGCACCATGTAGTCCGGCAGCACCAAAACGAGCGCCGCGCGCAGCGCTGCACTGTCGACATCATCGCCGCTGACATAGCCGACCAGCTGCCGGCTGCCGCCAAGCTCCTGCGCCACCACGACGCTGTCGCGCACCCCCGGCTGCTCGCGCAGCCGCGCCTCGATCTCGCCGAGCTCGATGCGATGGCCGCGGATCTTGACCTGATGATCGGCGCGGCCGACATGGTCGAGCACCCCATCGGCCCGCCAGCGCGCGAGGTCGCCAGTCCGATACAGCCGTGCGCCGGCAGGGCCGAACGGATCTGGGATGAACCGCTCCGCGCTCAGCGCCGCGCGCCGCCAATAGCCACGGGCGAGGCCTTCCCCGCCAATGAACAGCTCGCCGACCACGCCGACCGGCGCGAGGTTGAGATCGGCGTCGAGCACATGCAGCGTCGTGTTGCCGATCGGCCCCCCGATGACAGGCCGTGGATCCATCGTATCGAGGCGGTGACGCGCCGACCACACCGTGGTCTCGGTCGGCCCATACAGGTTCCAGACCTCGCCGCTCAGCGCCGTCAGCCGCCGCGCCAGATCCGGCGCCAGCGCCTCGCCGCCACTCAGCAGACGACAATGCTCGGGCAACCAGCTCGCCGTCTCCTCATGATCGAGCAGCATGCGCCAGCTCGATGGCGTCGCCTGGATCATGGTCACGCCATGCCGGGCCACGATCGCCTTCAGCACTGCCGGATCATGCGCCGCTATGCGATCGGCGAGCACGATCCGCGCGCCATGTGTCAACGGCAGCCACAGCTCCAGGACGGCGATGTCGAACGACAGCGAGGTCAGACCGAGCACGCGATCCTCACGCGTGAGGCCCGGCTGCTCGGCCATCGTGGCCAGGAAGTTCGTCACCGCGCCATGGCGCACCATCACGCCCTTCGGCAGCCCGGTCGAGCCAGAGGTGTAGATGACATAAGCGAGACTTTCCGGATGTCCCTCGACATCGAGATTGCCGGCATCGCCGTCACCCTGCCCAGCCTCGGCATCGAACAGCCAGGCCTTCGCACCGGTCGCCTCAAGCACCGGCGCGAAGCGATCCTGCAGCTCCGCCTGCGTCAGCAGCAGCTTAGCTCCACTATCTCTGAGCATGTGGGCGATCCGCTCGGACGGATAGTCCGGGTCGAGCGGCACATAAGCTCCGCCCGCCTTGAGAACCGCGAGCAGCGCCACCATCATCGTGACGCTGCGTTCCAGCGCGAGGCCGACGACGACGTCGGCGCCGATCCCGTGTGCCTTGAGACGAGACGCCAGCCGGTTCGCGCGTGCGTTCAGCTCGCCATAGCTGATCGTCTCATCGCCGTGGACCAATGCGATGGCATCGGGGGTACGTTTCACCTGCGTTTCGAATTGAGCAACGAAACTGGTGAACGCCGCGCTCTGCAACGTGGCATTGACGCGCGCGAGCATCGCGAGATCATCGGCGGCATGGGCAACGACGTTTCCGACCTTCCGGTCCGCATCGCCAATGACCGCCGCCAGCAGCTGCACGAACGCCGTCTGCAGCCGGTGGATCTGGACATCGTCGAAATACTGCCGCTGGAAATTGAACACGAGCCGCAGCTCGCCGTCGAGGCCGACGCTGATGAACAGCGGATAGTTGCTGGTCTCCAGGATCTGTGTCCGGCTGGCGCTGAGATCGCCACGCTTCGTCTTCAGGGCCTGGTCGACCGGATAGTTCTCGAACACCAAGATGCTGTCGAACAGCGCGCGCCCAGCCCGGCCGGCCAGCCGCTGGATATCGGCGAGCGGCATCCAGCCGTGCTCGCGCAGAGCAAGATTCCGGTTCTGCAAATCGCGCAGCCAGGCGCCGACGCCCTGCTCCGGATGCCGGGTATCGATCACCGGCAGCGTGTTGATGAAGAGGCCGATCATCTCCTCGGCGCCGGCAAGGCCAGCGGGCCGGTCGGAGACCGTCACGCCGAAGCACACCGTATCCTGACCGGTTTGCCGCCGCAGCAGCTGGGCCCACGCCGCCTGGACGACCGTGTTGAGCGTCACGCGCTCACGGGTCGCGAAGTGCTGCAGCCTCGCGCTGAGATCAGGGTCCACGGCCATGGTCAGAGAGCCGTGACCGACCATGCCTGGGCCGACCGATGTGAGAAGGCTCGGCTCGTCGAGCTCGGCCAACGTCTCGCGCCAGAATGCGGAGGACGCGTCGTGGTCGCGCGTCTGAAGCCAGGCGATGTAGTCGCGATAGCGCAGCTTCTGCGCCGGCAGCGAGCCCTGCTCCAGTAGCAACATCACTTCGGCCATGAACCGGGCCGAGCTCCAACCGTCCATCAGGATGTGGTGATGCGTCCAGATCAGCCAATGACGGTCATCGTCGAGCCTGATCAGGCTGAGGCGCTGCAATGGCGGCCGCGACAGATCGAATCCGTCTGCACGCTCGCGGCGGGCGACCGCGTTCAACGCCTCGTCGAGCGCCGCCGGAGCCATCCCAGCCGCCCGCTCACGCCAGTCCTCAACGATGAAACGCATCTCTGCGCGGCGATAGACGACCTGCTGCGGCGATCCCGACAGCTCTCGCCACACGAAGCCGGTGCGCAGCACGTCATGGCGATCGGTGACCGCCTGCCAGGCCGTGCGCAGCCGCTCCGGATCGAGGCCGCTGATGTCGGCCGTCAGCTGGTTGACATAGAGCCCGGTGTCGTCGTCGTGCAGCGCATGAAACAGCATGCCCTGCTGCATCGGCGACAGCGGATAGACATCCTCGACCTCGCGCCAGTCGAGCGCGAGCGCATCGAGTTCGTCCTGCGTCAGCTTCGACAGCGGCACGTCGGATGGCGTCACGCCGCGGACATCGCCCGCGCAATGATCGAGCAACTCCTCCAGTGCTGCCTTGAAGCCGTCCGCGAGGCGGTCGACCGTCGCCGTGCGGTAGCGCTTGCGGCTGAAGCCGAACGACACTTGCAGACGGCCACCCTGCACCCGGGCATTGATTGCGAGATGGTGCCGCAATGGACTCGACGCAGCGCGCGACGGGCCCGCGCTCTCGGACGCCATGGTGAACAGCGCAGCTTCGTCGGTGCCGTCATCCAGCTGCCCGAGATAGTTGAAGCCGATGCGCGGCTCGCCACGGGCTGCCAGCACTTTGCGCTGCGAATCGGAGCCGAGATAGCGCAGCAGGCCGTAGCCGAGACCGCGATGCGGAACGCCGCGCAGCGTCTCCTTGGTCGCCTTGATCAGCGAGGCCGGATCGAGGCCGCCATGCACGAGCCGGACGGGAAACGCTGTCGTGAACCATCCGACCGTCCGCGACAGATCGAGTCCGGCCCCGATGTCCTCGCGGCCATGGCCTTCGAGCTCGATCACGACATCCGCACAGCCCGACCATTGCCACAGCGCCCGCGACAGCGCCGACAACAGGAGATCATTCACCTGCGTGCGGTAGGCCGCATGCGCAGGTCCCAGCAGTGGCGTAGTCAGTCCGGCCTCAATCTCCAACGTGACCTCATGCGCGTCGGCCACCGTATCGCGGCCGGCGTGGTCGTCGTCGCACGGCAGATCTTCTCTCGGCTTGATGGCCGTCCAGTACGGAAGCTCGGCCGCCAGTTCGTCCGATCCGGCATAGGCGTGCAGCGCTGCGCCCCACTGCGCATAGGCATGCGTCTTGAGCGGCAGCGCTACGCCGTCGTCTGCGCGGACGAGCTGCTCATAGGAGGCCGCGAGATCCTCCAGCAGCACGCGCCAGGACACGCCGTCGACGACCAGATGGTGAACAACGATCAGCAGCCGCTGCTCGCCAGGCAGATCCATCCCGACGACGCGGAGCAGAGGACCCCGCGCCAGCGAGAGACTCGCTTGGACCTCCGCGGCGAGCGCCGTCACCGCGTCGGCATCGGCGACTTCGCATGCGCTGAACAGGTCAGTGCGCCCGGACCGATCGTGCTCTGCACGCCAGACGCTCTCGTCCCGTTCGAAGCGTAACCTCAAAGCATCATGGTGAGCGACGACCGCCTCGACTGCACGTTCCAGCGCGGTCCAATTCAGTCGCTGACGCGACTGCAACAGCAAGGCCTGGTTCCAATGGTCGGGCGTCTCCAGCTCCTGCTCGAAGAACCTGAGCTGAATCGGCAGCAGCGGATGCGCTCCGATGATCGGGCCCTGCTCCGCCTGCGTCACCGACCGCAGCTCGAGGCGTGCCTCGCGGGCGAGCGCTTCGAGGGTCTGGTGCTTGAAGACATCGCGTGGCTCGATCACGAGACCGGCGCGACGGGCGCGGCTGACCATTTGCAGCGAGATGATGGAGTCGCCGCCGAGCTCGAAGAAATTGTCGGTGACCCCGACATCCGGCGCGCGCAGCAGCTCCGCCCAGATCGCAGCGAGCTTGGCTTCGTTCGGCGTTCGCGGCGCGATCCGCCCGGCCGTCGTCTCCAGCTCCGGAGCAGGCAGCGCAGCGCGGTCGACCTTGCCGTTCACCATCAGCGGCAGACGGTCGAGCACGACGATGCGCGACGGCACCATGTAGTCCGGCAGCCGCGCCGCCAGCGCCTCGCGCAGCGCAGCACCATCCAGCGCCCCGCTGCCGCTGACATAGCCGACGAGCTGGTGCCCTGCCCCGAACGCTCGTGCGACCACGGCTGCGGCGCTGACCGCGGGCTGCTGCAACAGACACGCCTCGATCTCGCCGAGTTCGATGCGGAAGCCGCGGACCTTCACCTGATGATCGACCCGGCCGACATAGTCGATCGCGCCATCGCTGCGCCAGCGCGCCAGATCACCGGTTCTGTAGAGCCGCTCGCCGGGTTGACCGAACGGATCGGCAATGAACCGCTCTGCCGTCAGCGCCGCGCGCCCGAGATAGCCGCGCGCCAGTCCGACGCCGCCGATATAGAGCTCGCCGGTCGTCCCCTCGTCGACCAGATTGAGGTCGGCATCGAGAATGCGCAGGATGGTTCCCGGAATCGGATGGCCGATCGGCACTCGCCGTCCGCTCTGCCGGCCGCACGTCCAGAATGTCGCGTTGATCAGCGTCTCGGTCGGTCCGTAGCGGTTGTCGAAACGGACCGAAGGGAAAACGGCCCGGACCTCGTCCATCAGTTGCACCGGCAGCGCCTCGCCGCCGGAGAACAGACGCGTCAAGCTCGTGCAACGCGCAACATCAGGCTCGGCGATGAACTGCGCAAGCATCTGCGGCACGAAGTGCAGCGTGGTGACGCCATGGGCGACGACCGCATCGATCAATCGCCTGGGCTCGCGATGCGCGCCCGGCGGCGCGATCGCCAGTCGCGCGCCTGATGTGAGCGGCCACAGCATCTCCCAGACCGCGACGTCGAAGCTGAACGGCGTCTTCTGCAGCAGGGTCTCGCTCGGCGCGAGTTGGTATTCGGCCTGCATCCATGCGAGGCGCGCCGCCAGCGCGCCACGGGTGCAGCCGACGCCCTTGGGCACGCCGGTCGAGCCTGAGGTATAGATGACATAAGCGAGACTTTCGGGATGCACTGGCATCGAGAGATCGAAGCCGTCGCTCTCCGCCGGGCGATCATCATCAGCCGCATCGGTCACGATCAGATCGGCGTCGACCTCGGCGCTCACGGCGCTGAAGCGGTCGTGCAACGCTGACATCGTCAGCACCAGCCGCGCGCCGCTGTCGCGCAGCATCATCGCAAGCCGCTGGCTCGGATAGTCCGGATCGAGCGGCAGATAGCCCGCGCCCGCCTTCAGGACCGCGAGCACGGCGACGATCATGTCGATACCGCGCTCGAAGGCGAGCCCGACCGGAACATCCAGATCGACACCGCGCGCACGCAGTTGCCGCGCCAATCGGTTTGCGCGCCGATTCAGCTCGGCATAACTGATACGCTCGTTCTCGGTGACCAGGGCGATCGCGGCCCGCGCCATGGCAGCCTGCCGCTCGAACTGCGCGATGACATCATCGAACTCGTCATGGGGCGCCTGTCCGACTGGCCCCGCGCTCCAGCCAAGGACGCGCCGCACACTGGCGTCGTCCAACCCATGCAAATCGGCGAGCGGCCGCGTGCTTGCGTCGGTCATGCGCGCGAGCAGACACGCCAGGGCCGCCTGCAGCCACTCGATCTGTGAACGATCGAACCGGCTGCGGTCATAGCGGAAGCCGAGCCGGATGCTCGCGTCCGTGACGAAGACGGCGATGGTCAGCGGGTAGTTTGTGATCGAGATCTGCTCCGCCCGGCTGGCACGCGGACCGTCGCCCGAGTGATCGCGCAGGACATCGTCGACCGGATAGTTCTCGAATACGAAGATGGTGTCGAACAGCGCGCGGCCGGCGCGGCCCGCGAGCCGCTGGATCTCGTAGAGCGGCATCCAGCCGTGCTCGCGCAGATCGACATTGCGGTCCTGCAGACTGCGCAGCCAATCGCCGACCAGCGTCTTGGGGCTGGTGTCGTCGAGCACCGGCACGGTGTTGATGAACAGGCCGACGATCTCATCCACGGCGGCGATCTCAGGCGGCCGGCCCGACATCGTCGCGCCAAAGCAGACGGCCTGCTGACCGGTCAGCCGCCGCAGCAATTGAGCCCACGCGCCTTGCAGCACCGTGTTCAGCGTCACCCGCTCGCGGCGCGCCAAGGCCTGCAGCCGCTCGGTCCGCGCGGCATCGATGACCAGGTCGATCGATGCATGACCGGTCGCCGCAGGCTCGGGCGCACCAAGCGCGTCGCCCAGCAGCGTCGGCTCTTCGAGGCGTGAGAGGAGTTGCGACCAGAACGCGCTCGACGCGTCCTGGTCCTGCCGCAGCAGCCACGCGATGTAGTCGCGATAGCGCCCCCGCACAGCGGTGAGCGAAACACCCCGGGCCTGCTGCATGATCTCTGCGATCAGCCGCGCCGCGCTCCAGCCGTCGAGCAGGATGTGATGATGCGTCCAGATCAGGCGATGAACGCCGCCGCCGAGATCGATCAGACGGACTCGCTGCAGCGGTGGCCGCGACAGATCGAAGCCGGCCTGACGCTCCTCATGCGCAGCGGCGGCCAGCGCGCTGTCGCGCGCGGCGGCGTCCATCCCAGCGACACGGTCGCGCCAGTCTTCCACAACGAAGGGCACCGCGATCTGGCGATAGACCACCTGCTGCGGCGCGCCGGACAATTCGCGCCAGACGAAGGCCGTCCGCAGCACGGCGTGGCGCGCCGTGACCGCCTGCCAGGCGGCCTGCAACGATGATCCGTGAGCCCCGCTGATGTCGACCGCGATCTGGCTGACATAGCTGCCGCTCTCGGCGTCACGCAGCGCGTGGAACAGCATGCCCTGCTGCATCGGCGACAAGGGATAGATGTCCTCGATCCTGCGCCAGTCATGGGACACGCCAAGGAGATCGAGCTCGGACTGGCTGAGCCGGGACAGCGGAACATCGGACGGCGTGATGCCGTGTGCGCCGCTCGTGCAATGCGCGACAAGCTCGCGCAATGCCAGGGAATAGCAGGCCGCCAGTCGTTCGATCGTGGCGCGACGATAGCGCCTGCGGCCAAAGCTGAACGTCAGCCGCAGCTCCCGATCCAACACCTGTCCGTTGATGCTGAGCCAGCGGCCGAGCGGCGCGCTGGCGCTACGCGCGGGCCCGGCACTTTCCGGCGCGAGGCTGAACGCACTCTCCGCGCCGAGGCTCGATCCGAACTGGCCGAGATAGTTGAAGACGATGCGCGGCTCCGCCACGCTCGCCAAAGCCTCGCGCTGCGCTGGACTTCCACAATAGCGCAGAACGCCATAGCCCAGCCCACGTGCCGGAATGGCGCGGAGCTGCTCCTTGGTCGCCTTGATCAGCGTTGCATCGTCGCTCGCGCAACCAGACAGGCAGACGGGAAAGGCGGTCGTGAACCAGCCGACCGTCCGCGACAGATCGACACCATTGAACAGGTCTTCGCGGCCGTGTCCCTCCAGCTCGACGAGGATGTCGTCGAGCCCGCTCCAGCGTCCGACCGCCCTCGCCAACGCCGCGAGCAGCAGATCATTCACCTGCGTGCGATAGGCCGCAGGTGCATCCTTCAGCAGCTTCGCGGTCAGCTCCGCGTCGAACGCGATGACGACGTCCTCGCCATCGGCCACGCGATCGATATCGCCATGGTCGTCGTCGCAAGGCAGATCGACTGCGACACTGCGCGTCGACCAATAGTCGAGCTGGCCAGCGAGCTCCGCGGTCGCGGCATAGTCTGCGAGACGCTGGCCCCATGAGCGCACAGATTCGCTCTTCGGCGGCAGCGCGATCGCCATGACACCCTGCGCGGCCTGACCGTAAGCAGACGCGAGGTCCTCGAGCAGAATGCGCCAGGACACGCCGTCGACGACGAGATGGTGCAAGACGATCAGCAGCCGTTGGCTGCCATCCTTCATATCCATTCCGACCAGACGCAGCAGCGGTCCTTGCAGCGAGAGACTCGCCTGTGCGGCCGTCGCAAGCCGCGTGATCTCCGCCGCATCCGCAACGCTGCGCGTCCAGAGCAGATCGGTGGATAACGGCGCCTCACCATACTCCGCCTGCCACTCACCGTCAGCCTCCGCGAACCGCACCCGCAACGCGTCATGCTGCGCCACGACGGCAGCGACGGCCCGGGCCATGGCTGCCCAATCCAGCCGCGCATTCGGCTTCAGCAGCACGGCCTGATTCCAATGATGGCGCTCGCCGGCTTCCTCGACAAAGAAGCGACGCTGGATCGGCAGCAACGGCACCGGCCCTTGGTCGGGCTCGGTCGTCTGCTTCGCGAGATCAGGGGCCTGCTCGCTGCGCGCAACTCGGGCCAGTTGTTCGAGCGTCTGATGCCGGAACAGATCGCGCGGCTCGATCGAAAGGCCGCGTTGGCGGGCACGTCCCACCACCTGAAGCGAGATGATGGAGTCGCCGCCGAGCTCGAAGAAATTGTCGTGCAGGCCGACGCGCGCCTGTCCGAGCATCTCGGACCAGATCGCAGCCAGCGTCGACTCCGTCGAGGTCTGCGGAGCGACGTAGTTCGTGTCGGCAGCAGGAACCGTGGGGAGCGGCAAGGCATCGCGGTCGATCTTGCCATGCGCCGTCACCGGCATCTGCGCCACCGACACGATCCGCGCGGGCACCATGTAGTCGGGCAATTCTGCCAGCAGAGCCGCGCGAAGCCTCGCCTCTTCGAGCTCGCCTTCGCCGCAGACGTAGCCGACCAGTTGCTGGCGTCCGCCGAGCTCGTGCGCCACGACCACGGCCGAGCGTACCCCGCTCTGCTGGATCAGCCGCGCCTCGATCTCGCCGGGCTCGATGCGGAAGCCGCGGATCTTGAGCTGATGGTCGGAGCGTCCGACATAGTCGATCACGCCGTCCTCGCGCCAGCGCGCCAGGTCACCGGTGCGATACAGCCGTGCCCCCGGCTCACCATGGGGATCGGGAATGAAGCGTTCGGCCGTGAGACCCGGACGATTCCGGTACCCGGTCGCGAGCCCCTCGCCGCCGACATACAGCTCGGCAGTGACCCCGACGGGAACGACGTTGAGATCGCCATCAAGGATGTAGGCCGAGCGTTGCCCGACCGGCCGGCCGATCGGCGCGTAGGCGCAGTCGATGTCGGCATCGGCATCGACCTTCCAGACCAACGGCGTCACCACCGTCTCGGTCGGGCCGTAGCCGTTGATCAGCTTGCGTGGCCGCAGCGCCTGCCGGACCTTGTCGAAGCCCGATTTCGGCATCGCCTCGCCGCCGAATGAATACAGCGACACCGGCGGCGGATCGCCACGCCATGCCGCGAACTCGGCGAGCTGCTGCAGATAGGCGGGCGGAAAGCCGGCATTGGTGACGTTCTGCGCACGCATCACCTCGAGCGTCTGCTCGGCAGACCAGAGATCGGCGCCCCGCATGACCAGCGCCGCGCCGCAACACAACGCAGTCCACAGCCGCTCATGCGCGCCATCGAAGGTGAAGGAGAGGAAATGCAGCTCGCGCGACTGCCGGTCCATCTCATAGAGCTCGGCCGTCGCCGCGCAATGCCCCGCGAACGGTCCGTGCGCAACAGCGACGCCCTTCGGCAGGCCGGTCGAGCCGGACGTGTAGATCACATAGGCGAGACTCTGCGGATGAACGTCGATCGCTGGATCGATGTCGCTGCCCTCGCCGGACAGCGCGCCGACGTCAAGAACGTTCACGCCCGGCATCGCCGGTCCTTGATCGTCAGTCGCCGCAACCAGCACAACTTTGGCGCCCCCATCGCGAACCGTCGCGGACTGCCGCGCCGGCGGGTGATCCGGATCGAGCGGGAGATACGCCGCGCCGGCCTTCAGCACCGCCGTGAACGCCGCGACGAGCGCGGGCGAGCGTTGCATCGAGATGGCGACGACATCTCCAGGACGAACACCCTGCGCCAGCAGATACCGAGCCATCGCGTTGGCGCGCCGATTGAGCGCCTCATAGCTGATCGTCTCGGTGCCGAACACCAGCGCCGGCGCGGCCGGTCGCTCCTCGGCATGCCGCGCGAACATGCTATGCACCGGCACGAACGGCCCTGAGGCGCGCGTGCCCTCGTTCCACCGCCTGATGTCATCGCGCTGGCGTGCCGAGAGCAAATCGAGCGTCGCGATCGGACGTATGCAGTTCTCGGCCATCGTGTCGAGGATCGCACGCCAGTCGCAGGCGAGACGGTCAATGGTCGAGCGGTTGAACAGCGCGGTGGCAAAGGAGAACACGGCGGAGACGTCGCCGGATGGCAACTCCTCGGTGTCGAGGGCCAGATCGAATTTGACGGTCTCGATCTCCGGCGCGATCGCCTCGATCCGCAGCTCCGCAGCAGCCGGCCCATGCGACGGATCACGGCGGCGCTGATGATTGTAGAGCACTTGGAACAGCGGGTTCTGGCTCAGGCTGCGCTGTGGCTGCAGAGCGTCCAGCAATCGCTCGAACGGCAGGTCCTGATGCTCCTGCGCCTCGATCGTGACCTCGCGCAGCGCGGCAATGAAATCCGCGATCGTGCGCTGCGTATCGATCTGCGTGCGCAACACCTGTGTATTGACGAGCAGCCCGATCAGCCGCCGCGTCTCCGACCGGTCGCGGTTGGCGATGGGAACGCCGACGCAGATGTCGGACTGTCCGCTGTACCGGTGCAGCAGCAGCTTCAGGCCTGCGAGCAGAACGACGAAGATCGTGGTCTGGTGCCGCTGCGCCAATGCCCGCAGGCGGTCAGCCAGGGGACTGCCGAGCGAGAGTCGCACGACATCGCCGGATTGATCGGGCTCCGCGGCGCGGGCGCGATCGAGCGGCAGCTGCAGCATCGTCGTGTCGCGTAGCCGGTTGGTCCAATAGCGAAGCTGCCGCTCGCCCTCCGAAGCGCCCATGCAGAGCCGCTGCCAGGCAGCGAAATCGCCGTAGTCGACGTCGAGTGCAGGCAGTGCATGCGCCTCGCCTCGTAGCTCGCAATGATACAGCTGCCAGAACTCGTCGGTCAGCACCTGCAGCGACCAGCCGTCGGCCACGATGTGGTGCAGCGTGACCGTGAGGATGTGATCCTGATCGCCCAATTCGAGCAGCGCCGCACGCAGCAATGGACCGGACTCGAGGTCGAATGGCTGTGCTGCCTCGTCTCGCCGCACCCGCGCGGCCTGCTGCTCGCGATCCTCGCCGCCAAAGATGATCCGGCGCAGCGCGACCGGCTGCGGCGCACAGACGATCTGCTCAGGCTCGCCGCCGTCCTGCCGGAACACGGTGCGGAGCGAAGCATGGCGCACCACCAGCCGATCGAGCGCCCGCTGCAGGGCATCGATGTCGAGCCGACCGCGCAGCCGGATCGAGACCGGCATATTATAGGCCGAGCTGCCCGGATCCATCCGCCACAGAAACCAGAGTCGGGATTGGGCGAACGACAATGGCGCCCGCTGCAGCTGCTGGCGCGCGATCGGCAGGATCGACAGATCGATGCCCTTCGCGGCCAGCTGCGTCAGGAAGGCCTGCTGCTTCGCAGGCTCCAGCGACGCGAGGCGCCGGGCGATCTCGCTGAGCTGCTGCTTCTGAACTCCGGACTGATCATTCATGGGCGAGCTCGACTTCCTTCAGCAGATCGAACATGGCGGCGATGTCGCCACTGCGCGAATTCTCAGGTGGATCGGCCACCAGCACCGACGCCATTCGCTCGACGGTCGTCAGCTCGAACAGGCGCTTCAAAGGCAGGTCGCGCGCGAGATCGCGCTTGATGCGGCCAACGAGCTGAACCGCGACCAGCGAGTCGCCGCCGAGCTCGAAGAAATTATCGGTGACGCCGACATCGTCCCGGTGCAGCAGCTCGGCCCAGATCGCCGCGAGCGCCGCCTCCGTCGGATTGCGTGGCGCGACACGCTGCGTCTCAGTCGGTCGCGCATCTGCCAGCGGCAGCGCCTTGCGGTCGACCTTGCCGTTCGGCGTCAGCGGCAGTTGCGGCAGCACCATCACGCGCGACGGCACCATGTAGTCGGGCAGCACCGAGGCCAGCGCCGCGCGTAGCGCTGCACTGTCGACATCATCGCCGCTGACATAGCCGACCAGTTGCCGGCCGCCGCCGAGCTCCTGCGCCACCACGACGCTGTCGCGCACCCCCGGCTGTTCGCGCAGCCGCGCCTCGATCTCGCCGAGCTCGATGCGATGGCCGCGGATCTTCACCTGGTGATCGGCGCGGCCGACATGGTCGAGCACCCCATCGGCCCGCCAGCGCGCGAGGTCGCCAGTCCGATAAAGCCGTGCGCCGGCAGGGCCGAACGGATCTGGGATGAACCGCTCCGCGCTCAGCGCCGCGCGCCGCCAATAGCCGCGCGCAAGACTCTCGCCGCCAATGAACAGCTCGCCGACCACGCCGACCGGCGCGAGGTTGAGATCGGCGTCGAGCACATGCAGCGTCGTATTGCCGATCGGACCGCCGATCACCGGCGAGGGATCCGCCGCATCGAGCCGGTGGCGCGCCGACCACACCGTGGTCTCGGTCGGCCCATACAGGTTCCAGACCTCGCCGCTCAGCGCCGTCAGCCGCCGCGCCAGATCCGGCGCCAACGCTTCGCCGCCGCTCAGCACACGGCAGCCCTTCGGCAACCATGTGCTCATCTCATCATGATCGAGCAGCATGCGCCAGCTCGATGGCGTCGCCTGGATCATGGTCACGCCATGCCGGGCCACGATCGCCTTCAGCATCGCCGGATCATGCGCCGCCATGCGATCGGCGAGCACGATCCGCGCGCCATGCGTCAACGGCAGCCACAGCTCGAGCACCGCGATGTCGAACGACAGCGAGGTCAGACCGAGCACGCGATCCTCACGCCTAATGCCCGGCTGCTCGGCCATGGTCGCCAGGAAGTTCGTCACCGCGCTATGGCGCACCATCACACCCTTGGGCAGACCGGTCGAGCCCGAGGTGTAGATGACATAGGCCAAGCTCTCGGGATGTACGTCGACGTCGAGATTGCCGGCATCACTGTCACCCCGCCCAGCTTCGGCATCGAACAGCCAGGCCTTCGCACCGGTCGCCTCAAGCACCGGCGCGAAGCGATCCTGCGGCTCCGCCTGCGTCAGCAGCAGCTTAGCTCCACTATCTCTGAGCATGTGGGCGAGCCGCTCGGACGGATAGTCCGGGTCGAGCGGCAGATAGGCGCCGCCTGCCTTGAGCACCGCGAGCAGCGCCACCATCATCGTGACGCTGCGTTCCAGCGCGAGGCCGACCACGACGTCGGCGCCGATCCCCTGTGCCTTGAGACGAGACGCCAGCCGGTTCGCGCGTGCGTTCAGCTCGCCATAGCTGATCGTCTCCTCACCGTGGACCAGCGCAATCGCGTCAGGCACGCGTGCGGCCTGCGCTTCGAATTGTTGATGCAGACAGCGCGTGTCCTGCTCCCGCGCCGTCGCGTTCCACGCCTGGAGCAGCCGCGCGCGATCCTCTGCCGGAACGACATCGAGCCTGCGCACCGGCATGTCAGGCTCGACCTCCAACGCCGATGCCAGCCGATCGAGCGCCTGCTGCATCATCGCGCAGATCCGCTCCGGCGGCACGGGTCCGACCACCTGGGCCGTCAGGCGCAGGCCATCGCCATCGTCATCGACGGCCAGCATCAGCGGATAGTTGGTGCGCTCCTCGACCCCCAGCCATTCGATCGCCTGCAGCGGGCTTGCAGGCGCCACCGTGACGTCTTGCTCCCTTCGGCTATGGCGATAGTTCAGAATTGCGGTGAACAGCGGCGCCGGCGGCGCGACGCCGCTGCAGCGCTGCGCCATCGCCAATGACGCATGCTCATGCGTCGTCAGCTCGGCCAGCCGGGCATGCGCCGCGCGCACGCTGCTCGCGACCGAGGTGCCGTCGAGATCGAGGCGCAAGGGCAGCGTATTGATGAACAGTCCGAGGCTGCGATCGAGCGCGGCGCCGGCCTGCATCCGACCGAGCAGCACCGTGCCGAACACGACCTGCTCGCGGCCGCTGCTGCGGGCGAGCACCTGTCCGAAGGCGAGGTGGCAGAGGCTGGCGAGGCTGACCCCGATGCGTCGCGCCAGGCATCGGAGCCGACCGTCGAGCACAGAAGCAATCGGCAACTTCGCTTCGCGAACGCCGTCGCCATCGCTGCGCACCTCCATGAGCCCGAACGGCGCAGTTGGCGCATCGATATCGGCGAGCATGCCGCGGAAGAAAAGCTGCTCAGCTTCCTGCGTCACGGCATCGCGAGTCCGCGCGACGAGATTGCGGAACGGGGTCGGAGCCGGCAGGACATGCGCCTGGCCCGACATGATCGCCTCGACCTCCCGGTGAATGGCCTCCAAGGTGGAATGATCACCGATCAGATGGTGCAGCTGGACAAGCAGCAGCACACGATCGTGCTCCGGATCACGCGCGACGGCGAAGCGCAGCAGCGGCGCCTTGGCCAGCTCGATCCGGATCGATCTCGGATCAAACAGCGCGGCGAGTTGCAGATGCGCCGGCGCGTCGCCGTCGAGCGCGACCTCCGTGACCTCGATCCGCGCGCGGCGCCAGACCACCTGCGCCGGAACGGACAGGCCGTCCCAGACGACCGATGTCCGCAGCACGTCATGGCGGTCGATCACCTGCTGAACCGCGCCAAGATAGCGGTCGAGCAGATCGCGGTCGGGAAACGCCATCTGCGCGACCAGCACGTAGGGGTCGCCCTCCGTCGCCAGCATATGATGAAACAGGATGCCTTCCTGGAGTGGCGACAGGGCGTAGATGTCCTGGATGTTGGCGATGCCGCCGGGCACCCGATCGACGACCCGGTCGATCTCGGGCTGGCTGAGCGCGATCAGCGGCAGCATCTCCGGCGTGATCGCCTTCGTCTGGGCCGTGATGAGATTGGCGGAAATGACGGACTGCTCGATACGCCGGACGCCTGACGCGAGCTCGCGCAGGATCGGCTTCACGAACACGGTCTGCGCATTCGTCGTGAGGCCGCGACGCTGTAGGCGGTCGAGCAGACGAACGATCAGAAGCGACTGGCCGCCGAGCTCGAAGAAATGATCGTTGCGCCCGACGCGCTCGATGCCGAGAAGCTCGCTCCAGATCGCTGCGAGCACGCCCTCGATCTCGCCCTCGGGCGCCTCGTAGATCCGGCGCGGCAGAGCGCCGTCATCCGGGGCCGGCAAGGCGCGCCGGTCGACCTTGCCGTTCGGCGTCAGCGGAAGCGCCGGCAGGCAGACGATCGCCGATGGTACCATGTAGTCGGGGAGCCAGGCCTGCAGATCGGCGCGCAATCGGGCGCTCCATTGCGCGGCATCGCCGACCTCCTCGCTCGGCACGACATAGGCCGCGAGCATTGCGTCGCCTTGCGCATTGCGGCGCGCCAGCACCGCGGAGTCGCGCACACCGGCGAGCGCGCTCAAACGCGCCTCGATCTCGCCGAGCTCGATGCGGAAGCCGCGGATCTTGACCTGATGATCGTTTCGACCGAGGAACTCGATATCGCCATTGGCACGATAGCGGCCGAGATCGCCGGTGCGGTACATGCGCGCATCATCAGCGGGCGCAAACGGGTCGGCCGCGAAGCGCTCCGCCGTGAGATCATCCCGGTTGAGATAGCCTCGCGCGATCCCTGCCCCGCCGATCCAGATCTCGCCGACCGCGCCGCGCGGCACCGGCAGACCGGCGTCGTCGAGCAGATAGATGCGGGCATTGGCGATCGGACGTCCGATCGGAACGACATCATCGCTGAAGCGCGCAGGACGGCGCCAGGCAGTGGCGCAGACGGTGGATTCCGTCGGCCCATAGGCGTTGAACACCGTCACGTTTGGCGGCAACGCCGCCATGAGCTCGGCCCTCGGCAGCTCGCCAGCGAGGATCAAAACCTCCAGCGCCGCGAGGCGCGCGAGATCCGTGCGGCCCTGCAGCATCGCCGGCGGCAGCGTGGCGTGGGTAATGCGGTGGTCGGCGAGATAATCGAGCAGCGCCGAGGCGTCGCGATGGGCGTCGCGCCCGATCAGATGCAGCTCGGCGCCGGAGCACAGCGCCATGACGATGTCCCACACACTTGCATCGAAGCTGAGGGACGCGAATTGGACGATGCGGCTGTCCTCGCTGAGGTCGAACAGCGCGATCTGCGCCAGAGCGAGATTGACCAGGCCACGGTGCTCGATCATCACTCCCTTCGGCTTGCCGGTGGAGCCGGAGGTGTAGATCACATAGGCGAGATGGTGTGACGCCAGATTAGTAGTCGAAGGCGCGACATCGGGCGATCCTTGCCACGCTGACGCATCGCGCGGGACGTTGATGACAGGGCACGGGACTTCGCCGAGCGTCGCGATTGCCTCATCGTCGCATAGCAGCAGCAGGGGCGCTGCGTCGGCCAGGATCTCGCGCAACCGCTGTGGCGGGTAGACCGGATCCAGCGGCAGATAGGCGGCGCCCGCCTTGAGCACCGCGAGCAGACTGACGATCGCATCGATGCCGCGCTGCTGGCAGATCGCGACCAGGCGATCCGGGCCGGCGCCGCGCGCGACGAGATGATGCGCCAGGCGGTTGGCCCTCTGCTCGAGCTCCTGATAAGTCAGGCTGATACCGTCATGCACCAGCGCCGTCGCCGACGGCCATCGGTATGCCTGATCGGTGATCAGCTCCTGGATGCAGCGGTCGGGCGGGGTGAACAGATCCGTGCTGTTCCAGCGGTCGAGCAGCAGCGACCGCTCGTCGCTGGACAGCAGATTGATCCGGTGTACCGGCTGACCGATGTCAGTGACCATGGCCCGCAGCGCGGCGATCAGATAGGAGCGATAGCGCAGCACGGTGTCCCGGTCGAACAGCGCCGTCGCATAGTTGAGATGTCCGGTGATGCGACCGGACGTTTCGCTCAGATCAAGCTCGAGGTCGAACTTGATCTGCCGCTGCGCGGTCGCAAGACGCTCGACCTCGATGCCGGGCAGCGCAAGCCGGCCGGTCTCGTTGTTCTGCCAGGCGAACACAATCTGGAAGATCGGCGTGTACTCCGGATCGCGCGGCGGCTGCAATGCGTCGACGAGCTGCTCGAACGGCACATCCTGGTGGTCCTGCGCTGCCAGCGCGGCCGCCTTCACCCGCTCGATCAGTTGCGCCACATCAGGCGCCTCCGTCAGATCGAGACGTAGCGCCAGCATGTTGGCGAAGAAGCCGATCAACCCTTCCACCTGGGCCTGTGTCCGGTTTGCCGTGGGCGTACCGACCACGAGATCGTGCTGACCGGCCAGCCGCGACAGCACGATGGCCCAGGCTGCGAGCACGATCACGAACGGCGTGGCGCCGACCGTGCGGCCAAGCTGCCTGATGGCGCCCGACAGCTCGCTGTCGATCTCCACCGGCACGGCGGCTCCCGCGAGCGATCGCGGCGCGGCTCGTGGCCGATCCGTCGGCAGCGTCAGCACCGGCGGCGCGCCGGCCAACGCCACCATCCAATGATCAAGCTGGCGCTTCAGCCGCTCCTGCGTCAGCGCTCCGCGCTGCCACGCCGCAAAATCCGGATATTGCAGCGCGAGCGGCGGCAGTGGATCATCCTCGCCGGCAATGAATGCGCCGTACAAGGCCGAAAGCTCACGCACGATCACGCCCATCGACCACCCGTCGGCGACGATGTGATGCAGGCTGAGGAGTGCGACATGCAAATCATCGTCGAGCTGGATCAGGTCGCTACGGATCAGGGGTCCGCGAGCCAGATCGAACGGCACGCTCCGGCATCGGTCGAGCAGGTCGTGCAGCTGCTGGTCGCGATCTTGCCGGCCGCGCAGATCATGCGATGTCAACGGCACCGCCGTGTCCGGCGGCAACAGCCGCACCTGGGGCTCGCCCTGCTCGGCAACGAAGATCGTGCGCAACGCCTCGTGGCGCGCGAGCAGACGATCGAGACTGCGGCGCCAGGCCGCGACATCGAGCTGCCCCTCAAGCCGCAGCACGGCATCGAGATGATAGTTCGTGCTGGCGCCTTCGAGCTGCGTCACCAGCCAAAGCTGCTGTTGCGCAAAGGAGAGCGGCAGCTTGCCGTCGCGATCGACGATCGGGATCGCTGCGGGATCGCGCCTTCCGGTCCTGCGGCCACGCTCCCTGGCGGCGAGCGCGAGGCGCTGCAGCTCTTCGGAGCCGAGATCCTTGAGGTTGGGCTTGGCTGATGGTCGTCTCATCATGACTCCGCCTCGATCAGCTCAGCCTCGATCAGGTCTTGCAGCTCGCCCACCTCGAATTCATCCTCGATCAGGCTGATCGAGACGACGCGAGCAAACTCCGCCAATTCCGGGTGAGCGAACAGCTCGGACAGCGGCGGCGCGATGCCGAACTCCTGTGCGACTCGGCTCATCAGCCGCACCGCCAGGAGAGAATGTCCGCCCAGTTCGAAGAAGCGATCCCTGCGGCCGACGCTGTTCACCCCGAGCAGCTCCGCCCAGAGGCGAGCAAGCGTGATCTCGATCTCGCCGATGGGAGCCTCATGATCGTGCTCGGCCTGATCGCCATGGGATGGCGGCGGCAATCTGCGCCGGTCGATCTTGCCGTTCGGCGTCAGCGGCAGCTGCGGCAGCACGATCAGCCGCCACGGCACCATGTAGTCCGGCAGCACCGGGACGAGCGCCGCGCGCAGGCTCGCTGCATCGAGCGCATCGCCGCCGCTGACATAGCCGATCAGTTGCCGGCTTCCGCCGAACTCCTGCGCGACGACCACGCTGTCGCGAACGCCGGGCTGGGCGCGCAGCTGCGCTTCGATCTCGCCGAGCTCGATCCGGCGTCCTCGGATCTTCACCTGGTGGTCGGCGCGGCCGACATAATCGAGCACGCCATCGGCACGCCAGCGCGCCAGATCTCCGGTCCGGTACAGCCGAGCACCGGCCGGCCCGAATGGATCCGGGACGAAACGCTCGGCGCTCAGCCCTGCCCGGCTCCAATAGCCGCGCGCGAGGCCCTCGCCGCCGATGAAGAGCTCGCCCGCCACGCCCGGCGGCGCGAGGTTGAAATTCGCGTCGAGCACATGCAGCGTGGTGTTGCCGATCGGTTTGCCCAGCACAGGTGTCGGATCGTCAGCAGCGAGCCGACGGCGCGCCGACCACACCGTGGTTTCGGTCGGCCCATACAGATTCCAGACATCGTAACTGAGCGCTGTCAGCCGCCGCGCCAGATCCGGAGCCAGCGCCTCGCCGCCGCTCAGGACGCGGCAGCCGTCGGGAAGCCATGCGGCGCGGTCATCGTGGTCGAGCAGCATGCGCCAGCTCGACGGCGTCGCCTGGATCATCGTCACGCCATGCCTGATCACCATCGCCTTCAGCGCCGCAGGATCCTGCGTGGCGGCACGGTCGGCCAGCACGATGCGCGCGCCGCACGTCAGTGGCAGCCACAGCTCGAGCACGGCGATGTCGAAGGACAGCGACGTCAGGCCGAGCACGCAATCCACGCGCGCAATCCCCGGCTGCTCGGCCATCGTGGCTAGGAAATTCGCGACCCCGCCATGGCGCACCATCACGCCCTTGGGCAACCCGGTGGAGCCGGAGGTGTAGATCACATACGCAAGGCTCTCGGGGTGAATGGCGATGCCGGGATTGGCGGCAAGGCCCGCTCCCTGGCCGGCGTCGTCATTGAGCAGCCAGGCCTCGGCGCCACCATCATCGAGCGCCCGCGCAAATCGATCCCTCAGCGAGGCCTGCGTGAGCAGCAGCTTGGCGCCGCTGTCGCGCAGCATGTGAGCGAGACGATCGGCCGGATAGTCCGGATCGAGCGGCAGGTAGGCTGCGCCGGCTTTCAGCACCGCGAGCAGCGCCACCAGCATCGTCGGCGTGCGCTCCAGCGCGAGGCCGATCACCACGTCTGCGCCGACACCATGCGCGACCAGCCGATGCGCCAGCCGATTGGCACGAGCATTCAGCTCGGAATAGCTCATCCGGCGCTCGCCGCGGATGAGGGCGATCGCATCCGGCGTTCGCGCCGCCTGCGCTTCGATCTGCGCGACGAGGTTCTGTCCGGCCGGGATGACGTTGCCGTCACCTCGGCCCCAGCGCAGAACGAATCCGAGCGTCTCTTCGCTGGTCGCCTGCAGACTGCCTGTGGCACGAGCTGCATCCGCCGAGATCTGCAGCAGCCAGTCGCGCATCGTCGCGCTCACCAGCCGCACCGCGCGCTCGTCCAGCTGCGCCCGGTCATAGTTGAAGTCGAGCCGCAGGCCTTCGGCGCCGTCGAACACGGACACCGCCATCGCGTAATTCGTCGGCGTCACATGCTCGACACGTCCGACCTGCGGCGCGCCCGCGCTGCGATCCATCAGTGAGCGATCGAGCGGATAATTCTCGAACACCATGATGCTGTCGAACAGCTGCCGGCCGCCATGCTCGGCAAGGCGATGGATGTCGTGCAGCGGCATCCAGTCATAGTCGCGCGCCGCGAGGTTGCGCGCCTGCAACGTCCTCAGCCAATCACCGACGAGCGCTTGCGGATGCGGCGCGTCGACCAGCGGCAATGTGTTGATGAACAGGCCGACCACCTGCTCTGCGCCGGCAAGCTCTGCCGGACGCCCGGCGACGGTGACGCCGAAGCAAACGGTGGAATGACCGCAGTGCTGGCGCAGCAGCTGCACCCACGCACCCTGCAGCAGCGTGTTCATCGTCACCCGCTGCTGGGTCGCGAACCGCCTGAGGCGGGTCGCGAGACTGTCGTCCAGGACCAGCGTCAGCCGTCCATGTCCGACCGCCGGCCCCACCGCCGCGCTGCTGCGAAGTGCATCGGCAAGCAGCGTCGGCTCCGTCAGATCGTCCAAGGCGGTGCGCCAGAAGCTCGTCGCAGCGTCCTGATCCTGCGTCTGGAGCCAAGCGATGTAGTCGCGATATCTACCGGCTGAGACAGTCGGCGCGGCGCCGCCCGCGCGCTGCAAGACGTCGGCGAGCAGCCGGGCCGAACTCCAGCCGTCGAGCACGATGTGATGATGCGTCCAGATCAGCCAGAGCCGGTCGTCATCGAGCCGTATCAGCCGCAGCCGCTGTAGCGGCGGCCGGGTGACGTCGAAGCCGACGGCACGTTCACGCTGCCCCGCATCCACCAATGCGGCGTCGAGATCGGTCCCGTCACGCAGCGAGACCATGCGGCCGCGCCAATCCTCCTCGACCACCGAAACATCCAGCCGGCGGTAAACGACCTGCTGCGGCGTCTCGGAGAACTGCCAGGCAAATCCGGTGCGGAGCGCCGCATGTTGCGCGCTCGCTGCCTGCCAGGCGTCGCGCAGCTGCGCCGGCGTCACACCGCGCAGCTCGACCGCGAGCTGGTTGACATAGGCGTCGTCCTTGCCGTCGCGAAGCGCGTGAAACAACAAGCCCTGCTGCATCGGCGACAACGGATAGATGTCCTCGACGTTGTGGACATCGAGCGTCGCGCACAGCCGATCGAGCATGGCTTGGTCGAGCTGCGCCAGCGGGACGTCGGAGGGCGTCAGGCCTCCCGCGCTGTCCCGGCAATGATCGACGAGACTACGCAGCGCCGCGCCGTAGAGCTGGGCGAGTCGCTCGATCGTCGCACGCCGATAGCGGCGCCGGCCGTAGCGGAAGGCCAGGCGAAGCGCGCCGTCGCGCACCTCGGCATTGATGGTGAGCCAAGCCCGCAACGGCGTGTCTGACGCCCGCATCGGCCCGGGATCTTCCGCAGCGATCCGATACGCAGCCGCAGCGCCCAGTTCCTGGTCGAAACGCCCGAGATAGTTGAAGACGATCCGCCGGCTCGGCAGCCGCGACAGCGCCAGGCGATGCGCGGGGCTGCCGAGATGACGCAGGACACCATAGCCGAGACCGTGATCGGGAAGGGCGCGCAGCGCCTCCTTCACCGTCTTGATGAGCTCGCCATCGGCGCTGGAGCCGCCCTGCAGGCGGAAGGGGAAGGCACTCGTGAACCATCCCACCGTCCGCGTGAGATCGGCATCGGCAAAGATGTCCTCGCGGCCATGGCCCTCGAGCTCGATCGCGACGTCATCGCGGCCGGACCAGCTCCAGATCGCGCGTGAGAGCGCGGCTAGCAAGAGGTCGTTGATCCGGGTGCGGTAGGCCGACGGCGCAGCCTCGATAAGCTGAGTGGTCAGCTCCGCATCCAGCTGGAGCACCACCTCCTCCGCCTCGGCCTCGACGTCGGCGCCACCGCGATCATCGTCGCAAACAGGCTCGCCGCCTTGAGAAGCGGCCAGCCAGAACGGCAGTTCCGCAGCGAGCCGGTCGGACGTCGCATGTGCGCGCAGCCGCTGCGCCCAGGAGGACGGCGAGTCGCTGTGGGCCGGCAAGGTGACAGCCGATCCGGCTTCGATCTGCTCGCACGCGGTGGCGATGTCCTCGAGCAGGATGCGCCAGGACACGCCGTCGACCGCGAGATGATGGATTGCGATCAGCAGGCGCTGGCTGCCGTCCACCATGTCGAAGCCGACGGCCCGAAGCAGCGCTCCCGACGCCAAGGACAGGCTCGCCTGCGCGGCTGACGCGATCGCGGCAAGGTCAGTCGGCTGCACGGCCGTGCGGACCCAGAGCAGATCCGATGCCGCCGGCACCGCGGCGACCGTCGCCTGCCAGGACTCTCCCATTTGCCGATAGCTCACGCGAAGCGCGTCGTGATGCGTCACGACGGCAGCGAACGCGGCCTGCAACACACTCCACGTGACGCGATCACGCGGCGTCATCAGAACCGCCTGGTTGAAGTGATCGCGGTTGGCGATCGGCTCGGCGAAGAACCGCAATTGGATCGGCAGCAGCTCCGCAACGCCGGCGTTCACGACGCTGGGTGCTGCTGCCGGCGCCGCCACGGCCCGTGTGGAGGTGGTCACGACCACACCGGCCAGGGCCGCGATCGTCTGCCGCGCAAACACCTGCTTCGGGGTCAGGATGAGCCCGCGCTTGCGCAGCCGTGCGATGATCTGCAGGGAGAGAATGGAATCGCCGCCGAGCTCGAAGAAATTGTCGTGGCGGCCGATGCGATCGCGGCCGAGCACCTCGCGCCATACGGCCGCGATGGTCTGCTCGACCTCTCCAACGGGATCGGCGTAGGAAACGGCGGCTTCGTCCTCGGGCTGCGGAAGCGCGGCCCGATCAAGCTTGCCGTTCGCCGTCAGCGGGAGACGGTCGAGCACCATCACGCGCGCCGGCACCATGTAGTCCGGGACCCACGCTGCCAGCTGCGTCCGCAGCGCATCCGGCTGCAACGCTGCCCCCGGCGCCGGAACGCAATAGGCCACCAGTTCCAGACGGTCCTGCCCGGCATCGATCGCGCGCGTCACGACCGCGGCGTCGGCCACGCCGTCGAGCGAGTTCATCACCCGCGCGATCTCCCCCGGTTCGACGCGGTAGCCGCGCAGCTTGATCTGATCATCGCGGCGGCCGAGGAAGACGATTTGTCCCTGGTGATCGCAGCGCACGCGATCGCCGGTGCGGTAGAGACGCTCGCCCGGCGGACCGAACGGATCCGGAATGAAGCGCTCGGCCGTCTGCCCCGGCGCGCCGCGATAGCCCCTCGCAAGGCCCGCGCCGCCGACATACAGCTCGCCGGCGACGCCCGACGGCACGGCGTTCAAGGCATCGTCGAGCACATGAGCGCGCAGATTCGCCAGGGGCACACCGACCGGCACGACCGCGCCGGAGGCCTCGCTCCACTCATGGGTGGTGATCCCCACCGTGGTTTCGGTCGGGCCATAGTGATTGACGATGCGGCATTGCGGACGCAACTGACGAACGTCTGCGATGAGGCGCGGATCGCAGGGCTCTCCGCCCAGCACCAGCACATCGCGCGGCAGCATGTCGGCCGAGCGCCGCGCCTGCAGCAGACCGCGCAGATGGCTCGGCACGATCTTCAGGATGGCGACGTCCCCGTCGCGCATCGCTTGCGCAAAATCGTCGGCGTCGAAGGCCGCATCGGCGGACAGCAGGTTCAGCGTGGCGCCGCTCGCCAGCGCGCCGAACAGGACGGTGTGTCCGAGATCGGCCGCGACGGTCGAGACCATCGCCATGCTGGCATCCGCCGTCGGCCGCAGCCGCGTCAGCAGCGCCTGCACGTAGTTCGCCAGCGCACCATGTGATACGGCGACCCCCTTCGGCGCGCCGGTCGAGCCCGAGGTGTAGATGACGTAAGCGGTCTGCGCAGGATGGACAGGTCGAGGAACAAAGCTATCGGACGCCCCGCCATCGCGCCGTTCGGCGTCAAGCACCAGACATTCCAGCGCCTGGGCGGCTGCGAGACGGTCGCCGGTCGCGATCAGCGTGCGAATGTCCCCGTCTTCAAGAATGCGCTGGACGCGCGCGACGGGCCATGCCGGATCGAGCGGGACATAGGCGCCGCCCGCCTTCAGCACGCCAAGCAGCGCCGCGACGAACGCCGGCGACCGCTCGATCCACAGCCCCACCGGCGTCTCGCGCGCAACGCCGCGCGACGTCAGCGTCCGTGCAATCTGGTCCGACCAGCGTTGAAGCTCGCCGCCCGTGATGGACGTCTGCCCCTGCCGGAGCGCGATCCTGTCGCCGCGGCCTGCGGCCGCCGCGCTGATGAGGCCAAGAATGTCGGCGAACGGGAAGCTGACAGCCTCCTGCGCGATGGCCTGACGAGCGTGAGGGACGAGGACGAAGTCGGCCAGCGGCCGCTCGACGGCTTCGGCGATCTGTCGCAGGAAATCGACGAACTGGACCCCGATCCGCTCGACCGTCGACGTATCGAACAGGTCGGTCGCGTAGTTGAGGCTCGCCGCCATGCCGCCTGCATCGTCGACGACGTCGAGCGCGAGGTCGAAATGCGAGCCGGCCAGATCCATGATACGGGTCTCGGCGCGCAGATCGTCTACTGCGGCAAAGCCGCGCGGCGCCGTCATGTAGTTGAACTTGACCTGGAACAGCGGATTGTGACCACCCGAGCGCACGGGATTGAGCGTCTCGACCAGGCGGTCGAACGGCAGATCCTGGTGTGCGAGGGCCGCGATCACTTCTTCCTTCGCCTGCTTCAGCAGATCGGCGAAGCTCATGTCGTGCACCACCTCGGCGTGTAGTACCAGCGTGTTGACGAAGCAGCCGACCAGCGAAGCAAGCTCAGCCTGCCGGCGGCCGGCGACGGGCACGCCGACCCGCAGATCCGACTGGCCGGAGTAGCGGAACAGCAGCAGTTGATAGGCCGCAAGCATCAGCATGAACATGCTGACGCGCTGCTCCGCGGCCAGCCTTCGCAGCCGCTCGGCCAGATCCTGCCGGATGTCGAGGTGCAAGGTCTCGCCGCGATAGCTCTGAACCGAAGGCCGCGGCCGATCGAACGGCAACGCCATCGGCTCGTGCGTCTCGCCGAGGCGCGCGCGCCAATAGGCCATCTGCCGATCGGCCTCTGGACCGGACAGCCAGCCCCGCTGCCAGGCGGCGTAGTCGGCATATTGCAGCGGCGGCGCCGGCGGCAAAGCTGTTCGGTGCCGAAGCGCACCATAGATGGTCGAGAGTTCACGCAGCAGCACATCGAGCGACAGGCCGTCGGCCACGATGTGATGCGCCGAGAGCAAGAGCTCGTGCCGATCTTCGGCCAGCTGCAACAGGACGGCGCGCAGCAGCGGGCCATTGACGAGATCGAACGGCCTCCCAAGCTCCTCCCGAATTCGTGCCGCGGCCCGCACGGCGCGATCGGCCGCCGCGCAGCGTCGCAGATCTTCGACGGCGACGGGCACCTCCTGAACGGCATGGATCACCTGCGTCGCCCGCCCCTCCTGCGAGACAAAGGTGGTTCGCAGCGGCTCGTGGCGCGCGACGATCTCGCTCAGCGCCTGCACGAGCAGCGCCTGATCGAGCGCGCCATCGAATCTGATCACGCAGGCGACCGTGTAGGCCGTGCTGGCCGGGTCCATGCTCCAGAGAAACCAGAGCCGCTCCTGTGCCGGCGACAGCAGCCGGCGCGCCTCAGGCGCTGCGGCCTGCAGGGGCGGCAAGACGTCGGCAGTCAGCCCCGCTGCATCGATATGGGCAGCCAGCGCGCCAAGCGTGGGCGCATCGAAGAAGCTGCGCAGATCGAGCTCGACACGCAGGCGCTCGCGCACCACGCCGGCAATCTGCGCAGCCGCGATCGAATTGCCGCCGAGCATGAAGAAGTCGTCGCCGCGGCCGACGGCTGCGATACCCAGCACGTCCTGCCAGATCGACGCGAGACAAAGCTCGGTCTCGGTGAGAACGGCAGCGCCCGACTGTTCGGTCGTCTGGCGACCCCGCGCGAACACCATGAAGCTGTCGAGCGTTCCCTGCATCCAGCCCGCACGGCACGCCGAGCGCTGCAACTTGCCGCTGGTCGTCAATGGCATGCCCTGCGGATTCAACAGCACGACGACAGCAGGATATTCCTGGGTCTGCCGCATGACGGCATCGCCGATCGCCTTGATCAGGACATCGGACGGAGTGCGCTTGAGCACCGTCCTGCTGAACTCCGCGGCAATGCCGATCCCCTCGGTGCCGTCGATCTCGACGGGAAATGCCGCCACGCGTCCCTTGCGGACCTTGCTCACCCCGATCTCGACGGCCTGCTCCAGGTCGAACGGATAGATATTCTGGCCGCGAACGATCAGCAGGTCCTTGAGCCGGCCGGTCACGACCAGCGCGCCGTCGCGGAGATAGCCAAGGTCTCCGGTGCGGAGCCAACGCGAGCCGTCTCTCTCAACGAAGGTCTGCTGCGTCGCCTTTGCGTTCTTCCAATAGCCCTGCGCCACGCTCGGGCCTGCGACCCAGATCTCGCCGATCTCATCCGCATCGGCTTCGCGCGAAGCATCCGCTCGCATGATCCGCACGGCGTGATGCTCGGCGGCGACGCCGCACACCATCAGCGGCGCGCCCTCGTCCGCCTCGGCGACACGTCCGCTCGCCAGCGCGACCGGATCGAGCGTATGGCACGCCGCCTGGTTGGCGCGATCGCCGGCCGTGACCAGCAGCGTCGCTTCGGCAAGCCCGTAGCACGGCGTCAGCGCGCGCGAATTGAAGCCGGCCGGCCGGAAGCGCTCGGCAAAACGATCGAGCGTCGCACGGCGCACGAACTCGGAGCCGGAGAACGCATAACGCCAGCGGCTGAGATCGAGACGTGCGATCGTGTCGTCGGAGATCCGATCCGCGCAGAGCGCGTAGCCGAAATCCGGCCCGCCGCTGATCGTGCCACCGTGTCGATGGACGGCATCGAGCCAGCGGCGCGGCTGCTCGAGGAAATTGCGCGGCGACATCAGCACCGTCGTGTAGCCGGTGAACAAGGGGCTCAACATGCCGCCCATCAGTCCCATGTCGTGATAGAGCGGCAACCAGCTGACGAAGACGTCGTCCGTCGTCGCACCGGCGACCGCCTCCATCGCGATCTCGTTGGCCACCAGGTTTCCGTGGGTGACGCAAACACCTTTCGGCTGCGAGGTCGAGCCGGACGTGTACTGAAGGAATGCGATCGCATCGCCCTTCAGTCGGGACTCGCGCCAGGATGACGCCTGATCCACCGGCACGGCGTCGACGGCAATGACATGGGTAGCGGTCTGGCCGAGAGACGCTGTGATCGTGTCGCGCAGTCCCGTCGCGGTCAAGATGAAGCGAGGCGCCGCGTTGCGGAGAATGCCATCGAGACGATTCGTATAGCGCTCCTTGCCCTCGGGCGGATAGGCCGGCACCGCAATTACGCCGGCATAGAGACACGCATAAAACGCCACTGCGTAGTCGAGGCTGCTCGGCAGCAGGATGACCGCCCGTTCGCCGACGCCGCCGAGCTCCTGCAGTTGCGCGGCAAGGGCGCGAACCCGCTGATCGAGAGCAGCAAAGCTTAGCTCTCCAACGACATCATCGCCTTCGATGAAGCGCAGCGCCAGATGATCGCCTCTGAGGGAGGCGTGCTCACGCAATCGTTCGACGAGAGTTTCTGGGCGCATGTCGTGGATATCCGGTGGCAGCGAGGGCTCGATCAGCAGGCTCGGCGGAGGCGGCTCATTGCAGGCGGTGGGCCTGCGCCATCGCGACGATCACGCGGCGCGGTCCCTTGAACGGTTCGCGCGCGTGCGCCGTCAGCATGTTGTCCAACATCACGACGTCGCCCGTCTGCCAGGGAAAGATGATCTTGTGCCGGTCGAGCACGCCGCGCACCGCGGCGAGCGTCGCATCCTCGATCGGCGAGCCGTCGCCGTAATAGGCATTGCGCGGCAGCTCCAAGGGATCACCGACGATGTCGAGCAGGCTGTCGCGCACCTCCGGTGCGAGGCTCGAGACATGGAACAAATGCGCCTGGTTGAACCACACGACGTCCCCGGTCACGGGATGGACCGCGGTGCCCTGGCAGATCTGCCGGGTGCGCAACTCATCGCCATCCTTCCATTCGCAGGTGATCTCATGGGCGGCGCAATAGGCCTCGACCTCCGCCTTCGATTCTGTGCCGAACACCTGCCGCCAGTCGACATCGAGGCCGCTGCCGTAGTTGCGGACATACATGACGCCCTTCTCGGCAAACCGGTTTCGGATCGCAGCGGGCATGTCGCGGTAGATCAGCCGGCTGTCGGCGATCGGCGTCTCGCCGCCTTGTTGCGCGGCCTGCTGGCAGTAGAACCAGATCTTCATCGGCCAGTCGCGCGTATAGGCCTGCTCGTTGTGCAGCGGAATGCTCTGATGCGGCGGATACTCCGTCGAGGTGTAGACGCCGGAGCTGACCTGCGTGCGCGGCGTCGAGCCGAACTCATAGGTGAGCAGCGGATCGCCGAAGCTTGCGGCGAAGCTCCTGAAGCCTTCAGCGCCGTCCAGATGGAAATCACGGAACAGAATCCCGCCGCTCGCATACAGCTGGCGCTGGATCATGTCGCGCAGCTCGCTGACGACATCCGTCAGGGGCTGCTGCTTGCGGCTGGCCCGCAGAAGGAAAGGAAGCGCCTCCTGATCTATTTTAGGTTGCATCATGAACATGATTCCTCCCCACTTCCTTCCAAATCAGCATCAGCTCGTCTTCAACAATCCAGTCCAGCCGCTCGCTTGCGAGCCTCACCCCACCCCGGCTGCCGCAAGCCGCGGAGATCGCTGCCGCGCCAGCAGCGCGGTGATACGGCTCAACAGCTCGGCTTGCTGGGAGTGAATGAAGAAATGGTCGCCGGGCAGCATGTCGAGCCCGAAGCCCGCCGATGTCTCATCGCGCCAAGCCTCGAGCGCCTCACGGCGCGTCTCGTCGCTGTCGCCGCCGAACACATGGACCGGACAAGACAATGGCGGCCGCTGCCGATGGACGTAGTTGCCGCACATCAGGAAGTCGGCACGCAGGATCGGGAGCGCGTGACTCATGATCTCCATGCTCTGCAGGGCCTCCTGCGGCGTCCCTTTCAATCTCGTCAGCTCCTCGCGAAGCGCGTCATCGCCGAGCGGCTCCCGCCAGCGGCTGCCGTCACGCACGGCCGGCGCCTCGGTCCCCGACACCAGCAACATCTCTGGCTGCCCTACCCCGCGCGCGAGCAACCCGTGCGCAACCTCGAATGCAATCAATCCACCGAGACTATGCCCGAACATCACGTAAGGCGTCGTCCATCGCTCGCCGGCCAGCTCGGCCGCAAGCTGGTCCGCCAACGCAGCCGGATCCGCCTGCAACGGCTCATCCATCCGCATGCCGCGACCCGGCAGCTCCAGGGGGACGACGTCGATCCATACGGGAAGAACTCGTCGCCAGCGCGCATAGATCATTGCGCTGCCTCCCGCGTAGGGCAAACAGATCAGCCGCATCGCAGCCAGCCTCCCTTGCTTCAGGATTGCGCTGCCGGTGTGCCTTGAGAATTGTCCTGCATGAACTTGCGCAGCGAGAGCGGCCGCATGTCGGTCCAGACCCGCTCGATATGGTCCAGACATTCCTTCTTGCTGCCGGTCACGCCGACAGCAGTCCAGCCGTTCGGGATGTCCTTGAACGTCGGCCAGATCGAATATTGCTCTTCGTGATTCACGACGACGGTGAAGGTGACGTCGTCTCTGTCGAAGACCATCATGTCCGGCTACTCCTACTAACAAGCGATGGCGATGAACCAGGGGTAATGCAGTTGAGAATGACAGTCAAAAGGATACCGCCACTCCAACTTTTTAATCTCTCCAAGGTGACGTCTTCGCGACGACTCAACATCAGGGTGCAAGCGCATTCGGCGAGTGAGCAGGCATATCAATGACGGTTCGAACGACCATCACGCATCTTGCGTCAGCCCGATCGTGCGCATGAACTATAATTTTAACGAGTCGCTTTAGCGCTAATTGAGACGAACTAATCGCTCTGAAATCATTGGCCGCCGCGCATCTTCCCGCGGCGGCCTCATGGTTGGATTTCTGTCTGTCGCGTCAGAAGTTGAACGTTGTCGACACCAGATAGGTGCGCGGTGCTCCAAGCGTGATCACGCCGCTATAGGCGGATGCCCAATAGGCCTTGTTGAACACGTTCTCGACGCTGGCACGAACGACGATCGGCTTTCCATTCCAGGGAGACTTGAAGGTGTAGCGCGCGCCGAGATCGACGCGAGTCCAGTCCGGCAACGAAATGGTGTTCGTGGCATTCACGTATTGTGCCCCGGTATAGACGAAGCGTCCGGTCAGGGTCAGATCCCGCATGAAGGACGTATCCCACTCGGCACCGAGACTGACGGTGAGCTCCGGCACGCCGACCGCACGCTTGCCGTCAGTTGCTCCGCCTTGGGTCTGCTCCTGCACGCCGTGCGTATAGGCGACACCACCCAGCAGCCGCAGCGACGGCATGACCTCGCCGAACACGTTGAACTCGGCGCCGGTGTTGCGCTGCAAGCCGTTGAGCACCTGAGTTGCCTGCGTCGCGCCAGCCGCGGTCACGCTGATGACGCTCGGCCGCGTGATATCGAAGGCGCTGACGGTCGTCGTGATGCGGCCGAAATCGACCTTGACACCGGCCTCGACCTGCTTGGTCTGGCCAGGCGGGAACACTGTGCCGACATTCGTGAAATTGCCGGTCACGACGACCGGCGTCTGCAGGCCCTCGATGTAGTTGGCGTAGAGCGAGACATGCTCGACCGGCTTGATCACGAGCGCATAGGCCGGCGTCCACACCGAGGTGTCGGCAAACGGCCGGCTCGCGCCGTTGGGGAGAAAATTCGCGACTTCCGTGCCTGCCGTTTGCCGTCGAGCGCCGACCGTCAGCTGAATCCGCTTGTTGAGAATGGACATCGTGTCTGAGACACCCACGCTCCACAGATTGGCCCCGACCTGCTGATTAGCCGCCAGATTGGGAGAGAATCCGGTCAACGGGATGTTGCTCGGATCGGCATAGAGGTTCCACGACGTTGCCGGTATGGTCGCGGCCGTGACGACGCGCTGCGTATAGGTGCGGTCGGTGACGGAATAGCCGACATTGAGGGCATGGTTGATCGGCCCGGTGTCGGCCGTCAGGCGCAGCCCGGCTTCGCCGGCAAATGTCTGGTAGGTCTCGCTTCCCGTCAATGGAAGACCGCTCAGGGCGCCCGTGTTCGTAATCACCGGCGACGGATAGCGGTAGTTGATGTTGCTGTCGTGATACCCGAAGCCCGCATAGGCCGTGATGCGATCATTCAGATCGACCTCGCCCTTCACCGTGGAGAAGAAATCGGTCGGGGCATAGTACGCCCACGGCACCTGGAAGTTGGTGCCGGCCGACGGCGGCGCCGGAATGCTGGTCGTCGTCGCGCCGACGGTGAAGAACCGCAGCGGCGGATTCAGCTGATCGGCCTGATAGCCGACATCCGCGTCGATCCGCACGTTCTCGCCGTGATAGTCGACGGCGAGATGGGCGTTGCCGAACTCGTCCTTCTGACGGTCCCACGGCGTGTTGCCGTTCACATAGGTGCTGTTGAGCCGGACGCCCCATTCCTTGTGCTCGCCATACCGGCGACTGACGTCGACCTGCTCGCCGAATTGCGACTTCGAGGCGTAAGTCGTGGTCAACTGCGTGATGTCAGCATCGGGCGCATGCTTCGTCACCAGATTGACGCTGCCGCCGACGGCGCCGCCGCTCGATGCGCCGGTGCCGCCGACGGTCATGCCGTTGAGCAGAGCCGCTGGTCCCTTCAGCAGCTCGACGCGCTCGATGAAGTTGGCGCCCGTCGAGTAGTACGGCGCGATTCCGGCCAGGCCGTTCAAGGCGTAGTCGCCGCTGTCGTAGTAGAAGCCGCGGATGAACAGGCTGTCGGCGCCGCCTCCCGCCGCCTGGATCGTTCGCACCGAGGGATCGTTGACCAGCACGTCGCGGATGGTGCGGGCCTGCTGGTTCTGGATCAGTTGCGAGGTGAAGCTCGTCTGGTTGAACGGCGTGTCCATCACACCGCGATTGCCGAGCAGGCCGAGGCCGCCGCCGGTTGCGACCTGGCCGCCGGCATAGGGCGACGGCGGGGCACCGATGGTGCCAGTGGAGGGCGTCACGTAGGGCACGGGAGCCCTGGGAGGCAGGTTGCGGGTGGCAACACGGCGTTGCACGTTCCGCGTCGTCGTGGCCTGGCTTCGCTGCGTGGCCTGCCGGGTCTTGGGCTTGGGTGCATCGACGGTCACGTCGGGAAGTTTCGTCTGGGCGGATGCCTGCTGAATACCCCCGATCCCCAGAGTGAGCGCCAATGAGCTCACGAGCCCCCACGACATCGTCAACCTGACGTCTTTATCCTTCGCACGACAAACCATTCCGACACCCCAATCATTCCAAGTTCCAACTTGGTTCGTCGGCGCTCCTAACACACAGGTATTTGAGGATGGCGTCCTGCCACGTAGAACTGGTCTAACGAGCGACAGGACTGCGCGCGATTGCGATTCAAGGGATTGTCGTTACAGCGGGATTTTCTTCGCTGATGCTTCTTCGAAGACTTCCAAAGAAGCGCAGGATGAGACGACAGCGACGCAGAACTGCGCGGTCGACTCGACGGGAATGAGATCTGATCGTTCAACTCCCGGTCAGGCCTGACCTTCTTGAACAATTTTAACTCATCAGTCTACAAATTTTTGCTGTGATGTTGCTGCACGCCCGCCGCAGACGGGACGAACCACGTCCTCTCATGTGACGATAGGCGTCAGTTCATGTCTGATTGTAGAACGCGCTGCTCGCCTCCGCGGCTCTTGGACGAGCAGCGCAGTGACGGAGTGAGGATCAATGACTCCAGATAGACGCACGCCATTCAACGTCATGCGTTCGTATGGCGCGGGGCGTCGCACATGTGCGAGTGAACGGCATGACCTCGGATCCGGGTCAGCACCATTTTCGATAACGATGTGCTCGGCTTGGATGCGAGACGCGCGATCACTCAGAAAGCCGCGTCGCTCGGGTGGGCCTGACGGCCATCATCGACAGCCTTTCCCCGCCGATTCCACCGCGTGCCATAGATCAACGACAGCAGCACCGGCACCGACAGTCCGAGCCAGCAGAGGCCATCCCACAGGCCTTCGCCAAACAGCCCGAAGGCGAGCCCGGCTGCGGCGACGAGGCCGATCAGCAGCGGGGCGCGGAACACCTGCCAGGTCGAGAGTTGCGGCAGCCGCGCCGCCGATGTCGCAGACGAGCTCATGACGACACCACGGCGGCTGCCGCCTGTGCGGGGACGCTGGACGTCCTGCGCCTGCTGCCCCATCGCTTGGCCACCCAGAGATACAGGCCGCTGCACAGCACGATGATGGTGATGATGTCGAGCAGAGCCCAGATGATCTTCAACGGCAGCCCACCATAGTCGCCGAAATGCAGCGGCCGCGACACTTGCAGCGCGCGCAGATACCAGGCCAATGCCGGCGCGACCATCTTCGTGCTGTCCAGCGCATCGACCAGCACGGGCGAGAACATGCGCGCGGTGAACGGCGTCTTGCCCTTGGTCCACACGATGAGGTGTTGCGGGCTGCCGAACCGCGACGTGGTCGGCATGGTCACCGATGCCACCTGCCGATCGGGATGAGCCGTGCGCACGGCGTCGACCGCGGCCTCCACCGACGTCGCTTCGGCAAGCGGCTCGCCCTGATAGGGCGCGAGCAGCGCCGGCATCGTCTGCGCGCGCCAGAGATCGGACAGCGGCACGGCGAGCGTGTTGATGGTGCCGGTGATCCCCACCGCGAGCGTCCAGCTCACCGTGACGATGCCGAGCAGATTATGCAGGTCGAGCCATTTGAGACGCGCCGAGCGATCCCTCACCGTGCCGAACTGCAGCCGCCGCATGAACGGCCAGTAGACCACGACGCCGGATACGATCGATGCCGCGAAGACGAGCCCCATCAGACCGAGGAAGAGTTCGCCGGCCAGACCGGTGAACATGTCGCGGTGAATGCGCAGGATGACGTCCATCACGTCTTGATGCGGCGCCTCCTCGCCCAGCACAGCGGCGGTGCGGGCGTCGACCGTCACGCGATGCAGCTGTCCCGGCACCGGGATTGCGGTCGGCGACAGCGCGACGACCACGAGCGGCTCAGCCGTCTTCAGGGACACGAACAGCACGTGCTGCTCCGGTAGCTGCTGCCTGGCCGCGGCGATCAGGCGATCGAGCGGCAGAAGGGGCGTATCCGCCGGCATCGTAGGCGCTGCGATCTCGTCCTCGAGAAGATGATTGATCTCGTCATGGAAGATCAGCGGCAGTCCCGTCAGACACAGCATCAGCAGGAAGACCATGCTGATCAGCGATGTCCATGTGTGTACCTGAACCCAAACCCGCATTGCGCTCGAACCCACCTTGCGTCATCACCTGCCGAAGCGCGCCCCGCCGCGCGCCAGATCGTTTGCGTTCAATATCACCGAAGGCCTCAGCCAAGATCTCAGCCGCGAGCGGATGCCGACCTCGCAATTGAAACGCGACAAATCCAGAAACGATCAAGCCACGATCGCAGGGTGCACGATAGCAGCGGAAAAAAGGACGTTGTCCTGGCGGATCAGAACCGGTCCGGACGTTGCAACGGCAAGACTTCTGAACACTCAGATCAATCGTGATCCGGCATCTTGCGGATCATGTCGCGCCGATCAAATGATTTCAGCGTTGCCTCCGCTGGAATCCCTTTAAGGTAGAGCACCAATTGTGGCTTGCTCGCTCCAGAGCTATGCGTGAGCTGAGCGCTGCGATGGTCGCACCGAGGCGACATTCAGGCTGTCGGCGCGATGCGCGAATGAGGCTGTGACGAAAGCAGGGCCGGCCACATGCGCGAGCTCTGAGAGCTGGACGAAGCGCCCTCCTCGCGGCCTCGGCCTTGATGCTGCCCGACGCTCCCATCGAATGCAGCGGACGGTGCCGTGCGTCTCGCGGCCAACGCCAACAGAGCCGTCTCATCGGTCCGAGCTCATTCGGACAGGAACCCTTCCCTGCGGCGGCTGTTGCGGTCCCAGACGTCCGGCAGCTCATTCTCCAAGGGAGACTTTCATGGCAGTCCAGATCGTGATGGATCGAACAGGCGACAGCCGCTACCCGTTCGATCCGGCGAGCGCGGCGCAGGTGGCGGAGGCCGAGCGGCGCTTCCGGCAGTTGACCGGGCGCGGCTTCACGGCGACCGCCCGCGTCGCGCCGGGGCGCGTGGAGATCATCCGCTCATTCGACCCGCAGGTCGAGGAATGCGTGTTCTTCCCGCGGCTGGTCGGCGGCTAATAGAACCGGTCATGTTCGGCGTCGTCAGATCGCAGTGGCGGGTCTTGCTGCGCCGGCGGGCAGCGCGGCTCTTGGTCTGCCAGCACCGGGTTCACCGTACGCCGGCCGGCCGCGCGCGGCGTCTGTTGCAGCAATGGCTGACGCCGGCGCAATGGAAGCAGTTTTCCGCGCGCGGCTATTTCGACGTGACAGGCTCCCATAGCGGCCGTCGCTACCGGATCTTCAACGGCACGGCGATGAATGTCTGCCTGCTCGACGACCGCGGCCGCGTCCGCCGCGGCATCTGCTTCGTGCCCGTCGGCGACCTGCCGGCCGGAGACGTCATGCTGGCGCAGAAGCTGGCGCTGGAGCTCTGCGAGGACAGCGCGATCCTGGTCGCGCGGGAGTTCATCCCGCGCGGACAGTATTGGAGCTGACGCCCGGGAGGCCCGTTCGTCGGCAACTCACGAGCGTCGAGCCGAGCGTTCATCCATTCGCGCCTCCCGTCGACTTCATCGCCAAGGGGGTGGGCTCATGCTGCTGGCGAAACCTCCATGCGAGGCGCATGAGACAGCAGCGCTACGGGGCGAGAAATCTCGAGCAACTGCGGGAGTGGCCGGACGCAGCTCAGGTCTGTTAAGACGACGGGCAGTCAACTCCAGGCATTTTGGTCAAAACCCGTGACATTTCTTCGGAGCCGCGCCAAAACATTCGTGATCATCGGCTGGATTGTGTTCGTGATCGCGATCCCGGCATGCTTGGTAATCGGCGGAATGGCCGGCTTCAGCATGTTCTATTTCTCCGCAAGCCCGCAATATCAGCTGCATGCCTACGATCTCCAGGCGAGCAACCTTGTTCTTGCCGTCGGAGCGTTCACCACGGCGGCATCCACGATCGCTCTGGCGCTGAAGTTCCGGGCGATCGCATCGGCCTTGGTGATCGTGATCTGGAGCACGAGCCTCATCGGCACTCAGGTTGCACGCGCCTTCGTCAAGCCGGGACCGGACACTTTCGAGCGGCATGTCGGCGACGAGGTCTTTTCGCTGCCTTGGACGTACGCGCCCGCGTCTCCTGGATCAGCCCCGCCGGTCGCCGTCTCGCATGAGAACGGCTTTACCGCACAGGTTTGCTTCGCCAACCTCGGTGGTCGGACCGATGCCAGCTGCGGCATGTTCCAGGAGGTTCGAATTTCGCCTGACGAGGACGGCACCGCTGGCCCGGACTTGCAGTCCTGGCGCAAGCGCCGCTCGGAAATGATCCAAGGTCCGGACCGCAACGGCTATCAGACGTTCGACTTGAGCTATACCGTGCAGCCGAGCGGAATCGCGCGCATTCAACGTTACTACGCTCGGCTGAACCCCTCCGGGCAGCTCGCTCGGCTGGTGGTCTGTCAAGCTCCGCGCGAGATATTATGTACGCACCACGCGCTCGTTGGCCATTATTGGCTCGGATACCATGCTGACCTGGCGGCGGGTGATGAAGCGCTCGATGCGAGGCTCGCAGGACTGATCGAGTCATGGCGGCGCAATTAGCGCGTTTTGGGCGCGTTCATTGCCGATCTACGCTTTGTCCCGCTTCGCGATGAGGGCGGGTCGATTCTCACGACGCGTAGAGCCGGCGCCCTCGTGCTAGCTCGATCCGTGTCGCAGAGTGAAGGCCTCAATGAGATGCCCGCGGATCGACGCGATTGCGGGTGACGAGCCGCATTTCGACGGACGGAGCTGGACGGGTGGATTGGCACATCGTCCCAGGGGCGCGCGCTCACAGTCAGGATAAAGGAGGGGCGGGCCACCAGGCCGGCCCCTTGCCCGCAACTCAGCTCCTCGTGCTGGCGGTCTTGTCGAGCGCGGCGCGCAGGCCTTCCGCCAGTCTGACGGCGTCGTCGTTCGCCCAGAAATGCATGAAGAACAGCCGCGGCTCCTCGTCCAGCATATGGCTGTGCAGGGCCGTCACCTCGATGCCGTGCGTCCGCAACGCCAGGATGACCGGGTTCACTTCGTCGCGGGTGAGAACGAAGTCGCCGGTGACCGCCGCCTTGCCGCCTCCGGTCGGTTGAAAGTTGATGCCGATCGCAACGCCCAGCGGCCCAGCAGGTGTCAGCGACATGCCACCCTGCGTGATCGGGTCGCGCCGCTTGACGTTGAACTGGTAGACGCCGCCATTGGCCTGGCCTTTGACGCCGATGATCTGGTCGAGCTTTGATGTGTCGAGTTCGACGGCGGGCGGCGGACTCGTCGATGCCGCTGCCGTCAGTGGCGTCCTGCTCTCGGCCAGCGCGTCGTGGATGGCCGAGGCCAGCTTGACCGGGTCGCCCTGGCCGGCGACGTGCATGTAGAATGTTGCCGGGGTCGCACGCAGCAGATGATTGTGCACGGCGCTGATCTCGAGACCACTCGCGATCATCTTCGCCATCACCGGATTGATCTCGGTCTCGAGCAGCACAAGGTCGCCCATCACCATGGCGCCGCCATGAGCGGGCTTGAACGCGACCCACCCGCCGAGCGCCAGCGCCGGTTTGATCGTCACGCCGTCCAATGTCACGGCGAGATCACTGCGCGGAAAGCCGTAGCGGCGGACGTCGTCGGAGATGGCGGGCTTGCGGCCCAGTACGTCGTCAACGCGCTGCCAGTCTATGTCTTGGCCGTAGGCCGGGATCGACGGATCGAAGCGAAAGGCGGAAAGGCAGATGGCAAGGCCGATCAGGGCCCGGGGGATTCTTTTCATCGTGCTACTCCTTGTGATCAGCTTCGCTTCAGGCTCTGACCGCTGCCGTCTGCTCGTGCGGCTGTGACGCGCGCAAACCGCGAAGCGGAGCTACCGCAGATCGACGTGCACGACGATCGCCGCACCTATCGAAGGGAGACCAATCGTCGGGATGGAAAGAGCTGAGGGTTGCGGACATGCGGCGCCCTTGGTGATCAGGACGCGATGCTTGGGCATGTCGCCTCGTGGGGAGATCGCAATCCCCATCGTCGCCCAATCATCAGATGGGAGGAAGGTTCCTACGCTTCCCAAGAAATTCGGGGGGCTCACACGGCTCCGAGCCTCGACGGCGGCCGCCACGGTCGCCGTGCAGCGTCGGCGGGCAAGGAATAGCGAACGGATGAGGCGCGCCTGGACACGAAATTCTTTTGACCGTCCAAGCTGATTTGCCCTGTCCAGTCCCTCGGCGAAAAATATTCTTCTTTCGTTTTTTCCGTATTCATGCTTATCTACGCTCGTCCCGCCTCGCCATGAGGGGCGCATCGCGATCGTCACGACGCGCGGGGTGGGATGCGGTGGGTGCGAGGGTCTCGCAGCGTGGCCTCAGGCCATGCGGACGAACGAGGCCGCGCGCCGGCGAAGTCGCATGGTCCTGGTCTCCCGACGCTGAGGCCAAGCGGATGGTCATGATGATCCGTCCGTGACGGGGGCAAGACAGCCCGGTCCCCGGGGAGAGTGCGTATAAGCCGCCCAACCATCGCGCGGGGAATGCCGGGATGCCTCGGCTGAACCTGTGGTGACTGCCGCCTGCTTTTTTTCTGCAGGCGGGCCATGGGTGCGGCCAGCGCCCGGCATTCCCCGCGCCCTCATGATCCCGAGGGCGGACATCCCCGATCAACTCGGGCGCTCCCTGGCGCCGCGAGCCGGTGACGCGCATGCCGAGAATTCGAGCCACATCAGACGCAAGCGACAGCCGCCGAAAGCGGCCCAGGCGGATGCGACCCGCGTCCGCGCGATCAGTCGGACGATGCGTAATGCAGATAATCAGGATTGAACATGGCCGCATCCGTCAGCGCCTCGAAATCCGGCACGGTCAGCGTCCGGTCGCGCAGCACGATGAGGCCGGCGGAGCGCAGCTCCTGCAGGGTGCGGTTGACATGGACCACCGACAGGCCGGTGGCGTCGGCGAGATCCATCTGGGTGATCGGAAACGCGCAGCTCTCGCCTTCGACGAGCCCGACCGCCCGCAGCCGCGTCATCACCTCGCACAGCAGATGCGCCACGCGCTCGTAGGCGTCGCGGCGGCCGAGGTTCAAGGTCCATTCGCGCTGGATCGCGGCGTTGGAGAGCGTCTCGCACCAGAAGGCTTCCGCCAGCTTGCGGTCGCAGGCGATCAGGCTCTCGAACCGCTCGCGGTCGAGCTCGGCATAGCTGACCGGCGTCAGCGCCGCGATCGAATGATCGAGCCGCTTCACGAGATAGATCTGCGCATCGCAGGTGTCGCCAGGCAGGACAAGGTTGACGATCTGCCGGCGGCCATCTTCCAGCGCCTTGTAGCGCACGGCCCAGCCGGTCAGCATCATTCGGATGGTGGCCGCGACGTCGCCCTCGGCGGCCAGCTCCTGCCCGGCCGAGGCCAGCACGACATGGCCCCGCACGGACTGTTCGAGCTTCGCCGCCGCCTCGTCGGAGATCGCGCGGAACGCGCGCAGCCGGCGAAGCACGACATCCGCCGTGGACGCGCTGATGCCTCGGCCGCTCATCGCTGTGATGTCGCGGGGCTCTGGACGAAACTGCGGCTGAGCGGAAGGATGATCTGGAATTGCAGGCCCGCCGGATTGAACGACAGCTCCGTCCTGCCCTTCAGCTCGAACGCCAATGTCCGCTCCAGGATCTCGGTGCCAAATCCCTTTCGCTGCGACGGCTTCACCTCAGGCCCTCCTCTCTCGCGCCATTCGAACACCAGTTCATTGGGATCGACGCTCTCGTCGATGTGCCAGCTGATCTCGACCCGTCCGGCCGGCTGGCTCAGCGCGCCGTATTTCACTGCGTTGGTCGCTAGCTCATGAATGGCGAGCGACAGGGTCTCGGCCGCCTTGGGCTGCAGCCGCATCGACGGACCGGAGATGCGCACCTGCTCGCCCTCGCGCGCCTTGTAGGCCATCAGCTCGTCGGCCAGGAGATATTCGAGGTCGACGCCCGCTTCGGGATCGCGCGTCACCGCCGCCTGGGTGCGCGCCAGCGCGCCGAGCCGGCCGTCGAGATGGGCGGCATATTCGTCCACGGTCGAAGAGGTCTGCGCCGAGCGCCGCGCGATCGAGCGGACGACGCCCAGCGTGTTGCGCACGCGGTGCTGCAATTCGGCCAGCAGCAGGCGCTGGCGCTCCTCGGCGCGGGTGATCGCGGTGACGTCGATGAAGGTCATCACCACGCCGGCGATGAAGTTGTCGACGCTGCGATAGGGCAGCATGCGTACGATGTATCGGGTGCCGCTGTCGGGTGCCGTCAGCTCGCGCTCGGCGCTCGCCAGCGTGCGCAGCACCCGGCGGATGTCCTCGTACAGCTCCTCGATCGGGATCTTGGCCTTGATATGCGCGATCGGCCGGCCGACATCGGTCTCCACCAGATGCAGCACCTGGGTGATCGCGGGCGTGAAGTTCATCACCCGGAGATCATTGTCCACGAACACGGTCGCGATCTGCGTGCTCTCGAGGAAATTCTTCAGGTCGCTGGTGGCGCGCGTCAGCTCCTGGACGCGATGCGCGAGCTCGCCATTGACCGTCGTGAGCTCCTCGTTGACCGATTGCAGCTCCTCGCGCGAGGTCTCGAGCTCCTCATTGGCGGATTGCAGCTCCTCGTTCAGCGACTGATATTCCTCGTTGGAGGATTTGAGCTCCTCATTGGTGCTCTCGAGCTCCTCGATCGTCGCCTGCAGTCGCTCGCGCGTCGCCCGCAGCTCGCTTTCGAGCCGCTCGACATGCTCGCTGCGCACCAGCGCGCTGTTGCCGCTCGGCAGCGCGGTGGACGGACGCAGCGGGCCATCCTTGAACAGCACGACGAAGTTGCGGTGGCCGTCGGCCCCGTCCTCGACCGGCTCGACGGTGATGTCGACGCCGACCGTATGGCCGTTGACACCGAGCATCACCTGGTCGGCATGCACGATCTGGTTGGAGTCGCGCGCATGGCCGAGCGCCGTGCGCAATTCGAGCCTGAGGTCGCGATGCACGAGGCTGAGCAGATCCAAGGTCGCAGCACCCGCGGTCGGCTCGATGAAGCGGCCGGTGCGGCCGGAGAAGTGCAGGATCTGGAAGTTGCCGTCGGTGATGACATAGGCGGGCGCATAGCGCTCGGCGATGCGCTGGGCCTTGCGCTCGAGCCCGACATCGGCGTTGACCGTCCGGATCGTCGGCATCTCGACGGTCGCGCGCCCCGCAGCCGTGCTGATCGGGAATTCCGGCGGCAGCCGCGAGCCGCTGTCGAGCTTGCGGAAGATGCGCGCGCGACGGTCGACCGGCGCGAACAATTTCGGATGCCGGGTGACGTTTTCCGAATTGCCGAGGAACAGAAAGCGGCCAGGCAGCAGCGAGAAATGGAACAGCGGGATCACGCGGTTCTGCAACTCGGCGTTCAGATAGATCAGCAGATTGCGGCACGACACCAAATCGAGCTTGGAGAACGGCGCATCCTTGATGACGTTGTGCTGGGAGAAGATGCACATCTCGCGCAGCTCCTTGACCACGCAATAGGTGTCCCCCTCACGCACGAACCAGCGTGCGAGCCGCTCCGGCGTGATGTTGCCCTCGATGTCGGTGCGGTAGCGGCCGACCCGCGCCGCGGCCAGCGCCCGGCCGTCGATGTCGGTGGCGAAGATCTGCAGCGATGGCGGCGCGTCGAGCTTGGCCGCCTGCTCGCGCAACAGGATGGCGATCGAATAGGCCTCCTCGCCGGTCGCGCAGCCCAGCACCCAGACCCGGATCTGCTGCCCGCTCTGCTTGCCGGCGAAGATCTGGGGAATGACGTCCTGCTCCAGCACCTCGAACTCCCGCTTGTCGCGGAAGAACTCGGTCACGCCGATCAGGAGGTCGTTGAACAGGTGCTGCACCTCGTCCTTGTCGTTGCGGAGGAAATCGACATAGGCCGCGATGTCGCCGATCTGCACCACCTGCATGCGGCGCTGCACCCGGCGCAAGAAGGTGTTCTGCTTGTAGCCGTGAAAATCGTTGCCGGTCTTGTTGCGCAGGATGTCGGCGATGCGGCCGAGCGAGGCGGCGGCCGCGGCAAGCACCTCGTCGAAGCCCTGGCGCTCCTCGAGCCGGCGCAGGTGGCGGGCATAGACCTGGATGTGGTCCGCGATGTCCTCGGCCGGCAGCACGAAATCGGCGATCGCGGCGGCCCGGCTGCTGTCCTGCAGCTCTTCGGCTTCGTCGGCGAGGCGCTCGGCGAGCGCGAGCCCGCCATGATCCTTCAGCACGGCGACGCCGAGCGTGCCGTCACCGCCGGTGCCGGCCAGGATGACGCCGATCGCCTGCTCCGCACGCTCCTCGGCGAGCGACACCAGGAGGCTGTCGATGGTGGCGCGCTCGCCGGGCGCCTGCGGGCTCTGCCGCAGGAGGACGCGGTTGTCCTGCAAGGTGGCGATCATGTTGGGCGGGCAGAGGTAGATCGCCTGCCCTTCGATCTCGGCGCCATCCTCGAGATCCCGCAGGCGGACGCTCTCGAGCGGTTGCAGCACCTCGCGGAGCCAGCCTTCGTCGAGCGCTTCGCGATGCTGCAGCACCAGGACCATGGCGAGATCCTGATCGAGCGCGGCCTTGGACAGGAACCGGGCGAGGCTCGCCGTATTCCCGGCCGAGGCGCCCACACCGATCACCAGCGGCCGCCGCTTCTTGTCGCCAGATTGAGACTCGCCGCCCGTCGTCATACCTTGTCGCAAATCAAATCCGCCTCAGCCAAAAACAGAAAGAAACTAGCCGATCCGTCCTGCAAACAAAATAGCCGCAGGACACCGCCAACGCAGCAAGAAAGCAGGCTTTCCGCCGACGAATCCGGCCCGCGCGGCTTGATCTGCCGCAACATCGATGGTGCCGGTTTCCTCTACCTGTCGACCCATGACCGAGCCACTCAGCCTACCGATTCTGCAAATGCAGCTGGACCGTTTGGTTCCCGGCCAGGGCCTGCATCTGGCGACAGCGGATGTCGAGCGGATGTTCGGCTACAACGACGTCGCGACCGGGCGTATCAGGAACTTCGCGGACGGGCATGGCTGCATGTTCGCCTGGTGCGCGACAGGCGTGCAGTTCGTGAAGCTGCCCCGCCGCGACGGCTGACGCATCGCCACCGGAGCGCGCAGGCCGCCCGGCGGCCCTGCGTGTCAGGATTTCAGCTCGCGCTGCTGGCGGAGTCGCAGATAGGCCAACCGTTGCTGAATGAGCGCGCGATGCCGCTCCCACTCCGCCAGGCTCTCGCGTATCAGCACCGCGAGCCGCTCAGCCTCTTGCTTCGTCCTGTGGCCAACCGAGCTGGCGCAAGGCTGGCCCATGGCAGCGACCAGCCGCTCCTGGTTGCGCAGACGCGTTCGCCCCTTCAGAATGTCCGCGACGGCCTTGCGCAGCTGCATCTCCTCGGCACGGATCTCGGCCGCAATGGTCTCCGCCGAAAACATCGGGGCTTCTCTCCCCATCTTTCACCCCCCTGTTGCCGCCGGCAGATCGAGCGACTTGAGGACGACCTGCCTGATCAGATCGGCATAGCGCCTGTACTCGATGCATCTGTCGTCGTACATCTCGGCAATCGCCGTGCGGCCGCTGGCGCGCGCATCCTCGGCCATGCGGCGCACCAGCTCGGCGCGCTCCTCGATGATGCGCAGCGCCACTCGCATCGCCTCGTCGACCCGGCTCTCCTGCTCCCTGGCCAGCACGTCGGCCGTGAAGGCGTGCCCCACCTGGCAGCGAAACCGCAGCGGCTTGTCGACGGTGACGTGCGACAGCACGCCGCCGCAGCTCGGGCAGGTCAAGGCCGCCGGTCTGGAGATCGTCCCGAGGGTCTCGCTGTCGATGCGCTCGCCGGCTGCGATGTCCACCTCCAGGCGGATGTCAGGCGGAGCGGGCCCCGCCGCGTCGGCCTTCGCCTTGGTCAGGCCGGCGAGGACATCGCCGATCTCAGCGCCCGGCAGGCAGTAGTCGACGGAACTGGCTTCGAGCGCACGCCGCGGCATCTCATCAGCAAGCGCATCCGTCGGCGCCTGCACCATCGCCACCCCGCCGCAGCGCTTAATGGCGTTGAGGCCGGACGCACCGTCTGATAGAAGACCACTTAGGATAATACCGATGACCCTGGGCCCATAATGCAGCGCAGCAGATCGGAACAGGGGATCGATGGCCGGACGAACCATGTTCTCGCGTGGGCCGCGGCCGAGCATGATCTCGCCATTCACGACCAGCAGGTGATGATCGGGCGCCGCGAGATACACCGTTCCGTTTTCGATCGGCATCCCATCCATGGCGTGCTTGACCGGAAGCCGGCCCGCCGCGTGGACGACCGTCGACAGGATGCCGATTCCGCGTGCGGGAATGTGTAGCACGACAAACACCGCGGCGGGGATATCAGGCGGCAGCCGCCCGAGAATCTCCTTCAGCGGTGCGGTTGCTCCCGATGAGCCGCCGATGACGATGATGTCTCGGTTGAACAAGATCCGATCCTTCTCGAGCGTCGCACAGGAACACGGGTTGTTTTGTACCGTTGGGCGACAAGGTATTTGTCCATCGGTCGTTCCTATCAGTCATTCTCATAGGAGAACTTCATGCATCATGGATCGGCCATTCCGCGGACGTCCTCACAGCCATTTGCCGGACGATCGATCCTGATTGTCGAGGACGAGTATTTTCTGGCCGATGATCTCGCCGATGAGTTCCGGCGCCGCGGCGCTGAGGTGATCGGACCGATGTGTGATATCGACGAGGCGCAGGCGCTGCTGCGGTCCGGGCAATCGTTCGATGCCGCCCTGCTCGACATCAATGTCCGCAGCGAGATGATCTTCCCGGTGGCGCGCATGCTGCGCGAGCGCAACATTCCATTCGTCTTTACGACTGGGTATGACAAGGCGTCCATACGGCCCGAATTCGCCGACGTTCCACACTGGGAAAAGCCGATCGATATCTCGTCCGTGGCCGACTTTCTTGCGGCGAGGCTGCGCGAGCATTGATATCTCGACCTGACGTCTCCTCGCGTCTCGCTCACCGCGCGGCGATGGCACTGGCAGGCCGCCGTGCCATCGCCTGCTGGCCGTCAGCGGCAGCGGTGCATGCGGCCGTCCACGCCCTGCACCATGGCGCCGCGCGGGCATGCGACCCAGTTGCCGGCGACGTTGCCGGCCGTGTAGGTGCCGACGTTAGACTCATCGCCATTGCCCCACCCCGCGCCGCCGCCCATCATCGCGTAGGAATTGTCCCAGCCCGAGTTGCCCCAGCCGCTATCCCATGCCCCCACCGGGCGGAACGGAGCCGTGGCGATCGCGCCGGCAGCACCGACCGCATCACCGACGACGTCGCCCGCAGCCTCGGCCGGCGCGAAGTCGTTGTCGCTACGCCGCGCGTGGGCGCGGCTTGCGCGCCAGTGGCGCGACCGGTTCACATCACCACGCCTTTCGAGCGTGGGGCCGGTGCCGGTGTAGGGATTGCCAGGTCCGAGGTTCTGGCAATTCGCGTTTGGAAATTCCGCCTCGCAACGACCGGGGTCGTTGATCACCGGTTGCGCCAGCGCGGGAGCGGCGCTCATCGCCGTGAGCGCGAGCGCTCCGAGAACATGTTTCATCGCTATCATTGCAAATCTCCTGATGTGTTCGATGTTGTCAACGTGTCGATCTGGACCGTGTGAGCGTCTGCGGCTAAGCGAAGGCGCATCGCAACGTTCCAATGAACATACGATCGGCCTCGAACCGACGCCGACGATCATTGCCGCCCCCGGCGATCCGCGATCAGCGCCGGAACTCCGATGGGACGCGCGGTGTTTGCGTGGGGATGGTCAAATCCCCAGCTCCGCGCCAATCCCCAACCTCCGCCCGCACCTCGCAATCGCGAACGCAACGGCCGCCGTCGTCCGCGGCCTCGCTCGGCCTCATCGCAGCTCATCTGCTGCAAGCACGGCAGAGGCCGACATCTCCCGGTTTGCTCTTCATTGCGAGCCACGAGCCCCGCGCCGAACGCCTCGCCGCTGCACTCCATGCGATGGATCCCGCCTGCGGCGTTCTCGTGCTGCCGCGCTTCGACACCTTGCCCTTCGACAACGTCGAGCCGTCGCGCGAGCTCGCCGGACGCCGCGCCCATGTGCTGCGGCGCCTGGCCGAGCGCGCGAGCAAGCCGCTGCTGATTTCGACCGTCGAGGCCATGCTGCCGCGCGTTCCGCCATGGCAATGCTGGGCCGATGCCTGCCTGCGCATCGAGACCGGATCATCCATCGACCTCGACGGATTTCGCAGCACGTTGGTCAGCTTGGGCTATACAGCCGACGAGCCGCCCGACGATCCGGGCGGCGTGCTGTTTCACGGCCAGACCACCGAGCTGTTTCCGGCCGGCGCCCTCGGGCCTGTCAGGATCAGTCATGCCGACGGCGTGATCAGCGGCATTCATTTCTTCGATCCCGTGCACCAGGACGAGATCGCGGCGATCCAGACATTGCTGATCGATCCAATGTCGGAACGCGGCATTGGCGGCGAGGCGAAGCCCGTCGACATCTTCGACTATCTAAGCGACGCCGAGATCATCGCCGACAACGACGTTCCGGAGCGCGCGGAGCTGCGGCTTGCAGCACTCGATGAGAGCGGCGTCGACAACAGCCGCCGCGAACGCGCCTTCATCGGCCGCAGCGGCTGGCAGCGCGCGTTGCGCAGCGGACTGCTTCTGCCAAAGACCGACGATGGCGAGCCGATCCCGCGCTTCGTCGAGCAGAGAGCAGCTCGCACTGCGCTTCGGCGGTTCATCGAAAGCTGCAGGCGGCGTGGCGCCAAGATCACCTTCACCGCGGCCGCCGAGAACGATCTGCAGCGCATGGAGCGCCTCGCCGGGGTTACGACCGAGCGGCGCGTCAATTGGGCCGCGGCAACGCGAACACGAGGCGACGTGATCACCTCGCTGCTCGTCGATCTCGATCGCGGCTTTACGACCGACGCGAGCCGCCCGAGGATCGTCATTACCGCGGCGGAGGTGCTCGGCAGCAGGGCTCGGCATCTCCTGCCGATGGCACGCCAACAAGCAGCAGCTGCGGACGCCGCCAGCATTCCCGTGCCAGGTAGCGCCGTGATTCATCTGCAGCGCGGGCTCGCGCGGCTCGACGGGCTGGAGATCGTCGCGGCGCCGGATGTCAGCCCGCGCGAGATGGTCCGTCTTGTTTTCGCCGACGACGAGGCAATCCTCGTGTCGCTCGCCGAGCTCGCGATGGTGTGGCCGTATGCGCGCGATCCGAGCGGGATCAAGCTCGATGATGCCGGTGGTAGCTCGTGGGCGTCACGTTGTCTGCAGGCTGAAAGTGAGATCGACCGTACGGCTGAGATGCTGTCCGAGCAGATCCGCACGCGGCTTCGCACCGAGGCGCCGCGCATCGTCGCTCCCGCGATGGAGTACGAGCGTTTCGTGGCGCGATTCCCTTACGTCACCACGCCGGATCAGGCTGCCGCGATCGAAGACGTGCTGAGGGACCTCGGTGCGGGACATCCCATGGACCGGGTCGTGTGCGGCGACGTCGGCTTCGGCAAGACCGAGGTCGCGTTGCGGGCCGCAGCGGCGGCCGTGCTCGCCGGCCGGCAGGTCGCCCTGATCGTGCCGACGACGGTGCTCGCCGCGCAGCATGTCCAGACATTCACGAAACGCTTCGCGCCATTCGGAATCGGCATCGGTCATCTCTCGCGCTTGTCATCAGCAGCTGACGCGCGCAGCACCAAGCGGCAGCTCGAGGACGGTTCGCTCAAGCTCGTCATAGGCACAACGGCGCTTGCTGCAGACGACGTGCGGTTCGCGGATCTCGGTCTCGTCATTATCGACGAGGAGCAACATTTCGGGACCGCCGACAAGGCCAGGCTCGCGACATTGCGCACGGGCCTCCATACATTGACGATGAGTGCGACGCCGATCCCGCGCACCATGGCGAGCGCTATCGCGGGCATGCGCGATCTCAGCGTCATGGCGACGCCGCCGACGCAACGTCGCCCCGTGATCACCAGGATTGCACCTGTCCTCGATGCCACGCTGGCGATCGCGCTGCGCAAGGAGCACGCTCGGGGCGGGCAGAGCTTCGTGATCTGTCCGCGGATCAAGGATCTCGGCCCGATGCAGGAGCGGCTGCGGCAAGTGGTCCCCGAGCTCAGCATCACTGTGATCCACGGACGCATGCCGGGCCGGGATATCGATGCACAGATGATGCGTTTCGTCGCAGGCGAGGCCGACGTCCTGCTGGCGACCAACATCGTCGAGAACGGCCTGGACATTCCCCGCGCCAACACGATCCTGATTTCCGGCGCCGAACGCTTCGGCCTGTCCCAGCTGCATCAATTGCGCGGGCGTGTGGGGCGCGGCGGCACCCGCGCCTTCGCCTATCTGCTCACTGATGCGGCCGGCGACGAGGCCGAGAAACGGCTCCAGGCCTTGCAGGAGCTGAGCTTCGCCGGTGCGGGGTTTCAAATCAGCGCACGCGATCTCGATCTGCGCGGCGCCGGTGATCTGCTGTCGGAGCAGCAGGCGGGCCATGTCCAGATCTTCGGGCCGCCGCTCTATCACGAGCTGCTGTCACGCGCCTTGAACGGACGGCCGCACCGCGCCGCCGAGATCTGGCTTCCGGAGCTGCGTGTCGATCTGCCGGCATTCCTGCCGACGGACTACGTCCAGGACCAGCCGACACGGCTCGATGTCTACGCCCGACTGGCTCACGCCGAGAGCGCCGCAGAGATCGACGACATCGAGGATGACATCCGGCTTCGCTTCGGCCCGTTGCCGCCGGAAGCGTGCAACCTGATCGCGACGACGCAAATCGGCCTCGAGTGCCGTGCCCTCGGCATCGCACGGCTGGATGTCGGCACGAGCGGCATCGCCGCGCGGCTGCGGCCCGCCTCCGTTTTGCAAGGCGCCAAGGGCAGGCGATCACGCCTGCTCTACAAACACGACATCCGCCACAGTCGCATGCTGGACACGGCAATCAGATTCCTCGCCGCGCTCAAGCGCACCGCATCTCCTTCAAACAGGTTGTAGAGCGGAGTTCGAGACGGACCATGCGACGAGTTCACCATCGCCATGCGCCATACGAGTGGCGCCATGAGCAGCAAAACAGCGGTCCCGATAAAGTCATCGCGACGGTCGAAGATCGAGAAGATCGTATCAACGATCAGAAGCGCGGGCTTGATGCCGCGTCGTTTGAGGTCGTCGATGGCCGCCTGGACGTGGTCGTGGAAACGCTGCCCGGCGTCCTCGCCCGGGTTCCTGTAGGAGTCCGGCGGCGAACGCTGGCCGACCTCGGGCTCAATGAGCCGATAGTCGCACTCGGTGTGATCCTGCCGGCGGCATCTGCGCCCAAGGCGATCGCCTTCCAAGGACGGTTAGTGAACGAGCCCCGACGAGGTGGACGCACCCATCAGTGTCGCGGCTCGCCGCAATCATCGATCCTTGTCCAGCATGTTGGTCCGTTCTGGACGATAGCTGCCCGCCGGAGCACCGATTCTAGGCCGGATAGGTGTCGTTGGTGTAGACGGCACAGCTGTTGATGAAGTTATCGGCGTTGATGCCGACCTTGAAACCCGTCAGAAAGCGCCCGTAGACCTGCGGCGCGATCTCGTTGTCGAACCCTCCAGGACCCGCTGTGAAGGACTCAGGCTGCGGCGGCGTGCCAGGGATAATCGAGTTGATCACGATCTGCCGGAAACTGCCGTACCCGTAGCCCGAATCGTGCAGCAGCATCTCCTTGAGATACTCGCGCGGTGCGAAATTGTACGACGTCAATGTGTAGTCCACGTCGTCGGCGCCGCCCACGCTCGCCTTCTCTCCGTTGAGATAGGTCCATTTCATGCCGCGAATCTTGTCGCCGTCCCAGCGGACGGCAAGATACCTGATGACGGAATCCGGGTTATGCAGATCGACCGTATTGGCAGCCGCGTTAGGATTGCCGATGGTGTCAGAGAGCGTCTCAGTCATGATGCTGGTCCTTTCCTGTCAGAGGAGTTGGGGGAGGAAGTTGGGAACGACGTTGGCGCTCTTCACCACACCGAAGACGGTGCGCGGTGCATTGACGATCACGGAACGCATACTTTGCGGTAGGCGCTCCCAATTCGACGGCGGTGGCGGTGAAATTCCAAACATGCTCTGCTCCTCGCTGCTGTAGTCGAAGGTCCGCGCGGCAAAGCTTCGCTCGGCTTCGGCGATCGTCCGCGTGCCCGTCAACCTCAGCAGAGCCTGCGACCCGGTGCCTAGAGCCAGCGCACCTGCCGCGCCGGTGGCCATGCCCATCAACATCGCCGTTCCCCAGCCATTATCGAGCGCGCGCCCCGCAATCGAGTTGGACGCGACAGTCTGGATCAAGCTGCTAACCGATCCCGTCGTCGCACCCATGACGACGTTGACGCCGAGGCGTCCTGCGGTGCTCAACCCGAGAGCCGCCGACTCTCCGATCGTCGTCGCAGCCGCGGAACCCGCGGCGCCGAGGAACCCGACCGCCGCGCCGACTCCGAGCGACATCCCCCAGCCACCCCACGAGCCCACCGAGCCGTTTTGATGGAGATTTTGAGCATTGTAGATCAGACCGCCAATGCCGGCGCCGAGCAGCGTCGAACCGACGACGTTCGCGGCGCCACCTGTCAGCGTCAGCACCGCGATCCCTCCGACGATCAGCCCGGCATCGACGACCCCCATCACGAAGGCCGAGCCGATGCTCTTGATCTCGTCCCATACCGAATGGCCGTCGGGATCGAACAGCGAAAGCGGATCGTTGATCGCGAACGCATAGCTGTTGAATGTATCGCGCACCAGCAGGCCGGCCGAAAGCTGGTCGTCGGAGCTGACGAAGCGCCCAAGCGACGCGTCGTAATAGCGCGCACCGTAGGCATAGAGTCCCGTCTCGGCGTCGCGCTCGCGCCCGCAGAAGGTATGGCGCGTCGCGTCCGGTCCCGACACCGTCGCGACGGCTCCGAACGGCAGATATCCGTAGCGGGTCTGAACCGAGCCGTCGGCGGCGGTCACCAGACGCGTGCAGCGCCGGTGATCGGCGATCACATACGCCGTGCCGGGCAGCGCGATGCCGTTTGCGCCGCCAGGCGGCGTGCCCGCGTCGACGATCGTCACCAGCGCGCAGCGGGCGCCATTCGCGTCGAACAGCGCGACTGTATGCTGCGCGCTTCCGTCCTTGAACTGCGTCGTCTCGTAGTCGTGCGTCACGTAGCGCGTCACCGTCCCGTCGACGGATGTCTTGCTCACACGTCGTCCGCTCTGATCGTACGCCAACGCCGCGCCGCCACCCCCGCTCATTCGTCCCTCGCCGTCGTATGCGAGCGTGAGCGTCGCAGCTTCGTTCGTCTTCTGCACGAGGTTGCCGTCACCGTCGTAGCTCAGCGACGTTGCACCGTCGGCCGCGCTGCGCACCTGGTAGCCGACGGAGGTCTCTCCGGCGCCGTTCTGCGCGGTCCGGTTGCCCGATCCGTCGTACGCAAAAGTCATCGCGCCGTACGGTCCGCTCGCCGATATCAGGCGCCCGCCCGCATCGTAGCCGAAGCTCTCGCCGTCCGTAGCGGTCACGGTATCCGTCAGCGCGACCACGCTGTTGAGCGCATTGCGGGTGAGCGCCGCGCCGAAGACCGTTGCCCCCTTCACGCTCGATGTCCGGGACGCAAGCTGCCACAGCGGGTCGTAAGTCGACGCCGTCGTGACACCGTTGTCGGACGTGGTCGTACCCGGCCGCCCAGTGGGACCGAAGTTCGCGAACGAGACGCCGGCCAGCGCCGCGCCCGTCGCACTCTCGAGCGCGGTGCGCTCGAGCACGTCGCCGCCCGTATAGAGGTCGGTGCGGACGGAGCCGTCGGGAAAGGTCGCTGTCGCAACCGCACGCGACGGACGATAGGTCGTCGTTGTCACGAAGTGCTCCCCGGCGATTGTCGCATCCGAGCGCGTCGTATTCCCGGCGGGGTCGTAGGCGAAGGCGAAGACGTCGCCATTCGGCCGGGTCACCTGCCGCAGGCGGCCGCTGCCGTAGCCGTCCCCGTCATAGGCGTACATCGTGGCGCCATCCGCCGTCGTCGTGCTGATCGCGCGCTGCAGGGCATCGTGGACATATGTCGTCGCGCGTCCGCTCAGAGTGGTCTCGACGAGCGTTCGGGCGGCGTCGTCATAGGTCTGTGTGACGCCTGCGAACGCTGTGCCGTCCGCCGTCTTCCGCGTGGTCGAGCGTTGACGACCGATGCCGTCGTAGGTCGCCTCCGTGCGAACGCCCGTCGGGTCGACCACGGACGTGATCCGGCCGAGCGCGTCGTAGGCATATGTCGTCGTGCCCGACGGATCGGTCTTCGACAAGACGACGTTCTGGCCGTTGATCTTCGCGTGGGCCGACGTGATCGTCCGCGCGACGCTCGTTCCCTCCGCCTGGACTTCGACCGAGCGCGTGACCGTCGGATATGTCGTCGTCGTGACGGTCGTGCCGCCGGCCGGGGATGGCCGTTCGATCTTCACGACGCGTCCGTAGGCGTCGTAGGTGGTCCGCACCGTGGTCGTGGGGTCGCCGGCATAGGTCGGCAACGTCTCGCTCAGCACGCGGTCGCAGCCATCATAGGTGCGCACGATCTCGACCGGACGCACCCCGTCCGGCCCGAGCTTCGCGTCCCGCACGGTGCGGGAGAGCCCGTCGACATAGGTGCGCTCCCACGTCCACGTCTCGGCGTCCCAATCGAGGCGCCGTCGCCGCTCCTCGACGAAGCCGTCGGCGCCGAACGACCAGCTCCAGGCCGCGACCTGGACGAGCTTTCCCGCAGGGTTCAACTCGTCGCGTCGGATCGTGCGCCCGAGACCATCGAGGATCATCTCCTGGCGATTCCCGCTCGGCTCCACATGGGCGATCCGCGTGCCGAAGCGAGCGTCGTAGGTGGAGCTCCACGTCAGCACGGATCCCTCACCGATCGTGACGCTCTCCGACACCGGGAACGTCGCCGTCCGCTCGTCATACGCCGTGGTGCGGACGCCCCCGGCCGGATCGATAACGTTGGTGCGATTGCCGAAGCGATCGTAGCGGTAGCTCGTGGTGATCCACGTGTCCGATGCACCGTCCCGCCAGGACTCCGCGGTGACCGCGCGCGTCAGGGGATCGTAGCTCGTGCGTGTGTGCGTCAGCACGGAGGTGCCGTCGGCATCGGCGCTGCGCACCTCCTGGAGCCGATCGCCAAACCACCAGCGCTCCGCATCGCCTGCATAGGTCGACCGCGTGTAGAGCGTCGGGCCACCGCCGTCCCCCGTGTCCGAGGCGAACACCACGTTGTCCCATGCATCGTAGCGCATCATGCGTGTCGCGATGGCGTCGGGCGCGCTCGTCGAGCCGCCCGGCGTGAACAGCTTGGTTGCTATCCGGACCACGCGCACCTGCGGCACGGCGTAGGTTGCCGGCGCGGGCTCCTCGTAGGTATGGGTCGTGCGATAGAGCAGCGCGTCACCCGGCAGCGTGCGGACCTGCAGCTCGAGGATGTTCTGCTGGAACGGGAAGTCCTGACGCAGCACGGTCCGTGTTCGAGTGCCCGCGGCCGGATCGTCATATGTGACGCTCGCGAAACCGAGCCACCCGCGTCCCTGCAGATCGAAGCGCGATTCCGTATAGCGATAGGCGTACCGCGTCGTCGCGCCGCGCGCGTCGTCCTTGACGCTGTTGGCGACGACATACATCGGAAAGGCCGCGCGCGACTGCCCGAACGTCGCACCGGGCGAGCCCGCGGCCAGCGGCGTTCCCGTCGCGTAGACCGAGCCCGAGATGCCGCCACTGATCAGCCGGCCGGCGTCGATCAACCCGCTTTTGGGCGCGCCCGGCGCGTACACGCTCGGGTCTGTCATCGGCTTATAGGCAAGGCTCCAGCGTCCACCGATGCCGTTGGCGATGCCGACGAGGAGGTCGGGGTAAGGTGTCGCGCCGTGCATCGCCAGCAACGTTCCCTTGCCGCCTGCGTCGAAGGCGTAGAACAGCCCGGTCTTGCCGGTGCCGAGCAGATCCAGGGGCAAGGCCACACCGGACGCAGGCATGACGCTACCCGGCTGCGTGATCGCAGTGCTCGTGAACGCCGTGCCCGACGAAATCAGTGCATGCAGCGCGATCCCGTTCGGCTGCGGGATGACGACGAGAAGATCCGTGCGGCCGCTGCCTGCCAGACGCGCTGGCATGACCGTCGCGCCTGCTCCCGCCCCTTTCACGACGGACAGCCCGCGCGGTACGAAGGCGTCGCGCGCGTTCGACTGCAGGACCTCGAGCCGGAGATCGCCCGTTGTCGGGTCCGTCGTCATCGAGACGAGGTCGATGCATCCGTCGCCATCGACATCGAGCGGGATCAGCGTGCCGCCCCAGGGCAGCGGCTTGGGAACAACGCCGCTCGGACGCTCGATGTAGCCGCTTCGCCCACGCGCGGCGTACAGCCCGAGGCCGAGCTTGCCGCCGGCATCGTAGGCGTAGGCGAGATCGATGCGTCCGTCGCCGTCGAGATCGACTGGAAGCAGCCGGCCACCCGAGGGCAGCGTTGTCGCCGTGACATCGGTCGATGATGGTGCGAAAGCGCTGCCATCGGAGAACAGCGGCAGCAGTCCGAGCGTTCCCGCGTCATCGTACACATAGACGAGGTCGGTGAGGCCGTCGCCGTCGACGTCGACGGCCAGGAGTGATCCTCCGCTGGGCAGGTTCGCCGGCCCTGCGCGATTGAGGGCGCCTGGGACCAGCGTCGGTCGGCCCTGCGCATCGATTGAGCTCTTGAAGACCGTGAGCCCGAGCTTCCCTCCGTCATCAAAGGCGTAGACCAGATCAGTCCGACCATCGCCGTCGATGTCCATCGGGAGAAAGGTCCCACCGAAGGTGAGGCCCTGCGTCACGACGTCGACGCGCGGTTCGAGCGTGCCGTCGGCAGATGCGATAAAGATCGAGAGTGCGAGCGCGCCGCCGCTCTGCCAGGCGTTGACGAAGTCGACACGCCCATTGCCGTCGAGGTCCATCGGCAAGAATACATCGTTCCAGCCGGAGACCTGTGCCGCGAGCGTCGTGGCCGGCAAGAGCAGCGCCGGATCGGCATTCTGCCAAGTGAACACCGTCGGCGGGAGCGCAATGCCGTTCGCATCCGCGCGCACTAGCTGCAGCAGTCGGCTGCGTCCAGTGACCGGCGCCTGCTCGTATATCAGCGCATACGTGCCCACGAGCTGCTCGCCGAGATAGGTCTGCACGCCGGTGAGCCGCCGTCCAAGCGTGACGGGCTCTCCTGCGGCGAAGGAAGTCGACGGATCGGGCCGAACGGCCGTCGTGAACCGCACCGAACGCTGTGCCTCGACGCCGTCGTTGCTGGTGTAGTCGATCCGGCTCGGATAGGCAGTGCCCTGATCGTGCGTATAGCGATAGGCAATCGTGTTGCCGAAGAGGTCGCGACGGCGCCTCAGCAGCCAGACGCGCACACTTGGATTCGTCGCCGAGGCCGTCAACACCGAATCATCGGTGCCGCCATAGGTCAGGACGCTTCCATCGCGGTGCGTGACGGTGAACGACGCCGGGCCGATGCGGCCTGCCGCGCCATCGTACACCGGTACGACCCGGCTCCACGTCTGCACCTCGGTGAAATAGACCGCTGACGGATCGTGGTAGCTGGCGCCGTGACCCGCCTGCAGCCGCGCCCCGTCGAGCATCCAACGGTCGGCATCGCCATAGGCGACTGCGGAAATCTCATTGTCGCGCGCCAGCGTCGAGCCGACGCGCGTGATCGCTGAGAGGCCGCGCAGCGTCCACCCCCATCCGAGGATGCCGTCCCGCGCGACGCTTTGATAGGCTAGAGCCAGCGACGGTGCAGCGCCATGCGTGCCCGGCGGCACAACGATGTCGACCGTGTAGACGGCGACGCCATTGTGATCGACGCTGATATTCCCGTCGATCGTCCCGGCATATCCAGAGTCTTGCAATTGTCGAACGGAAACATTCATCGTGCTCACGATCGCCTCGTCAAATTTATTTGCACCGATGCTGTCGTCTTCATATCAGCACGTGACGTGCGAAGACTCGGATGGCCAGCACTGGATCTGGACAAAACTCGCTGCTCAATATCGGGCAGGCGCACGCATCAACTAATGGATGTATTGACGAATACATACTCTTCGTTGAGCTCGGTTCCTAGACCTCCGTGGATCCGTGATTGTCGGTTCCTTTATCGCTTACTCAAGGAAGACACGCGATTTCAGTAAAGGTCGTCTCAAACTAACTCATCGGAGCGTCCGGCTACGATGCAGTGATCGGCTCCGAAGCCAGCCGGTACCAACGCGTGTTGTCTTCGTCCCCGGTGTCGTCGAACAGGTTGGCGTAGAGACGGAGGCAGAGGCGCAATGAGATCGGTGGGGCCTCGGAGCTGTTCACGCTGGATGCACGTCGTTGCGGGGCATGACGGGGACGTGCCGAGCACCGGCGGAAACCGAAACCAGCACAGGATGTCCAGATGAGGGGATGCCGAATTTCCAAATGCGCCTGAGCGCATGCCGGAGGCACGTGATTTTATGTAGCGAGATCCAGGGGAGAAACCTGGCTGGGGCGGGAGGGATCGAACCTCCGAATGGCGGAATCAAAATCCGCTGCCTTACCGCTTGGCTACGCCCCATCAGGCAGGCCGGATCGACGGGGCGCGCGGGCGCCATGCGATTCCGGGTCGGCGTCCGTGGTCTACAGAGCGCGCCGGTCCATTTCAACCGCTGCGCGGCAGGAATTTTACCCCTGCCGCGGGTGATCCGCGAGCACCGGCAATTCGTCAATGGAGGCAAGCCCTTATCCCATTCACCCCAGAGCGCCGCGGCGGCCCGCCACAGGGGCCTGCGAAAAAGTTGAGGCCCGGGCGGTTTCATGGGATGACGGCGGCCAAACCGGCAACCGTTCAAAGCCCCCGAGGACACGCCATGACCTATCGCGCCCCGCTCAATGACATGCTGCTCGCCCTCAACCATGGCGCCGGGCTGAAGGCGGCGGTCGAGGCCGGCCATTACGGCGATTTCGACCCGGACATCACCACAGCCGTGCTCGAGGAAGCCGGCAAGTTCGCCTCCGACGTGCTCGCGCCGCTCAACAAGGTCGGTGACAAGAATGGCGTGAAGCTCGCCGACAAGAAGGTCACCACCGCGCCGGGTTGGCCGGACGCCTACAAGCGCTGGACCGAGGCCGGCTGGAACGCGGTGTCCGGCCCGGAGGCGCATGGCGGCCAGGGCCTGCCGCTCGCCATCAACGCCGCCTGCACCGAAATCTGGAGCGCGGCCAATGTCGCCTTCGGCCTGTGCCCGCTGCTGACGCTCTCCGCGATCGAGGCGCTCGACGCCCATGGCAGCGAGGAGCTGAAGGACATCTATCTGGGCAAGCTGATCTCCGGCGAATGGACCGGCACGATGCAGCTGACCGAGCCACAGGCCGGCTCCGATGTCGGTGCGCTGCGCACCCGCGCCGAGCGCGCCGCCGACGGCACCTATCGCATCAGCGGCGCCAAGATCTTCATCACCTATGGCGAGCACGACATGACCGACAACATCGTGCATTTCGTGCTCGCGCGGTTGCCGGACGCGCCGGCCGGCACCAAGGGCATCTCGCTCTTCCTGATCCCGAAATTCCTCGTCAACAAGGACGGCTCGCTCGGCGCCCGCAACGACATCTACGCCACCGGCGTCGAGCACAAGCTCGGCATGCACGCCTCGCCGACCTGCACCATGACGATGGGCGACAATGGCGGCGCCATCGGCTATCTGATCGGCGAAGAGAATGCCGGGATGCGCTGCATGTTCACGATGATGAACCAGGCCCGGCTCGGCGTCGGCCTCGAAGGCGTCGGCGTCGCCGATCGCGCCTATCAGCAGGCGCTGGCCTACGCCCAGGACCGCAAGCAGGGCCGCGCGGTCGGCAGCAAGGCGACCGGCTCGGACGCGATCATCGCCCATCCCGACGTCAAGCGCATGCTGATGCAGATGCGCGTCCTGACCGCCGCGGCGCGCTCGATCTGCTACGCCACGGCGGTGGCGCTCGACGTGTCCGTCCGCGCCAAGGACCCCGCGGTACGCAGCGAGGCTGCCGCGCGCGGCGCGCTGCTGACGCCGATCGCCAAGGCGTTCTCGACCGACATCGGAAACGAGGTCGCCTATCTCGGCGTGCAGATCCATGGCGGCATGGGCTTCATCGAGGAGACCGGCGCCGCGCAGCATTATCGCGACGCGCGCATCACCGCGATCTACGAGGGCACCAACGGCATCCAGGCGATCGACCTGGTGACGCGCAAGCTCGGCGCCAATGGCGGCGCCTCGGTGTTCAAGCTGCTCGACGAGCTCAACGAGATCGTCCGCCGCGTCGAGGCTTCGAACGATCCGGCGTTCGGCACCACCGGCGCCAAGCTGCGCGAGGCGCTGGGCAGCCTCGACCGCTCCAGCCGCTGGCTCTTGGAAAAGCTCGGCACCGCGCCGAACGACGCGCTTGCCGGCGCCACGCCTTATCTGCGCCTGTTCGGCTCCGCGCTCGGCGGCTGCATGCTGGCCAACGAGGCGCTCGCCGCCTGCAGCGAGAACGAGACCGACGGCGCCCGTCATGTGGCGCTGGCCCGCTTCTTCGCCGAGACGTTTGCGGTGCAGGCGCCGTCCTTGGAAAAGACCGTCACCGACGGCGCCGACGCGGTGCTCGCCGCGGAGGCGGTTCTGGTGGCGTGAGGCGCTGGCGTCCCACATTCGGTGCCGTCCCGGGCTTGACCCGGGACCCATAGCCACCGGCCGTTGTGGCCGGGCGAGATCGGTCCACCATCGTGCCCCACACTGCTCCCTGGGGTTATGGGTCCCGGGTCAAGCCCGGGACGACGGGTGAGCTTTGGGCGAACGCTCTGCCTCACGCTCGTCGCACTCATTGATCCATACCATCAGACAGCCTGTCGCGCCGAAGATGAGCATCAGCGCTCTCGCGACGCATTCCGCGCCCGAGCTATGCTTCTAAGTCCCGCCCTCTCGATATGGAGGGCGCGAGGAAGGCCGGGCCTCGGCTGAGGCCCATGGCCCGCCTGCAGAAAACAAAGCAGGCGGCAGTCACCACAGGTCCAGCCGGACAGACCCGGCCTTCCCCGCGCGATGGTTTTAACGGGCTATAGCGTGCTCTCCCTGGTGCGCCGGGCTTTCTGGCCACCATGTCGCGCAATGCGCTTTCGTGCATTACGCTGGATACTAGCGTCGGAGTATCAGGACCACACGCCTTGACCGTCCGCGAGCCAACGTTCGTCCGTGCTCGAAAGCACTGCGCCGCCCGCGTCCACCGCATCCCGCTGCCAACGTCCGTGACGACCGCGAACCGTCCCCTACCGTGCAACGGGATGTGCGCACCATACTGCTGATTTGGGGAAGCGGCCAAGCGATTTATGTTTTTCAGAACGACTTGACATCCCGTCTTCGGATTAACGTGATTTGCCCGACGAGCACATCGGATCGGTGCATTCAGCCACCGCATCCTTGACTTCTGATCGCGACCCCGCCAGTGCTAACCACGCCGTTCCGTCGCGATGTGGACCACGTCTTTCAGGTCGATCTGCGAAGGGATTGGTAACGTTCTGCATAGTTGATTGCATTTCATCATATCCATTCGGAGACGACTTATGAAATCGCTCGCAGCCGCGCTGTTTGCCGCTACCGTCCTGCTGTCCCCCGCCCCCGCCTCCGCGGTCGTTCTCGATCTTTCGACCATGAGCTGCAAGCAGTTCGTCGAAAGCGGCGACGATACCATCAAGATGGTGCTGATCTGGCTGGACGGCTGGTACAAGGGCGACCAGGACGAAGCCCTGTTCGACACCGATGAGTTCGTCGCCAACGCCAAGAAGTTCGGCACCTACTGCGCCGAGCATCCGACGGTCAGCATCGTGACCGCTGCGGAGAAGATCCTGGGCAAGTAATAGGCAGTCAGGCTGACGCCAACGACGCAGGGCGGACGAGCGGAGCGTGATCCGTCCTAGCATCGCTCGGCCGATGGCGGATGACGCTTCGCTCATCTCTCACCGAACCGACTTGCAAACCGGCGACGACCTCGCGCCCCGATTGTAGCCTCACGATTCGGCGTGTAGAAAATTCGTGCTCATGAGGAGCATGGAGCAGAACATGAAATTTGCAGCAATCGCTTTTCTCGGTCTCATTGCTTCAAGTCCCGCGCTCGCCTGGGAGGGCGAGAACAGCACAGCAGGCGCACGCGCCTGCATGGCCAAGTATAAATTTACCTACGCAGAGTGGCGTGCCTATACTGTCCCTGCCGCGAAGGCAGAACCCTATCGCGCTTGTCGCGACGCTTGGAACAACAGCCATCCGAAAGAGGTCGCTGCGATGAAGTCCCGCATGGGGCAATAGTACAGCCGTCAACGAAGATAACCGCGTGTGGCTTGCAATGCGCGCGGCGACCGCCGGGCCTGACGTCGGTAGCATGGCGGGTAAGCAACAGCTTGACCCGCCATGCTATCGCTTAACCGATGGCGACGACGCTCCGCTCATCCGCTTGCCTGTTGGCTCGAACGCCCAACACTCCAATCCCCCCTCTTCTCACCTACACGCCGAACCTTCCAGTCGGCTGACGTCTCGGGGCTGGCTCCGGACAAGCAAGCTGCCTGCCCCGTTTTGCCGCCAGCCGAACTGCGGCTCCAGACATCTTCGGACGCAACTTGCCGCGCCAGCTTGCGGCAGCATCTGCGTTCAAGGAGCGAGCTGCGCATTCGCGCAGCGCAGCCTCTCATGATGCGAGACCTCATGTCGATCAGCTCCGTCACGACGGCCATCACGGCCGGCTCGTCCCAGTCCGCCACCACGACTCAATCCACCTCGTCGACATCAGTGACGTCGGCCACGAGCGCGTCGGACAGCACGTCCGGCAGCGGCGGCTCGTCGTCGGGCAAGACGGTCGTCAGCGAGGTCTCGATCACGCTGGGCGGCATCACGACCACGACGATCACCTATTCCGACGGCTCGACCGAGGTGAGCAAGGCCGAGGCCAGCACGGACACCGGCGCCAAGGGCGCACAGACCTACAACGCGCAAGGCGCCACAGGAAACGCAGCAAGCGGCGGCACGACGACCGCGGTCACGACCTGAGACCTCGCGCGGCAGCTGAGTTGTGGTCGCGCGCGGTCAATCCGCGTCGCTCTTCCAGCTCATCAGGTTCCGTCAGCGGAACAGATGCGATCGTCTTGATGAAGCGGCAAGCGAGGTGGTGTCGCCGGTTGCAGGCGTTGCTCAGGCATCACGTCCAGTGACACCACCAAGCAACACTCCGCATCCGATGTCACCCGCCCGTCATTGTTAATTTGTGCCCGCGCTCCGAGTCACGCCTGTTGGCAGCGGTAACGACAACGGGGAGATGTCGATGTTGCGGGGCGTGATTGGCGCGGGGCTGTTGATGCTCGCGATGGAATCCGGGGTGCAGGCGGCCAATGAGGCGGGCGCGGAGACGCGGATGTCGTGCTCGGAGGTGCGCTACTACGTCGAAAAGTATACCGCCGAGGTCGCCGAGATGTATGCGCGGAGCCGCGGCGCGACCGATGCGCAGATCAACCGTGCGCGGCGCTGCCTGACGCCGGTGCACGTCCGCCGGGCAGAACGGTGGCGGGCCTACACGGAATAAATCGAGACACCGACCGACGACACAGCGTGGCGCGAGCGCATGAAGCTGCTCGATCTCGCGACGCGCCCCCTGCCTGTCGGGACCAGCGTCATCCTCGGGCTCGTCTCGCCTGCGCGGCCCAACTTAGCTCGGCCAAACTCGGCTCGGCAAAAGGCGCGGGCTCCCATGCTCTACGACGCGAATGACTTGGATGGCCGGCACGAGCCCGGCATGCCAGCCGTGGAACAGACGGCGCAATAACTCACAAGCCGAATCTGATCGCGCGGATCGCGACACCTGCAACTGACGCGAGGACATCGCGTCATGTCCTCACGCCCGTTGATTTACGGAAGCAGGAGAGCGCGCCGGTATCAAAACACTTTCACTCTCGCGCTCATGTGCAAGCTTGCATGCAGAGCCTGTCGCCGTTCAGCAACAATCGTAAACAAGGCGTAAAGGCGGCACACAATTCGTCACGCTGACCCGTGAATTCCAGCCCCACCGACGATAGCGTGAGCGGGCTTTTTCAGAGTCCGGTTTTCGCACCAGCAGTCAGCACTGCTGATAGTTCGTCGAGGCATTGATGTCATTGCAGCTGATCGCCACGCTTTCACGCACCCCATTTTTGACGCGCAAGCGGGCGCAACGCAGCTGGCGTATGGCCTGGCTCGCCGGCACCGCGCTGGTCGCGATCACCAATAGCGCGCATGCGATCGATGTCGCCTCGCAGGCCGACTGGGACACCGCCGTGGCCGCGGTCGCGGCGGCCGGCGCCAACTCCACGGTGAGTATCAACTTCACCGCCGGCTTCACGCTGTCGAGCTCGATGAGCGCGCTGGTGGCCAATGCCGGCAATGTCACGGTCAACATCACCGGCAACAACAACACGCTCAACGGCGCCTCGACCTATCAGGGCATCCAGGTCAGCGGCACCAACGCACCAGTCGTGACGATCTCCAACCTCACGATCAACGCGATGCGGGCGCGTGGCGGCAATGGCGGCGGCGGCGGTGACGGCGGCGGCGGCGGCGGTCTCGGCGCGGGCGGCGGCCTGTTTGTCGCATCCGGCGCCAGCGTCACCATCGACGGCGTGTCCTTCACCAACAATGCCGCGGTCGGCGGCAATGGCGGCTCGGCCGGCTCGCACTCCGGCGGTGCCGGCGGCGGCGCGCTGAATGGCGGCACGGGCGGCACGCCGCCGGGCGGCAGCGGCACCGGTGGCGCGGGCGGCGTCGGCGCATCGGCAACGCTGTTTCCTGGCAATGGCGGTGTCGCCGGCACGGGCGGCGGCATCAACACCGCCAATGGCGGCACCGGCGGCACTGGCGGCACTGGTGGTGGCGGCGGCGGCGGCGGTGCGGCGACGAACACCTTCGCCGGTGGCGCCGGTGGCGCCGGCGGATTCGGCGGCGGTGGTGGCGGCGGCGGCATCGGCGGTACCTTTCCGCAGGCCGGCGCCGGCGGCACCGGCGGCTATGGCGCGGGCGACGGCGGCGACGGCAACAACGGCCCCGGCAGCGGCGGCGCCGGCTATGGCGGCGCCGTGTTCGTGATGGACGGCGCGACGCTGACCGTGAAGACCTCGACCACCTTCAGCGGCAACTCCACCCAGGCCGGTACCGGCGGAACGCCGGTGGCGGCGAAGGGCCAGGACCTCTACATCAACGGCGCCACGCAGGTGGTGACGTTCCAGATCAATTCCGGCAGCGCCACGTTCGGCGGCAGCACGCAGACGACGCAGGGCAACATCGCCGGCGAAGGCGGCATCGCCAAGACCGGCGCAGGCACGCTCACCTTCACCGGCACCAACACCTATAGCGGCGCCACCACGGTGAATGCCGGCACCTTGCTGGTCAACGGCACGCTCACGAACTCCGCGACCACTATCAACAATGGCGGCACGTTCGGCGGCACCGGCACGGTCAATAACGTGACGGTGGCCAGTGGCGGCACGTTTGCGCCGGGCTCCGGCATCGCCGGCACCACGATGGCCGTGCAGGGCAGCCTGGCGTTTGCGAGCGGCGCGATCTACCTGGTGCAGGTCGATCCTTCGACGGCCTCGCGGGCGAACGCCACCAGCGCCACGCTCGGCGGTGCGACCGTCAATGCGAGCTTCGCGGCCGGCAGCTACGCGGTCAAACAATACGTCATCCTGCAGACGACCGGCGGCGTGTCGGGGACATTCGGCAGCGTGGTCAACACCAACCTGCCGTCGGGCTTCTCGACCAGCCTCTCCTACGACGCCAACAACGTTTATCTCAATCTCGGCCTGGGCTTCACGCCGCCTTCGGGGCCGCTGACCACCAACCAGGCCAATGTCGGCAACGCGCTCACCAACTACTTCAACAGAAATGGCAGCATTCCGCTGGTGTTCGGCACGCTGACTCCGGCGGGTCTCAACCAGATCTCCGGCCAGGCGGCGACCAGCACGCAGCAGACCACGTTCAACGCCATGACGCAGTTCATGGGCGCGCTCACCGATACCTTCGGCGCCGGCCGCGGCGACGGCGCGGCGGGACCGGGCCCGACGGCGTTCGCGGACGAGACCGATCAGGCGAACGCCTATGCGACGAATGGGCGCGGCCGCAACGGTGCCGAACGCGACGCCTATGCGATGCTGACCAAGGCGCCGGCCGCCGATGCGGCGCGGCGCTGGAGCGTGTGGGCGGCCGGCTTCGGCGGCTCGCAGACCACTGACGGCAATGCTGCGCTGGGCTCCAACACGACCACCTCCACGCTGTACGGCACGGCCGTCGGCTTCGACTATCGGCTGTCGCCGAGCACAGTGGCCGGCTTCGCGCTGGCCGGCGGTGGCACCAGCTTCAGCGTCGCCAACGCGCTGGGCTCCGGACGCTCCGACCTGTTCCAAGCCGGCGGCTTCGTCCGCCACACTCTCGGCCCGGCCTACATCACCGCCGCGCTGGCCTATGGCTGGCAGGACGTCACCACCAATCGCACGGTCACGGTGGCCGGCATCGATCAGTTGCGCGCGCAGTTCAAGGCCAGTTCCTGGTCCGGCCGGCTCGAAGGTGGCTATCGCGTGCTGTGGCCTGCGATCGGCATCGGGCTCACGCCTTATGCGGCCGGGCAGTTCACGACGTTCGATCTGCCGGCCTATGCCGAGCAGGCGGTGGCCGGCGCCAACACGTTTGCGCTTGCTTATGGCAGCCGTAGCGTGACGGCACCGCGCACCGAGCTCGGCCTGCGCACCGACAAGGCGTTCGCGATGCCGGACGGCGTGCTGACTTTGCGCGGCCGCTTCGCCTGGGCGCATGACTACACCACGGGCCGGACGCTGACGCCGACCTTCCAGACCCTGCCCGGCGCGAGCTTCGTCGCGAACGGCGCGCAGCAGGCCGCGGATCGTGCGCTGGTGAGCGCGACCGCCGAGATGAAGTGGATGAACAACTGGTCGGCGGCGCTGACCTTCGACGGCGAATTCGCCAACATCAGCCGCAGCTATGGCGGCAAGGGCGTGGTGCGGTATTCGTGGTGAGGACGCGACGCGTCGGCGGCGCGCTGTTCGTGAGTGCGCCTCCCACAGCACTTGCTCCTCATGGTGAGGAGCGCCGCGCCGATCTGGCCCATGCGAGGCCAGATCGCGGTGCGCGGCGCGTCTCGAACCATGAGGCCCGGCTGAGGGCCTCGCCCTTCGAGACGCCCGCCTTTGGCGGGCTCCTCAGGGTGAGGGGAGAGAGCGGTGTGAGAGCCGTGGACTGATGAGTGGAATCGACGCAATCCCGTAGGGCGGGTTAGCCGAAGGCGTAACCCGCCATCTTCGCTCGACAAGCGGCGGATTGCGCTTCGCTAATCCGCCCTACTTCTTGATCACGCCTGCTCGATTGCCGCTGGCATCTTGGCGACCGACATCAGCGATCTTGCCACCTGGTTGAGCAGCTGATCCGCGTTCTCCTCTTCGGCCAGCGACTTCGACAGCAGCGCGACGACGGCGCTGTGGCGGAGCTGCTGGGCGAGATTGCGGGCTGTCGTGTAGCCGGACATCTCGTAATGCTCGACGCGCTGGGCGGCGCCGATCAAGGCGAGGTCAGCGGCGGCGTCCTCCTTGTCCTCGCCCTGCGCCATGATCTCCTGCCCCTCCTCGACCAGGCCCATCATGCCCTTGCACGGTTTGGCACGCGGATTTTTGCCGAGCAGCTCGAAGCACTCGTTGATGCGCTCGATCTGCGCTTCGGTCTCAACCAGATGCTGCTCGAACAATTCGCGCAGCTGATCGAAGCGGGCGGCCTCCGCCATCTTCGGCAGCGCCTTGGTGAGCTGCTTCTCGGCATGCAGGATGTCACGCAGCTCCTCGATCAGGAGATCGCCGAGACCGGCTTCATCGGCCGGCGGCGAGCTCTCGGTGACGATCGCGCTGGACGCGCCGTTTTCGCTCGCCTGGATCGCCGGCGATTCCGTGAACACCCAGTCGCCCCCCTCATTCCAGGGGCCGCGGGTGTCGATCTCGCCATGATCGCCCGTGCCGGTCGAGTCGTTGAAGAACTGATCGACCAGGCCCGGCGTCGGCGCGATGCGGCCGACGCTGAAGGCCGGCTTGTTCATGCTCTCCAAGGCTAGTGCGAACGCCTTCATGTGGGTGATCTCGCGCGTCATCAGGAACTGCAGCGCGTCCTTGGTACCTGCATCGTCGGTGAAATTGATCAGACGCTCATAGACGATCTTGGCGCGGGCTTCGGCGGCGATGTTGCTGCGCAGGTCGACATCGAGCTCGCCGGTGATCTTGAGATAATCGGCGGTCCACGGGTTGCCCTGCGAGTTGAACAGGTTGACGCCGCCACCACCGGCGATCGCGATCAGCGGATCGGCCTCGGCCGCCTCGCGGTCGAACTTGGCGGGCTTGAGATGCATGCGGGCGAGCGTGCCGACCACCTCGAGATGGCTGAGTTCCTCGGTGCCGATGTCCATCAACAGATCTTTGCGATCCGGGTCCTCGCAATTGAGGCCCTGGATCGAGTACTGCATGGCGGCGGCAAGCTCGCCATTGGCGCCGCCGAACTGCTCCAGCAGCATGTTGCCGAACCGCGGATCCGGCTCGTCGACACGGACGGTGAACATCAGCTTCTTGACGTGGTGATACATGGGAAGGCCTCGGACGTTTTGGGGGGCATGCAAGGTCCGAACGGCCCGAGGTGCATGGTTGTTCCGTACCTCCCGCGCGGGAACGGCAGCGCCAGGTGGGTTGGCCGTACGCGATGCGTCAGCGATGATGCCGCATCAGCCGGGCGTCGCTATTGTCAGGCCGCTGATATGCACGTTGAGACGCACTCCGGACGGGTGCCGGCGCTTCGCGCGTCCGTGCCAGAGATCGGCATGAGGAACCTGCCGAGGTCCGCCCTTTCCAGCACCCGCGGGGGTTGCCCCGCGACATCCTGTTGGCAGCTCAACAACTGCCTCTTGCTAAGGTTTTCCCTGCTCGCCTAAGCTGTTCCGCTGGAGAGTGACATGTTGATGCGAACACCGGCCAGGGAGAAGCCAGGTCTCGGCGAGCGAGTCCGCCGGGTCATCGAGCGACTCCGCGACCACGCATCGTCACTTGCGTCATCGTCGCGCACGAATGGGGCGACAGTGCGGAAGCCGTCCTATCATGTCGTCGACGACGAGCCTGACGACAGCAACATGGAGGTCGCGCTGGCGGCGTTGATCGATCAGATCGAACGTCCCGCGCGAACTCCGCCCTCGCGCTTTCCGAGCATGGCGCGCGTCACCTCGTCGCGGCAGGCGCCGCACATTCCCGTCTATGAGCGGCCGCCTTATTTTGACATCGAACCGCGGCAGCTCGAAGCGCGTCATGTCGAGGTCGAGCCGCGGCGGATGCCGCACGACGAGCCGGCCGAGCGGATTGTCCCGGAGGACGAACTGTCCGAACTGCGCAAGGATCTGATGAGCGCGATCTCGGCGCGGCTCGGGTCACCCGAGGATCATCTGGCGACGATCCGGACGCTGCTGCGGTCGGTGAAGTGATGTGGGGCCGCAGCAACATCGGCAAGACGGTCGAGGAGCTTACCGATCATCTGCGGCTGGTCGATCACGTGCGCGCGCTGCAGGACGGCCAGAAGGAGATCGCAGAAGCGATCCGGGCGGTGAACCAGCGGCTGACCTCGATCGAGGCCGAGTTCAGGGTTCTGAAGGCGGAGACACAGCGCGACGCACTGCGCGAGGTGCAGCACGCCGTGCAAGGCGTGCAGACCTCGGTGCATGACGAACTGACCCGCATGGCGACGCGGCTCGCGGTGCTGGAGCAGGCGCTGCGTCGCGAGGCGGTGCGGCAGCAGCCGCAGCCCGCCGCCACTCCGCGTCTACCCGGCACGCCGCCGCGCCCGGACGGATCGCGCTGATGGTCTCGCGTCGGCCTTGATAAGCAATACGTCTCACGACGTGCATGTCACAACGAGCGCGGCTCGCGACGCGCATCGATGTGCGATTGCGCCCCGTTGCTGTTGCAAACCAATCGTAAACCAACGTGGCAGGCGGACGGACCTGCGAGCTCCCTCGCCCGCTCTCCTGCGGCAGCATCCGCCCTTGGCGCAACCGGCGGATGATGTAGGCTGCGACCGGAGAAGCGAGAGCGACGACTCGCATGACCGGCGACAATGCGGCCGCCGGCACGCACGCATGAGGGGCCCATGACCGACCATCTGATCGTCACCGACGAGGGCGAGACGCGGACGATCAAGCTCAGGCGACCGGAGAAGAAGAACGCGATCACGCAGGCGATGTATCTCGGCATGAGCGATGCGATCGACACCGCGCAGAACAATCCGCTGGTGCGCTGCATCATCATCACCGGCGGCTCCGGCGTGTTCACCGCCGGCAACGACCTCGAGGATTTCCTGCAGGCCGGCTCGGCCGGCAACGAGGCGGTGCGCACCTCGGCGGCGACCAAATTCCTGTATTCGCTGGCGCACAACGTGAAGCCGATCATCGCTGCCGTCGACGGCGTCGCGATCGGCATCGGCACCACGATGCTGTTTCATTGCGACTACGTGCTGGCCTCGACCACGGCGACGTTCTCGACGCCCTTCATCCATCTCGGCCTGGTGCCGGAGGGCGCCTCCAGCTTGCTGATGCCGCGGACCATGGGCTATCAGCGCGCCTTCGCGATGCTGGTGATGGGGCGCACCATGAGCGCGGCGGACGCGCATATCGCCGGCTTCGTCAACACCGTGGTGGCGCCGGGCCATACCGAGGTCGAGGCGCACAAGGTGGCGCGCGACATCTGCCGGCTGCCGGCCGAGGCGGTCGCGATCGGACGCAAGCTGATCCGCACCGCGCCGGACGAACTGACCCGGCGGATCGACCAGGAGGCCTATCTGTTCGCCGAGCGCATGACCTCCGAGGAGGCGATCGGTGCGTTCAAGGCGTTCCTGTCGCGCAAGAAGAAGAAATGACGCCGGGGCCGTCGAAAGCCGCATGCCGAAGTTTGATGTCATCGTGATCGGCTGCGGCGCTGTCGGCAGTGCCGCGCTGCTGCATCTCGCCAAGGCGGGCCGGCGCGTGCTCGGCATCGACCGCTTCCAGCCGCCGCATCAATTCGGCTCGACCCATGGCGAGACCCGCATCACCCGCGCGGCGATCGGCGAAGGGGTCGACTACACGCCGCTGGCGCAGCGCTCGCATGTGCTGTGGCGCGAACTGGAGCGTGAGACCTGCGCGCGCCTGTTCGAGCAATGCGGCTGCCTGTTCATTCCGAGCCAGCATGGCGGCGAGGTGCATGGCGTCACGAGCGCGCAGTTCTTCGCCAACATCGAGAGTGCCGCGCGGCTGCACGGAGTCGATGGCGAGACGCTGTCATCTGAGCGCTTGCGCGCGGACTATCCGGCGTTTGCCATGACGCCCGGCGATCGCGCCTTCCTCGATCGCGAAGGCGGCTATCTGCTGGTCGAGGACTGCGTGCGCACCGAGCTCGCAGTCGCGGCGCGGCTGGGCGCAGAGATCCTCACCGGCCGACGCGTAACGGCGTTCCGCCGCGCGGCGGGTGAACTCACCGTCACGATGGACGACGGCGCGACCGCATCAGGGACGACGCTGATCGTCACCACCGGGCCGTGGATCACGGAGCTGATCGCACCGCTGCGGCGGCGCGTGAATGTCACGCGGCAAGTGCTGTACTGGTTCGAGGTGCTGTCGCATCCGCAGCGCTTCGGCCCGAACACGCCGGTCTTCATCTGGGACGTCAGCGGCCGCGAGCGCGCCGCCTCCGACATCTACGGTTTTCCCTGGCTCGGTTCGCCCGATCATGGCGTGAAGATCGCCAACGAGATGCTCACGAGCGAGACCGATCCGGACCACGTCGCGCGCGAGGTCACGGCCGAGGAGATCGCCGCGACCTATGAGACCTATGTCCGGCCGTTCGTGCCGGATCTTGGCCCCCGCTGCCTGCGCAGCGCGGTGTGCCTCTACACCAATGCGCCGGGCGGCCGCTTCATCATCGATCGCGATCCCGGCGATGCGAATGTGATCTACGCCTCCCCCTGTTCCGGCCATGGCTTCAAGCATTCGCCGGCGGTCGGCGAGGCGCTCGCGGCGATGGCACTGGGCCAGCCGCCGCGCGTCGATATCTCCGGCTTCACGCTGGACCGGCTGGCCCTGGTGTGACGTCTACTTGCCGGACTGCAACGCGGCCGTCTGCTTGGCGAGACCGTCGTTGAACTGCCCCTCGAGCTTGTCGAGATAGGCGTTGAACTCGCCCGGCTTGACGAACGGGTTCGGTGCGCCGTCGGCGATCTTTGCGCGCTTCTCGGCCATGCCATACATCTCCGGATGCGGCGCCAGCAGGATGTCCGGATGCACCGTCTTCGCCCAGGCATAGGTCTTCTTGTAGTCGTCGACGATGCCCGGATAGGTGGGACGGCCCACGAGCTGATTCAGCGCCACCGTCGCACTGCAGAAGAAGATCACGCTACGCGTCGCGTCACCGTCCTTCACATCCGTCGTCCAGCTGGTGCAGCCTGGCGAATGGCCGGGCGTCTCATGCGCCATCAGGGTGACGCCGCCGAGCGCGACCGTGTCGCCCTCCTTCACGGCGCGGTCGACCTTGACCGGCGGAAAGTTGAGGTAGCGCTGGTCCTCGCGGCCCGGATAGAAGCCGCCTTCGAGCAGCGGCACGTCCTTCGCGCCGGCCACCATCTGCGCGCCGGTCTCCTGCTTGATCTGCGCCAGGCCGCCGGTGTGATCGATATGGGCGTGGGTGTTGATGATGTATTTGATGTCGGCGACCTTGAAGCCGAGCTTGGCGATGCTGGCCTCGATCTGCGCGGTCGATTCCGGCATCACGGTATCGATCAGGATATGGCCCTGCGGCGTGGTGATCAGATAGGAGGCGAGCCCATTGGTGCCGACATAATAGATGTTGTCGACCACCTTGAACGGCTCGGTCGGGGTATTCCAGGCCGCGATCACCTGCTTCATGAAGTCGGGCAGCGATTGCGCTGCAGCGGGACCGGCCGCCAGCGACAACGTCGCAGCGAGCAGCATCATTCTTTTCATTGCGGGCTCTCGATGTATTGTTGTTATGAAACCGTTTTATGTCATCGCGACCGCGGCGAGGCAATCGCACATCGTCCCACCGCCCGCATCACACGTGACCCGCCATGAGCCTGCTCCACCGTTTCGCCTTCGCCGTTCTGCTGGCCGGTGCCGCCGCGGCAAGCCTTGCCGCCCTGCCCGCATCCGCCGAGGACGAGCCGGTGAGCTTGCGCATCCTCGCCATCAACGATTTCCACGGCAATCTGAAGCCGCCGAGCTCAGGCATCCGCGTCGCCGATCCCAACGACCCGACCAAGAGCAGCGTGGTGCCGGCCGGCGGCGCGGCGCAGATGGCGAGCCTCGTCAAGCTGCTGACGGACGGCCAGCCCAACACGATCTTCGTGTCGGCCGGTGACCTGATCGGCGCGAGCCCGTTTTTGTCGGCGATGTTCCACGACGAGCCGACCATCGAATCGATGTCGCAGATGGGGCTCGCGCTATCGGCGGTCGGCAACCACGAGTTCGACGAGGGCAAGGACGAGTTGCTGCGGATGCAGAACGGCGGCTGCCATCCGACCGACGGCTGCCGCGGCCCGCAGCCATTCACCGGCGCCAAATTCCACTATCTCGCCGCATCGACCTTTCTCAAGGGCACCGACAAGACGGTGTTTCCGCCGTACGAAATCCGCACCTTCGAGGACATCCCGGTCGCCTTCATCGGGCTGACGTTGAAAGGCACCGCGGGCATCATCTCGCCGGCCAGTTCGGCGGGCCTGGAATTCCGCAACGAGGCCGAGAGCGTCAACGCGCTGATCCCCGAATTGAAGGCCAAGGGCGTGCAGGCGATCGTGGTGCTGATCCATGAGGGCGGCTGGCCATCAGGGGGCATGAACGAATGCCCCGGCCTGTCCGGCCCGATCGTCGACATCGTCAAGGATCTCGACAGCGCCGTCGACATCGTCATTTCAGGCCACACTCACCAGGCCTATGTCTGCACCATCGACAAGCGGCTCGTGACCTCGGCCGACAAGTTCGGCACGCTGGTCACCGCGATCGACGTCAAGCTCGACCGCACGACGCACGGCATCATCAGCACCAGCGCGACCAACATCGTCGTCGACGCGACGCTGCCGAAGGACCCGACACAGACCGCGCTGATCGACGCCTACGAGAAGCTCGCCGCGCCGATCGCTAACCAGCCCGCGGGCGTGATCACGCAGGTGCTGTCGCGGCTGCCGAACGCCGCCGGCGAGAGCGCACTCGGCGATGTCATCGCGGACGCCCAGCTCGCAGCCACATCGGCGCCGGACAAGGGCAGCGCCGTGATCGCGATGACCAATCCCGGCGGCATCCGCACCGATCTCGCCCGGCGCGACGACGGCGCGGTCAGCTTCGCCGATGTGTTTGCGAGCCAGCCGTTTCGCAATCAGCTCGTGACGGTCACGCTGACCGGTGCCGAGATCAAGGCCGCCCTCGAACAGCAATGGCTCGACCCGGCGCGGCCGCGCATTCTGCAAATCTCGCACGGCTTCTCCTATGCGTTCGATGCGAAGCAGCCGGCCGGCGCGCGCATCGATGCCGCCACGATGACGCTGAACGGCAAGGCGGTCGACCCGGCCGCATCCTATCGCGTCACCCTCAACAACTATCTCGCGCTGGGCGGCGACGGCTTCACCACTTTCAAGAGCGGCCGCGAGCCGATCGTCGGCCCCTATGACGACGAGGCGCTGTTCGCCTATCTCAAGGCCAACAGTCCGCTGGCGCCGCCGCCGCGCGACCGGATCGTCAACAAAGCTCAGTGAGCGCGCGCCAACCGGCCGGAATCCCGGTCATATCGCCCGTCATGGCTCTTTCCGAGGCTGCGTTCAGCGCATAGATTGGACACTCCCGCAACGCGCGAGTGGCAGGATCTGTTGAATGTCGACGCTGTACCTCTCTCATGAAGCCTGCCTCGATCACGCCACGCCTTCCGGACATCCCGAGCGCGCCGACCGCCTGCGTGCCGTCGAGGAGGCCCTGACCGAGGAGCGCTTCGCCCTCCTCGATCGCGACGAGGCGCCGGAGGCGGACATCGAGCTGGCCCTGCTCTGCCACAACGAGCATTACGTCACTGAGCTTCGCCAGATGGCCCCCACCTCGGGCATCATCTATCTCGACGGCGACACCTCGATGTCGCCCGGCACCTGGGAAGCGGTCATGCGCGGCGTCGGCGGCGCGGTCGCCGCCACCGAATCCGTGATGTCCGGCAAGCACAGGAACGCCTTCGTCGCCGTGCGCCCCCCTGGACACCATGCCGAGATCGCAAAGCCGATGGGCTTCTGCTTCTTCGACAACGTCGCGATCGCCGCCCGCTACGCGCAGCGCACCTTCGGCATCGAGCGCGCCGCGATCATCGATTTCGACGTCCACCACGGCAATGGCACCCAGGACATCTTCTGGGCCGACAAGAGCGTGATGTATTGCTCGACCCACCAGATGCCGCTGTTCCCCGGCACTGGCGCCCGTGGCGAGCGCGGCGAGCACGACACCATCGTCAACGCGCCGCTCGCCTCCGAGGACGGCAGCCTCGAATTCCGCTCGGCCTTCGAGAACCTGATCCTGCCGCAGCTGACCAAGTTCAGCCCGGAGCTGGTGATCATCTCGGCCGGCTTCGACGCGCATTATCGCGACCCCCTGGCGTCGCTCAACCTGCGGGCCGAGGACTTCGGCTGGGTCACACGCAAGCTGATGGAACTCGCCGACAAGACTGCCGGCGGGCGTGTCGTCTCGGTCCTGGAAGGCGGCTATGATCTTCAGGGCCTTAAGGAATCCGTCTCCGCCCATGTCGCGGCGCTGACCGGGGCGTAATCCCCAGCTTCTCGCCGATCCTCCGCGGCAGGGCCTGACACGGCGCTGACCGGGGTGTAAAAGCACGGCCCCGGAGTTGAGTATCTGCAGGGAACCCGTATGGCGGACAACACCGTAGCCGACGTCAAGAAGCTGTCGTTCGAGCGCGCGATCGAGGAGTTGGAGTCGATCGTGAAGCGGCTCGAGGACGGCAAGGTGCCGCTCGAGGAGTCGGTGACGATCTATGAGCGCGGCGAGGCGCTGAAGCGGCGCTGCGAGGAGCTGCTGCGGCAGGCCGAGGCGCGGGTCGAGAAGATCACCACCGATGCCAGCGGCCGGGCCACCGGCACCGCGCCGCTCGACGTGCAGTAAAACCGCGCGGCGTTTTGAGACCCAGTCGCAGCTAGAGTGTCGAAAGAGCGCCGTTTTGGCGGTCTCACGCCCGAAACGTCGGCTTTCCGGGCAACAGCCGACATTTTTTCGCGTTTTGCGACCCGACCGTCGCACGCGTGATATCCGCCTGCCGATCGAGCAAATCAGCCGGAAAACGCAGCAATCGTCCCCTGGCCCTTGGGAGATCGACCGCGTTGTCGGCGTGATGCGAGAACGTCCCCGACACGAACGTCGCGCCCCCGAGCCTTGCATTAACGCTATCTCTCGAAACAGGCTTAACGGCGCCTGTCGCGGAACCAGGGCCGAACAACGGAATGGCTCAGCCGTCGATCGCTCGCGGACAATCTCGAGTGTGTCGAGCTCGTTCGGATTTGATCCGGTGGACGGCTCGGGCAGCCACCATCGGTCGCTGTTCGACTGCGCCGGAGCGCTGCCGAGACTCACCTCATCGTGGAGAGCGTTCACTGCCGGCGCGTCGGGCCATCGTGTCCAGTTCGCCTACGAAACGCCCTACGCCCATGACTTCTTCATGATCATGGACGGGCCGATCCCCTGACGCGAACGCATAGCTCCTCCCGCCGCAACGCGCGCAAATCGTGACTGCGATGGATTCTGTGGCCCGGGAAAAAGCCTGGACCAGGCTCGCGTCTCCGGATAATTCCGGGCCGGCGCTTGCCGTCGATTTGAGCAGCCTCGTGGAACCCCCAACGCGTCGCCGAGGTTGAGATCTGGCGCAACGGTACCGTTTGCGGGCTTGCCATCTGCCGCCGGGTTGGCTTTAAGACGGGCTTTGGTGTAAAGCTTCTCGCAACTGCGGGTTTTTGGAAGTGTCCATTCTCACCGGGAGGATGGAAACAAGCGCTTGTAAAAGCTCGGCAAACTGACTTGGCTGAACGACTTGGCGATCTCTTGCGACTAACGAGGACGGCAAGGCCACCAAGAGTGACTTACATCACATAGATCGATCCAAAAGCCGGCTAGGGTCCGGTCTGCGGCTTCGATCCGCGCGGATGTGACCTTCAAGGCTCCAGGTTTCGCCGCCCGTTACGATGAACCTCTCAGACGTCGGCCCTTGAACCCGACCTGCAAAATTGGAATGTCACCGTGACCACATTTAGTAAGACGCCGCTTCTCGACACCATCAAGACTCCGGAAGATCTGCGCCGGCTGAAGGTCGAGCAGGTCCGGCAGGTCGCCGACGAACTGCGCCAGGAGACGATCGACGCGGTCTCGGTGACCGGCGGTCATTTCGGTGCCGGTCTCGGCGTGGTCGAGCTGACCACCGCCATCCATTACGTGTTCGACACCCCGCGCGATCGCCTGATCTGGGATGTCGGCCACCAGGCCTATCCGCACAAGATCCTGACCGGGCGCCGCGACCGCATCCGGACGCTCCGCACCGGCGGCGGCCTTTCCGGCTTCACCAAGCGCACCGAGAGCGATTACGATCCGTTCGGCGCCGCGCACTCCTCGACCTCGATCTCCGCCGGCCTCGGCATGGCGGTCGCTCGCGACCTGTCGGGCGGCAAGAACAACGTGATCGCCGTGATCGGCGACGGCGCGATGTCCGCCGGCATGGCCTATGAGGCGATGAACAACGCCGGCGCGATGAACTCGCGCCTGATCGTGATCCTCAACGACAACGACATGTCGATCGCACCGCCGGTCGGCGCGATGTCGGCCTATCTGTCCCGCCTCTACTCGGGCAAGACCTACCGCACGCTGCGCGACGCGGCGAAGCAGCTCGGCCAGCATCTGCCGAAGGTGATCGCCAACCGCGCCAGCCGCGTCGAGGAATATTCCCGCGGCTTCATGATGGACGGCGGCACGCTGTTCGAGGAGCTCGGCTTCTATTATGTCGGCCCGATCGACGGTCACAACCTCGACCATCTGCTGCCCGTCCTGAAGAATGTCCGCGACATGGAGACCGGTCCGATCCTGGTCCACGTCGTGACCCAGAAGGGCAAGGGCTACTCGCCGGCGGAAGCCGCCGCCGACAAATATCACGCGGTCGCCAAGTTCGACATCGCCACCGGCACCCAGGCCAAGGCGAAGCCGAATGCGCCGGCCTATCAGAACGTGTTCGGCCAGAGCCTGGTCAAGGAAGCCGAGAAGGACGACAAGATCGTCGGCATCACCGCCGCGATGCCCTCGGGCACCGGCATCGACATCTTCGCCAAGGCTTTCCCGAAGCGCACCTTCGACGTCGGCATCGCCGAGCAGCACGCGGTGACCTTCGCCGCCGGCCTTGCGAGCGAAGGCTACAAGCCGTTCTGCGCGATCTACTCGACCTTCCTGCAGCGCGGCTACGACCAGATCGTCCATGACGTCGCGATCCAGTCGCTCCCGGTGCGCTTCGCGATCGACCGCGCCGGCCTGGTCGGTGCCGACGGCGCCACCCATGCCGGCTCCTTCGACAACGCCTATCTCGGCTGCCTGCCGAACATGGTGATCATGGCGGCCTCCGACGAGGCCGAGCTGGTGCACATGGTGGCGACCCAGGTCGCGATCGACGACAAGCCCAGCGCGGTCCGCTACCCCCGCGGCGAAGGCCGCGGCGTCGAGATGCCCGAAGTCGGCGTGCCCCTGCCGATCGGCAAGGGCCGCATGATCCGCCAGGGCAAGCAGATCGCCCTGCTCTCCTTCGGCACTCGTCTCGCCGAGTGCGAGAAGGCGGCCGACGAGCTCGCCGCGCACGGCCTGTCCGCCTCGATCGCCGACGCGCGCTTCATGAAGCCGCTCGACGAGGAGCTGATCATGAAGCTCGCCCGCGAGCACGACATCCTGATCACCATCGAGGAAGGCTCGATCGGCGGCTTCGGCTCGCATGTGATGCAGTTCCTGGCTGACCAGGGCATGCTCGACGGCGGCCTGAAGATGCGCTCGATGGTGCTGCCGGACGAATTCCAGGACCACGACACGCCGGCGGCGATGTACGCCCGCGCCGGCCTCGACGCCAAGGGCATCGTCCGCAAGGTGTTCGAAGCGCTCGGCAAGGACTACGCGACCGAGGCCGTCAAGCTCGCCTGAGGCGGGCTTGGTGACGGTTCAGTTTTACTCTGATGCCGGATACGTGCGAGAAAGGCCAAACGTCGCTTCTCGGGATCGCTGCCAGCGATCCCTGCTTTGCGGCTAACCGGCAGTTCTTTGGCAAATTCCGGATATTGATCTTCGATTAACATAAGCAATGATGGCGAGGTGTACGAAAAGAATATGTCCCACGCCAGAGCTAGAACAAAGTGCACTCCAATGATCCACCAGACGCCCCAAGTTGGAGATGCATGCCCAAGGGCACGACCGACGATGTCGCTCCCTAGCGAAACAGCGACAAACAGCCAGAACTGAGCGCGGTAAAATATTCCCAACCGGTTGGTTACATCTAGGTTTGCCCAGTACATACCGGAGCGAATCTGCGGCAGGCTCGGATCCTTAGATTCGAGAAAGAGCCCGTAAGCAAAGACTGAATGCAGCAATCGTTGATAAACGCCTTGGTCAATGTACCAGAAGGCAGCCACGCCAGCGCTACCGACCAGGCAAATGATCGCCCTAAGATAGGCTAAAGCGTCGCTGCGTATATCAATCAAACCAATAGGGACTAGCTGGCCATCTTTGGGTACGGCTATCGGTGTTGCGCCGGTCGTAATCAAAACAGCAATCGCAGCGAGTACAGTTGCTGTCCAAGCAGACGAAATTGCTCGAAGCTGGCTCTGCGACTTGTCGAAATCACCTTCGAATGTGTGCAGATGAACGTAAAAGGCCACGCGGTCTTCTGTAAATATCGACATAGCAATCTCGCGCATATAAATGAGAAATATAGTTCTAGATTAGACGAGGTCGGGCAGAAAGCAATGAAGGTCTATCTCGCCGGCCCGGATGTTTTCCTCCCGGACGGAATTGAAGTCGGGCGGCAGAAGTTAGCGACCTGCGCGCGCTATGGCCTGATTGGGCTTTTTCCGCTCGACAACACTGTCGATCCAGAGTGCTTCACTGCGTCGCGGGACATATTCCGCGGCAACGAGACCATGATGAACGATGCCGATGCCATCATAGCCAATCTCACCCCGTTTCGCGGCCCGGGTGCCGACGCAGGCACAGTCTACGAATTGGGCTACATGGCTGGCCGGGGGAAGCTCTGCTTTGGCTATTGCAACGATCCGGCCGTCTATGCCGACCGCGCCCGGCGCTTCACGACAGTAAGCGAGCAGGATGGCCGTTTGGTCGATGCCGAAGGGCTGACCGTCGAGGATTTCGGGCTGCCCGACAATCTGATGATGATCCACGCGCTCGAGCTGCATGGCAATCCGCTGGTACTGCCACGCGAGCGGCCGGCGGATGTCTGGCGTGACTTGTCGGCGTTCGAGACGTGCGTGAGGCGCGCAGCGCAGCGGCTGGGCGCGGAATCGTAGGGTGGGCAAAGCGGCGCCGAGGGCGACGCGTGCCCACCGTCCATCCGCAACGCGGTCAACATGGTGGGCACGGCGCGTCAATTGCGATACGAGCTTGCGGCAGCACCGGTGCACGCGCCTTTGCCCACCCTACATATCTTGCTGTGAGGCGCGATCTCGCACCAATCTCAGCCGTCGTCCCGGCGAAAGCCGGGACCCATAACCAAAGGACGTCGTGTTGGGCAAACGCGTAGTTGCCAGCGTCCTACAAACTACGTCCTGTGGTTATGGATCCCGGGTCGGCGCACCGCCGCGCAATGCGCGTCGGTGCTTGCCCGGGACGACACCGAATTCTTGAATGCGACCTCCACAACTCATGACAGCCCATAACTGCGCAACCCATGCCCCCTCCCCGCAAACGCGCTGACATCCTTCTCGTCGAACGCGGCCTGTTCGAAAGCCGGGCGCGGGCGCAGGCGGCGATCGAGGCGGGACTGGTGTTTGCCAATGACAAGCAGGTCGGCAAGGCGTCCGAGACCGTTCCCGTCGACGCTGTCGTGCAGGCTGAGTCGGCCCATCCCTGGGTGTCGCGCGGCGGCGTCAAGCTGGCGGCGGCGCTGGAGCACTACGGCGTCGAGGTCGAGGACCATGTCTGCCTCGATGTCGGCGCCTCCACCGGCGGCTTCACCGAGGTGTTGCTGGCGAACGGTGCGGCGGTCGTGTTCGCGATCGATGTCGGCCGCGACCAGCTGCATCCGTCGCTGCGCAATCATCCGAAGATCGTCTCGATGGAGCAGACCGATATCCGCAGCTACGAGGGCAAGCGGCTGCCGCAACGGCCGGACGTCGTCGTGATCGATTGCAGCTTCATCTCGCTGAAAGCCGTGCTGCCGGTGGCGCTGACCTTGGCGGCGTCGCCGATGAGTCTGCTGGCGCTGATCAAGCCGCAATTCGAGGCCAAGGGTGCGCACGGCAAGGGCGGCATCATCAAGGATGCGAGCGTGCATCAAGCCGTGTGTGACGACATCGCCGCTTTCGCCGCCTCGCTCGGTTGCAGTGATATCGAGATCTTTCCGTCATCGATCAAAGGCGGCGACGGCAACGCCGAATTCTTCCTGGGAGCACGCCGCCGTGGTTGAACGTCTGATCATCGACCATGTCGGCCACCGCGGCGACGGCGTGTCGCTGTCTTCAGGCGAGGCGCTGTACGTGCCTTACACGCTCGCCGGCGAGACGGTCGAGACCGCGGCCATTCCCGGCCATCCCGACCGCCGCAAACTGCTCGCGGTGGAGACGCCAAGCGCGGAGCGCATCGCGCCGTTCTGCGCGCATTTCGGCGTGTGCGGCGGCTGCGCCATCCAGCACTGGTCGCCCGCGTCCTATCAGCAGTGGAAGCGCAACATCGTCATCGAGACGCTGCGCGCCGCCAAGGTGAATTGCGACGTGGCCCCGCTGACCGATGCCCATGGCGCCGGCCGCCGCCGCGCAACCTTCCACGCGCGCATGGGCACGCACGACATTCTTCGCGTCGGCTTCTCCGCCGCCAACAGTCACGAGATCGTCCCGATCGATCGTTGCCCGATCCTCGATCCCGCGCTCGACGGCGCGCTCGAGGCAGCGTGGGCGCTGGCGGAAGCGCTGAAGCCGACCGGCAAGCCACTCGATATCCAGGCCACCGCAACCAGCAACGGCCTGGACATCGACATCCGCGGCTCCGGCCCGCTGCCGCCGCCGCGCGTCGCCGCGCTGTCCCGCCTTGCCGAGCAGCACCGCCTGGCCCGGCTGACCCGACACGGCGAGCTGGTGCTGATGCGCAATCCGCCGGTCGTGACGATGGGCACGGCGCAGGTGACCTTGCCGCCTGGCTCGTTCCTGCAAGCCACCGTGCAAGGCGAGGAGACGCTGGCGCAGCTGGTGCTGGAGCGCGTCGGCAAGGCCAAGCACGTCGCCGACCTGTTCTGCGGCGTCGGCCCGTTCGCGCTGCGGCTCGCCGCGCGCGCCCGCGTCACCGCGATGGACAATGACGCCGGCTCGATCGCAGCATTGCAGAAGGCCGCGGGCACGCCAGGCTTGAAGCCGATCAAAGCCGAAGCCCGCGACCTGTTCCGCCGCCCACTGATGCCGCCCGAATTGCGCGACCTCGACGCCGTCGTGTTCGACCCGCCGCGCCAGGGCGCCCAGGCGCAGGCCAAGCAGCTCGCGGCCAGCAAGGTGCCGGTGATCGTCGCGGTGTCCTGCAACGTGACCACCTTCGCGCGCGACGTGCGCATGCTGATCGACGGCGGCTACAAGCTGGAGACGGTGGTGCCGGTCGACCAGTTCAGGCACACGCCGCATGTCGAGCTGGTGGCCAGGCTGGTGCGGTGAGATGGGGCTGATGAGTTGTCCAGCTCCTACTCACGGTGCTTTGAGTGAATTGCTCGTAGTTGGATCCGAGCTGGTTCACAGCAAGCACTGCGCTCCCTCTCCCCGTTCTTCACGGGGAGAGGGTCGGGGTGAGGGGCAGCCGCACGGGAAGGCTTAGTAGTAAAGCCGAGCTCCGTTCAACAAATCACGGATATCCAACGCAATTTGCAGCGAAGTATCGTCGGCACAATCGCGGCATATGAATTAGACCACCCGTGCCGCTGCCCCTCACCCCAGCCCTCTCCCCGTGAAGAACGGGGAGAGGAAGCACAGCATGCTCGAGGCTCAGCCCGTCCTACCTCAACACACTCACCTTCACCGGTGCGACGCCGGTGTTGATCATGCCGAGAGCTTGCGCGGCGGAGTAGGACACATCCACCACGCGCCCCTGCACGAACGGGCCGCGATCGTTGACACGTACCACCACCGAACGGCCGGTCTTGACGTTGGTGACCTGCAGGCGCGTGCCGAACGGCAGGCTGCGATGCGCGGCCGTCAGCTCGGAGGGATCGAAGCGCTCGCCGCTCGCGGTCTTGTGTCCTTCCGAATAGTAGCTGGCGAGACCTGACGACGCGGAATGCGCCGCGGGTGGACTGGCTTCGGCATGGCGGACGCGAACCACCGATTCCGGCGCCGTCTCGGCGCGCTGGACCGTGGGCCGAAACTCGGCGGCCGCCGGCGCGGTGAGGCGCGCCTGCCGGACAGCCGATGATTGCGCGCAGGCCGCCAGCGAGGCTGCGGCCGCACACACCAGCGCGCCCCGCAGGAGCTGTCGGGCCAGCGCTGCACGTTGGCACTGAATGAGCGAATGCCGCGCGTCGCGCTGCCTGGGACGTTCTGTCTGGTCGATGATACGCATGTTCTGTGCGCCTCCGCCTCAACCGCTTCATGGTCGCGGCCCAATCGCGGCGGCACGGTGGCAAAGCGAATTTCGTCGCTCCGCAACTCCTGGTTTTTAGGAGAAGTGTGGCCACGAGGTCACACATTCGATGGATCAGTGATGGAACGCGGTTTTCCACACGCGATCGAGATACCGCCGCTTGCGCCCGCCGCCCGTTCGCCGGGTGCGCAAATGCCGCTGCGGGCGTGATCGTGGCTGGAGCCGCGGCCGCGTTACCGCCCCCACCGATCCTGCCAGATCTTCTCGCCGATCAGGCACGACACCCGCGGCTCCTTGTTGCCGTCATCGGCGACCGGGACGATGCGCGGCGGGGGTGCGCGTCCGGCCACTTCCATCAGCAGCTTGGTACGGATCGCCTCCTTGAACTCGTCACGGCTCTTGATCGTGACCACGAAGGAGCCGCGGCCGCCGGTGACGCAATCCTTGTAGTAGAGGTCGAGGTTCTCGATATCCATGGTCGAGTAGGACGGCTCCTTGACCATGATCGGCAGGCCGTTGATCGTGATCCCCTTGTTGACCGCCTCGTCGCGCGCCATCGTCACCGGCGAGGGACCGTTGTTGTTGGGGCCATCGCCGGAGATATCGATCACTCGGCGCAGCCCGCGATAGGGGTTGTCGTCGAACAGCGGCATCGCGAAGTAGATCGCGCCGGAGATCGAGGTACGCGAGGCCCTTCGGATCGGCGTCTTCATGATCTCGGCGGCGACGGCGTCGGCGCTCTCAGGCCCGTCGATCACGCGCCAGGGGATGATGATCTTCTGATCGCCCGCGGCGGCCCATTCGAAATAGGTCACGGCGATCCGGCCGTGCACGCCGTTCTTCAGCGCCTGCAGGAACTCGCGCGAGCAGAGCGCCTGGGCGTAGCCTTCGCGCTGGATGGCGAGTTCGTCGAGATCCATCGAGTAGGACACGTCGACCGCCAGGATCAGCTCGACGTCGACCGAGGCTTCCTTCTCGCTCATCTGCTGAGCGGACTTGCCGCCCGGCGCTGCCGCGACCGTGGCGACGTCGCCGCCAGCCAAGATGCCAGCAAAGGCGCCCACCACACACGCCGCCCCGATCGAGATCCACCAGCGCATCAGCTGCCCTCCAATCGCGTCGGATGATGGTGACACGCAATCCCCGGTCAGCAAAGCGGGAACGCACGGGTCCATTCACATTCCAGTTAGTTTAAGGGCCTGCCCGGATGTTGATCAGCTCAGCGGCTCCGTGCAGTCTTCGCTAGGCGGCCCTGCACCCCGTGGTTTCCCGGAGCGGCCGAAGGCTGTATTGTGGCGGCTGCCGCATCAGGAACACAGGGCGTGCTGCTCACATGAACGACGCCGTCGCCAAACCGAAGACGAAGGTCCGCACCAAGGTCGAGCGGCCCCGGCTCTACAAGGTCATCCTCGTCAACGACGACTTCACGCCGCGTGACTTCGTCACCATGATCCTGAAGGCGGAATTCCGCATGACCGAGGATCAGGCCTACAAGGTGATGATCACGGCGCATAAGCTCGGCGTCTGCGTGGTGGCCGTGTTCACCAAGGACGTCGCCGAAACCAAGGCAACGCGCGCGACCGACGCCGGCCGCGCCAAGGGCTATCCGCTGCTGTTCACCACCGAGCCGGAGGAGTGAGGCGGCGAACTAATTGGTTTCCTCGCGCAGCCCGAACACGCGCTGCTCCGTCGAGAGGCCGGCGATCGGGAATTCGCCGAGATCGGTCCAGAGATCGGTCACGGGCTCCGGACAGGCGCCGGCGAAGGCCTCGGAGGCGACCACCGTCCGCTTCAGCTTGGCTGCGATCTTCTCCAGCCGGGCCGCCAGATTGACGGCGGGGCCGATGCAGGTGAAGTCGAGCCGGTTACCGCCGCCGATATTGCCGTAGAGCAGCCGGCCGACATGCAGCGCGACGCCAAAGCGGAAGCGCTCCCCGGCGCCGCCGGCTGCATATTCGAGCGCGTCGACGCGAGCTCGCGACGCGCGCGCCGCCGTCAGCACGCGGCTGCAGACTTCGGCCGGATCGCCACCCTGGCGGCGGATTGGGAACACCGCGAGCAGGCCGTCGCCCATGAACTTCAGCACCTCGCCGCCCTGCTCGCGGATCGGCTCCACCTGGCAATCGAAATACTGGTTGAGAATCTCCACCACGTCCTCGGCCGGCAGCCGATCCGACAACGGCGTGAAGCCCCGCAGGTCGGACAGCCAGATCGCCGCGTCCATGGCGTCGGTGTGGCCGCGGCGGATCTGGCCGCCGAGGATGCGCTCACCGGCGCTGTTGCCGACATAGGTGTCGAGCAGCATCGAGGCGGTCCGGCGCAGCGTGACGATCTCGGTGTAGCGCGCCAGAGCCGGCGCCAGGGACCGGATCGCGTTCAGCTGCTCCTCGGTGAAGCCGTCCGGACTCCGGGTGGTCCAGCTCGCCGCGTGAATGGCCCGGTCGATGAAGGTCAGAGGCAGGCTGACATAGTCGGTGACCCCCTCGGCGCGCAGATCCATCAGGATCGGAAACTGCTCGGCCAGGGGACCACGCGGATCGGCCCTGAACTCGGTCCCCTGCTCGAATACGCGGGCCAGCGGACTGTCGCGGTAGGCCGGACTGCTCTCGAAGCCGAAAGCGACCGTGCCCATCTCGACCTCGCCTCCCTGGCGCCAGATGAAGCTGCGGCCGGCGATGTCAGGATGCAAGGTGCGGACGAACACGCCGACGCGCCACAAGGGGATGCCGAGGGCCACCAGCCGCGCGCAGCATTCAGCCATCATCTCGCTCGGCGTCGCGGTGGAACGCGCGCCGTCGACCAGCCACTCCTTGATGTCCTGCAGCTTGGAGATGTCCATGGCCCAGCTTAGGCGAGCGATGTGACAACAGCAAACAGACGTTGAACCGCTACCCGACCTGACCGCGATGGCGCAGCAGATGATCGGCGAGCACACAAGCCATCATCGCCTCGCCCACCGGCACCGCGCGGATGCCGACGCAGGGGTCGTGCCGGCCCTTGGTCAGGATCTCCGTCTCGTGGCCCGAGCGATCCACCGTCTGCCGCGGCGTCAGAATCGACGAGGTCGGCTTGACCGCGAAGCGCACCACGATCGGCTGGCCCGTGGCGATGCCGCCGAGGATGCCGCCGGCGTTGTTGGACAGGAACCGCGTGCCGTCATTGGCCGAGCGCATCTCGTCGGCATTCTCCTCGCCGGTGAGCTCGGCAGCAGCAAAGCCCGCGCCGATCTCGACGCCCTTCACCGCGTTGATGCTCATCATCGCTGCGGCGAGGTCTGCATCGAGCTTGCCGTAGAGCGGTGCGCCGAGGCCCGCCGGCACGCCCTCGGCCGTGATCTCCAGCACCGCGCCGATCGACGAGCCGGACTTCCTGATACCGTCGAGATAGTCCTCGAAGAACGCCGCCTTGTCCTTGTCGGGACAGAAGAACGGATTGCGCGCGATCTCGTCCCAATCCCAATTGTCACGGTTGATCTTGTGCGGGCCCATCTGCACCAGCGCGCCGCGCACCTTGACGCCGGCGATGATCTTGCGCGCGATGGCGCCGGCCGCGACACGCGTGGCGGTCTCGCGCGCCGAGGAGCGGCCCCCGCCGCGATAGTCGCGCAGGCCGTATTTCGCCTCATAGGTGAAGTCGGCATGGCCGGGGCGGAACTTGTCCTTGATCTCGGAATAGTCCTTCGAGCGCTGGTCGGTGTTCTCGATCTCAAGCGCGATCGGCGTGCCGGTGGTGACCTGCGCGCCGCTGTCGGGATCGGCCATCACGCCGGACAGGATCTTCACCTGGTCCGGCTCCTGGCGCTGGGTGGTGAAGCGCGACTGGCCGGGACGGCGGCGATCGAGATCGGTCTGGATCTCGGCCGCCTCCAGCGGAATGCGCGGCGGGCAGCCGTCGACCACGCAGCCAATGGCCACGCCATGGCTCTCGCCGAAGGTGGTGACGCGGAACATGTGGCCGAAGGTGTTGAAGGACATGGACTGATCACCCAATCGGAAAGCCGTCATTCCGGGACGGTCCGAAGGACCAGACCCGGACTTTGGAGATTCCGGGTTCGCCTTTCACGAGGCGCCCCGGAATGACGGGCATAAACTAACTGAACTTCTCGAACCCGTTCTCGCCGAAAACATACACCGCCCCCTGCTGGATCGGCAGGTCGACGGCGTGGTTTGGCGTGGCGAAGCCGAGCGCGACCATCAGCGCCCGTGCCGTGCCGCCATGGGCCACCGCCACGATATCGCCGGTCAGCCCATCATACCAGTCGCGCACCCGGACCTCGACGTCGGCATAGGTCTCGCCGCCCTCCGGCGCCAGCGTCCATTTCTCGGTCAGGCGCTTGGCATAGAACACGGGATCGGCGGCCTGCATCTCCGGCAGGGTCGCGCCCTCCCACTTGCCGTAGCCGATCTCGCGCAGCCGCGCGTCGAGGCCGTAATCGGGCACCGGCAGCTTCAAGGTTTCGCGCACCAGCTCCATGGTCGCGCGGGCGCGGATCAGCGGGCTTGCCACATACGGCAAGCGCGCCGCGTCATCGCCGTTGCGCGTCACCAGCTCGCTGAGGATGTTCCCAGCCTGCACCGCCTGCACGCGGCCGAGCGCGTTCAGCGGAATGTCCTGCGTGCCTTGCAGCCGACCGAGCGCATTCCATTCCGTCTCGCCGTGGCGGATGTAGTAGATCGTGGGCCGGGGCATTGCGGGCGATCAGCTAGTCCTTGGCGCCGACGGAATTGCTGAGCGAAATGTCCGGCGCCTCCGGCCGCTTCATGCCGACGACGTGATAGCCGGAATCGACGTGGTGCACCTCGCCGGTGACACCGCGCGACATGTCGGACAACAGATACAGCGCGCTGTCACCGACCTCGTCGATGGTCACGGTCCGGCGCAGCGGCGCGTTGTACTCGTTCCACTTCAGGATATAGCGGAAATCGCCGATGCCCGAGGCGGCCAGGGTCTTGATCGGACCTGCCGAGATCGCGTTGACGCGGATGTTCTTCTCGCCGAGATCGGCGGCGAGGTAGCGCACGCTGGCCTCCAGCGCGGCCTTGGCGACGCCCATCACGTTGTAATGCGGCATCCACTTCTCGGCGCCGTAATAGGTCAAGGTGATGATCGAGCCGCCGTCGGTCATCAGCTTCTCGGCGCGCTGCGCGATCGCGGTCAGCGAGTAGCAGCTGATCAGCATGCTCTTGGAGAAATTGTCCTGCGTGGTCTCGATGTAGCGGCCGTCGAGCTGGTCCTTGTCGGAGAAGGCGATGGCGTGGACGACGAAATCGATCTTGCCCCACTTCTCCTTCAGCACGTCGAACACCGCATCGATCGTCGCGGGATCGGTCACGTCGCAATGGCCGAGCACGAGGCCGCCGAGTTCGGCGGCCAGCGGCTCGACCCGCTTCTTCAGCGCGTCACCCTGATAGGTCAGCGCGATCTCCGCGCCGGCCGCGCGCGCGGCCTTGGCGATGCCCCAGGCGATCGAGCGGTTGTTGGCCACGCCGAGGACGACCCCGCGCTTGCCCTGCATCAAACCTGAAATCTGCGCCATGCGGCTTCCCATCGAACTGATTATTAACGAGTGGACGTACACCACCGGTCTGGCCCGGTACAGCCCCATTCCGCCCGCTCTGTGGCAAAGTCCGGGCAGGCCTTGCCGGGCCGGAATAGGCCCATCATCGCGGGGTTATGATCGTTGCAAGGCGCGGTTGCGGCCCGCGTCGCTGTCACAACATTGGACGGCCGCCGGACACCCCATGAGCGCGTTTCGCCAGAGCGTCGAGGCCATGATCCCGGCATTGCGCCGCTATGCCCGGGCCCTGGCGCGCGACGTGGATGCGGCCGACGACCTGGTCCAGGATACCCTGGTGCGGGCGTTGCGGTCCGAGCGGCTGTTCCTGGGCGGGGATCTGCGCAGCTGGCTGTATACGATCCTGACCAACCTGAACAAGAACCGCCGCCGCTCGCTGGCGCGGCGGCCGCATTTCATGCCGCTGCAGGACGACAATCCCGATGCCAGCGGCACCGAGGCCGAGGGCCGCGACATCGAGCGCGCGCTCGCGACCTTGGTGGAGGAGCAGCGCGCCGTGCTGCTGCTGGTCGTGCTCGAAGGCATGAGCTACCGCGAGGTCGCCGATATCCAGGGCGTCCCGATCGGCACCGTGATGTCGCGCCTCGCCCGCGCCCGGGCCCATGTCCGGGCCGTGCTGGAAGGCGAGCGCCCCGCACTGCGGAGGGTTAAATGAGCCTGCCATCGACCGCACAAAAGCCGCGCGACCGCGGTCGCATGACTGCAACGAGACCAAGATCATGACCGAGCCGACCATTCCCGTCACCGAGGACGAGCTGCACGCCTATGTCGACAACGAGCTGCCGGCCGAGCGCCGCAGCGATGTCGAGCGCTGGCTTGCTGCGCATCCAGCGGATGCCGAACGGGTGGCCTCCTGGCGCAGCATGACCGAGGCGCTGCATGCCCGCTACGATTCGGTCGTCAACGAGCCGGTGCCGCGGCGCCTGGACCTCGATCGGCTGGATCATCGTCCCCGGCGCTGGATCGTCGGCGCCGTCGCGGCGAGCGTCGTGGCGTTTGCGGTCGGCGGCGCCGTCGGCTGGGTGGCACATGGCGCGGCCACCTCCCCTGCACTGCTCCAGAACCTCGCTGGCGAGGCGCTCGACGCGCACCGGCTCTACGTCGTCGAGGTGCGCCACCCGGTCGAGGTGCCCGGCGAGGAGAAGGCGCATCTCCAGCAATGGCTGACGAAGCGCTGCGGCCGCACCGTGCAGGCCCCTGAGCTGGAAGCCACCGGGCTTAAGCTCGTCGGTGGCCGGCTGCTGCCGGGCCCGACCGGGCCAGCCTCCTTTCTGATGTATGAGAGCGCCTCCGGCGAGCGCTTCACGGTGTATGCGACCAAGGTCGGGATCGAAGCGGCACAGATGCGCTACACGGCGCAGGGCAATACCTCCGCGCTGTCCTGGGCGGAGCGCGGGGTCAGCTACGTCGTCAGCGGCGGCAGCGACCGGACACGTCTCACTCAGGTTGCACGCCTTGTTTATGACCAGTCCGAACGTGCGGGCGGCTAGCGGTCTGCCATCGCCGGGCTTCCGCTGACGCCGGCCTCTTCGGGATTTTCAGCATCATCAGAAGCATTTGCAGCCGAGCTGGAAGCGATACCCCTGAGGGCGGGCCTCTTCTCATCTCATGGGCGGAGGACACGCTGAGGTCGACGCCGCAATTCCGTCACCGAAAATCTGGAATCAGGGCACGGACCCGTCTCAATATCGCTCCGAAACTTCACGAAAAAATGAGGAGTGTTCGATCCGCCGATCGACACGGAAGCGGCCTCGACTGGGGTTTTGTACCGCGCTGGTCCCCCTTTCGAGGCCGCACTTCTTTCTCGTTCTCTTTGACGATGGCCAGCGCTTGCGTTGGCGCTCAGGTCCACGCACCGCGTGAGTCCGATAGACCCGCGCTCCGGGTTGCCTATGTGCCATGCCCCTCACCGGATGGCTGCGCCACCCGACCTCTCCCGCAAAGCGCGGGGAGAGATTGCACCGCGCGTGTTGAATGAGATTGCCCAATATCTTTGTTGGTTAAGGCCCACGGTGGACGTGACGCAGGGCATCACCGCGGGCGCGGTGCGCTCCCTCTCCCCGTTCTTCACGGGGAGAGGGCTGGGGTGAGGGGCAGCCGCACGGGTGGTGCAATCCAACCTATCCCCGAAGGGCGCCAGAGGTTTTGCAGCCGGCAATCCTGTTACGAAAGATTGCTGCGCGGATTGTAGGGATGCTTGTCGCGCCACTTGGTCATCAGCGCCTCCAGCTCGGCGTCGTTGCCGTCCGGCAGCACGATCTTCGTCGTGACGAACAGATCGCCCGCGGAGCCGTCGCTCTTCGGCAGCCCCTTGCCCTTCAGCCGGAAGGTGCGGCCGCTGGACGTGTTCTTCGGGATCGACAGCTCGACCGCGCTGCCGAGAGTCGGCGCGCGCACCTTGGCGCCGAGCACCGCCTCGTACAGCGTGATCGGCAGATCCAGCCTGACGTCGCTGCCCTCGACCTTGAAGAACGGATGCGGCGCGATCTGGATCGTGATCAGGAGATCGCCGGGCCGATGTCCCGGCGCGCTCTCGCCCTGCCCCTTCAGTCGGATCTGCTGACCCGCGGCGACGCCCGGCGGAACCTTGACGTTGAGTTCCTTGCCTGAGGGCAGGCGCACGCGCTTCTCGCCGCCCTTGACGGACTCCTCGAGCGACACCGACATCGCGACCTTCAGGTCGAGATCGACGCCGACACCGCCGGTATCGAACTCGAACGGGCTGCCGCCGCCGCGCCCGCCACGGGCCGCGCCGCCGAACATGCTGTTGAGAATGTACTCGAAGCCGCCGCCTCCGCCGAAGCCGCCACCCGGCCCGCCGCCGCTGCGGAAGCTGTAATTCTCGAAGCCGCCGCCAGGGCCGGCCCGGCCGGCGCCGCCGCCAGGAAAGCCCTGGAAGCGCGGCTTGCCGTCGGCGTCGATCTCCCCGCGATCGAACTGCTTCCGCTTCTCCTCGTCGCCCAGGATCTCGTTGGCTGAATTGATCTCGGCAAACCTGGCCGATGCCTTCGGGTCATCCTTGTTGCTGTCGGGATGATGCTTCTTGGCGAGCTTGCGATAGGCGCTCTTGATGGCCGCAGCGCTGGCGCTTCGCGGCACCCCCAAGACCTCATAGGGGTCGCGCATCCGTCACGTCTCCTTACAGAAAGTCAGATACTAACCTATGGGCTCCCCGCCCGCTTTGCATTTCATCTGGGGAGTCCGTTGTATTTTTGCAACGGGTTCCGGTGCGATCCCGTTAGCTTTGCTGCCAGGGTTTGAGCGTCTGGATGTCCCAGCGTCCCCGCTCGATCCGGCAGGCCGAGCCCTGCAGCCACCGCTCGGTCTTGCCGTTGACATAGCTCGCCAGGAAATCCCGGCAAGTGCGGCCGTTGTCGGCCGTGTAGGATTTGGCGATCGGCGTCACCGAGCCGCGGGCGCCGGTCTGCGGATTCTGCCAGGGCTGGCTGGAATCCTTGGTGCCCTTGGTCAGCACGTCCGATGCGGCGTTGCGGGCGAAAGCGAGATCGGCCTCGGTCGGCTCGCGTTCGGGCGGCGGGCTGATCGTGCCGGTGATCTCCGCATCCTCCATCTTGGCGAATGCCGTCTCGGGACGCGACAGGCTGCAGCCGCCGCCGGACAGGCCGATTAGAATGAGTGTCAAAGCGGTGCCGGCATGACCGATCGCGGATAGGCCAAGCCGGACCGATGCCCTATATAGGACCGGACCAGACTCGACTTGCACGCGCTTGGCCGCGGGTGAACGCAAAACTCGGACTCCCCAAAGACATGACCGACCCCACGAGCATCAAACACCAGACAACCTTAACATCCGGTACATCGGCCGATTTTACCCAGGCCGGCGAGCCGTTTGCGCTGTTTGCGGAGTGGTTCGCGGAGGCCACCAAGAGCGAGCCGAACGATCCGAATGCGATGGCGCTGTCGACGGTCGATGCTGAGGGGCTGCCGGACGTGCGCATGGTGCTGATGAAGGGCTATGACGCTGATGGCTTCGTGTTCTACAGCCACAAGGCCAGCCAGAAGGGCCAGGAGCTCGCCGCCAATCCGAAGGCTGCGCTGCTGTTTCATTGGAAGTCGCTGCGCCGGCAGGTGCGCATCCGCGGCCTGGTGACGCCGGTGACCGACGCGGAGGCCGACGCCTATTTCGCGAGCCGGCCGAAACAGGCGCAGCTTGGCGCGTGGGCCAGCAAGCAGTCGCAGCCGCTGGAGAGCCGCTTCGCCTTCGAGCAGGCGATCGCCAAGGTCGCCGCGCAATACATCATCGGCGAGGTGCCGCGGCCGCCGGGATGGAGCGGCTGGCGCATCACGCCTGTTCGCATGGAGTTCTGGCACGACCGGCCATTCCGTCTGCACGACCGCATCGAATTCCGCCGCGACGCCGCCGGCCAGCCATGGGCGAAGGTGAGGATGTATCCGTAAGCACGGGACAGCACGACGCCTCGTCAGGCCAACGTCAAACGCGTCGTTCGACATCGATGCGCAGGATTAGCGCAGCGAACACGCAACCATTGTGGTAAGTTGATCCCTCAGGGATCGTGAGAGACCCAGCCCATGCCGACCTCTTCCAACCAGCCGCGGCGCACGATGCTGCTGACCGGCGCCAGCCGCGGCATCGGCCACGCGACGGTGATCCGCTTCTCGTCCGCGGGCTGGCGCGTGCTGACCTGTTCGCGGCATCCGTTTCCGGAGGAATGCCCGTGGGGAGCCGGTCCCGAGGACCACGTCCAGGTCGACCTCGCCGATCCGCAGGATACGCTGCGCGCGATCGCCGAAATCAAGCAGCGCATCGACGGCGGCGAACTGCATGCGCTGGTCAACAACGCCGCGATCTCGCCGAAGGGATCCGGCGGTGCGCGGCTCGGCACCGTCGACACCGATCTCGACACCTGGAATCACGTCTTCCGCGTCAACTTCTTCGCGCCGATCATGATGGCGCGCGGCCTGATCAACGAGCTCAAGGCGGCCAAGGGTTCGGTGGTCAACGTCACCTCGATCGCCGGCTCGCGCGTGCATCCCTTCGCCGGCGCCGCCTACGCGACGTCCAAGGCGGCGCTCGCGGCGTTGACCCGCGAGATGGCTTCGGATTTCGGCCGTGTCGGCGTGCGCGTCAACTCGATCGCGCCGGGCGAGATCGATACCTCGATCCTGTCGCCCGGCACCGAGAAGATCGTGCAGGAGCAGATCCCGATGCAGCGGCTCGGCACACCCGACGAGGTCGCCAAGATCATCTACGTGCTGTGCACCGAGACCAGCTCCTACGTGAACGGCGCCGAGATCCACATCAACGGCGGCCAGCACGTCTGACACGATTGGCAGGGAGCCTGACGACCGATCCCGTTGTGGTTCACAGCGGCTTGCAGTCGTCGATCAGTCCCGGATGGACGGACGAAGGCCAAATTAACGCCACTTGAGAAGAATGCCCTCCCCGAGGGGCGTCGCAAACGAAGAGCGCCCCGTCGAGGGGGCGCTGCGCTGCACTTGCATTCGGGGTTTCGGATCGTGCGCCCGGCAGGACTTACCGAACATGCGGCAAGTCGAACGTTCCGTTCAGCCTTCACATACCAAGCCACGCAGTATCTGCGCGGCGCGCCAGCGCAGACGATCGGTCTCGACGTTCAGCGCGCTGGAGCAATCGTCCTCGCGCTCGTCCTCCTCCAGCTCTGCGCCGCAGTAGCTGCAGGTCCGCGGCGACAGCGCATGGGCCACGACGATGCCGGCGCGGCCGCGCTGATAGCTGGCGAGCTCGACCACGTTGTTCGATGCCGTTATGCGTTTCTCAACCATTGCCGCCTCTTCGCCCCGGGTGCGATCAACGCCCCCTCCAGCTTCGCCTTGCATGCCAAGCGCCGAAGCGCTCGTCGTCGGTCATGCCTACGTGCTGACTTATCGCAGAGAAGTTTCGATCAAACGTTCAGTGTTCCCGTCAAATTTTACCTGAGGAATTGAGGCGCCTTTGCAGCGGCGTTGCGGCGGACCTAACAACTATTTGCCGGCATGTTTTGCCGCGTGCCGTTTGTGTCGGCTGAAGTGCATAGCGCTATACCAGCGACCGGGATTTCGATGAGCGAACATGCCCTGAGCTGCTAATAACACCGTGCCCATGAGGCCACCACAAGCGTGTGGCGCGGGGCTCCGAGCACTCGATCTTGCAGACGAGAGACGTCGATCAGGCTCGCCAGGAAATCGGCGATGGCCACTGTATTACAGCCACTTCTTCAGCTTGAAGATGTAGTACGGCACGATCGCGCAGATCAGCATCAACACCAGCGCCATCGGATAGCCGTGCGCCCATTCGAGCTCCGGCATCATCTTGAAGTTCATGCCGTAGATCGATGCGATCAAGGTCGGCGGCATCAGCACCACCGCCATCACCGAGAACAACTTGATGATGTTGTTCTGCTCGAGATTGACGACGCCGAGCATCGCGTCGAGCACGAAGGTGATCTTGCCGGCGAGATAGGACGCGTGGTCCGTCAGCGAAGCGACGTCGCGCTGCATGGTCTTGAGCTGCTCGCGCATGTCCTTCGACCACTTCACGCCTTCGACCACAGCCGAGAGGAAGGTGACGAGGCGGCCGATCGAGACGAGGCTTTCCCGCACCTTCGAGGTCAGGTCTCCCTTGCGGCCGATCGCGATCAGGATCTGCGAATATTGCTTGGCGTGGCCGTGCCGCTCGTTGTTGGGCTCGAAGATCTCGTGGCTGACCTGATCGATGTCGGCGCCGACCCGTTCGAGAATGTCGGCACAGCGATCAATCACAGCGTCGAGCAGCTCCATCAGCACCATCTCGCCGGTGATGCCGGGCGCACAGTTGCGGGCGAGCTTGGCCTCCACCACCGCGAACGGCCGCGGCTGATCGTAGCGCACCGTCACCAGGCGGTGGCCGGAGAGGATGAAGGTCACGGCCGTGGTCCTGGGCATGTCGGTGTCGGAATGACACATCAGGGTCGCAGTCATGTAGCGGGCGCCGTTCTCGATGTAGAGCCGGCTGGAGATCTCGATCTCCTGCATGTCCTCGCGCGTCGGCACCGCAATCCCGGCCAATTGCTCGACCGCCCGATCCTCGGCGCTGCTCGGGTTCACAAGGTCGACCCAGACCGCATTGTCCGGCAGGGCTGCGGGATCGGTGACGGCCGCCTTCTTGAGCGAGGACTCCGACGGGACGAACACCGAGAACATAGAGAAACTCCGAATCGCGAGACGTGGTTTTCGGCGGATTTACCGGCGGGGTGCTGCCGCCTTGTGACGCAGCTTGCCGGCAGGGTCCATCGGCTTTTTGCGATCGCGCGGCAGCACGCATAGAACGGTGCGACCGTGCCATTCGGAGCACAGCTGTGGATGGTCCGCCGGATTCTTGCGACAAAAAAGCAACAATCACGGCGCTGCAGCGTGACTTGTGCGTGTATCGGCTGGAATCGAGATCGATTCTGACGATAATGGGACATCTGGAATCGCGATGCAGTGGTGCGGCCGCGGCATTGCAACGTCAGCTATCAATTGGAAGTGGTGAGATGTCGCTGAAGGTGAAACTCGGACTCCTGGCCGCCGGCCTGATGTTGTCGGGCTGCATGCAGGCCACGACCTATGAGGCGACCAACACCCAGGCTTTCAAGCCGAAGGACAAGGAACTTCTCGCGAAGATCCGCTATACCAACACCCCGGTGGCCGAGCCGTATCGCCGCGCGATCGTCGACTATCACCGCAAGGAAGCTCCGGGATCCATCGTCGTCGATTCCGACGCCCATTACCTCTATTATGTGCTCGATGGCGGCAAAGCGATCCGCTACGGCATCACCGTCGGCGAAGAGGCCATGGCCTGGTCGGGCATCGCCAAGGTCGGCGCCATGACCGAGTGGCCGGCTTGGCATCCGACCAAGAGCGAGATCGAGCGCCTGGGCGTGCCGACCTTCGTGGCTGCAGGCCCGGATAATCCGATGGGCTCGCGCGCGATGTACCTCTATGCCAACGGCAAGGACACGCTGTTCCGCATCCACGGCACCAACCAGCCGGAATATATCGGCGCCTCGATTTCCTCGGGCTGCATCCGCCTGACCAACGAGGACGCGATCGATCTCTACAACCGGGTCAAGGTCGGCACCATCGTCGTCGTGTTGGATCCGAAGAAGGGCGATTCGCCCTACAAGCCGCAGATGGCCCTCCAGGGCGGCGGCACCTACGCAGCGATGCAGTAGGCTTCGCCCGCGCGCACGAGATCAAAAGCCGAGAAACGCGTTTAGCATCCTTTTCAAAGGCGCCGGTCATCCGGCGCCTTTTTGGTTTGCAGCTTTGCCGAAAGCGCCCGCCGTTCGCCCGTCGAGCGATCTCGCGGGCGATCGAGGAGCCGAACTGCACGCTCAGGATCGGCTCTTGTGCTTCTTCTTGCTGGCCTTGGGATGCACCGGTGGCGGTGCAGGTGCAGGCGCTGCAGGTTCGCTGTCATCAGCTTCGGCTGCGTCGCTGGGGGCCGGCTCGGAATTCGGCTTCTCTGCCTCCGCCGCACCCGATGAGCCGGTTCGGGCCGCGGCCTTACCGCCCTTCCCTGCCTCATCGGCCTCCGCCGTCTCCCGTGGCGGCGCATCGTCGGGCCGCACCGCCGGCATCAGCGGCGCGACCTTCGGCAGGGGATCGAGCACGTCCCATTGGCAGATGCGGTAGTTGCTGCGGCGCTCGGCGAGATCGAGGTGGATGTGATCCTCGTGATACCAGTCGGAATCCGGGCCCAGCACGGTCGTGAAATACGTGCACACCGAATGAAGCACCGTCTCGCGCAGGTCGCGCGGCTGCGTTCGATCCGTCAGCTCGATCATGCGGCCGTCCGCGAGCTTGAAGCCGCGCACGTCGAGCGCATTGGCGCGGCCGTGCTCCGACATCTGCGCGCCCGCGATGTTGTTGCGGCCGCGGCATTGGTACGAATCATAATTGTCGAGCGCAGCAATCGGGCTGCCCAGCCTGGCGGCGAGCGGGACCAGATCGCTGCGGACCCAATTCGCCACGGCAGTGGCCATCGTGCAGCGCATGGTCGCGGCCGGCGTCAGCGCCACGCGCCGCTTGTCCGGCAGCACCACCGCCTCCAGCCGCACCAGGTCGTCGCCACCGCAGGCGCCGGGACCCTTGATCGGCGGGATGGACGGCGCGATCGCGATCTCCTCGGTCAGAGCTTGCCGGCAAGCGGAAAGCTGCGGCGCAGGCGGGGCCTTCGCCTCGCGATTGGCCTCGCTTGGCTGCTTGCCAGGCTCCCCGGTCTCCTTGTCAGAATTGGCCGGTCTGCCGGCACCGTCAGCCGAATCAGCCGGCGGATTGGCCTTGGCGCCGGTCCGCGGCGGCGCCGTGTCCGGCCGCGGCTGCGGCATCGGGACAGCGGCCACCGGATGATCGCGCCGCGCGGCCGATTCGAAGCCGGCGTGCGTATGGGGCTGGCCGCCGTCCCGGGAGCGTGCCGCAGCCGGCGGGGCAGCCATGAGCCAGCTCAATGCAATGGTCACGGCGGCCACGCTAACCATCGCGCCGGGCGCGACGGTATGGCTGCCACAAGGCCATTTGCGCGCGCTGCGGCGCGCGCTAAAATTCCCGCAACCGACCAAAAGACCCTCGCTGCCTAAAGCGAACACCACCGGAGGAACGACCTGATGCTTGGATTGATGCAAGACTGGCCCCTGCTTTGCCACCGGATCATCGAGCATGCAGCGACGATCCACGGCACCCAGGAGGTCGTGACACGCTCGGTCGAAGGCCCCATCGTTCGCACCACCTATCGGCAAATCCACGACCGCGCGCTCAAGGTTTCACAGAAGCTGACGCGCGACGGCATCAAGCTCGGCGATCGCGTTGCCACCATCGCCTGGAATACCGGCCGCCATCTCGAAGTGTGGTACGGCATTATGGGAATCGGCGCGATCTGTCACACGGTCAATCCGCGCCTCTTCCCCGAGCAGATCGCCTGGATCGTCAATCACGCCCAGGATCGCATCGTCATCACCGACCTGACCTTCGTGCCGCTGTTGGAGAAGCTCGCCGACAAGCTGCCGAGCGTCGAGCGCTACGTGGTGCTCACCGACGCCGCGCACATGCCGGAGACGACGCTGAAGAACGCGGTCGCCTATGAGTCGTGGATCGGCGAGGCCGACGGCGATTTCACCTGGAGCACCTTCGACGAGAACACCGCGGCGGCGATGTGCTACACGTCCGGCACGACAGGCGATCCAAAGGGTGTGCTGTATTCGCATCGGTCCAACGTGCTGCATGCGTTGATGGCCAACAACCGCGACTCGCTCGGCACCTCGGCCGCAGACACAATGCTTCCGGTGGTTCCGCTGTTCCATGCCAACAGCTGGGGCATCGCATTCTCCGCGCCCTCCATGGGCACCAAGCTGGTGATGCCCGGCCCGAAGCTCGACGGCGCATCGGTGTACGAACTGCTCGACACCGAGAAGGTGACCTACACCGCCGGCGTGCCGACGGTATGGCTGATGCTGCTGCAGCACATGCAGGCGCACAAACTTACGCTCCCGCATCTGAAGATGGTGGTGTGCGGCGGGTCGGCGATGCCGCGCTCGATGATCCAGGCCTTCCTCGACATGGGCATCGGCGTGCGCCACGCCTGGGGCATGACCGAGATGAGCCCGATCGGCACGCTCGCCACCCTGAAGCCGCCGTTCCTCGATGCCGCGGGCGACGCCAAGCTCGACATCCTGCAGACCCAGGGCTTCCCGCCGTTCGGCGTCGAGATGAAGATCACCGACGATGCCGGAGCTAAGCTGCCATGGGACGGCAAGACCTTCGGCCGGCTCAAGGTCTCCGGACCCGCGGTGTCGAAGGCGTACTACAAGGTCGACAACAAGATTCTCGACGACGAAGGCTTTTTCGACACCGGCGACGTCGCCACTGTCGATGCCCATGGCTTCATGCGCATCACCGACCGCTCCAAGGACGTCATCAAGTCCGGCGGCGAGTGGATCTCCTCGATCGACCTGGAGAACCTCGCGGTCGGCCATCCTGCCGTCGCGGAAGCGGCCGTCATCGGCGTCTATCATCCGAAATGGGATGAGCGGCCGCTTCTGATCGTGCAGCTCAAGCAGGGGCAGACCGCGACGCGCGAGGACATCCTGAAATATATGGAGGGCAAGATCGCGAAGTGGTGGATGCCCGATGACGTCGCCTTCGTCGACGGCATCCCGCACACCGCGACCGGCAAGATCCTCAAGACCGCGCTGCGCGACCAGTTCAAGGCGTATCGCTTCCCGAACGCGGCGGCCTAACAGGTATTGCAGGACTCGGATCCGAACGGCCCCTCCAGAGATGGCGGGGCCGTTTTCGGTCTCGATCCTCCCCGCGCCGCGATCAGGCCGCGCGCCCCGCCTTTGAGATGTATCGTCCCGTTCATGAACCCTGAGGATGCCGGCAAAGGCCTTGAATTTGCATCTTCGCCATGGTCTCTCAGACGGCGACGGCCATCGCCCGTGATGGTCCAACCCGGCAGTTCCTGACACGATGGCCCGCAGGTTTCACGCCCCCTATCTGTCGGAGCCGACCTCGAGCCTCGCGACATGGACCCGCAACCTCGCGGTCTTCTCCGTCGTCGCCGTGCTGGTCTCGATCCTGATCCTGCGCTTCGACTTCCTGGAGATGAAGCCGGCGCTGGCAACGTTCTTCGGCGCCCTGGGCCTGGCTATGCTGTCGATCCTGCTCGGGCTCGCCGCCTTCGTGGCGATCTGGCGCAATGGCAGCCGCGGCATGAGCCGGGTGCTGCTCGCCTTCATGATCGATGCCGTGGTGCTGGCCTACCCGGCCTATCTGGCGCTCCAATACCGCAAGCTGCCGAAGATCTACGACATCACCACCGATCCGATCGATCCGCCACGCTTCGAGGCACTGGCCGCGTTGCGCAACGGCGACGGCACCAATACCGCGGTCTATGCCGGGCTCTATTCGGCCGAACAGCAGCAGAAATTCTATCCGGATATCGAGCCGGTGCAGATCGAGCTGCCGCCGGATCGCGCCTATGCGATCGCGCTGAAGCTGGTCAACCGGCGCAAATGGTTCGTGGTCGACGAGCGCGCGCCGCAGCCGCCGCGCCGGGTCGGCCGCATCGAGGCCGTTGCCCGCACGCCGATCATGGGCTTCCGCGAGGACATCTCGATCCGCATCCAGCCCGACGGCGAGGATTCCCGCATCGATGTTCGCTCCGCCTCGCGCTATTTCGATTCCGATCTCGGCAGCAATGCCGCGCGGGTGACCAAGCTGATCGAGGATCTCTCGAACGCCGGCGAGGCCGAGGCGCAGAAGCCGGTGAAGAAGATCACGCCGCCGCCGGTGGCGGCGAAGGGCAATGCGAAGACAGTGAAAAAGTGAAGGGGCGAATGGGCAATAGCGAATAGGACGACGTTTTCCGATCGCCTCTCTTCCCTCTCTGCCCTTCCCTACACCAGCCGATACGTCCCGCCGATTACCGGATCGCCTTCCGTCGCGACGACGCCGCGGGCGACGAGATCCTCCAGATGCGCCAGCACGGAGTAGCCGGCCGCCGTCGTGAGCCGCGGATCGATGCCGATATAGATCGCGCGCACCATGGTCGGAATGTCCGCCTCGCCCTTGGCCAGACGATGCAGGATCGAGGCTTCGCGGGCCTGCCGGTGGCGCATCAGGAACCGCGTGTAGCGTGGGCCTTCGGGAATCTCCGGGCCGTGACCTGAGAAATACAGTTCCTCCGGCCGGCCTGCGAGCCGCTCCAGCGAGGCCATGTAGTCGACCATCGAACCGTCGGGCGGCGCCACGATCGAGGTCGCCCAGCCCATGACGTGATCGCCCACGAAGGTCGTGCTGCGCTCGCCCCAGGCGAAGGCGAGATGGTTGGCGGTGTGCCCCGGCGTCGCCACCGCTTCGAGCTGCCAGCCCTGCCCCTCGATCACGTCGCCGTCGGCAACCGCCACGTCGGGCGCGAAATCGCGGTCGACGCCGGACTCCGGGCTGTGCTTCTCGCTCTCGTAGCGCGGCCGCGAGGCGCGATGCGGTCCCTCGGCATAGACGGTCGCACCGGTCGCGGATTTCAGCCGGCCGGTGTTCGGCGAGTGGTCGCGATGGGTGTGCGTGACGATGATGTGGGTGACGGTCTCGCCCCTGACGGCATCGAGCAGCGCCTGCGCATGCGCCTCGTTGTCCGGGCCGGGATCGATGATCGCGACCTTGCCGCGGCCTACGATGTAGCTGACGGTGCCGGTGAAGGTGAATGGGCTCGGATTGTTGCAGAGGACGCGACGGATGCCCGGTCGCACTTCGTCCACGACCCCCGCTTGAAGCGGAAAGTTGCGGTTGAAGGGAACGTCGTCATTGTCGGCCATGGCGTGCTCGTCGCTTGGTTACTCCGTCATGCCCGGGCTTGACCCGGGCATCCACGCTTCGTGCCCCGCTAAGACGTGGATGGCCGGGCCTTCGCCGCGCCGAAGCGGCTTCGGCCGCGCAGGCGGGACGAGCCCGGCCACGACGACGTCTGACAGCGTTCCGTCTCAATCAGAAGAACGCCTGAATGCCGGTGATGGCGCGGCCGAGGATCAGGGCGTGGACGTCGTGCGCGCCCTCATAGGTGTTGACCGTCTCAAGGTTAGCGGCGTGACGCATCACGTGATACTCGATCTGGATGCCGTTGCCGCCGTGCATGTCGCGAGCGACGCGGGCGATGTCGAGCGCCTTGCCGCAATTGTTGCGCTTGACGATCGAGATCATCTCCGGGGCCATCTTGCCCTCGTCCATCAGCCGGCCGACCCGGAGCGAGCCCTGCAGGCCGAGCGCGATCTCGGTCTCCATGTCGGCGAGCTTCTTCTGCACCAGCTGGGTGGCCGCAAGCGGCTTGCCGAACTGCTTGCGGTCGAGCGTGTACTGGCGGGCGCGATGCATGCAGTCCTCGGCGGCGCCGAGCACGCCCCAGGAGATGCCGTAGCGGGCGCGGTTGAGGCAGCCGAACGGACCCTTGAGGCCGGAGACGTTGGGCAGCAGCGCGTCTTCCGGCACCACCACGCCGTCCATCACGACCTCGCCGGTGATCGAGGCACGCAAGGACAGCTTGCCGCCGATCTTCGGCGCCGACAGCCCCTTCATGCCCTTCTCGAGGATGAAGCCGCGGATCTGGTTATCATGCGCGGCCGACTTGGCCCACACCACGAACACGTCAGCGATCGGCGCGTTCGAGATCCACATCTTGCTGCCGGTCAGGCGATAGCCGTCGGCAACCTTTTCCGCGCGGGTCTTCATGCCCGCGGGATCGGAGCCGGCGTCCGGCTCGGTCAGCCCGAAACAGCCGACCCATTCTCCGCTGGCGAGCTTCGGCAGATATTTCTTGCGCTGGTTCTCGTCGCCATAGGCATAGATCGGATACATCACCAGCGAGGACTGCACCGAGTTCATCGAGCGATAGCCGGAATCGACGCGCTCGATCTCGCGCGCGACGAGGCCGTAGGCGACGTAGCTCGCATTGGCGCAGCCATATTCTTCAGGCAGCGTGATGCCGATAAGGCCGAGCTCGCCCATCTCGTTGAAGATCTCGCGGTCGGTCTTCTCTTCCAGATAGGCCTTGGCCACGCGCGGCAGCAGCTTGTCCTGGGCATAGGCGCGCGCGGTGTCACGCACCATGCGCTCGTCTTCGGTCAGCTGCTCGTCCAGCAGGAAGGGATCGTCCCACTGGAAGCTCGACTGGGCCGGCTTGTCCTTTGCCTGAGGGCGCGCGCTCATGAATGGTCCTTTCGCGTCTTGCTGCGCACAAGTCGCAGCCATCTAGAGGTTAAGTCCTGGGAGTTCAGCCTTCAAGCCGCTCATTGGCGACGATCTCGATACCGAAACCCGAGAGGCCCTTATAATCATGGACTGACGAGGTCAGGTTCCGGATCGACGTCACGCCGAGATCGCGCAGGATCTGCGCACCGACGCCGACCTCGCGCCACTGGCGATGGCGATCAGCCTCCGCGGTATGCGGCTCCGTGACGGGCTCGACCGGAACGCCGGCGGCGCCGTCCCGTAGATAGATCAGCACGCCGCGACCGGCCTTCTTGAAATGCTGCAGCACGGCTTGAATACGCTGCGGACCCGCAATCAGATCCTTCACGATGTTGGGCTTGTGCAGCCGCGTCAGCACGTTCCGGCCATCGCCGATGCCGTTGTAGACGAAGGCGGCATGGGTGATCGGGTCGAACGGTGAGCGATAGGCGTAACCCTGCAGCGGGCCGATCGGGCTCTCGGTCGTGAACATCGACACGCGCTCGATGAGCTTCTCGCGCGCCTGCCGATAGGAGATGAGGTCGGCGATCGTGACGTGCTTGAGATTATGCGCGGCGGCGAAGCGGACGACCTGCTCGCCCTTCATCACGGTGCCGTCGTCGTTCATCAACTCGGAGATGACGCCGACCGGCGGCAGCCCCGAGAGCTTGCAGAGATCCACCGCCGCCTCGGTATGTCCCGAGCGCAGCAGCACGCCGCCATCGCGTGCGATCAGCGGAAAGATATGGCCGGGGCGCGCGAAATCATTGGCGCCTGCATTGGGGTTGGCGAGCGCGCGGCAGCAGGAGGCCCGCTCCTCGGCGGAAATGCCGGTGCCGCCGTCCGGCTTGTAGTCGATCGAGACCGTGAACGCGGTGGTGTGGTTGGAATCGTTGTGCGCGACCATCGGATCGAGGCGCAGCCGCCGCGCATCGTCAGCCGTGATCGGCGCGCAGACGATGCCGGAGGTGTGGCGAATGATGAACGCCATCTTATCGGGCGTGCACAGCGAGGCCGCAACGATCAGATCGCCCTCGCCCTCGCGATCGTCGTCGTCGGTCACGACCACCATCTCGCCCTTGGCGAAGGCGTGCAGAACTTCCTGGATCGAGTCGGCCATTGCAAAGTCTCGCTGCTTTTTCCGGGGCTGCTTTAGCCGGGATCGCAGGCGCGCGCCAGAGCAGCGGAACCGCCGCTCGAAGGTCGCCCTCCCCGGGAAAAGAACCTGTCCTGCCGGGACAAGCACCCTGGTATCTGTTTAAAGTCGCGCCAATTCGAGAACAAGGGAGCCGCGCCTCATGGCCGCATTCGATTTTGCACCACTGCTGGCGGCTGGGCTTCCCGCGCCGGCCGGCCGCTGGACGGGGCTGGCCAAGTACAGCTTCGTCGGCGGCAACAATGACGCCGATGCCGTCCCCGTGGACGATCTGCGCGCCGCCGCCGATGCCGTGCTCGCCCGCGAGGGGCGCTCGCTCGCCACCTATGGCCTTGCGCATGGGCCGCAAGGTTACAGGCCGTTGCGGGATTTACTCGCTGCAAAATTGTCGCGCGAGGCCGGCATGTCGGCGCGCGCCGACGACATCATGATCCTCTCAGGCTCGCTTCAGGGGCTCGATCTCGTCAACCAGGCGCTCCTCGCGCGGGGCGACACCGTGATCGTTGAGCAGGACAATTATCAGGGCACGCTGACGCGGCTGGCGCGACTCGGGGTCAAGCCCATCGGAATTCCGCTGGACGGAGACGGCATGCGGACGGATGTCCTGGCCACGGTGCTGGCCGACCTCAAGGACCGCGGTGTCAGGCCGAAATACATCTATACCATCCCGACGGTGCAGAACCCGACCGGCACCATCATGCCGGAGAACCGCCGCGCCGAGCTGCTGTGGCTGTCGCGCGCCTATGGCGTGCCGGTGTTCGAGGACGATTGCTATGCCGACCTGATCTGGGACGGCAAACGGCCGCGCGCGATCCATGGCATGTCGGATCATGGCGGCGTGATCCATCTCGGCTCGTTCTCGAAGTCGGTCGCCCCGGCGCTGCGGGTCGGCTTCCTGGTCGCGCCCTGGGAAATCATGTCGGTGCTGCTCGCGCTCAAGACCGATGCCGGCTCGGGCGCGCTGGAGCAGATGGTGCTGGCGGAATATTGCAAGCAGCACTTTACCAGCCATGTGCCGCAGCTCGTGCGCGGGCTGCGCACCAAGCTGGAGACCTTGATGGAGGCGCTCAGTGCCGAGTTCGGCACATCAGCCGAGTTCGAGGCGCCGAAGGGCGGCATCTTCCTGTGGGTCAAGCTTCCGGACCAGGTCGACGCGATGAAGCTGTCGCAGGCCGCAATGAAGCGCGGCGTGTCGATCAATCCGGGGCCGGAATGGTCGACCGACGCCGCGCATGCGCGCAGCCGGCTGCGGCTGTGCTTCGCCAGCCCCTCGCATCAGGAGATCCGCGAGGGCATCGCCGTGCTGGCCGAAGTCTGCCACCAGGAGTTCGGCGTGCCCCAACGGTCGGCCAACAAGGCGCGCGGCAGCGCGGGCGAGTAAACCGCGCTTCTTCAGCGTACCGAGAACGGCGACTGATACGGCCGCCCGAACGGCACGCCGTTGATGACGGTCTGCACCGGCTTGAGCTGCAGCTTGCCGTCGCGCTTGTTGCCGCGGGTGTCGACGAAGGTCACGGGGCCCTCGACCAGATCGACGATCGCGAGATCGGCTGGCGCTCCCACCTGAAGGGTCCCGAGCTTCGGCGTACGGCCGATGATCTTGGCCGGAGCCGAGGTGGTCATGCTCACCACCTGCTCCAGCGAGAATCCCATCGCCAGGAACTTGCCCATCACGTTGGGCAGGAACGGCATGCCCGGCGTGTTGCCGGAGAACACGTGAATGTCCGAGGAGATCGTGTCCGGGCCGCAGCCGCCGGGGATCGCGACCTCGGCGACCGTATAGTCGAAGCTGCCACCGCCATGGCCGACGTCGAACAGCACGCCGCGCTGCTTGGCGGCGAGCGCTGACGGCAGCAGCTTGCCATCCTGCACGATGTTGGTGAAGGCACCGCCGATATTCGGGGCGCCGGAATAGGCGTGGGTGAGGACATCACCCGGCCGTAGCAGGTCGAGGATCTGCGACATCAGTTCGCCGGTCTCGACGCCGCCGATATGCACCATCATCCGCGCCGGCCAGCCGCACAGCTCGCAGGCCTTGATGCCGCGCTTCAACGGCTCGAGACCGTGCTTGAAGATCACGTTCTCCGACATCCGCACCTTCACGCCGAGCAGGAAGTCCGGGTTCTCGGCCAGCGCCATGGCGCAGGCATCCACCTGCGCATTGTCGATATTGTAGAGCTCGGCCACGGGGAACGCCGAGAGGCCGTTATTGGCGATGTGGACGAAGGCATAGATGCGCGCCCGCGACTGGGCCACGATGAAACGCCGCAACGCAGCGATATTGTTCACGCCGGCGTCGCCGGCCGACACGACCGTCGTGGTGCCCTGGAATTGGACGAGTTCATCCGGCGGGATGCCGATCGCCGACCCATAGGGATAGACGTGGCTGTGGAGATCGATCAGTCCCGGCATCACCAGCCGGCTGTTGGCATCGATGGATCGCAGCGCACGCTCGGCCGGTATTTCCGGCTCGATCGCCTCGACGACGCCCCAGCGAATGCCGATGTCGCGCTTGCCCCGCAGCGACTGGCTGGGATCGATGACGTCGCCGCCCTTGATGACCAGGTCGTACTTGTCGGCAGGCCCCATCGCAGCATGAGCAGGCTCTGACAGAGCGGCGACCGCGGCTGCTCCGGACGACAACAGGAATTTGCGGCGCGACAACGCGAGCATGAGCAGTCTCCCCCTTTGATTGTTTGTAGTTGTGGGCAGCATGCGCCTGGTCTCTTGAGCCGGCAAGGCGGTCTCGCAAAGAATGAGACTTTGTGCCAACGCCGAAGCGCGGGTCCATCGTTGCGCCGTTGACGCAGTGCATTAAGATGACGCGGCAGTCATCTGTGCGAGTCCTGATGTCCTCGATCTCCCGCCTCCTGCTCGCGATCATCCTCTGCGCATCCTTCGCCGCTGTCGCCGCGGCGGACGAAACTGCCGACGTCGCGCGCGCCTGGGGTCTGATCGGGACCTGGGCGGCCGACTGCAGCGCACCTGCCGTGAAGGGCCGTGGCGCCATCATTTCCTACGAGGTCACGCCCGACGGCAGCTTGATCTATCGCCGCGACCGCGATCCGTCCGACCTGAACGCGGTCGCAAACGCCCGCGTCGAGTCCGATCAGACGCTGGTGCTGTCGATCGTCCTGCCCAAGGCGAAGCAGACGCGGGAAAACGGAATCACGCGGACGCCCGACGGCAGCATCCGCGCGCTGTTCAATCGCGGCGAGGACGACAGCTACAGCATTCGCGACGGCCGCTTCGTCGCCAACGGCAAGCCGACGCCTGTTCTCAGGAAGTGCGACTGACGACAGGCGTCCTCTTGCTCCAACTGCTGCTGGTGCAGCGGCCGCAAATTCAAATCTTAACGTCCGTTCAGCAACTTCGCGGAAGTTCCTGCGGAACGTTATCGCACACTTCAAGTTGACCTCGCGCAATTCATCCTGGAGGACAACATGAAGAAAATCGCTCTTGCACTCGCGTCGCTCTCTGTCATCGCGCTGGCGGCGCCGTCGATCGCCAACGCCGAGACCGTGGTCATCAAGCGTGGCGGCCACCACTATCATCACGGCTGGGATCGCGGCCATCGCGGCTGGGACCGCTCGCGCGCCGAATACCGCATGCACCGCGAGTTCAGGCCCTATCACCGCCATCACGACCGCACGGTGGTCATCAAGCGCTACTGATCTGCCACGCAGACAAGGAAATGGCCCCGGAAGGGGCCATTTCTCTGTCACCTCTCGTCATGAGCTGCTCGACGTCAGCGGTCCCAGTCCGGTGCGAAGCCCGGATTGACGAAGCGCTTGTCCTTCGGAAGCGCCGCGATCGTCTTGCGGTCCTCATCATCCAGCTGAACTTTCATCGCGTCCCAATTGGCCTGCTGGCTTTCCTTGCGGCCAGCCTTCGGGATCGCCGCGACGTTGTCCTGGTCCAGCAGCCACTTCAGCGCGACCTGTGCAGCGCTTGTGCCGTGCTTCCGGCCGATCTCCGCCAGCGTCTCGTCGGCGGCAGCGCGGCCCTGCGCGAGGGGACAATAGGCGACCAGGGGGATAGACCGGCTCTTCATGTAGGCCATCAGCTTCGACTGGTCGAGCATCACGTGATACTCGACCTGATTGCAGGCGACAGGCGCCTGGATGTCCTCGACCGCTTGCTTCAACAGCGCGACGGTGAAATTCGCCACGCCAATGGCCCGCGTGCGCCCCTCTTCCTTCAGCTTGAGAAGGGTCTCCAGCGCAGCCGGAAGATTCATTCCCTTGGCCGGCCAATGGATGAGATAGAGGTCGACGAAGTCCAACCTGAGCTTCTTCAAGCTCGTGTCGAACGCGCGCTGGATCGCGTCGGGCGCGAGGTTCTCCGGCCACACCTTTGTCGTGACATGCAATTCTTCGCGCGGCACATCCGCCGCCGCGAGCGCAGCGCCGATCGCATCCTCATTGGCATACATCTCGGCGGTGTCGATGTGGCGATAGCCGAGTGCGAGCGCGCTCTCCACCGCCTCGCGGCACACGGTGCCCTGCATGCGAAACGTGCCGAGCCCGAGCTTGGGCAGACGGATACCCTGGGTTTCGATGACGTTCATGGATTCTCCTGGGAAGCGCGGACCGCCGGCGAGCGGCGACCGGCGATAGCGTCGATCAAACAAGACCTTGGCGGAATGCGCTAAGTCTGCCTGCGCTGTGCTTGCGAGTTCAAGCGAGCCCGTTGCCGACCTCAATCAAGATGTCGGCAGATCGGTTCCGGAAAGTGGGATGCGGTCGAGGCGCGCTCAGCGCCAATTGCAGATGCCGCCGCTGCCCGGCTTGCATGGCCAGGTCTGGATGCGCGTGTCCATCGCCTGCGCATCCAAGGGATTGCTGCGGCGCTGGGCGAGCTTGGCGCGGGCGCCGCCGCGGGGCCGCTCCGCCAGTTTCGCCGCGTGGCCTCGCCGCGTCGACGCGGCATGCGGAGTCACCGAGCCCACATCGTCCACAGGCGAACGCGAGGCGAGTGCGGGACGGTCGGTGCGGGCTTCGATCGGCACAGGCTCAAAATGCGCTTCCGGGCCGAGCGGCTCCGGCGACAAAACTGCCTTGGACAGATCGAGCCGCAGGAAGTCGCCGCGCTCATAAGGGGTCGCGACGGCCTGGCTGGCCGTGAGCAACACGGCGCATGTGATCGTGCCAACCAAACCTCTCAAGACCATCTTGTCCTCCCGTCGTCCCGCGCGATCCCAATCGCGCGCCCCTGCTGCGAGATCCCTGGCTGCGGCGGATCATGGCTTCGACAAAAGCCTTCGGCACTCTCATCCGCGCCCCATGATGTTCGTTGATCGACCGTTATCAGTCCGGAGAAAAAGCTCCGGATCAGCCGGCCGTTACGAAGATCATAACCAAAGTTCCGCTGACGTCTCTCATGTAGGACACACGGCCGCCATGTCCAGGCCCAAAACCGCGAGTCACGGTTACCGCTGTGCACGGCGCTGGGCGCAAGCCGGATAAGTCATACTTATATTAAGTCATACTAATCAGATCACCCGATCCGGATCTGGCAGCGCAACGTCTCGGCGGCGCCCGGTGCGATATGCATCAGCCCCGGCTTGTCGGTGAACTCTCCATCGAAATCACTTGGACTGGCAAAGCCACACCACGGCTCGATGCACAGGAATGGCGCGCCGCCGGGCTTCGACCAGATGCCGAGCTGGCGTAAATTATCCCAGGATAATTCCAGCGACGGGCCCCTGGTTCCGGCGAAGAGAACCGCGCGACTGGCCGGCTGATCGAGAATGACCGCATCGTCTGCAAACAGACTCTCGTTCAGTGACAGAACGCGTCCCTCGATTGGCGATGGCTCGGGCCGCTCGCGCAGCAACCCACCCGCCAGGCGCCGGATCGGCGCTGGCTCCGGCTCAGCAAAGATCAGCCGGTAGCTGTCCTTCGCCTCGCCGGGGAGCAGCGGCCAATTGAATGCCGGATGGGCGCCAAACGAGGCCGGCAGCATGTCGGCGCCGGGATTGGCGATCTCGATCTGCATGTCGAGCGCGTCAGCCGTGATCCGGTAGGTCAGGGTCAGGCTGAAAGCGAACGGGTACCGTGCGCGCGTGGTCTCGTCATCGGTCAGCCGCAGCACGCAGACCTCGGCGCTGCGCTCCAGCCAAGTGAAACGCATGTCACGGGCAAAGCCGTGCTGGGTCATCGGATAGGTTCGGCCGCGATGCTGCAGATGGTCCGCCTTGAGCCGGCCAACGATCGGAAACAGCCAGGGCGCGTGGCGCGGCCAGGCGGGACCCGCCTGCCAGATGAGCTCCAAGCCATCGGCCGTCTTCAGCGAGCAGAGCTCGGCGCCATCAGCCTTGATGCTGGCGGCGATGCCGCCGGCAGTAATCCTATGGAGGTCGTCACTCATGTCGCATATCCGTGCCGGGAAATCCCGACCGGTGATGCCGGATTGCGGCGGAGACGTCCAGAGTGGTCCCGGGATCAGCGCTCGCCGACCAACAGGCGGTAGCGGAACTGATCGAGGATGACGGCGAGTACCAAGAGCGAGCCGAGCAGCACCATCTGCATGTAGGAGCCGATCTGCGCGATGTTCATGCCGTTCTGCAAGAGCACGATGAAGAAGCCGCCAAGCACGACGTTCTCGACCCGGCCGATGCCGCCATGCAGCGACACGCCGGCGATCACGCAGGCTGCAATCGATTCCAGCGCAATCGTGCCGCCGAGATTGGTCTCGCCAGAGCCGACGCGCGCCGTCAGCAGCAGCCCCGCCACCGAGGCCAGGAGCGCACACATGATATAGGCGATGAACAGCACCCGGGTGGTGTTGACGCCCGAGAGCCTGGCCGCCTTGACGTTGCCGCCAACCGCCTGGATGTGCTTGCCCAGCCGGGTGCGGTTCATCACCAGCCAGATCGCGGCAGCCGCGACGATCGCGACCAGCACCGGAACAGGGACATCGAAGACGCGGCCGAAACCGAGGATATCACCGAACTCATAGGGCACGCCGGAGACCGGCACGCCACCGGTGAGGAACAGCGCGATGCCGGCGCCGACCGACTGCACGCCGAGCGTCATGATGAAGGGCGAGACGCCGAACACGGCGACGCCGAGCCCGTTGATGCTGCCGATGACGAGGGCGGCGGCGAGCCCGGCGCAGCAGCCGAGCACGATGACCAGCCACAGCAAGTCCGGCGGCAGGATGTGCGACAGCGCGACCATCGCGAGCGCCGACACCACCGAGGTCAGCGCGATCGCCGTGCCCACGGAGAGGTCGAAACCGCCGGTGACGAGCGCCAGCATCTGACCGAGTGAGACCAGGATCAGGTAGACCGACTGCCGCGCGACGTTGGTCAGGTTCTGCAGCGCCAGGAATTCCTTGGACACCAGCGAGAACGCGATCAGGGTGGCGACCAGGAAGAACGGCAGCACGCCGACGCGGAGAAACACCGCACGCAGGCCGGCGAGCAGCGCATTGCCGCGGCTTGGCCTCGAGGTGTCCTCGGCGATTGTCGTCGTTGGCATGCTCACGCCGAGCCCTCCGTTTCAGCAAAGAAATGTTTCAAGACGTTCTCTTCCGTGATCGCGCTGCCGGACAGCTCGGCGGCGATGCGGCCCTTGGCGAACACCAGGAGACGATGCGACAGGTTCATCACCTCCGGCAGATCCGAGGAGATCACGACCACGGCCTTGCCGGCCTCGGCGATCGCCTTGATCAGCTGGTACAGCGCCATGCGTGTGCCCATGTCGACGCCGACCGTCGGCTCGTCGAAGATGTAGATGTCGCGGTCGTCGGCAAAGCCCTTGCCGAACAGCACCTTCTGCTGATTGCCGCCGGACAGCTTCGAGACCGCGCGGTCCATCGCGGCCTTGGCGATCCCGACCTTGTCGCCGATTGCATCCGTCAATGCGCGGCTGCGCCGCGGCCCCACGAAGCCAAGGGGACCGGCCACGTCGTCGCGGTCCAGCAGGCTGAGCTCGATATTGCCGCGGGCACTGGCCGTCATCTGCAGCCCCTCGCTCTTGCGGTCCGACGGCAGGAAGAACACGCCGTCCATGAGTAGCGCGCGCGTCGAGGCTCCGGCGACGTCGCGGCCCTTCAAGGTGACCTTGCCGGCCTGCAACGGCTGCAGTCCCATCGCCGCGCGCCAGATCCGCGACTTGCCGCTGCCGACGAGGCCGGCGCAGCCGAGCACCTCGCCGGCGCGGACGTCGAGGTCGGCGCCATGAACGCCCGCGGTGCGGATGCCCTCCAGCGTCATGACGACCGGGCCATCGGCGCGATGCGCGATCTTCGGATAGACCTGGTCGACGGCGCGTCCCGTCATCAACTCGATCAACTCGCGTTCCGAGGTGTCGCGCGCCGGAACGGTAGCGATCAAGCGACCGTCGCGTAGAATCGAGATGCGGTCCGCGATTTTCTGGAATTCCTGGATCCGGTGCGAGATGTAGATGATGCCGACGCCTGACGCGGCCGCCTTGCCGATGAAGCCGAACAGGCGCTCGGTCTCGCGCTCCGTGAGTGAGGCCGTCGGCTCGTCGAGGATCAGCACGCGCGCATTCGACAGAAAAGCCTTGGCGATCTCCACCATCTGCTGCTGCGCCCGCGACAGGCTCGACGCCGGACGCGTCACGTCGATGTCGAAATCGAGCTCGGCAAACAGCTTTCGCGCGCCGGCCAGCATGGCGCGGCGATCCGTCAGCGGTCCGCGCATCAACTCGCGGCCGAGATACAGATTCTCGAACACCGGCAAGGTCGGCACCAGCGAGAATTCCTGGAACACGGTGCCGATGCCCGCCTTGGCCGCTTCATGCACGGAGTGGAAGCTCACCTCGCGGCCTGCGATGCTGATCGCGCCGGAGGTCGGCCGGAACACGCCGGAGAGAATGGAGATCAAGGTCGACTTGCCGGCGCCGTTCTCGCCGAACAGCACGTGCACCTCGCCGCGCTCGACCTTGAGATGGACGCCGCTGAGCGCCTTGACGCCGGGAAACTCTTTGGTGATCCCGGTCATCTCGACCAGCGGTGCAGCCACGCTATTCATCGCCTGCCCCCTGCGATGCGGCCCTGCCCCGTCAGGGAGCGAAGGCAGAGCCGCACGTTCCCGCACTCAGTTGAAGACGGGTTTGAAGCCGTCCGGGGGAAGGATGTTCGCCTGCGGCACCTTGCCGATATTGGCGGAGTCGACCACGAAGATCTTCGGGCCGACGTGCTTGACGTAGTCCTTGCCTTCGAGGATGCGCACGGCCTGATCGACGGCGATGCGGCCCTGGATCACCATGGAGTCCGCGGGCGCTGCCATGATCAGGCCGCGCTTGATGCCTTCATAGACACCCGGCGTCATGTAGAAGGCGAGCAGATCGACCTTGCCCTTCAGGCCGCGCTCGCGGATCAGGCCCTGCGCCGCCTCGGCGGTGACGGCGGTGCCGGCGACATAGCGGATGTTCGGCGCGGCCTGCAACGCATCCTCGACGAGCTTGGCCTGCAACTCCTTGCCGGTGTCGCCATATTTCGGCTCGAGCACCTTGATCGCAGAGCCCTTCACCGCATCCATGAAACCCTTGTTGGCGGCCTCGACCCAGCCGGCGCCGGCCGGGCCCGGGAACCAGCCGACCACGACCTCGGGCGTGCCGGCCGGATGCTTCTTAGCGAGATAGCTGCCGGTCTCCGCGCCCATCGTGTAGAACGACACCAGCGACTTCGCCGAGATGTCCGGCGAGGAGATGCCGTTGACGAGATCGATCACCGGAATCTTCTTCTTGGCGATCTCGCCGATCACCTTGTTCAGGCCATCGGCCGAGATCGCACCGATGATCACAGCATCGGTGCCCGAAGCGACACAATCCTCGATCTGCGAAATCTGCTTGTTGAGCTCGGTGTAGCCGCCGGCTTCGACCAGGTTCATCTTCACGCCGAGGCGCTTCGCCTCCTCCGCGACGCCGTAGTCGACGCCGAGCCAATAAGCGTCCTTCATGTGCGGGAACGAGACGCACAGCTTCCACGGCTTGGAAGCCTTCTCCAGCGGGACATACTTGACGTCCCACGGCTTGCCGTCCGCCGCGAACGGCGGATCGATCTTGGATGCATCATATGGAAACCAATCGGCGGCGTGGGCACCGGCCGACAGCACCAGCGCCGAGGACGCCAGGAGAACACGAACCAAACTCTTCATTGAACTACCCCTTTGTCATTCAGTCTTGGAAACCCGGCATCCGCCTGCCCGCTTGCGCGGTCAGGCCAATGCCGCCCGGATCTTCTGCAGAAGAGCTTTGCGATCGGCGCGCGCGGCCAACGCGCCGTCCATGTCGATCTCGACGAAGCGGGTCGGCATATTCGGCTGCAACTGGCCGATCAGGTCCATGTCGGCCGAGATCACCGTGCCGACCATGAAGTAGCCGCCGCCGGAGACGGCATCGCGATGCAGGATGATCGGCTCCTTGCCGCCGGGCACCTGGATCGAGCCATAGGGATAGCAGCTGTCGACGATGTTGGAGGGATCGGAGCCGGCGCCGAACGGTTGCTCGCGCTCGACGAATTTCAACGCCTGGCCGCCGCGGAAGCGATAGCCCATGCGATCCGCCTCGGGCGCGACCTTCCACTGATCGCCGAAGAAGCTCTGCTGCGACTCCGGCAGGATGCGATGCCAGTACAGCCCCGGCAGCACGCGCAGCTCGGCGGGATGGCCGGGCTTGCAACGAAGAGCCTCGGGCACGCTCGCGCCAGCCTTGCCACTTGCCTCGGCACCGACGGGCAGCTCATCACCGGCCGCGATGGCGCGGCCCTTGAAGCCGCCGAGCGCGCCGATCGGATAGGTCGAGCGGCTGCCCAGCGCCAAGGGCACGTCGATGCCGCCGGCGATCGCGATGACGATGCGCGCGCCGCTCTTCAGATAGTCGAAGCTGAGCACCTGCCCGGCCTTGACCTCGAGCGCGGTCCAGCCGGGCTGCTCGACGCCGTCGAGCTTGATCGGCATCTCGGCGCCGGTGACCGCGATGCGCGTGGGCGTGGTGAATTCCAGTTGCGGCCCGATGAAGACAGCCTCGAGACACGCCGCGCCCTCGTCATTGCCGACGAGCATGTTTGCCGCGCGCAAGGCGAGCCGGTCCATGGCGCCGCCGACGGGAATGCCGAGATGGAAATAGCCGGGACGGCCGAGGTCCTGCACGGTGGTCGACAGGCCCGGATGAAGCACCTTGATGGTCATGCCAGCGCTCCCTGAAGCTTGGCGTTGTAGCCGGTCATGTCCTTCTGGAAATCGCGGAAGTCGAAGGTGACGTCGCGGATGAGGGGGGCAAAACGGCCGGAGGCAACATCGCCCAACGCGTGATCATATTGGTCCTGGCCGATCGGCTTGAACTTGACGATGTCGCCGGGGCGGAAGAACACCATGAAGTCGCGCAAATAGGAGATGCTCTGCTCGGGATCGAAGATCGGCATCGGCGTGATGCCGAACATCTGGTAGCCGCCGGCGCCGCGCACCGAATAGATGCAGGAGAAGCAGCCGCCATGGCCGATCGTCAGCTTCGGCGTGTCGGTGCGCGGGCGCAGATATTTCGGCACCTGGAGCTGCTTGGCGCGCTCGACCATCTGGTACATGAACGGCAGACCGGCGACGAAGCCGACCATCGAGACGAACCAGGGCGAGCCGCTATGCGCCTTGATGAAGGCGTCGACATCGGCGAGGCCGTTGACGCGCGCGGCATATTCGAGGTCGGTCGCGGTCGGGTCCTGATGCCGCTCGCGGAAGCGCATCAGGGTCTCGTGCGTCCACGGATCCTGGTAGAACACGGGGATCTCGATGATGCGGGTCTTGATGACCGGCTCGGTCTTGGCCGCCGCGCTCTCGATGCCCTGCACCTCTTTCAGGATATCGTTCGGCTTGATCACGTCGGGATCGAACTTGATCTGGAACGAGGCGTTGGCCGGGCAGATCTCCGTGACGCCCTTGATGCCGGCGTCGCGGATCGCATTGGTCATCGACAGGCTCTTGAAGAAGGCATCGAGCGACATCGCCTCGTCGCATTCGACGAAGAGATGCTCGTCACCCCCAAACGAGTAGCGGGTGGTCATCAGGCGTCCTCCCTGGCGCGGGCCAGCTGCGCAAAATCGGTCTCGAGCCATGGCTCGAGGAAGCGGGTATGGGTACGGCCATCAGCGACGCTGGCATCGCGCGCCAGCGCCGCATGCAGCGGAATGGTGGTGGGGATGCCTGATATCGCGAGGCCATCGAGCGCCTCGCGAAGACGGGCCAGGCAATCGGCGCGGGTCTCGCCGCGCACGATCAGCTTGCCGAGCAGCGAGTCGTAGAACGGCGGCACGGCATAGCCTTCGAACAGCAAGGTATCGAAGCGGATGCCCTCGCCCTCGGGAACGACGAGCCGTTCGATCGTGCCGGGTGCCGGCATGAAGCCCTGGTGCGGATCCTCGGCATTGATCCGGCACTCGATGGCGTGGCCCTGGATACAGACGTCGTCCTGTGTCACCGACAGCCTGGCGCCGCCGGCGATCTTCAGCATCTCCTGCACCAGGTCGATGCCGGTGATCATCTCGGTGACGGGATGCTCGACCTGGATACGGGTATTGACCTCGATGAAGTAGAATTCGCTGGTCGCATCGTCGTAGAGATATTCGACGGTGCCGGCGCCGCTGTAGCCGACGGCGCGGCCGAGTGCGACGGCGCTGGCGCAGAGCCGCTGGCGAACGTCGTCCGGCAGCCCGACCGCTGGCGCCTCCTCCCACACCTTCTGCCGCCGCCGCTGCAGCGAGCATTCGCGCTCGTAGCAATGCACGACGTCCGTGCCGTCGCCCAGGATCTGCACCTCGACATGGCGCGCGCGCTCGATGACCTTCTCGATATAAAGCCCGCCATCGCCGAAGGCGGCCGCCGCCTCGCTCGACGCCTGCGGAAACTGCCGCGCGAACTCTTCGGCATCGCCGACGATGCGGATGCCGCGCCCGCCACCGCCGGCGGCCGCCTTGATCATCACGGGAAAGCCGATCCGCGCAGCGATGGCGATCGCTTCGTCGAGCGCGGTGACGCGGCCGTCCGAGCCCGGCACGGTCGGCACACCGGCGAGCGCCGCGACCTGGCGCGCCATCACCTTGTCACCCAGCAGCCGGATCGCTTCCGCGCTCGGGCCGACGAAGACGATACCGGCCGCGGTGACGGCGTCGGCGAACTCGGCATTCTCTGCAAGGAAGCCGTAGCCGGGATGCACCGCGTCGACCTTGGACGCCTTGGCCGCGTTCAACACGGCCTCGATGTTGAGATAGGATTTCTTCGCGGCCGGTGGCCCGATCTCGATTGTCTCGTCGGCAAGCTGGGCGGCAAGCGAGTCCTTGTCCGCGATGCTGTGCGCGAGCACGCTGCGCAAGCCGAGCGCCTTCGCCGCGCGGATGATGCGCACCGCGATCTCGCCCCGGTTGGCGATCAGGACCGAGCGGAGGGTCATGCCTCGACCTCGGCGATCACCTGGCCGGCCATGATGGCATCCGCGTCATCGACGCTGAAGCGGATGTTCTTGCCGGCAACGCCGGCCTTGACCTCGTGGAACGACTTCATCACCTCGACGAGGCCGATCACGTCGTCAGCAGCGACCGTATCGCCGTCGTTCTTGAACGGCGCCCTCTCCGGCGAGGGCTTGCGGTAGAACACGCCAGGCAGCGGGGACTTGATCTCGGTGCTCATGGGTCAGGCTTCGCTTTGCGGTTTCTGGGGAACGATGTCGGACGGCGGCGCGATGCGGATGCCATTCGCGATCAGCGTCTGGCGCATGGCGCTCGCGATCTCGTAGGCGCCGGGCGTATCCGAATGGAAGCAGATCGACTCGAATTCGATGTCGATGTCATCGCCCTCGATGGTGCGGACCTTGCCGGTCTGGCATGCCCGCAGCACCTTGTCGGCGACGCCCTGGGGATCGAGCCTCTTGCCGTGGCGGGTGAACACGATCGAGCCGGAGCGGTCGTAGTCGCGATCGGCATAGAATTCGCGGATGACAGGCTGCCCCGCCTCGACGGCGACGCGATAGGTCACCGAAATGTCCATGCAGAACACGAAGGAATTCGGCGCCACGGTGCGCATCAGCTTGATGAAGGAGCGCGACAGCTGCTCGTTGGCGGCGAGCTCCATGTAGAGCGCGCCATGCGGCTTGACGTGCTGCAGGGTGCCGCCATGGCGGCGGGCAAACTCTCTGATGGCACCGACCTGGTAGACGATATCGTTGATCAGCTCGTCGGCCGAGCCGTCGATGCGGCGGCGGCCAAAACCCTGGAGATCGCGATAGCCAGGATGCGCGCCGATGCCGACGCCATGCTGGGTCGCGAGCCGCACCGTGGTGTCCATCAGGTTGGGGTCGCCGGCATGAAAGCCGGCGGCGATGTTCGCCGAGCTGATCAGCTCCATCAGCTTGGCATCCTCGGCATCGCTCAGCCGCCACGAGCCGAACGCTTCGCCCAGGTCGCAATTGATATCGACAGTCTTCAGCGGCACGGATGCTCCCCTTACCTGCTCCGTTCCACCGCGCTGATCAGCGGCGGGCCGGCGGAGCTGGACGTTAGGGGGATCACCTCCCATTGAAAATTATTATTGTTGGAAATTCATTTTCTCTTTTTTGGATTGCCGAGCGACCACGCTTTGTGCGACGCAATTAATTAAGCCCTTGTTTTTGTTTCTTGAATCGTGCCGCCTGTTTGCGTTGCAGCGTGCACAAGGAATATTCGATTTGCTTTCCAAGAAAGAGAATGGCTCTATCATCTGATATTCAGATGGAGCGTCGCGTGGCCGTCAGTCTTCGCCAAATCCGCTATTTCGTCGCCACGGCCGAGCAGGGCCAGATCACCCAGGCCGCCTCCGCGCTGTCGATCTCGCAATCTGCGATCACCACCTCGATCAAGGAGCTCGAGGAGATTGTCGGCGCCGAGCTGTTCAGCCGCTCGCCGCAGGGCATGGAGCTCACCCCCATCGGACGACAATTCCTGTTTCACGCCTACGACATCCTCAACAAGGTCGAGGAAGCGACCTCGCTGCGCGTGCCCGCCGGCGACGTCGAGGGCAGCCTGACGCTCGCGGCCACCTACACCGTGATCGGCTACTTCCTGCCCAATCATCTCGAACGGCTGAAGCGCCATTATCCGCGGTTGAAGATCCAGTTGTTCGAGCTGACGCGCGAGGCGATCGAGGAAGGGCTGCTGTCGAACCGCTACGACATCGCGGTGCTGCTGACGTCGAACGTGCAGAATCCGGACCTCACCATGGAGACGCTGATCGGCTCCCGGCGGCGGTTATGGGTGCCGTCGAAGCACCGGCTGCTCCAACGCGAGTCTGTGTCGCTGCAGGACGTCGCCGCCGAGCCCTACATCATGCTGACGGTCGACGAGGCCGCACACACCTCGCTCAAATACTGGAACAAGACGGCGTTTCAGCCAAACGTGGTGCTGCGGACGTCCTCGGTGGAAGCCGTGCGCTCGATGGTCGCGAACGGCCAGGGTGTCGCCATCCTCTCCGACATGGTGCTACGTCCGTGGTCGCTGGAGGGCCGGCGGATCGAGACCATCGTGCTCAGCGATCCCGTGCCGGCGATGGATGTCGGTCTCGCCTGGCGGCGAAACATCGAGTTCACCCCGGCCATGGAGGTGTTCCGCTCCTATTTCCGTCAGGCGTTCTATATCCCGACGCTGCGGTAGAGGGGGCGAAGGAAGCCGTCCGCGGCGTAGGCAATCCGCGCCTCATCTTCGTGCAGGTCGTGCGCTTGCCGGTCACGATCATTCGTGTACGAATGACCAGAACCGGCTTGATGCTGCGCCGCGTGCAGGCGCAACATGCCGCAAAATGCTTCGCCAGGAGAGAAGGACACCCCGATGGCTCACGACGCGCCGCAAGCGACCGGTCCCAGCAAGCTGGTCATCCGCAACATCGGCTTGATGCTGTCAGGCGCGCTGGAACGGCCGATCCTGGATGCGGACACCATCGTCGCCGAGAACGGCAAGATCACCGCCATTGGCCGCTATAAGGATGTCGATACCTCGGGCGCGACCACCATCGTCGACGCCCATGGCACGACCGTCGCACCCGGCCTGATCGACAGCCACGTTCATCCCGTCGCCGGCGACTGGACGCCGCGGCAGAACCAGAGCAACTGGATCGACTCCTACCTGCATGGCGGCGTCACCACGATGATCTCCGCCGGCGAGGTGCACATGCCCGGCCGTCCGCGCGACGTCGTCGGCCTGAAGGCGATGGCGATCTTCGCGCAGCGCGCGTTCTGGACGCTGCGTCCCGGCGGCGTGAAGGTGCATGCGGGCGCGCCCGTGATCGAATGCGAGATGGTCGAGGACGACTTCAAGGAGCTCGCCGCCGCCGGCGTCAAGCTGCTCGGCGAGGTCGGTCTCGGCGGCGTCAAGGACGGCCCGACCGCGCGCAAGATGGTCGGCTGGGCGCGCAAATACGGCATCCAGAGCACCATCCACACCGGCGGCCCGTCCATCCCCGGCTCCGGCCTGATCGACAAGGACGTCGTGCTGGAAGCCGGCACCGACGTCATCGGGCACATCAATGGCGGCCACACTGCCCTGCCCGACGATCAGATCCGCTGCATCTGCGAGGGCTGCAAGGCCGGGCTCGAGCTGGTGCACAACGGCAATGAGCGCTCGGCGCTGTTTACGCTACGCACCGCGCGCGAGATGAACGAGCTCAACCGCGTCATCCTCGGCACCGACGCCCCCGCCGGCTCCGGCGTGCAGCCGCTCGGCATCCTGCGCATGGTGTCGCTGCTGTCCTCGCTCGGCGACATCCCCGCGGAGATCGCGTTCTGCTTCGCCACCGGCAACACCGCGCGGATGCGCGAGCTCGATTGCGGTTTGATCGAAGTGGGCCGCTCCGCCGACTTCGTCATCATGGACAAGGCGCAGCATTCGCCGGCGAAAACCCTGCTCGACAGCGTCCAGCTCGGCGACCTCCCGGGCATCGGCATGACCATCATCGACGGCATCGTCCGCACCCAGCGCAGCCGGAACACGCCGCCGGCAACGAAGATCCCGGAGATCGTGGCGAAGTAGTTGCCCACGTCTCTCGACGCCGTGACTGCGAGTACAGTGTCTGTGAATGCGCCCTCTCCCCTTGTGGGAGAGGGCATGTTGGACAGAGCAGCATACTCGGTTGGGTGAGGGGTTCTCAGCGCGAGCGTCACTCGCGGACAGGACCCCTCACCCAACCGCACGCATGGATGGGCCGTCGATGCCCTCTCCCACAAGGGGAGAGGGCGCTGTATCTGACAGCCAATCACAACGACGCAATGAGTTTGGCGAAGAACTGTAGGGTGGGCAAAGCGGCGCCGTCAGGCGGCGCGTGCCCACCGTTGGCAGAGGTGGCCTTGGTGAGAATGGTGGGCACGCTTCGCTTTGCCCACCCTACGAGAGCTGCCCGCTGGACTACCGCAGCCGGCTCAACAACGACAGCAACGTCTCGCGCTCCTTCGCGTCCAGTGGCGCAAGTGTTCCCTTCGATATCGCAAGCGCCAGGGGTGCGGTCTTTTCTGCGAGTTGTTGCCCTGCGCGCGTCAAGCTCACCAGCAGTCGCCGGCCGTCTTGCGGATCAGCGCTTGTCTCAGTGAGACCGCGCGCGGTCAGCCGATCGATCACGCCCTTGATGGTCGCGACATCCATCGCCGTGAGTCGCCCGAGCTGGTTCTGCGAGCACGGCCCCGTTTCGACCAGCTTGGACAGCGCCGCCCATTGGGTCGGCGTCAGGTTGCTGCCGATGTCGCGGGCGAAGATCATGGTGTGGCGCTGCCAGACCTGGCGCAGGATGAAGCCGATCTGGTCGTCCAGCACGTAGTTCGATTTGGCCGGCTTGGCGGCGGTCTTCACGACAGCTTTCGCCGGCTTCGGTGCAACCTTGGTCGCTTTTGTCGATCGCTTCAGCGCGGCCGTCTTCGCCATTGTCCCCTCGCCTCAGATCGACAGATGCGCGTCGCGGATATCCGGCCGCGCGTCAAGCTCGGCCATGGTGCCGGCAAAGCAGATGCGGCCACGCTCGATGATATAGGCGCGATCCGAGATCAGCTTCGCGAAATGCAGGTTCTGCTCGGACACGACCAGCGACACGCCTTCCTTTTTCATCGTCAGGATGGCATCAACCATCTGCTCGACGATCTTCGGCGACAGCCCCTCCGACGGCTCGTCGAGCAGCACCAGCGACGGATTGCCCATCAAGGTGCGGGCGATGGTCAGCATCTGCTGCTCGCCGCCGCTCATGCGTCCGCCCGGCCGGTTTCTCATCTCGCCGAGATTGGGAAACAGCTTGTACAGCTTCTCGCGCGTCCATTGCGGCGCGCCCGGCCGCGGCTTCTGCCGGCCGACTTCGAGATTCTCCTCCACCGTCAGATCGGTGAAGATGCGCCGCTCCTCCGGCACGTAGCCGAGACCGGCTCGGACGATCTCATGCGTCGGCGCGCTCGAGATGTCCTTGCCTTCGAACATGATCTGCCCGTCGCGCAACGCGACGAGGCCGACGATCGAGCGGAAGGTCGTCGACTTGCCGGCGCCGTTGCGGCCGAGCAGTGCTACCACCTCGCCCTCGCCGACCTCCAGCCCGATATCGAACAGGATGTGCGCCGGGCCGTAATGGCTGTTCAGATTGGAAACGGACAGCTTCATGCCGAGGCTCCCTCGCGATGCCGGGCATCGTACAGCAGGCCTTCGCCGAGATAGATCGCCTGTACCTCGCGGTTGGCGCGCACCTCGGCCGGCGAGCCCTGCGTGATCAGGCTGCCGCGGTTGAGCACGAGAATGCGGTCGGCATGCTCGAACACCACGTCCATGTCGTGCTCGGTGAACAATACGCCGATCGACTGCTCGCGCGCGATCTTCGCCGTCAGCCGCATCAGCTCGACACGCTCGCGCGGCGCCATGCCGGCGGTCGGCTCGTCCATCAACAACAGCTTGGGTTGATTGGCCAGCGCGATCGCGAGCTCCAGCCGCTTGAGATCGCCATAAGCCAGTTCGCCGCAGGGACGCTCGGCATAGCCGGCCATGCCGACGAGATCGAGCAGACGATCAGCTTCGCCGCGTTCGATGCCGATCATCGGGCTCCAGAAATCGAACAGCCGGCGATGGTGCGACACCAGCGCAACTTGAATGTTTTCGCGCACGGTCATGGTCGGGTAGGTCGCGGTGATCTGGAAGGTGCGCCCCACACCCAGCCGCCAGACTTCGCGCGGCTTGCGGCCGGTGGTCTCCTGCCCCATCACGGTGATGCGGCCGCTGTCCGGCACGTTCTGACCGTTGAGCATATCGAAGCAGGTGCTCTTACCCGCGCCGTTCGGGCCGATCAGCGCGAGGATCTCGCCGGCCTGCAGCATGAACGACACATTGCGTACGGCATGAATGCCGCCGTAGGATTTGGTCAGGCCCTCGACCGAGAGCAGCGATACACCGAGACTCATTGCGCGCCCTCCATCTTCGCCGAGAGCGCCGCCGGCTTGGGCGCCGCCGCACGCCGCCGGTGCATGACGCTCTCGACGACGCCAACGATGCCCTTCGGGAACACCACGACGATCAGCACGACGAAGATGCCGAGTACGAGCTTCGACCAGTCGGTCTGGCTGACCAGCCAGATGTTGAGCGCCTTGTAGACGATGGCGCCGAAGATCGCGCCGGGCACCGTCTCGACTCCGCCGAGCAGCACCATGACCAGCGCATCGACCGACAGCGAAATGCCCATGTTGTCCGGGAAGACGCTGCCCTTGAGATAGGCGAACAGCGCGCCGCCGATGCCGGCCGTGGTGCCGGCGATGATGAAGGCCGTCCACTGGATGCGCTTGCCGTTGATGCCGATGGACTCGCTGCGCAGCGGCGAGTCGCGCATGCCGCGCAGGGCGTAGCCGAACGGCGAGAAGGTGATGAGGCGCAGCACGCTGACGACGAAGGCGGAGACGCCGAGCGCGAGCCAGTAGAAATGCGACGGCGAGGCCGCCCACTTCTCCGGCCAGAGCCCGAGGATGCCGTTGTCGCCGCCAGTCACGGCGACCCATTGGAACGCGATCGACCAGACGATCTGGGCAAAGGCCAGCGTCAGCATCGCGAAGTACACGCCGGAGAGCTGCACGGCGAAGGCCCCGAACACGGCCGCGCCCGCCGCACCCAACAGAGGTCCAAGCAACAGACAGGCGATCATCGGCAGTCCCGCCATCTTGGCGAGGAACGCGACGCCGTAGGCACCGAGGCCGAAATAGGCGGCGTGGCCGAACGAAGCGAGGCCGCCGACCGCCATGAGGAAGTGGAGGGAGGCGGCAAAGATCACGAAGATCGCGATCTCAGAGCCGACGGTCAGCGCGTAGTTGCCGGCAATGAAGGGCAGCATCGCGGCGAACGCCAGCGCGACCAGAGAGGCAAGACGCTCGACGGAGCTCAGCGGACGCCAGGGAATGACGGTGAGACCCGGCGTGCGGCGCGCCGGCGCCTCCTTCTTGCCGAACAGGCCCCAGGGGCGCACGACCAGCACGACCGCCATCACCAGGAAGACCAGGATGAGCGAGATCGTCGGGAAGATCAGGATGCCGAAGGCGTTGAGCTCGGACACCAGCACCGCGGCGACGAAGGCGCCCAAAATGCTGCCGAGGCCGCCGATCACGACCACGACGAACACCTCGACGATGATGCGCAGGTCCATCGCGTGATGGACGGCATCACGCGGGATCTGCAGCGCGCCGCCGAGCGCGGCGAGGAAGACGCCAACCGCGAAGACCGAGGTGAACAGCCACTTCTGATTGACGCCGAGCGCCGCGACCATGTCGCGGTCCTGTGTCGCCGCGCGCACCAGGATGCCCCAGCGGGTACGCTGGAACAGCAGCCACAGCGCGCCGAGCACGACGGGCCCAAGCACGATCAGGAACAGGTCGTAGCTGGGAATGTTCTGGCCGAAGAAATCGACGGCGCCCTTGAAGCCCGGCGCACGGCGGCCGACGAGATCGTCGGGCCCCCAGATCAGCACGACGAGGTCCTCGACCATCAACGTCAGGCCGAATGTCCCGAGCAATTGGAACAGCTCCGGCGCATGATAGATCCGGCGCAGCAGCACGATCTCGACCAGCACGCCGATCACGGCGACCGCAAGTGCGGCGACGACAATGCCGCCCCAAAAGCCGAGCGGACCGGACAGCCGCTCGGTCAGCGAGAACGCCACATAGGCGCCGAGCATGTAGAACGCGCCGTGCGCAAAATTCACGATGCGGGTGACGCCAAAGATGATCGACAGTCCCGACGCCACCAGGAACAGCGAAGCCGCGCTGGCAAGGCCGGTCAGGAACTGGACGAAGTAAAAGGCCATGGGCGGTCCGCGTGAAGAGATCGTCTGTGTCGAATGAGCCGCGTGGAAGCTTGCATGATGAGCCGCAAGCGTGGGGTGAGGGTCCTCGGCCTGAACCTGTAGATCAGGCGTCAAAATCCCTCACCCCGCCCGCTCTCCTCCGCGGGAGGAGGAGGCAGGAAGGCGTCGAGAACGCGTGGCTCAGTCCTTTGGACGGAGCTTGGCGACGTCCGCGTCGCTCGGGAGATAGTCCGAGCCCTTGCGGTAGACGGTGTCGACCATGATGCCCTTGCCGTCCTTCAGCGCGGTCTTGCCGACGAAGGCGCCGAGCGTCGACTGGTGGTCGTTCTTGCGGAAGGTGATCTCGCCGAACGGCGACGGCACGGAGAGCCCTTCCGCGGCGGCGATCAGCTTGTCGGCATCGGTCGAGCCGGCCTTGGCGAGAATGGCGGCCGCCGACTTGATGGTCTGGTAGCCGACGATCGAGCCGAGGCGCGGATAGTCGTTGTACTTGGCCTGATAGGCCTTCAGGAACGCGTCATGCTCGGGCGTCTTGATCGAGTACCAGGGATAGCCGGTGACGATCCAGCCTTCCGGCGTCTCGTCCTTGAGCGGATCGAGATATTCCGGCTCGCCGGTCAGGAAGCTGACGACCTTGCGATCCTTGAACAGGCCGCGGGTGTTGCCCTCGCGGACGAGCTTCACGAGGTCGGCGCCGAAGGTGACGTTGAGGATCGCTTCCGGATTGGCGGCGGCAACGGCCTGTACGACAGGACCAGCGTCGATCTTGCCCTGCGGCGGCCACTGCTCGTCGACCCACTGGATGTCCGGGCGCTTCTCCGACAAGAGCTTCTTGAACACGGCAACGGCCGACTGGCCATACTCGTAGTTCGGCGCGATCGTCGCCCAGCGCTTGGCGGGCAGCTTGGCGGCTTCCTCGACCAGCATCGCGGCCTGCATGTAGTTCGAGGGACGCAGGCGGAAGGTGTATTTGTTGCCCTTCGACCAGGTTATGGCGTCGGTCAGCGGTTCGGCCGCCAGAAAGAACACCTTCTTCTGGTTGGCGAAGTCGCTGACGGCAAGCCCGATGTTCGACAGGAAGGTGCCCGCGAGCATCGCGACGTTCTCGCTCGACACCAGCTCGTTGGCCGCGGTCTGGGCGTCGGCCGGCTTGCCGCTGTCGTCCTTGGAGACGACGACGAGCTTCTTGCCGTTGATGCCGCCGGCCGCATTGACCTCCTCGACCGCGAGCTGCCAACCCTTGCGGTAGGGCTCGGTGAAGGCCGGCAGCAGCGAGTAGCTGTTGATCTCGCCGATCTTGATGACGTCCTCGGCGCGAGCCGCGCCCGCCAGTCCCGCGACGGCAAGGCCCAAGCCTGCCGCAAGCATCGTTCTCCGTCGCATCCCTTCAGCCTCCAGTTTTGATTTCACTATTCTTGAGCATGCTCTTGTCGGAAAACCGGTACCCACTTTTCCGGAGCATGCTCGATTATCGTAGACCGTCGTCGCCCTTGATTTCAGCGACCGTGAGCCCGCCGACCCGCGGAAGCGGACGCCCGCTGTCGGTGACGGCGAGCGCGACCATGATCTCGTTGGCGCGCGGCGCATCGTTGATCTGCACCTCCATGCCGTCGAAATGACTGCGCACGAAGGCGGCGTCCTTGTGCCCCAACGGAATGTCGAGCGTGCAACCGACGCCGCCGCGCTTCTTCGAAGACGGGATCAGCGCCGCGCCCTTGCCGAGCACCTTGCGCACCGGCGCGCCCATCTTCGGATGCAGGATCGCCGCGGCATGCTCCAGCTCGCCGTCGCTGCCGACGGCGGCGGCCTTGCCGTAGCTGTGCGCGGCGGGCCCTTCGATTCCGAGTGCTGCGACCGCGCGCTTCGCCAGCATCTCGCCGAGTTCCTCGCCGATCGCGATCAGCGGCGAGAGATCCTCGACATAGCGGCCGGCGAACGGGTTCTCGATCACGGCGACCGCCGCGGCGCGGCGCGTCGGCGGCGAGACGGCCTTGCCCATCTCGTGATGGACTTCTTCGACCACGGTCACGATCTTGCGGATGACGGCGCTCATCGTCGGCAGTTCCTCATGTTCCTGTCCATCACGGATCAAACCTCACGCCGCCGCCGCCCGCAACCGCGACGGATTGACGATTTCGATCGGGCGCGGACCGACGACGCGGATGGCCCCGCCAAGCTGGAGGACCGCGCCTTCGATCAGGCCAGCCGCCAGCAGGGCCCGCGCAGAGCACTCGCCCGACGTCAGGGCCGTCCCTACATCAGTATCGCTGAGGTCGCCGACCTCGCGTGTGACGAGCCGCTGACCGAGGTCGCTGTCCGGCTGAAGTTCGCAGGCCGGACGGCGGATGACGGCGGGATGGCCGGGCAGATCCACCGCGTTGCCGATGACGGTCGCCGCGGCGTCTGCCTGCGCGGCGGTTTTGGCCAGCACCGTGACAGCATCGGCGATGCCGAGCGAAAAGCTGCGGCCGTGACGGCCGGACGTGGCAACGCCGCCGATTTCGTCGTTCGCGCGCAACGTCATTCGGCGCATGGTTCCGGCGCTGTCCGGCCGATCCATCAGCCCCACGCTGAACGTCGCGGCGTCGCGCAAATGCAGCGCGATATCGCCGCCATTGTTGACATAGGCGCGTGTCAGTTTCGCCTTGCTCACCATCGCGCCGAGGATTTCTTCCGCCACCGCACCAGCGACCGCCGCCATCGGCGTGATGAACATCTCGGCCGCAAACGGCGCCACAGCTGCATGCATGCGACGGGCAACGACACCGTTCAGCGAACAAAAATCCAGGTCGGCGGCCTTGCGCAGCTCCCGCAGTTCCGAACAGAGCTCATCGAGCAGACCCGTAAAGCGCCCCGCGGCAGCCTGATAAGCGGCGCGGATCTCGGCCTCCGGACCGTCAGCGCCGATGATCAGATCGATCGGGCCGTCCTGCAAATGCAGCCGCCGATCCGACAACAGCGCGATCTGAGGCTGACGGCTCATGCGCCCTGTCCCGGCCAAGGCAACTGGCGGATATCCTTGCTGACATCCTTCAACGACGCGAGCGGCTGGACGTAGTCCATGTGGCCGCCGAGCGCCTCATAGTCCGACAGCTTCATCGTGAATTCGATCGGCGCCACCAGCGCCGGCGTCGGCACATAGCCGAATGCGCCCGCCGGCATCTGCGTCACGTCGACCATGTAGGTGATGCCGCCGCCCGGCCAGACATAGACCGGCGCGCCGCCCGAGGTGACGCGCGTCAGCGCATCCTTGACCGAGCGCGTCAGCCGCACAGGATTGTCGGTGACCCCTGCGCGCAGCGAACCGCCGGCGCCGGCCATGAAAAGAACCGTACACAGCGCCGGCTCGCAATTCTCCTGAATGCGATCGACCGAGAACTGCAGCTCCGGAGGCATCTCGCGCTGCACCGGCTTAAGCGTTTCATCGAGCACGTAGTAACCGGCATGCTCGCCGGTGGTCGACACCATCAGCAGAGTCGTCCCGGGCTTCGCCGTCTTCGGATCGAACGGCCCGAGAATCGACAGCGGATCGGAAATGTCGGTGCCACCCCAGCCGGTGCCGGGCTGCGCGACCTGGAAATACCGGCCCGGCGTCGAACGCCGGCCCTTCATCTTGATCCCCGTCGAGGGAATGTCGAGCAGCTTGCCGGCCTGGTGCTCCGACAGCACCCCCGTGATGTGGTCGTCGACCACGACGACCTCGTCGACCTTGCCCTGCCACTGCTTGGCGAACATGCCGATCGTGGCCGAGCCGCAGCCGACGCGCATGCGCTCTTCCTTGACGCCGTTGACGATCGGAGGCTGCCCAGCCTGCACGATCACGCTGGCGCCGCCGTCGATGGTGAGCTCGACCGCCTTTCGGTTGCTGAGATCCATCAGCGCGTCGCAGGTGACGCGCCCCTCCTTCTTCGACCCGCCGGTGAGGTGGTGCACGCCACCGAGCGACAGCATCTGCGAGCCGTATTCGCTGGTCGTGACGTGCCCCACGGCCTCACCGTCGACACGCACGGTCGCCGCTTCCGGCCCGAGATAGCGATCGGTGTCGATCTTCACCTTCACGCCGCAATAGCTGAAGATGCCTTCGGTCACGACGGTGACCATGTCGACGCCTTCCACCTGCGACGACACGATGAACGGCGCAGGCTTGTAGTCTGGATAGGTCGTGCCGGCTCCGATCGCGGTGACGAACAGCTCCGGCTGATGCACGATCTTGCCGTCCCAGTCGCCGCTCGCCTGGAACAGCACAAGCTTGCCGCCATGGGAGACGGTGCGCTCCAGCAGGATGTGCGGATCGACGCGCACCAGCACGCCGTCCTGATTGGCGTAGCGATCGCACGCGCCCGCCGCGCCCGGCTTGATGTAGCACATCACCGGACAGGCATCGCAGCGGATCTTGTCCCCTGCAGCGTCGCTCGCCGTCTCAGTCATCATGCGGAGAAGCCCATCCTGGAGCGGTGGCAGCGGCCGTCGCCAGCACGCCACGGCAATTCGTTCGTATACGAATGATGTCGCGCCGCTTCGCCGACTGTCAAGCGCCGCCGCGAGCGAAAAGCAGGTTTGCCGGATAATCGATCAGTTTGCCCTGCACAATGGCGACAAATCGTGCACACGCTGCAATGCGAAACGCGGTACTTGCATGTTAGTACACAAACGATAGGCTCCGGTCGACGCGATCGCATCCTCGTTAACAATATCATAGCGGACGACAGAAGGGCATGACGCGAGCTCCGATTCGGCTGACCGTGAACGGACAGACGCATGACGTCGCCGCCGCGCCGGACACGCCCCTGCTCAACGTGCTGCGCAACGACCTCGCTCTGAACGGCCCGAAATACGGCTGCGGCCTCGGCGAGTGCGGCGCGTGCACCGTGCTGATCGACGGCCGCGCCGCGCGCTCCTGCGTCATCCCGATCGAAGGCTGCGCCGGCCGCAGCGTCACCACACTGGAAGGGCTCGGCTCGCGCGAAACACCAGATCCAGTGCAGCAGGCCTTCATCGCCGAGCAGGCCGCCCAATGCGGCTATTGCCTGAACGGCATGATCATGACGACCAAGGCGCTGCTGGCGATCAAGCCCGATCCGTCGCTCGACGAGATCAAGCAGGCGCTGCGCTACAATCTCTGCCGCTGCGGCGCCCATGTCGAAATTCTCCGCGCGGCGATGCGCGCGGCCGGCCACACGCTCGAGGCGCTGGACTGATGACCGAGCGCCTCACTCCCACGGCCGATGATCCGCGCGGCATGCTGAGCATCGAGCGCCGCGTTGCCGACGGCTCGTCCGAAACCTTCATCAGAATCACTGCGGCCGGCGAGGTCTCGGCCTTCAACGGGCACGTCGATCTCGGCACCGGCATTCGCACCGCCCTGGGACAGATCGTCGCAGAAGAGCTCGACGTCTCGTTCGCGCGTGTGGTGGTCGTGCTCGGCGATACCGCCGTCGTGCCCAACCAGGGCGCAACGATCGCCAGCGAGACCATCCAGATCACCGCGGTGCCGCTGCGCAAGGCGGCGGCGCAGGCGCGCGCGTTTCTGCTGGCGCGGGCTGCGGTGCAGCTCGGCCTTGCCGTCGAGGATCTGACCGTCGAGGACGGCCTGGTTCGCGGCCCCAACAATCGCGTACTCAGCTACGGCGAGCTGATCGGCAACGACACCATCCGCCTCGAATTGGCCGAAGATGTCGCCGTCAAATCCGTCGACAACTATCAGGTCGTCGGCCGCTCAGTGCCGCGCGTCGACCTGCCGGCGAAAGCGACCGGCGAGCCGACTTACGTCCATGACGTGCGCGTTCCCGGCATGCTGCATGGCCGCGTCGTGCGTCCGCCGTATGTCGGCGTCGATGCCGGTCCCTTCATCGGCACAAGCCTGATCGGCGTCGACAAGGACTCCGTACGCGACGTGTCCGGCCTGGTCGACATCGTCGTAATCGGTGATTTCATCGGCGTCGTCGCCGAGCGCGAGGAGCAGGCGATCCTTGCCGCCGAGCGCCTCCAGGTGAACTGGAAGCCGGTGCCAACGTTGCGCGATCTTGACGACGTCGAGAACGCGCTACGCGCCAATCCGTCCGAACCTCGCCGGCTGCTCGACAAAGGCAACGTCGATGCCGCCATCGAAGGCGCCGCGAAGCCGATGCGGCGGACCTATCTGTGGCCGTATCAGATGCACGGCTCGATCGGGCCGTCCTGCGCGGTCGCCGATGTTCGCGACGGCCACATCCGCATCTATTCGGGGACGCAGAACCCGCACCTCCTGCGCGCCGATCTCGCCAAGCTGATCGACTGCCCCGAGCACCAGATCGAGCTGATCCGGTTGGAGGCCGCCGGCTGCTACGGCCGTAATTGCGCCGATGACGTCACCGCCGATGCGCTGCTGCTGTCGCGCGCGGTCGGCCGTCCCGTGCGCGTGCAGCTCACGCGCGAGCAGGAGCATGTGTGGGAGCCGAAGGGCACCGCGCAGCTGATGGACGTCAATGGCGGCCTCAATGCCGACGGCTCGGTGGCGGCCTATGAGTTCGCCACCCGCTATCCCTCGAACGGCGCGCCGACCCTAGCGCTGCTGCTGACGGGACGCATCGCGCCGGAGCCGGCCGTGTTCGAGATGGGCGACCGCACGGCGATCCCACCTTACGATTATGACCATATGCGCGTGACTGCGCATGACATGCCGCCGATCGTCCGCGCCTCCTGGATCCGCGGCGTCTCGGCGCTGCCCAACACCTTTGCGCACGAATCCTATATCGACGAGCTCGCCGCCGAGGCGGAGGTCGATCCGATCGAATACCGGCTGCGCTATCTGAAGGACGAACGCGCGCGCGACCTCGTCAACGCCGTCGCCGAGCGCGCCAGCTGGACGCCGCGCCCGGTGCGCCAGGAGAAGACGCCCGAGAATGGCGTCGTGCACGGCCGCGGGTTCGCCTACGCGCTTTACGTCCACAGCAAGTTTCCCGGCTACGGCGCGGCTTGGTCGGCGTGGATCGCCGACGTCGCCGTCAACACCACGACCGGCGACGTCAGCGTCACGCGCGTGATCGCCGGCCAGGATTCCGGCCTGATGATCAATCCGGACGGCGTGCGCCATCAGATCGAAGGCAACGTCATCCAGTCGACCAGCCGGGCGCTGATGGAGGAGGTCCCCTTCTCCCGCGGCAAGGTGGCGGCACGGGAATGGGGCGCCTATCCGATCATCACTTTCCCCGACGTGCCCAAGATCGACGTGCTGATGCTGCCGCGGCCGGACCAGCCGCCGCTCGGCGTCGGCGAGTCCGCGTCAGTACCGAGCGCCGCCGCGATCGCCAATGCGGTCTATGACGCCACCGGCGTGCGCTTCCGCGAGCCGCCATTCACGCCGGAGCGCATCCTGAAAGGTCTGCGCGGCGAACAGCTCGAGCCAGCCAAGCCACAGCCGCTGCCCGCGCCGGACAAGCCCGCGGCCACTTGGATCAAGCCTTTCGCCAGGCGCGGCGGCCTTATCGCCAGCGCGGTTGCGGCCTGTGCCGCGGCCATCGGTGTCGCGACGGCCGTGCTGCCGTGGCGCGCCATCGCACCGATCACCCGTCCCGATCCCTCGGTCTATTCCGCAGCGACCATCGCACGCGGCGAGTCGCTCGCGGCGCTCGGCAATTGCGCTGTCTGCCACACCTCCGATGGCGGCTTGATCAATGCCGGCGGCCGCGCGCTGGAGACGCCGTTCGGCACGATCTTCAGCACCAACATCACGCCCGACGTCGAGACCGGTATCGGCGCGTGGTCCTATCCGGCCTTCGAGCGCGCGATGCGCGAGGGCGTGCATCGCGACGGCCGGCAGCTCTATCCGGCGTTCCCCTACACTCATTTCGCGCGCACCAGCGACGCCGATCTGCAGGCGCTCTACGCCTATCTGATGGCGCAGTCGCCCGTGCGGCAACAGACGCCTGACAATGCACTGCGCTTCCCATTCAACCTGCGGCCGCTGGTTGCCGGCTGGAATGCGCTGTTTCACAGTACTGAAACCTTCAAGCCCGATCCGACCCGATCCGAGCAGTGGAATCGCGGCTTCTATCTGGTCGAGAGCCTCGGCCATTGCAGCGCCTGCCACTCGCCAAGAAATGCGCTCGGCGCCGAGCAGCGCGATGCCTATCTCGCTGGCGGCTTCGCCGACGGCTGGGAAGCGCCGGCGCTCACCGCGCTCTCTTCAGCGCCGATCCCGTGGACCGAGGACGAACTCGCCATCTATCTCCGCACCGGCCAGTCGCGCTTCCACGGCGTGACCGCCGGACCGATGGCGCCGATCGTCAAGGATCTCGCCACGCTGCCCGATGCGGATATCCGCGCGATGGCGACCTATCTTGCTTCATTTCAGCAGACGGCACCCGAGCCGGCAAAGCTGGAAGCGATCGCCAGGGAGTTGGAAACACGGACGAAGGTGACCTCCGCGTCGTCTCCCGCCGCGCGGCTCTATCTCGGCGCCTGCGCCGTGTGTCACGAAGTCGGCGGACTGCCGCTGTTCGGCAGCCGGCCGTCGCTCGCGCTCAACAGCAATCTGCACAGCGCCACGCCTGACAATCTGATCCAGGTGATCCTGCACGGCATCATGAAGCCGGCCTCCTCCGACCTCGGCTACATGCCGGCGTTCAAGGACCATCTGAGCGACGCGCAGCTCGCCGAGCTCGTCTCCTATCTCCGAGGTCAGTTCGCCCCGGACAAGCCGGCCTGGACCGACGTGGATGCCGCCGTCAGCCGCATCCGGTCGGCCACGCCGCATTGAGGCCGACGATGCTACCGGCGCTGGCGCCAAGACCACCACCCTGACGCGCAATCGGGCATCTTTCTGCCCCCAATTTCGTCTTGCGGCAGATGCCTTGCCGCTTCTAGAATTTGGCACTACGTTCCGAAAAATGGAACAAACGGTATCATCATGAGCGCCCTGACCAACGCAATCGACATCCTTCGCTGCTTCTCGACGACGCGGCCCGACCTCTCCTTCGCCGACGTCCAGGGCCTGACCGGCAAGCCGAAGAGCTCGACCTCACGCCTGCTCCGCTCGCTGCGCGATTGCGGCCTGCTCGAGCAGGACCCGCACACCCGCCGCTATCGCCCGGGCCTGCTGACCTTCGAACTTGGCCGCCTGCACCGCGCCCATGACGACCTGCTCGCCATTGCCGAGCGCGAGCTTCGCGACGTCTGCGCGCGCACCGGTCACACCGGCTACATCGCGGTGCTCGACGGCTATCAGCAGGTCGTGCTGCGCATCGTGCCGGGCTCCAACCCGCTGCGCGTCGTCAATCCGCCGGGCCAGCGCACGCCGGCGATCGTCACCTCCAATGGCCGCGCGATGCTGGCCCGCCTGTCGGATCAGGAGATCCGCGCGCGCGTGCCGCTCGACTATCCGAAGGTCCCAGCCAACTCGCCGCAGAACTTCAATGAGCTGATGGCGCGGCTGAACGAGATCCGCCGGACCGGCATCTCGGACGCGGCCGATGAGGCCATCGAAGGCGTGGGCTCGCAGGGCTTTGCGCTGTCGAGCGGCGAGAGCGGCGAGCTGATCGGCATCGCCGTGTCGTATTCGGTGCAGGCCACGACCGAGATCGAGCGCGCCAATGTCCGCCGCGAGCTCAACGCCATGGCCACGAAGCTGCGGCGCATGACCGGCGATCCGCTGGGCCAGACCATCGAGCAGTTGGCCGGGCTGGCCTCCTGATGCCGACGACCAGTGCGCCGCGCGTCAACAGCCTTGCCCTGTTGATCCTGCCAAGCGCGCTGCTGTTCGCGTTGTTCTTCTTCCTGCCGATCGGGCTGATGGCCGTCATGAGCGTGCTGACGGGAAATCCCGTCGTCATGCCCAATGTCGGCTTCACCACCAAGCACTATGCCCGCATGGGCAACGACAGCTATTATCTCGAGGTGATCTGGACCACGCTCCGGATCGGCCTCTGGACGACCTTGGTCGCGCTCGTGATCGGCTATCCGCTGGCGCATTGGATGGCGCGGATCAAGAGCCGCACCGGCCATGCCTTGCTGCTGATGGCCGTGCTGGCGCCGATGCTGACCGGCATCGTCGTGCGCACCTTCGCCTGGATGACGCTCCTGTCCGACAAGGGCGTCATCAACCAGACGCTGATCTCGCTCGGGCTGATCACCAAGCCCCTGCAGCTGATGTACAACGAGACCGGGATCGTCATCGGCCTCGTCCACATCTACGTGCCCTTCATGGTGCTCACTCTGACGGGCGTGATCGGCCGCATCGACGAGCGGCTAGAGCAGGCCGCGGAAAACCTCGGTGCGAGCCCCTGGCGCGCCTTCCTCGAAGTCACCCTGCCGCTCAGCCTGCCCGGCATCCTCGCCGGCTCGCTCCTGGTGTTTGCGCTCGCGATCAGCGCCTATGTCACGCCGATCCTGCTCGGCGGCTTCCAGATCATGACCCTGCCGATCCTGATCTACCAGCAGATCTCGGCGAACTTCAACGTCGGCTTCGCGGCGGCGCTCGGCATGGTGCTGCTCGTGATCTCGCTCTCGCTGGTCATTGCCTATAATCACGTGCTCGGCCTCGTCTCCGGCCAGCGCGAGCTGCAGTAGGGCCGGCGATGACAGGTCTCGCGTCCCCGCAGCAAACGCCGCTGGCTCGCCCGATCGAGCTTGCCGCAATGTCTGAGCGCAGCCAGGCGACGCCGCCGCGGTGGGGACGCCGATTGTATCTGGCAGCGAACATCGCGGTCCTGATCTTCTTGCTGACGCCGATCGCGATCGTGATCGTGTTCGCTCTCAACCCCACGCCGTTCATCCAGTTTCCGCCGGTCGGCGTGTCGCTGCGCTGGTTCGAGAAGTTCTTCGCCTCGCGCGACTTCATGCATGCGCTGCTGTTCAGCCTGGAGGTCGCGGCGATGACGACGGTGGCGGCCACTGTCCTTGGCGCGTCCGCGGCGCTCGCCATAGCCCGCGGCAACCTGCCTGGTTCGCGGCTGATCGTCGCGACCATGCTGTCGCCCTTGATGCTGCCGGCGATCCTCACCGGCCTCGCGCTGTTCCAGTCCTACGTGCTGCTCGACGTCGGCCGTCCCGTCTGGGGCCTCGTCGCCGGGCACACGCTGGTGACGATCCCCTACGTCGTCCGCACCACGCTCGCCGTGTTGCATCATTTCGACGTGCGATTGGAGGAAGCCGCGCAGAACCTCGGCGCCAGCCCGACCAGGACGTTCTTCGAAGTGACGCTGCCGCTGGTGAAGCCCGGCGTGATGGCCGGCGGAATCTTCGCCTTCATCGTCTCGTTCGACCAGTTTCCGGTTTCGCTGTTCCTGGTCGCGCCCGGCAGCGAGACCCTGCCGATCACGCTGTTCAACTACCTCAAATTCGATCTCGACGGCACCATCGGCGCCGCCTCGGTGGTCTCGATCCTGCTCTCCTTCATCGTTGTCATCGCGCTCGACCGCACCGTGGGCCTGCGCTCCACCGTCAAACTCTAACGGAGATTTTTGGCATGACCGCCTCATCGCGTCGCTTTCCCCTGAGCCGCCGGCGCCTGCTGACCGCGGCGGCCTCGCTCAGTGCCGGCGTCATCACGGCGCCCTATGTCGCGCGCGCCGAGGAGCCGGTGCTGAACATCACCGGCTGGGGCGGCAAATGGGGCGACGTGATGAAGGCCGAGATCGGCCCGGCGTTCGAGGCCGAGTTCAAGTGCAAGCTCAAGACCGACACCGCGCTGCCGTTCCTGCCGAAGCTGCAGGCGAGCTCGCGCTCGGCGCCGATCTACGACGTGCTGCACACCAACTCCAACGAGCAGTGGGCGGCCGTCGAGATGGGCCTCGTCGAGCCCAAGGTCGATCCGAAGCTCGTGCCCAACATGGCCGACGTCTATCCCTACGCCGTCAGCGACAAGATCGTCGGCGTCTGCATCTTCACCAGCGCGATCGGGCTGGGGATGCGCACCGACAAGGGCTATTCCAACATCTCCTCCTGGAAGGAGCTGTGGGACGCGAAGTACAACGGCGTGCGCGGCGGCTACGTCATCCCGGTCAACAGCCTCGGCCAGGCCTTCCTGATGATGTGCGGCACGCTCTACGGCAAGGGCCAGACCGATCTCGACGCCGCCTATGCCGCGCTGGAGAAGCTGAAGCCGATCAAGCTCGTCGATTTCACCGGCGCGATGGAGAAGCTGTTCCTGTCCGGCGAGGTCGGGCTCGGTGTGATCCACGATTCCGGCATCTATCGTTACGACGGCCAGAACCAGCCGATCGACTTCATCACGCCGAGCGAAGGCGTGCTGTCGCTGGAGCAGGTGCTCAGCATCACGCCCGGCAGCAAGATGAAGGAGCTGGCCAACGCCTACATCAACTACATGCTGCGCCCGGAGGTTCAAAAGCGCCTCGCCGAGACGGTGTGGTACTCGCCGGCCAACAAGAAGGTGAAGCTCGACGCCAAGTATGACGCCAAGCTTTTGACAACGCCGGAGAAGGTCAGCAAGCTGATCCAGGTCGACTGGAAGTGGTACAACGCGCAGAAAGACGAGATCGACAGCCGGGTGAACCGGATCTTCCGCGCATGAGCGCTGCCATCGAGATCGCCTCGGTCAGCAAGATCTATGACGGCGGCGTGCGCGCCGTCGACACGGTTGCCATGGACATCCGGCCGGGCGAGTTCTTCTCGCTGCTCGGCCCCTCCGGCTGCGGCAAGACCACGACATTGCGCATGATCGCGGGCTTCGACAGCCCGAGCACCGGCGAGATCCGGCTCGACGGTGCCGACATCACCCATGTGCCCGCGCACAAGCGCGACATGGCGATGGTGTTCCAGAACTACGCGCTGTTCCCGCATCGGACGGTCGCCGAGAACGTCGACTTCGGCCTGCGCATGCGCAAGGTCGACAAGGCGACCATCGCCGCCAAGGTGAAGGCCGCGCTGGCGATGGTCGAATTGTCGGGCATGGAGGATCGCAGGCCGGCGCAGCTGTCTGGCGGCCAGCAGCAGCGCGTCGCGCTCGCACGCGCCATCGTCATCTCGCCGCGCGTCCTGCTGTGCGACGAGCCGCTCGGCGCGCTCGACAAGAAACTGCGGCAGCAGATGCAGTTCGAACTGAAGCAGTTGCAGAAGAACCTCGGGGTGACGCTCGTCTTCGTCACCCATGACCAGGAAGAGGCGCTGGCGATGTCGGACCGCATCGCGGTGATGAATGCCGGTCGCGTCGAGCAGATCGGCACGCCGGTCGAGATCTACGATCAGCCGCGGACGCGTTTCGTTGCCGACTTCATCGGCGACACCAACATCTTCCGCGGCCAGCGCGTGACAGTCGACGGTGGTTCGGGCATCGCGGTCGGCAATGGTCTGGTGCTGCCGCTGTCGCGTGCGGTGGCCGCAGCCGACGGCGAGGTTCTGTCGGTCGCGTTGCGGCCGGAGAAGATCACGGTGTCTCCAGCCGATCAGGCCGTCGCCAAGAGCACGTCGGCCCGCGGGACGGTCGAGAGCACGAACTTCCTCGGCGGTGCCGTGCTGTATCGCATCGTGCTCGACGGCGGCCAGCGCGTGCTGGCGCAGCAGCCGAATTCCGGAGCCGGACCACTTCATACGCCGGGTCAGACCGTTGCGCTCGGCTGGCGGCCGGCCGATCTCGTCATTCTCGAGGATTGATATTTTGAACGTCATGGTTTCATCCCCGCCCCCGGCCCAACTCTCGCAACGGCGCATGGGCGTCGTCGTCATCGGCCAAAGCCCGCGCCCAACAACGGAGGCCGAGATCGCGGCCGTGCTGTCGCCCGGCATGACGATCGAGCTGCGCGGCGCGCTCGACGGCATGAGTCGGGCCGAGATCGATCAGATTCCGCCGGTCGATGGCGCCGACTCGTTGTTCACCTTGCTGCCGAACGGCGACAATGTGCGGCTCAGCAAGAAGGCCGTCGAGACCCGCGCCAATGCGCAGCTCGCAAAGTTTCGGCAGGAGGGCATCGACGTCGTCATGCTCGCCTGCACCGGCGAATTTCCGAACATCGCGCCAGAAGGTTTGGTGATCCTGCCCTCGGCCGTGCTGCACAAGCTGGTCGAGGCGGTGCTGCCGAAGGGCCGGCTCGGCGTATTCTCGCCACTACCGGAGCAGACCGCGCTGATTGCCGGGAAATGGCAACGCGAGGGCGTCGATGTCGTCGGCGTCACGCTGCAGCCGGGCTCGGATGACGCCACCGTCGATGCCGCCGCGCGCGAGATGGCGGCCAAGCAGCCCGACCTCGTCGTGCTCGACTGCATGAGCTATTCCAGCGCCAACAAGGCCCGCGTGCGTCGGCATCATCCGGGCCCCGTGATCCTGTCGATCGCCGCGGCCGCGCGCGTGGTCGAGGAGTTGGTGTCGTGAGCGAGGTCGAGATGAAGACGATCAGCCTCGACGACATCGAGGCGCTCGCGGTCGGCGCCTGGATCCTCGGCACCGGCGGCGGCGGCAGCCCCTATCTCGGCCTGCTCAATCTCCGTCGGCTGTATGCGGACGGGCATCGCGTGCAGCTGATGTCGCCGCTCGATCTCGCCGATGACGATTGGGTTGCGGTGGTCTCGAACATGGGCGCACCGCTGGTGGGTCAGGAGCGCCTTGCCGACAGCCGCAGCATCGCGCGCGCGGTGCGGATGCAGGAGGAGATCAACAACATCAAGTTCCGTGCCGTGATGTCGGTCGAGATCGGCGGCGGCAACGGCATGCAGGCGCTGATGGCGGCCGCGCATCTGAACATTCCCGTGGTCGACGCCGACTGCATGGGCCGCGCCTTTCCCGAGGCGCAGATGACGTCGGTGGCGATCGGCGATCTCAAGCCCTATCCCTGCACGTTGTATGATCCGCGCGGCATCGAGGCTGTCGTGACCAAGGTGCCCTCGTGGAAGTGGATGGAGCGCGCCAGCCGCAAGATCTGCGTCGAGATGGGCTCGATCGCCTCGACGAGCAAGGCGCCGCGCACCGGGCGCGAGGTCAAGGACTGGGGCATCCATTTCACCACCACCAAGGCGATTGCGATCGGCCGTGCCGTGAACGCCGCCAACAAGAACCACCAGGATCCGATCGCGGCGATCCTCGACTGCGAGGGTGGCCAGCGGCTGTTCACGGGCAAGATCGTCGACGTCGAGCGCCGCACCACCGAAGGCTTCCTCCGCGGCTCTGCCGTCATCGAGGGCAGCGACGCCGATCGCGGCACGCAGCTCAAGCTGTCGTTTCAGAACGAATGGATCGTGGCCTGGCGCGGTGATGAAGCCATCGCGATGTCGCCCGACCTGATCTGCGTGCTCGACAGCGTCAACGGCCACGGCATCGGCACCGAGACCGTGCGCTACGGCCAGCGCGTCACCGTGATTGCCCTGCCCGCGCCCGCGGTGCTGACCAGCCCGCGCGGACTGGAGTTCGTCGGCCCCCGCGCCTTTGGTTACGACCTCGATTTCCGGTCGCTGTTTGCGACCGCTGGAGCCTAGTGAATGAAGCGGATTGGTATTGACGTTGGTGGCACCAACACCGACGCGGTCTTGATTGCCGACGACAAGGTCGTCCACTCCGTCAAGGCCGCGACCACCGCCGACGTCACCTCCGGCATTCTCGCGGCGCTGAAGGCGTTGCGCGAAAATCCCGCAGCGGCCGTGCCGGTCGATGCGGTCGTGATCGGCACCACGCATTTCATCAATGCGGTGGTGCAGCGGCGGCATCTGCAGAAGATCGGCGCTGTCAGGATCGGCATGCCCGCCTCCGCCTCGCTGCCGCCGTTCTGCGACTGGCCGGCGGATCTGGCCGAACTCGTCAGCGGCGAGACGTTCATGCTGGAGGGTGGCCATGACTATGACGGTCGTCCCTTCATGCCGCTCGACACCGACGGCCTCAAGGCCGCCGCGCGCGCGATCAAGGCCAACGGCCTGCGCTCGGTCGCTGTCGCCTCGTCGTTCTCGCCGCTCGATCCGAGCTGCGAGATCACGGCGCGGGAGATCTTCGCCGAGATCTGCCCCGACGTCGCGGTCACGCTGTCACACGACCTCGGCCGCATCGGACTCCTCGAGCGCGAGAACGCCGCGCTGCTCAATGCCGCGCTCCACGACCTCGCCGTCACCACCGTCGCTGCCTTCCGCAAGGCCATCGCCGACTCCGGCATCGATGCGCCGCTGTTCCTGACGCAGAACGACGGCACCGTGATGCAGGCGGAGATCGCGACCGCCTTCCCAGTCATGAGCTTCGCCTCCGGCGCCACCAATTCGATGCGCGGCGCTGCGTATCTCTCCGGCCTCGACGACGCCATGGTCGTCGATGTCGGCGGCACCACCTCCGACATCGGCCAGCTCCGCCACGGCTTTCCGCGCGAGGCCAATGCCGTGGTCGAGGTCGGCGGCGTGCGCACCCTGTTCCGCATGCCCGACCTGCTCTCGATCGGCCTCGGCGGCGGCAGCCACGTCGCGCGCGAGCCGGTCCGTGTCGGCCCCGTCAGCGTCGGATATCGGCTGACATCCGAGGCGCTGGTGTTCGGCGGCGACCAGCTCACCGCGACCGATATCGCGGTGGCGGCCGGGCTGATCGACATCGGCGAGCGCGCGCGCGTCGCGCATCTGCCGAAAGCGCTCATCGATGCCGCGCTCGCCGACGCGCACAAGCAGCTCGAGGGCGACATCGACCGCATGAAGACCGAGGCCGGCGACGTGCCGCTGCTCGCGGTCGGCGGCGGTGCCTTCCTGGTGCCGGAGCGGCTTGCCGGCATTTCGAACATCGTCCGCGTCCCGCATGGCGACTGTGCCAACGCGGTCGGCGCGGCGATCGCCCAGGTGTCGGGCGAGGCCGACCAGGTGTTCCGCGACCTGACCCGCGACGAGGCCATCGCGGCGGCCCGCGGCATCGCCGAGGACCGCGCGGTGCAAGCGGGCGCCGAGCGCGGCACGCTCAAGACGGTCGACGTCGAGGACATGCCGATCGCCTACCTCCCCGGCAATGCGCTCCGCGTCCGTGTCCGCGTCGCCGGCGCCATCGCTGAGCCTGATATTGGCGCGGCGGCGTAGTTGAATCACATCGGTGTTCTACTCTTCATGAGCACCTGAACCCCTCACCCGGATTGCATCTTGCGATGCAATCCGACCTCTCCCTTCGGGAGAGGTGATCGTCGAACACGCTCACCGGGTGAAAGCCTCACGATCCGACCTCACGCCAGCTCCGGCAGCCTGATCACGCCGGCCTCGGCGCCTTCGGCCTTGGCGGCGGCCATCGAGCCGCCGAGATCGATGCCGCGGCAGGCGCTGTCGATCACGATCGCCTCGAAGCCGAGCCGGCGGGCGTCGACCGCCGAGTAGTGCACGCAGAAATCGGTCGCGAGCCCGACCAGGAAAACCCGCGTCAAACCGCGCTCGCGCAAATAGCCGGCGAGCCCGGTCGGCGTGGTCTTGTCGTTCTCGAAGAACGCCGAATAGGAATCGATGCTGCCGCGAAAACCCTTGCGGATGATCATCTGCGCCTTGTCGGTCGAAAGCCCTGGATGAAACGCCGCGCCCGGCGTGCCCTGGATGCAGTGGTCCGGCCACAGGGTCTGCGGCCCATAGGGCATCGTGACGCTCTCGAACGGCGCCTTGCCGGGATGGCTGGAGGCGAACGAACTGTGTCCCGCCGGATGCCAGTCCTGGGTCAGCACGACGTGATCGAACATCGCGCTCAGCCGGTTGATCACCGGCACCACCGCGTCGCCCTCGGCGACCGCAAGCGCGCCGCCCGGGCAGAAATCGTTCTGCACATCGATGATGAGCAGCACATCCTCGTTGGTCTTGATCTGCATCCCTGTCTGCACCCGTGTCACAAAGCCCCATTCAGGATGGCCTCAGCCTGCGGCGATCTCAAGCGGCAAGCGCGGAGACATCCGCCAAAACCCAGCCCCTCCATTTTGGAATCCCTGCCCTGCAGGCGGAGCCTGGAAACGCATGAGGATTCGTGGATTCTCCCAGGCTGGAGAGAGCCGATGCCCCTTGTCCATCCACGCAGCCAGGCGAGCCCAAATCTAGAGCGCTGGGCGATCAGCATCCTGCGCGACGCCGGCGCCATCAGCGAATGCGAGGAGCATGGCTGGATGCGGGAGCGCGGCGATCCAGATGCGGTGGCCCGCGCGCGTCGCGCGGCCAGCGACGATCCGCCGCGCGGCGTTTGCAGTTCGGAGGCAATCGCTGCGATCGAGGATGTCCTGGCCGCGATCGGCGACAGCTGTCCCGACTGTTCGACGCCAGACGAACCGGAAGATTTGCCGCGATTCAAATAAGTGATTCCGCGTCGGCCCGAAGATGTCCTAGCCTGAATACTCAACCGGGAGACGTCGTCGTGCTGAAACGTCCTGCCCAATGGCTCATCCGTAAGCCTTGTCCGACCTGCGGCCGCCCGCTCGCAATCAGCGAACGGCAGCATGATGCGATCTCCGACGGACAGGCCGATGTCGGACTCGGCGCGACAGCCAAGCCGCGTGAGTCGATCTGTCCGGTCTGCGACGGGCCAGATCCCTTGCATTCGCCGAAGGCGCTCGGCTGGGCGAGAGGATCGCTCCGGCCGCCGCAGCGGCCGAAGACGACCTGACGATCCTAACGCGCGAGCTTGCGCTCGACCTTCTTGCGGCTGTTGCCCACCTTCTTGACCGCCTTCTTCACGGCCGATGCCGAGCGGCCGCTCTTCTTCGCTTCGTAACGCACTTCGTAGTCCTGACCGCTTGCGACGCGGGAGCGATCCTGCTTGCGTCCGCGCGCCGACTTTGCTGTCGAGGTCTTCTTCTTTGCTGCCATGATGCTTCTCCTTGTCAGCGCGCAACGCACGAATCGGCGCAGTAGTTCCGCTGATGACCAGAAGCATCGAACGCCTCACCCGATGTCGAACTTCACGCCCTGCGCCAGCGGCAGGCTACGCCCGTAGTTCACTGTGTTGGTGGCGCGGCGCATGTACGCCTTCCACGAATCCGAGCCTGACTCGCGGCCGCCGCCGGTCTCCTTCTCACCACCGAACGCGCCGCCGATCTCGGCGCCCGACGGCCCGATATTGACGTTGGCGATGCCGCAGTCGGAGCCGCGCGACGAGACGAACAATTCGGCTTCGCGCAGATCGTTGGTGAAGATCGACGACGACAGGCCCTGCGGCACTGCGTTGTGCAGCTCGATCGCGGCATCGAGATCGCGATACGGCATCACATAGAGGATGGGCGCGAAGGTCTCGCGCTCGACCGGCCCAGCCTGTGTGGCGATCTCGACCAGCGCCGGCCGCACGTAGTAGGCATCCTCGAAGCCGCCGACGCTGACGCGCTCGCCACCGAACACGCGGCCGCCGTGATCCTTCGCAGCGCTCAGCGCATCCTGCATGGCGTCAAAAGCGCCGCGGTCGATCAGCGGACCGATCAGCGTGCCCTGCTCCAGCGGATTGCCGATCGCCACCGAGCCATAGGCCTGCTTCAGGCGCGGCACCAACTGATCGTAGACATCGGCGTGGACGAACAGCCGACGGAGGCTGGTGCAGCGTTGACCGGCGGTGCCCATCGCGGCGAAGGCCACCGCACGCAGCGTGAGATCGAGATCGGCGGTGGGCGTGACGATCGCGGCATTGTTGCCGCCGAGCTCGAGGATGGCGCGGGCAAAGCGGCCGGCGAGGCAGGCGCCGACCACGCGGCCCATCGCGGTCGATCCGGTCGCCGACACCAGCGGCACCCTTGCGTCGTCCACCAGCATCTCGCCCACGGCGCGGCCGCCGAGCAGCAGGCCAGCGAGCCCGTCCGGCGCCTCGCCACCCTCGCGGCGATAGCGGGCGATCGCCCGCGCCAGCAGCGCGTCGGTCGCCAGCGCCGTCAGCGGAGTCTTCTCGGAGGGCTTCCACACGACGCTGTTGCCGCACACCAGCGCAATCGCCGCATTCCAGGCCCAAACGGCAACCGGAAAGTTGAATGCCGAGATGACGCCGATCACCCCCAGGGGATGCCATGTCTCCATCATGCGGTGCTCGGCGCGCTCGGTCGCGATCGTCAGGCCGTAGAGCTGGCGCGACAGGCCGACGGCGAAGTCGCAGATGTCGATCATCTCCTGAACCTCGCCGAGCCCCTCAGAGACGATCTTGCCGGCCTCGATCGAGACCAGGCGTCCGAGCGCCGCCTTGTTGGCGCGCAGCTCCTCGCCGAGCAGCCGCACCAGTTCGCCGCGCTTCGGCGCCGGCAGCAGTCGCCACTGCAAAAAGGCGCCATGGGCGCGGGCAATCAGCGCTGTGGCGTCCGCCTGCGTGTCATCGTGCAGCTGCGCCAGCACCTCGCCGGTGATCGGGGACCGCGCGGCACGCGGGCCGCCGCGCAGCCGCTCCGGGGCAACGCCGAGCGAGGTCAGGATACCGATCGTTTCGGTAGCGAGGCTGAGAGAATGTGCTTGCGCCATATGCAACTCCGGATTTGTGCTGCGCGCCGGTGCGCGCGAGACGTCAGGATCGGTCCGTCGAGATGGCTCCCATCTAGATCATAATCCGCAGCAGTGCGAGTGCCGGGCGCTGGGCGATCGGCCGGTGGTGGCCAGGCGCTGGCAACTCGGCTTCCCCCTGGCAAGCCAGCTTCCAAAAGGCCTCTCGCCATTGCGCTTGAAATCCGACCGCAAGGGTCGACGCGTGTCCCATGGAGATCTTTGCTCCATCATCAAATCTGACGGGTCGATGCCCTCTGGCACGATTTCCGTCCTCACGCACCGGTTCGATCCCGCGACGCTGAAGCGCCCGGGCTGATAGGATCGACGGTTCCTCGGAGGATCACGAGGGCGCAGGGAATGCCGGGCGCTGGCCGCAACCCATGGCCCGCCTGCAGCAAAAAAAGCAGGCGGCAGTCACCACAGGTTCAGCCGAACTCCGGCATTCCCTGCGCGATGGTCTTCACGCTTATATCGTGATCTCCCCGGTGTACGGCTCTTTAGCCCCCGTCGCCGTCGGGATCATCGCCCGACAGCTTGGCGCCAGCGTCGCGGCGCCAGGACCACACGACTTCGCGTCCGCCGACTGCCGTTCGTCCGCGCACGGATATGCGCTGCGGCAAATCAGCGGCCATCGCCTCCCCGCCTCACGTGTCGTGACGATCGCGATACGCCCCTCGTGGCGAAGCAGGATGGAGACAGTAAAGCATACTTTCTGGAAAAGCGAAAGCTATTTTTGGGGGCCAGCCTAAGTGTCATGCGTCAGCCCAGAATGCAATCGGCCATGAATAGCCATGGATGGAGTATTACGCCTATCCGTCCGCAGCAAATCTTGAACGTCCCGTTGAGAAAATTACACAGATTGTTGGCCATGGCTTGGGGACGCGACCACGGCATCCGACGCGTGCAGAGAGCAAACGCCTGATGTCGTGGCATGCATACACCCAGCCCTTTGGTTTCCCCCAAACGACTAGGATGAATGCAGACGCCCCTGTGGAAAACACACAAATGAAAAAATCGCGCTATTGCTTCGATTCAACTAGAACGAGACGATACCCATATTGCTTGGGGGACGACCAATGCGTTTCTCAGTTCTTGGATTTGCGGTGCTTCTCGCTGGGTGCGGCACTAACGCAGACATAGGGAATCCATTTATTGAAAAGGTCAGCGCCTTCAGCACAGCGCTATCTGCGCAAGACAGTTTAGAAATCGACCTTATGAAGGACTTTGCACGCAAATCCGAACAACTCAGATTCATATCTTATGACACTTACTCGTGCGGCGACCCAGACGACAAGGTCGTACAAGACCTTGAGAACTATTACCGCAACGCGAGCATTCGTTTTCGCAAAACGGACTATTCCGTTCTCCTTGAAGCCCGGACCGACATAAGATCGAAAGATGCCATACTAGCTGCCCTCGCGAGCTATGGAGATTTAATCTCGGATATCTCAAAGCAATACAAGGCAATCGACACCACAATTGCAAAAGCAGATAAGGTGATAGATACCTTCAAAAGCTCAGAACTAATTCCCGAGGCATCTCTTGTGCTGGGGGGCCTAAAATCCGTCATCACTATTGCGCAGACAATTGAAAGATATACCGCTGAGACCGCCATTCGCACCGCAGCTGTATCGATGAGCGCACCGCTGTCGCAGACATTGAAAGCTCTCAGCAAGAAAAAGACGCTACTTTCCCTCACCGGGCCCGAAGCCTTGGCATTTAGCTATTGGGATTCCTGCGCACTTGAACGCCTTCGGTTCATTCGCGACTACTATCCATCCATTCTTACAAGGACGGAAGCAAAGCAGAAGGAAATACTGAAAATGCACTTAGGCGGCACAACTCGCACGAGCGTAATTGACTTCGCCAGAGAGTATTCGGCCTACCTAAGCGAAAGAGAGGGTTTCGTTGGACGACGGCCAGACTACCTTAAGCTACTTAAACAGATAGCCGACGCAAACGCGGAATTAATAAATCTGTCCGGCAACGACCTACTCGACGTTGCGAACAACATCGGCACCATGACTACGTCGATCGCCAAAGCGTCAAATGATCTGCGCAAGGCAGGCTACTAAAGAGTTCAGATCACTTTTTGTGGATATACGAATGACTTCCGCTCCCTTTCACGTGTACGGGCCATATCCGATAGACAGGACCAACGTGTTTTCCAGCAAGTGGCAATCCGAAGCTTGGGAGGCGGTGAATGACGAAGCGCCCGACCTCCCATACGCTCGGGGCGCCTACTTATTTTCGCTGCGAAACAAGAGCAACTATAAACCTTTGTATGTTGGTATCACCCACCGACAGGATTTTCGAAGAGAGGTGCTCAACAAGAACAATCTCCTCAAAATCTCACACGATTGGCGCGCGATGAGGGGTACCATTTGTCTCCACTTACTAGCAAAGCCTAAGACGTCGCACAGCGGCTTTTCGACGAGAGTTACGGCTGATGAACTGCGCTGGCTAGAGGTGATGCTGATATTTTCTGGCCGAAAGAAGAATCCGGAACTTTTGAACAAGAAACATATGAGATTTCTCGACTCTGTTCAGATCCAAGATGTGACGAGCAGCGAAAGACCCCGGGGCAAGCGGCCAGAGCGCGTAAGCAGCTTTATGAATGCCGTCGATTGGTAATTTATAACTGGATTAATTGGCTATCGCGTCATTCGCGACAGTTGGTAAATTGCACGGATTCGCCAATTTTGAAGCCAATCACGAGAGCTGGGCTTCTTTTTTGATGATACCGGTCGCCTCATTCCGCGGCGTCTTCATCGGAGAGGACGGCCAAATGCGGGCGATAAAGTTTTCCGTCCGAGACCTACGGACCTGCGACTATCGATACTCCCTGTGCGAAGAGATCTCGCCAATCAACTCCGTACTCGGACTTCGAAGCCGCGGTGTGCGACAAAGTCGTGAACCGCAGATCGGAACATTCTCCTCGGCTCACGAGCCGCGTGTCCCGCACCGCGTCACTCCGTAGATGCCGTCATCGCCACCCGCTCCGCAAGCTCCTCGATCGGGCGTTCGCCGTCGAGGCGCAGCACGGGACATGGCAGCGTGGCCAGCCACGCCTCGTGCTTCGCGCGCGTACGGCTGATGGTGTCGCCCTCATCGTAAGCAGCGGCCCAGGCGACGAAGTCCTCAGTGTCGCGATGGCGCGCGCCGCCGGGCGCAACGGCTGCAGCACCGTAGCGCGTGGCTTCGCGAATCCGGACGCGCTGCAGCCGGAGCTCCTTGGCGATGGTGATGAAGACGACGAGGTCGAAGTAGGAGATCAGCGGATCGCCCCAGGCTGACAAAGATCCGCTCAGCACCCAGGCGGGACGCGGCACGAACATGTCGGCCATCAGACGAAGCCGCTCGGACGCCGGCCGCATGTCGACATAGGGCGGATCGGTGGGCTTCCAGAAATAGTCGTCCGTGTCGTGATGCGGGATGGCGAGCAGCGAGGCAACGCGGCGGCCGAGCGTGGTGGTCCCAGAGCCGGAGGCGCCAGTGATGTGAATGCGACGGGGCAAGGCGATCAACGCTTGTCGGCCGGTCGTGGCCAGCAGGATTTTGATGAAGCTCCGTCCATGTTACAGTGCTCGCTCGTTGGTCGGCAACCGAGGAGCCTGATCATGGTCGACCTCTCGAACGCGCTCAGCCGCTCGCTTTGGCAATCGATCCTGCGTGAGGCACGGTCGAGCGCGGCTGCCGATCCCGTGTTCGGCCGCGCCCTGTCGGCTGCAGTCCTGGACCATCCCGATCTCGGCAGCATGATCGCTCACCAGATCGGCGCACGGCTGGGCAGGGGTGATGCCGAACGGGTGCGGCTTTCCCGCATCGCCCGGGACGCGCAGCATGCTGCGCCGGCCCTGGCCGACGCGGCGGCGGATGATCTTCGCGCGATCGCGGCGCGCGATCCCGCCACCACGGCACTGCTGCCGCCGCTGCTGAACTACAAGGGCTATGTCGCACTGCAGGCCTATCGCGTCTCGCATTGGCTCTGGACGAACGAAAGGCCTGATCTGGCGCTGCTGCTGCAGGCGGAGTCCTCGACCTGTCTCCAGGTGAGCATCCATCCCTCGGCCCGGCTTGGAGCCGCTGTTTTCCTCGACCATGCCACCGGCATCGTCATCGGCGCCTATGTGGATGTTGGCGATGACGTCACCATTCTGCAGAACGTCACGATCGGACGGCAGGATGCGCTGCCCGGCCGCGCGCCGCGGATCGGCCGGGGCGTGCTGATCTCCTCGGGCGCGACCATCCTGGGCGACGTCAGCGTCGGCGAGTTCGCCAAGATCGGCGCCGACGCGCTGGTCACCCGCGATGTCCCCGCCGGCTGCTCCGCTGTCGGCACGCCGGCGCGGCTGACGAACTGCCCGCAGACACCTGCACCCGCCGGAGCCTAGCTCGCAGCGGCACAGACGAGACCAGTCCGCGCGACGGATCACACGGCGCTGGTCCGCCCTGCACTGCCGTGAGCAGCCGACGAGCCGCAGGTGCACGCAGGTCCAGTGCTGTCCTCGTACTCGTCGTGCAGACGGACCCAGTCCGAGAGGTTGCCACGGCCGGTCTCGTTGCGGCCCTTGGGCGTGAGGTCGAGATAATGATAGGCGCCGATCAGGGGATCGCCGCCGCGCGAGCGAACCTGGAAGGTGCAGAAGATGTCGCCGGCCTCGTCCTTCGTGAACACGGTGAGGCCGGGAAGCTCGTGCGTTCCGCGCCGCAGCGGAGCAAAGTTGTAGATCGCCTGTTCCGTCGCGATTTGCTCGTCGGAGAACGAAACCTGGAAGTCGAAATTGAAGTCGCTGCCCTCCGACGACACCCACTCGAACGCCCAGCCCATGCGCGCCTTGAAGGGGAGAATCTCGGCGAGCGGCGCGCGCGACACGGCGACCAGGCTGACGTCATGATGACGAAGATGCTGGTTGGCGCCGTCGATATGGTCGCAAAGGAAGCTGCAGCCGGGACAACGGTGCGGATCGCCCGGCGCCATCATGAAATGATAGATGATCAGCTGGCTGCGACCCCGAAACAAGCCATCAAGGCTGCAGGGGCCCTCTGAGGCCTCGAACACGTAGTTCTTCTCGACCCGCAGCCAGGGCAACGCCCGACGGGCAGCCGCCAAGGCATCGCGCCGCCTCATGAAGGCCTTTTCCTCGGCCAGGTGGGCACGGTGCGCTTCGGTCCATTCGGCTACGGTCACGATCCGGGGAGCGGCCATGTCGGGATCCTCCATTGTCCGGTCGAAGGACGATCGAGCCACACCCCGTCCGACATCGGTCGTCCGCTTTTCCTCTCTGCCTAAGGTCTGACGGAGGTTGCGGCCATCAGCCCTTGCCCATTGCCGGTTCCGCGGGGCAGCGTCAGACCTTTGGCGCAATCGGCACCGTATTATACCGAATTGCGTGGACGAACTGATCCGACGATTGATCTCGTGAGTTGTGGGATCGTGATGTCAGACGTGTCAAAGACGAACAATAGCCTTTTCAGCGGCAATCGGGCCGATCCGCCGCCATGCCGGAAATGCGGTCAGCCCGCGGGGCCTCTGCTGAGCATCTTGAACCCGCGCACGGGCGACGCGGAGCGCATGTTCAAGTGCGCCGCCTGCGGAGTTCTGAACTGGATGGAACCCGGTCGTTAAACGCGACGGCGATCGGTCGGAGGAACCGATCGACCTTGGCCCCCGAAGCCTGGCGGTGCGGCCGCGCGGGCCGCTCAGCGCGGCCCGTGCATGAAGGCCTGCATCTCCTCCGGCGTCAGCTTGCCGTCCTTGTTGCTGTCCATCGCCTTGAAGATGCGCTCATGCGCCGCCTGGAATTCCTGCAGCGAGATGGTGCCGTCGCTGTCGGTATCGACCAGCGCGAACACCATGCGCATCATGGCCGGCGCCATGGCGCGCCCGCCCATCGTGCCTCGCCCCATCATGCCCGGCATCTGCCCCATCATGCCGCTGCCCATCATTCCACCCATCATTCCGCCCATGGGCGAGCCGCCGCCCGGGGTCATCGAAGGTGTCGTCTGCTGATCCGGCGAGGGCGTCGTCTGCCTCTGCGCCAGCGCTGCGGCCACGCCGCCGGCGAGCAACAAAGCGGAGATCGTAAGTCCCAAGATCGGTCGGCGCATGGAAGCCTCCTCGAATGCGTCATCACGGCGCGACAATCCTGCCTGGCCGCGATCGATCCTATCGCCGCCCTTCACGTTTTCATGCCGTCGGAGGCGCCCCGCACGAGCGTCACCGGCGGCAGGCCGACGATCTCGAAGGTCGACGAGGCGATGTCGATCCCGCTGGCTTCGAACTCGGCCAGGATCTCACGGCTGATGGCGTCCTTGAGGCGGCGCACCGACAAGGCATCGGCCAGGAAGCGCAAGGTCAGCTCGATCCAATTGTCCGTCAGGCGAATGAAGACCACGGGATCGACCTCGGCGCTGCGGACGAAATAACGCGCATGCATCTGCGCCAGCGCCTCGGCGCCGAGACGCGCCTGCGTGGCCGCATGCCGTTCCGCCGCCGCGAGCAGGATCTGCTCGGCCTTGGCCCGATCGGCCCTGTAGCCGATGGGGATGCGGATCTCCTCCCAGATGAAGGGAAAGTCGCGCGTGTAGTTGTAGATCGGCTCGTCGAAGATCTTGTCATTGGTGACGGTGACGATGCGGCCTGTGAACTGGCGGCTGCGCACCCACACCGCGGGCTCCGCCGACTGCACGTCGGGCGGCTCGCCCATCTCCATGATGGTGGTCTGGATGAAGCCGAGCGCGATGACGTCGCCACGCACGCCGCCCATGGTGATGCGGTCGCCGACCGAGAAGGTGCGGCCGCGCAGGATCACGAGATAGCCGGCAATCGAGGTGATCACCTTCTGGAGCGCAAACGCAAGGCCCGCGGTGATCAGCCCCGCCGCCGTGGTCAGCCGCGCCGGATCGTCGAACCAGACTGAGAGGATGCTGAGGATCAGCAGAACGGCGATGGTCAAGCTCGCGGCCTGATGGCTCCAGAACGCGGCGCGCTCATGGTGGCGCTGCAGGAAGAACGAGATCGCAAGCGTGGCGATGCGGCGCAGCAACAGCGCGGCGAGCACCAGCACCACGGTCAGAATGAGCTTCTTGCCGTTCTCGGCGTTGAGGCCGATCAGCGGGACACCAAACAGATCCATGTCGTTCCGGCCTGTTCCTCGCACGTCTGAGCGGAAGACAAGATCTGCCGGCAAGCGGGCGTTCCAACGCGGCGCGCAGCTTGTGCCAGGAACGGCTCAGGACGCACCGAGGTTCGACAGCGAGAACGCAACCAGCAATCCGAGCACGACGAGGCTGCCGGTGACATTCTGGTCGCCTTTCACGGCCTCGGGGATCATGGTGTTCACCACCATGGTCAGCAGCGCGCCGGCGGCGACGGCGTTGACCGCGGCGACGAGTTGCGGCGGCGCGCCGCCGAACGCCGCCGCTCCGATCGCGGAGGCCAGCGCCGAGAGCACGACGATGGCGGCCCACAGGCCGAAGATGTAGCTCCTGCTGCGCCCAGCCGCCTTCATGCCGAGCGCGCTCGACAGCCCCTCCGGCAGGTTCGACAGAAAGATCGCCGCCAGCATCGCAAGGCTGACGCCCTGGCCGGCGAGCAGCCCGAGGCCGAGCACGATGCTTTCGGGAATGCCATCGAGCAGCGAGCCGATGGCGATGACGAGGCCGCCGCCTTGCGCGGCGCTCTGCTGCTCGCCGTCGCCGGACTGCTTGCGATGATGCGCGCCGTTGCGGGAGACGAGCCAGTCGGCCAATGCATAGGCGATCGAGCCTGTGATCGCGCCGCCGACGATCGGCCAGATGCCGCCTTCCTGAAAGCCGTCCTCCAGGAGATCATAGGCGACGGCCGAGATTAGCACCCCGCAGCCGAATGACATGATGCCCGCGGTCGCCCAGCGCGGCAGCTTGACGATGTAAGCCAGTGCCGCGCCGACGAGCAGCGAGGATGCGCCGAGCAGGCCCCAGAGGCCCGCGGACAACCAGACCGGCATGGATTCCGCCTCGGATGGACGCAGATGATGCGAGGAGAACGGCGCGCACCGCGAGGCGTTCCGAAGCAGCCGCTCCCTCCGAAAACACGAGAGCCGCCCGAAGGCGGCTCTGATTGTTCTCGCTGTGACCGAGGTCAGGCCGCAGCGCCCGCCGGCACAACCGCCGCGCGCGGCTTGGCCTGCGCGAGGTGCACCTTCCAGGCCTCCAGCGCGACCACGAAGGAGGTGATCGCCCAGAACACCGGATACTCATAGCCGCCGGTGTTCCAGGTCCAGCCAAAGCCCTTCACGACCTGCAGGGCATAGACGGCGAACAGCAGAAGCGCGGTGGCGCCGAGGGCGGCGAAGCGGGTGCAGATGCCGAGCACCAGAGCGATGCCGGCGGCGCATTCCGAGGCGGCGGCGATCACGACCCACACTTCCGGCGGATGGAAGCCGGCCTTGGCGAAGAAGCCGGCGGTCGCCGCCGACACTGCGCCGGCTGCGAATTTTCCGGCGACGTGTGGAAACAGAAACAATCCGCAAATGATGCGAAGAATGTTCAAGCCATTCGATAAATCAAAATTTTCCGCCTTGATGCGGAAGTCGTCCTTGGTGAGCCACATGACTCATCTCCTTTCCGTTGACGCCAATGTTCCGGAAAGGAGCGCCGCTGCCGTTGCGGCAAATCAAAATCGTCCCGCGTTCCACGCAGGACTGATTTGCAGACGCGCTTAGTTGGCCGCTGCGCGCGGCAAGGTCACGGTAAACGTCGTGCCAACGCCAGCCTCGGATACGAGCGAGATACTGCCGTGCATGCGCCCGACCAGCGACTTCACATGCGCGAGCCCGATGCCCTCGCCCGGCTGGTCGCGCTTGCCGACGCGCTGAAACAGCTCGAACACCCGCGCCTGGTCTTCGGGCCGGATGCCCCGGCCGTTGTCGGCGACGTGAAAGACCACCTCGCGGCCGCGCGCCTCGCCCGAGATCTTGATGCGGCCCGGACGCTCGGGCTCGAGATATTTGACTGCATTGTCGAGCAGGTTGCCGAAGATCTGGCCGACCGCGAGCGGATCGGCCACCAGCGGCGGCAACGGCGCGATGGTGATCACGGCGCCGGCCGTCTCGGTCTGGTGACGGATGGAGTCGGCGAGCTTCTTGACCAGCGCCTCCATCTCGAGCGGCTCGGGGTGCAGCGGCTGCTGGCCGTGGCGCGACACTTTCAGGATGGCGTTGATCAGCCCGTCCATCTTCTGCGTCGCCGCGCGGATGAAGGACAAAGACTCGTCGAAGTCGCGCTCGGCCTGCTGGCGCTGCGGATCGGTCTTCGGCAGACGGCCGGCGTCGAACATCTCGTCGCGCTGGCTCTGCAACTCCTGGGCAAAGCCCATGATGTTGACCAGCGGCGCGCGCAGATCGTGGCTCACGACATGGGCGTAGCGCTTGATCTCCTCATTGGCGACCTCAAGGCTGTCGTTGAGATCGCGCAGCCGCGCTTCGGCCTCCTTGCGCGCGGTGATGTCGATGGCGGTGCCGATCAGGCGCACGCAATGGCCGGTCTGATCGAACAGGCCGCGGCCTTTGGCGGCGAGCCAGCGGATGGCGCCGTCGTTCCTGCCGATGGTGCGGAATTCGACATCATAGAGCGCCCGCTGAGCGGGATCGGCGGCGGCAGCAAAGGCCGCCGTCGTCGGCTCGCGATCCTCGGGATGCAGGCCTTCATAGAAATCGGCGATCGTGACCGGCACGTCATCGGCGACGCCGAACATCGCCCTGACGAGCGGTGGCCAGACCAGCACGTCGGTCGCGGGGTCGTAGTCCCAGAATCCGACCTCGGCGACCTGCGTCGCCAGACGCAGCCGCTCCTCGGCTTCGCGCAGGGCCGACTCGGCGGCGTGGCGCGCGTTGACATCGAGCAGAACGCCGGGGAAGCGCAGCGGCTCGCCGTCGCGCAGCTCGACGCGGCCGTTGGCCTCGATCCAATGATAGCGGCCGTCACGGCGGCGGACGCGATATTGATGCGCGTAGTCGCCGCCGCGCGCGAGGGCGTCCTGGATCGCCGCAGCAAGCCCGGCCTGATCGTCCGGATGCACGGTCATGGTGACCTGCTCCAGGCTGAGGCCTTCGCGGCCGAGCTCCGGATCGAGACCGAAATTGACGGCGAAGTTGTCGTCGATGGTGAAGCGGTTGGCGGGGATGTCCCAGACCCAGGTGCCGATGATGGCGCCGGCCGCGAGCGCGAGCTGCACGCGCTCCGCATCGGCACGGGCCTGCGTCTCACTGTCGCGCAGCGCCTGCTCGGCCTGCATCTGGGCCGACACTTCGGTGTTGACGCCGAACCAGCGCCGGATGCGTCCCGAGGCATCGCGCATCGGCTGGATGCGGGTCAGGAACGGCCGGAAGACGCCGTCGGCGCCGCGCAGCGGAAACGTCATCTCGAACGGCTCGCCGGTGGCAATCGAGGCCTGCCAGCGCTCCATCACGGAAGGAAGCTGCGCGGGGTCATGCACCGATTGCCAGCCCCAACCTTCCATCTGCGCAGGCGTGCTGCCGCAGTATTCGTGCCAGCGGCGATTGTACCAGACGATGTAACCGTCGCCATTGGCGATCCAGCACAGCGTGGGAATGCCGTCCGCGAGCAGCCGGAAATCATGATCCTCGAGATGGCCGGCAGCGAGGTCCCGAAGCGCGTAGTCGACGGAGGTTTGATTGCGCCAGAAGGTACGCCCGAACTCGCGACTGATCATCCATCCCCCTGGCCGGCAGCGACAGTGCCGCCTCATCGCGCACCATCGCATCAAGGCAGGAGCGGACGCATCGACGTAACGGCGGCGTGAGGGCAAAGTTCCCAGGAAGGGAACAAGAATTTTTTGCCCGCGCCGCGGATTCGCCTATGGTGGCCGACGTCGGGCGTGACGCGCGGTCTGCGCAGCATCGCGACACGCACGGCGTTTGGCTTTGATTGCAAAGGTTCGTTTCGCATGGATACCCCGCTGTGGCGCTGGTCGGCCACGCAACTCGCTTCCGCCATCCGCACCAAGAAGATCACCAGCCGCGAGGCCGTGACGGCCTGTCTCGATCGCATCGCCGCGGTCAATCCCGAGCTCAACGCCGTGGTCTCGGTGCAGACCGAGGACGCGCTCGCCGCCGCTGATCTGGCCGACCGCATGGTAGCCGCCGGCACCACGCTCGGGCCGCTGCACGGCGTGCCGGTGACGACCAAGATCAATGTCGACCAGGCGGGCTTGCCGACGACAAACGGCGTCACAGCCTTCAAGGACAACATCGCCAAGGACGACGCCCCCGTCGTCGCCAATCTGCGCAAGGCCGGCGCCGTGATCATCGGTCGCACCAACACGCCGGCGTTCTCGATGCGTTGGTTCACCGACAATGAGCTGCATGGCCGCACGCTCAATCCGTGGCGGCCGGATCGCACGCCCGGCGGCTCGAGCGGCGGCGCGGCGGTGGCCGCCGCCGCCGGCATGTGCGCGATCGCGCATGGCAATGACGGCGGCGGCTCGATCCGCTATCCCGCTTACTGCACCGGCACCGTCGGCCTGCGTCCGTCTTTCGGCCGCATCCCGGCGTTCAACGGCACAACGCCGTCAGAGCGGCAATTGTCGCTGCAGCTGATCTCGGTGCAAGGCGCGATCACGCGCAATGTCGAGGATGCAAGGCTGGCGCTGGCGGCGATGGCCGCGCCCGATCCGCGCGATCCCTGGCATGTCGCGATGCCGCTGGAGGGACCGCGCATCGATCATCCCGGCGTCGCCGTCTGCCTCGACCCCGCCGGCGTCGGCATCGCGCCGGAGGTCGAGGCCGCGGTGCGCAAGGCCGCGGAGATTCTGCGTCGCTCGGGCTATGAGGTGGCCTGGCGCGATCCGCCGGATGTCGCTGCGGCGGCGAAGGCATGGAATGATTTCGCGCAAGGGGAATCGCGCGTGACGCTGGCGGCGCAGGTCGAGCAGCACGGCGATGCGCTCGCGCGGCGCGCCTTCGCGCTGATGATGAACCGCACGCCGGAGCTCGACGTGCCCGGGCTGATCAAGGCGTCGTCGGCGCGCGCGACATATCTGCGGCGCTGGCAGGCGTTCATGCAGGATCATCCGCTGGTGCTGTGTCCCGTCGCGATGGAGACGGCCCTGCCCTATGGCATTGATCTCGAGAGCGATGCCAGCGTCGATCGCCTGTATCGCTCGCACGTCTTCCTGTTCGCGACCGCCTATCTCGGCCTGCCGTCAATCAGCGTGCCGACCGGCGTGCATGAAGGCATTCCGATCGGCGTGCAGATCGTGGGGCCGCGCTTCCGCGAGGACCTCGTGCTGGACGCCGCAGCAGTGATCGAGCACGCCGCTGCGGCGGCTGAGCCGACGCTGTCCTGAGCTGACCGCGCGCGCAGCTCTCGAATGCGGTTCAAGAGCTTCGCGCGCGGGACGGGACGCTTTCGGTCTTGGCGGCGTCGATCGCAGCGGCGAGCTCATCGACGCCGTACGGCTTCGACAGAATGCGCACGCCGGCCTCCCGGGCGGCGTGCACGGCCGTCCCCGAATAGCCGCTGGTCAGGAGAATCGGCATGTCGCCCCGCCGCTTCTGGATCTCGCGCGCGAGCTCGACGCCGTTCATGCCGCCGGGCATCATGACGTCGGAGAAGACGAGATCGACCGTGCGTCCATCGGCCAGCGCGCCGAGCGCGGCCGCAGCACTGGCGGCATGGGTCACCTCATAGCCGAGCTGGCGCAGCATCTCGCTCACCAGTGCGGCCACCTCCGTGTCGTCCTCGACCAGAAGAATTCGCCCCTGATCGCGATGCCGAGCGCTGGCGTGATGAAAGTCGACGAGATGGCGCTGAGACGTCGATGCCGCGTGCGCGGACCTCGGAAGATACAAGGCAATCGTGGTCCCCCGCCCGAGCTCCGACTCGATGCGCACCGTGCCGCGGGACTGCTTGGAGAATCCATAGACCTGGGCGAGACCAAGACCGGAGCCCTTGCCGATATCCTTGGTGGTGAAGAACGGCTCGAACACGCGTAGGCGAACGTCCTCCGACATGCCGGTTCCGCTGTCGATCACCGACAAACGGACAAAGTCGCCTGTGATTTCGTCATCGTGCCAATCGGCAAGGTTCTCGGCCCGCACCAGGATCGTGCCGCCGGTCGGCATCGCGTCACGCGCATTGACGGCGAGATTGAGCACCACGAGTTCGAGCTCGCCGGGATCGACCTCGACCGGCCAGAGCGCATCGGGAAACTCGAACTGCACATGAACGTCGCCACGCAGGCTGCGATCGAGCAACTCGCGCATGCCGCCGATCTGGCGGGCGATGTCGACCGGCTCCGGCCGCAACTCCTGCCGGCGCGAGAACGCGAGCAGCTGCCGCGTCAGGCTGGCGCCGCGCTGCGCCGCCTGGATCATGCCGTCCATCAGGCGCCGCCGCCGCGCCGGATCGGACTGTCGGTCGAGCATGTCGAGGCCGCCGGAGATCACCATCAGCAGATTGTTGAAGTCGTGCGCGACGCCGCCCGTCAGCCGGCCGATCGCCTCGATCTTCTGCGCCTGCCGCAGCGTCTCCTCGACCTGCGCGCGCTCGGCCATCTCGACCCGCAGATGCTCGTTGGATTCGGCGAGCGCGCGCGTCCGCTCCACGACCAGCCGCTCCAGCTCCTGGGCGGCCTGCTCGCGCGCATGGATCAGCGCACGGATCTCGTATTGACGACGCCGCGCTCGCATCGCCGACTGCACCGCGCTCAGCAGCGTGATCGGCTGGATCGGTCGCTCGAGCAGCGAGACGTTGCGCAGCGCTGTCACGAGATCGCGCCGCCAGGCGACGACGGCCGGCTGCTCCCGGTGACTGGTCAGTACGATGAAGGGCAAGTCCGACCAGGGAGGTTGTCGTGCGACCCACTCCTTCAGCGGTGCAGCATCCGTCGCGAACAGGCCCTCCTCGGCAACGACGACCGTGCCGACACCCGCACGCAACTGCACGACGAGGTCGGACAAAGAGGGGCAGACGGCCGTCTCGATGCGCGCGCTGCGAAACAATTCTGCGGAGGCAGGCCCGTCGCGTCCGATCGGGGCGAACACGAGCACACGCTGATCCCCTTCAGTGCTCATCTCGCAGTCCCAGCTCCGGAAGATCGGCTCCGGCAAAGCGCGGATTGCCCGAGAAAATGCCGCTGAATTCCACCAGCGGAGGACCCAGGGTCAAGCCGGCGCTGCTCAAGCGAAACTCCCGGATCGTATGTTCGTGGTATCCGCTGCGCTTCTTGACCACCGAAAGCGCGCGACGCACGGTGCCCGCCACTTCGAAATAGCGCAGCATCAGCACGGCATCGCTGAGATAGCTCATGTCCAGCGGCGTATCCATCGGTCCGACCAGACCGTGTTGTGCGAGCACCAGGATGGTCAGCACGCCCTGCTGGCCAAGATAGCTCAGGAGCTCATGCATCTGCAGGATGAGAAAGCGCTCGTCCGGCATCGCGTTGAGATAGCCGTTGAGACTGTCGATGACGATGACCCGAGCATTGTCATGCTCGACGCTGTGGCGCACAATCGCGCCGAACTCACCCGGAGACAGCTCGGCGGGATCGATCTGCTGAAAGCGGATGAGACCGGACTCCAGGTGCTGATGCAGCGGCAGGCCGAGCGTGCGCGCCCGCGCCTCCACCGTGCCCCGCCCCTCGTCGAAGGCGAAGAACACCACGTGCTCGCCGCGGGCGGCCGCTGCGATCGCGTAGCTCAGCGCCAGCGACGATTTGCCGACGCCTGCCGCCCCAAGGATCAGTGCATTGGTGCCGCGTTCGAGTCCGCCTCCCAGGAGCTGGTCGAGCTGGGCATTGCCGCTCGGGGTGAATTCGCCGAGGAACGACCGGTGATGCTCCGAGGCGACGAGGCGCGGAAAGATCCGCAAGCCACCTTGGGCAATGGTGAAATCATGGAAGCCGCCGCGAAAGGCCATGCCGCGCATCTTGATGACACGCAGCCGCCGGCGCTCGGCACCATATTCGATCGCAAGCTGCTCGAGCACGACGACGCCATGCGCGACCGAATGGAGCTGCAGGTCGTCCTGCGAGGACGAGAGATCATCGAGCAAAATCACCGTGCAGTTGCGCTTGGCGAAGAAGTGCTTCACGGCCAACACCTGGCGGCGATAGCGCAGCGGACTCTGCGCCAGCAGCCGCAGCTCGGACAGGCTGTCGATCACGACCCGGGTGGGATCGATGCGCTCGACCTCCTTGAACATCAGGCCGGTGGTTTCACTGAGCTCCACCTCGGCCGGATGAAACACGGTGAGTTCGCGTTCGGGATCGAGCGTCGTCTCCGGCGGCACCAGCTCGAACACGTCGATCCCCTCGAGCGACCAGCCGTGGCGCTCGGCGACGACCTCGAGCTCCCGCTTGGTCTCGGACAAGGTGATGTAGAGCACGCGCTCGCCGAGGCTCCGGCCCTTGAGAAGGAACTGGAGCGCGATCGTGGTCTTCCCCGTTCCTGGCCGTCCCTCATAGAGATACAGCCGGTTCGGGTCCAGGCCGCCGCCGAGGATGTCATCGAGACCATCGCTTCCGGTGGAAATGCGGGACAGATCCTCGCGACGGTGCGCGCCGCCAGCAAGCTCCTCCGTCATTCAAAGCTCCCTCGTGAATATGGACGAAAACGGCAATGGTCTGCCCGCGCGCAGGCCTCGACCCCCGCCACCGCAACACGAGCCGAGAAGGAACACGGTCCAGCCGCCTTGGGTTCCCGGGGAACCCCGACTCTGACGTCTTGCGGGAGATGGCAGCGGGTCGCGGACGATCGCCCGCGAGGTCAGGCCGACCGTCCGACCGTGTCCGCCATGGTGGCGCCGCGCGTGCCGAGCGGCTTCTCGGGGCCGGTGGTGGTATCGCGCAGCGTCTGGTGCTCCAGCTCGGCGTCGAGTTCCCCGCCGATCAGGATGACGATCGCCGAGATCCAGATCCAGGTCATGAAGCCGATCGCTGCGCCGAGCGAGCCGTAAGTGGCGTTGAAGCTGCCGAAGTTCGCCGCATACCAGGAGAACAGCGCCGAGCCTCCGAGCCACAGCGCCGCGGCAAGCGCGCTGCCCCAGCTGATCCAGCGCCATTTCGGCTCCTCACGATCCGGACCGTAGCGATAGATCAGCGCCAGCCCGAGCGAGACACAGATGAAGATCGCGGGCCAGCGACCGATGCGCAGCAGGAGATCGGCTACATCCGACAGGCCGACATAATGCAGGACGACCGGGACGACGACGATGGCGCCAATGGCGAGGAGGGCAAACAGGATTGCCCCTCCCGTGAACAGCAGCGAAATCGCATTGAGCTTGATGAAGCCGCGCGTCTCCGGCTCGCGATAGACGATATTCAGCGTATCGAACAGCGACTTCATCGCGGCGTTCGCACTCCACAGCGAGATCGCGAGGCTGACGAGAAAGGTCACGCCCAGGGCCTGACTTCCCTTCGCCGAGACGCGCGTGAGCTGATCGCGCGCGATGTCGATCGCGCCGCCCGGCATGAGGCCTTGCAACTGCTCCAGATGTCCGGTGATCTTGGCCGGGTCGGAGAACAGTCCGTAGATGGCGACAAGCGCGGCGAGCGCCGGGAAGATCGCCAGCAGCGTGTAGAACGTCATGCCCGCGGCGAGCGCGACGATCCGATGTTCGGTGACGTTCTCATAGACGCGGACCAGGACATCCTTCCAGCCGCGCGCCGGTATCTCGGAGGGTGACGAGGCCAGCCTGCCGCGACCGTCATCCGCCGCCCCGCTCGCACGGCCGCCGCGTCCGACCTGCTCGGACCGCTGATCGAAATATTGGATCAGGAACGCCAGCCCGAGCAGCGCCAGCATGCCTCCAGTCCCCGGCCCGCGCGCGCGGCCTGCACCGAACCATGACGCCGTCTCCCGACGTGCAGCATCAGACTTTCTGGATCGACCGAACATGGCGAGCATCCGCTGTTGACGGGTGAGCAACATGACGAGTCCGCGAATGTTCCGGCCTCTTCGAGCTGATCAAAAGGGCTACCCAGCCCGATACCGCCAGCGCGCGACGTGGTCTCTGATGAGGTGACGTCTGATAAGGCCGGAGCCGCAAATCGCGCGCCTAGTCATGAACGGGAAACGCCGGCGGCGACACAACAGTTAATGTTGCGCGTGAGGAACGGGCCTGCGCAGCCTCGCGTTGCAACTGAGGTTTTCAACGCAAGGATAAATACATGCGCCGTCTGCTGTTTGCCTCCTTTTCCGCCGCCGCCGTGCTCGCCGGCTTTTCCGCGATCTCGCCTGCTTCCGCCGCACAGGATCGCTTCTGCCTGCAAGGCAGGATGTGGGGCTATCCCGGCAATTGCCAGTTCGCCACCTATCAGCAATGCCAGGCTGCCGCCTCGGGCACCGATGCCGGCTGCGGCATCAACCCCGCCTACGCCTATGCACGCCAGCGCGGCTACTATCCGCGCTATTGACGGGCGAGGGCGGCGACCTGCGACATCGTTGGTTGCCGCCGGACAGACTCATGACGTGAGGTCAGCGGCAGCCTGATTGGCTGCCGCCATTGCCAGATGCTTCTGGGGCTCGCGCGTTTCGACCAAGTGACGCGCCCGACGCCCGCGACCACAGCTCCTTCATTCAAGCGGCAGCTCCATGCTGCACCGCCACGCAGGTCCTCCTCTGCCGTCAATTGGCCCTGACACCAATTGACGCGCGGAACATTGCGCTTCGCCGTCGCTTATACGGCCGAGCGTCTCAAACCGGAGGAGGAAATCATGGACGGACTGATTTATCTGGTGGGCTTGATCGTGGTGATCATGGCCATCCTGTCGTTCTTCGGCCTGCGCTGAGACGACGCCAATGGCCATGGAAACTGCGCCGGTCGCCACGTCGCCCATCGGGCGCGTGGCCACCGATAGCTGGACGCTGCAATGGACTCCGGTCATTGCGGGCGCCCTCACCGCCGCTGCCGTGTCGTCGATCCTCATTAGCTTCGCGATGACGGTCGGGCTCGGCGTCAGCTCGACGGCACCGACCTGGCGCGACGCCTCGGTCGCGCTGTGGCTCCTCTCTGGTCTCTATCTCGTGTTGCAGGCGCTGGTCAGCTTCGGCTGCGGCGGCTACATCGCAGGGCGTGTGCGCGCGCCCTATGGTCCCGCCGACAGCGACGAGACCGAGAAGCGCGACGGCCTGCATGGCGTTGCCGCATGGGCCCTCGCGGTGGTGCTCGGCACGGTGCTGGCGGCGATGATCGCGTCGGCGGCCACGCGGCCGAGCCCGACGAGCACACAGCCGGCCGCCGGCGAACCGTCGGTGCTGAGCTACGAGCTCGATCATCTGTTCCGCGCGCCCAAGCGGGCCCCGAGCCCGGAGCTTGCGCCGGCCCGCGCCGAGGCGGGACGGATTCTGCTCACGGCCTCCAGCCACAACGGCGTCAGCACGGATGATCGCAACTACCTGGTGCAGCTCGTCAGCGGCACCACGGGGCTGACCGGCCCCGACGCCGAGCGACGCGTCGACAGCACCATCGCCAATGCGAAGACGGCCTTGTCGCGCTCGCGGGCGAGCACCACGATCCTCGCTTTCTCGGTTGCGACGGCGCTGCTGCTGGGCGCTGTCGCGGCGTGGATGGGCGCGGAAAGCGGCGGACGTCACCGTGATGGCAAGCCGGTCGGCGGCTGGATGCTGCACGCCAACCGCTTCAACCGGCGGCGCGACCAGTGGCGGCGCCCTGTCTCGATGCCGGAGTGATCGGCTGATCAGCAAGAGCAACGGCCCGGTCTATGACCGGGCCGTTTGCATGTCAGCGACTTGGCAATCGATCGCGGCGGCTCAGGCGAGGTGACGAACCATCCGGCGGGCATCCTCGCCGTAGCCCGTCGCATCATGATCTTGCGCGACGACGACAAAACCCTGCTTCTCCCAGAACGGCACCGAGCCATTGACGGCGACGAGCGACACCGAGGCGAGCTGAAGCCGCCGCGCCTGTTCGACGAGCTGTTCCACGATAGTTGCAGCGGCTCCGCTCCCGCGGGCGGAAGGCAGCAAGGCGAGGTCGTGGACGTAGTAGGTGTTGGCCTCGGGAGGAATGCGCCTGATGAGGCTGTTCAACGATGGCGGTCTACCGCACCAGGGATGACTGATCAGGTAGCCGACACTGTCGGCTGCCGCCGCCAACACGTGGCAACCGTCCGGATACAGAAGCAGGCGCTCGGCGAAGACGGCGGCATCCTCAGGGAAATCCGGGTGTACGCGCGCCGCGATCGCGTCGACCATCGCGAGATCGCCGATCGCCATTGCCCGCCAAACGAGACCGCCGGAAGCCGACCGGAGGTCACCCACCTTGCGCGTCACTCATCTGGCGAGCCTCAGCCAACGTTCGCTGGCCGAGACCGCCGCCGGCCACAGCGCCTCGGTCGGCTGCCCCCGATGCAGCGCCTTGCCAACCTCGCAGATCGACATGAAGGCGGAGGAGCGCGCCTCCTCGGTCTCCAATGGCTGCGCATCGCTCGGGCTACGCACCAGGCCCATGAGGCCGTTCAGCATCTGCAAGGCAGCGTCCGGCGCCGCAGCTTGCGCCGATCGCAACGCGGTCACGACCTGCTCGGCCTTATCCTGCTCAGTCATCGCTCGCCATTCGCTCGACCCTGTTCGGCGAGAAACTATCAGGGCGGCGAAAGCCGGGCAATGTCGATGGCGCAAGGCCGCAAGTTGCGGAAGGATACCGCGAGCTTCTATTGTTTCGCGGTGCCCGGTTCGGCCATCTTGCGATGCTGCTTGGCCAGTGTCTCCGCCGGCATCACATTGGCCACCGTGGTCTGCAGCTTGTTCTTCATGCCCGTCACGACGTCGCTCTCGCCGTCCATCATCGCCTGAAAGCCCTGCCGCGCCACATCGCCGGCATCGTCCTTCTTCTCGGTGCCGACCTTGGTGTCCATCATGTCGGCCCGGCGGAAGAACTCGGTCTCGGTGGCCCCTGGCATCAGGCACGTGACGGTGACTTTGGTGTCCTTCAGCTCCTCGCGCAGCGCGAAGGAGAACGAATTGAGGAAGGACTTGCTGGCGTTGTAGACGGCCTGGAAGCTGCCGGGCGTGAAGCCCGCGATCGATCCGGTGATGAGGATGCGCCCGGCATTGCGGCCGCGCATCTGGTTGCCGACCTTGTGGATCAGCTCCACCGTGCCCATGACGTTGGTGTCGATGAGCCGGCGGATGTCCGCGAGATCCTGATCGAGAAAGGCATGGCCGAGACCACGGCCGGCATTGGCCAGCAGCGCATCGACGGGACGGCCCTTGGCGGCCGCATACAGCTTCTCGACACCTTCGCTGGTCGAGAGGTCGGCCTGCACCGCTTCGACCTTGGCGCCGTCGGCACGCAGTGACGCAGCCGCCTGCTCGATCTCCGGCTCGTCGGCGGCGATCAAGAGATCGAAGCCTTCGTCGGCGCAGCAGCGCGCCAGTTCGAGGCCGATGCCGGTCGATGCGCCGGTGACGATTGCGAATTGGCCCGATGATGCCATGGGAAACTCCTGGAGTGCGCGTGAGCTGGTGATCTCGGCCAATCGCAGCGGGTGCTGATCGTTCCTGAAAAGACGGGCGCCGCGCGCATCCGCGTGAATGGAACCAATGAACCTCTCTTCGCTTGGAGGCGCGATCTCATTCTAACCCAAGGTGCTCCTCCGCTCATGCCGCCTGCTCATTCGAACTGGATCGCCGCCGCCAAGCTCGGCCTGGTCAGCAGCACCTTCTCGACCATCGTCAGCCAGCTTGCAGCAGCCCAGCTCGGCCGCGACGCCGCGGTGGACTGGATGACGGTCGCGGCGATCCCGCTGCGCGACGGCATCATCGGGGCGGAGCCGTCCTGGGGAGCGATCATCGGCGGCATCGCGTTCCATCAATGGGCCGATTTCTCCTGGGCGCTGGTGTTCTTCGGACTGTTCGGGCGCTGGACGGCAGATTTGCGGCCACTCGCCATTCTCGCGGTGGCGCTGCCCTGGGCGGTGTTCACGTCGGCGTCGGAGTGGTTCGTACTGGTGCCGCTGTTTCCGTTCTTTCAGCCGATCTTCACGCTGCAGCAGCCTTATTGGATCGGCCTCTTGGTGCACGCCTCCTCGGCCGTGATGTACCCGTTGTTCGTCTGGCTGCGCTTTCCGTTTGCGACGGCGCCGCACACCAGCGACGTCAATGTCGCCAGAGCCTGGGCGGTCGGCGGCGTCGCTATCGTTGCGGTGCTCGGCAGCGTCGCAGCGCTGGGCACGCTCGGTCATCAGCTGCCGTGGATGGGGACAGATCGCGCCGGCGATCAGGACTACATGCGCCACATGAGCGCGCATCATCGGCAGGGCATCACGCTGGCGCGGCTCGGCGCTGACAGAGCACAGGATCCTGAGCTCAAGGCGCTGGCGCGCCTGATGGTCGCAAGCCAGGAGGGGGAGAACCGCATTTTCGATGCGTGGTGGCAGAGCTGGTTCGACACGGCGATGCCGGCCTGCTCGACACAGGAGCTCGGCGAGATGCCCGGCTATCTCAGTGACGCACAGCTTGACGAGATCAGCAACGCGAAACCGGATCAGTTCGATGCGACCTTCGTGCGCCTGATGAGCCTGCACCACGCCGGCGCGGTGCGAATGGCGGACCGTGAATGGCAGGGTCGCGGCGACATGCGCCTGCGCATCATGGCGCACGCCATCCGGCATCAGCAGCAGGGCGAGATCGCCCTCATGAACAAGGTCTCAGGCCTCGATGCGGTGCGGCAGGCGGTGCCCAACATGTTCGCCGACAACGTCAACCGGGCAGACGCCGGAACCCGATAGGAACCGATCCCCCGGCGAAGGATTGTACGTTCCGTTTTTGATGGATCTCACCATGCGGATCGTCGTGAGTTTAGTCTGCATCGTGACGCTGTGCGGATGTCAGCGAGAGGAACGGCAGCTGCGGCTCGACCCCGCGTCGGCCGCCGCGCTGGACAAGATTGCCCTGATGCCGAACAAGATCGGCGGCGCGCCGCCGCAGATCTATTTCGCGCTCGATCAGCCCTATGAGACCAACGCCTACGATCTGAGCCAGGGCAAGCGGCTCTACACCTGGTTCGGCTGCAAGGCGTGTCATGGCGACGGCCAGGGCGGCATCGGTCCATCTTTCCTCGACGGCTGGTGGTACTACGGACCGGAGACGGTCTCGATCTTCGCCTCGATCCGCGATGGCCGGCCGCACGGCATGCCGGCGTTCAAGGACAAGATGACGACCGAGCAGATCTGGCAGCTCGCGGGTTATGTGCAGACCATCGGCGCCTATTCGGCAAGGACCGCCGCGCCGTCGCGCAATGACGACAAGCAGACGCGGCCGGCGGAGAACCGCGCGCCGGCGGCGATCCTCTTCAACGAAGGACCGACGCCTGTTCATCCCGACCAGGGACCCCAGCCGTGACGCGCCGCATCGGACCAGCGCTGGCGATGCTGTCGCTGCTGCTGCTCGGCGGCTGCAGCAACTGGCAATCGGCGCTCGACGCCCGCGGCGCATCGGCCATCAGTCTCAAGCATCTCATCGTCCTGATCGTCGCCGTGTGCTCGGTGGTCTGGGCGTTGGTGATGATCGCGATGATCTATGCGTTGTGGCGACGCCGCGCGGCGTGGCGGGCGCCGCTCGACCTGCGCGCGCCGCGCGAGCGACGGATCGGATGGATTGTGAGCATCTGCGTCGGATTGACGGCGGTCATCATCGTCGGCTTCACCGTCGCGAGCTTCTTCACCACGCGCAACATCAGCGTCGCCGGGCAGGACGATCTCACCATCCGCATCGGCGGATTGCAGTGGTGGTGGAGTGTCGAATATCTCGCCCCCGATCCGGCGAGAGGCATCGTCAGCGCCAACGAGATTCACATTCCAACGGGGCGCAATGTGCGCCTGCTGCTGCAGGGCGACGATGTCATCCATTCGTTCTGGGTGCCGAGCCTCGCCGGCAAGCAGGACCTCATTCCCGGACGCACCAACGAGATCACCATCCGGGCCGACCGGCCGGGCACCTATCGCGGCCAGTGCGCCGAGTTCTGCGGCCTGCAGCATGCGCATATGGGCTTTCTCGTGATGGCCGACACGCCGGAGGATTTTGCGAGATGGATTGCGACACAACGCACGACGGCCGCGAGCACCAATGATGACGAAGAGATCGCCGCCGGCCGCGACACCTTCATGCGTAAGCCCTGCGCCGGCTGCCACGCGATCCGCGGCACGCAGGCGACGGGCACCAGCGGTCCCGATCTCACCCATGTCGGCAGCCGCGCTTTCATCGCGGCAGGCCTGCTGCCGACCTCGCGCGGCGCGCTAGCCGCCTGGATCGCCGATCCGCAGACGCTCAAGCCCGGCAACAACATGCCGCTGGTGTCGCTGACGCCCGATGAGCTGCGCGCCGTATCGGCCTATCTCGCGAGCCTGAAATGACTGACACGATCACCCGCGCTCAGATCCTGGACAGGGAGCTTGAACGTCCCAAGCTCACCAGCCAGCTCGCGGAGACCTGGAAAACCCAGGGCGGGCTGTGGGGCGCATTGTCAACTGTCGACCACAAGATCATCGGCCGCCGCTACATCACAACGGCCTTCGTGTTTCTGCTGCTCGGCGGCGTGCTGGCGATGCTGATGCGGCTGCAGCTCGCGGGCCCCGAAGGGCGGCTGATCGGTCCCGACCGCTACAATCAGATCTTCACGATGCATGGCGCGAACATGATGTTCCTGTTCGCGGTGCCGGTGATGGAGGCGATGGGCGTGTATCTGGTGCCGCTGATGGTCGGCACGCGCAACATCGCGTTCCCCCGGTTGAATGCGTTCTCGTACTGGATGTTCCTGGCGGGCGGCCTCGTGCTGTGGATCTCGTTCGCGCTGGACATGGGAACTGATGTCGGCTGGTTCGCCTATGTGCCGCTGTCGGGGCCGCAATACGCGCCGGGCAAGCGCGCCGACATCTGGGCGCAGATGATCACCTTCACGGAGGTCGCAGCGCTCGCGGTCGCGGTCGAGATCGTCGTCACCGTGTTCAAGCAGCGCGCACCCGGCATGTCGCTCGACCGCATCCCGCTGTTCGTCTGGGCGATGCTGGTGACGTCCTTCATCGTGATCATGGCCATGCCGGCGATCATGGTCGCCAGCACCAGCCTCATCCTCGACCGGCTCGTCGGCACGCATTTCTTCAATCCGGCCGAAGGCGGCGACGTGCTGCTGTGGCAGCATCTGTTCTGGTTCTTCGGCCACCCCGAGGTCTACATCATCTTCATTCCCGCGGTCGGCATGGTCTCGACGCTGGTCGCGACGTTCTCGCGTCGACCGGTGTTCGGCTATCTCCCGCTGGTGGTCGCGCTGATCGGCACGGGCATCCTCGCCTTCGGGCTGTGGGTGCACCACATGTTCACGACCGGGCTGCCGCGGCTCGGCGAGAGCTTCTTCACCGCGTCCAGCATGGCGATCGCCATTCCCTCCGGCGTCCAGATCTTCTGCTGGATCGCGACCTTGTGGGACGGCCGGCCGGTGTTCAAGACGCCCTTGCTGTTCGTGATCGGCTTCATCGTCACCTTCGTCATCGGCGGCCTCACCGGCGTGATGGTCGCTTCCGTGCCGTTCGACACCCAGGTGCACGACACTTACTTTGTGGTCGCGCATTTCCACTACGTGCTGATCGGCGGCGCCGTGTTTCCGCTGCTCGGGGCGGTGTACTACTGGTTTCCGAAATTCACCGGGCGGATGATGAGCGAGCGGCTCGGCCGCTGGGCCTTCTGGCTGATCTTCACGGGCTTCCACGCCACCTTCTTTCCGATGCACATCCTCGGCCTCGAGGGCATGCCGCGGCGGGTCTACACCTACCAGCCCGACCTGCCCTGGCACGGGCTCAATCTGTTCGCCAGCGCCAGCGCGATCATTCTCGCCGCAGGCTTTCTCGTCTTCTTCGTCGACGTCGTCATGAGCGCCCGCTCCGGCAATCTCGCCGGTGACAATCCCTGGGACGCGCCGACATTGGAATGGGCGACGTCCTCGCCGCCGCCGTCCTACAACTTCGCCCACATCCCTGTCGTCAGCAGCGCCAACCCGCTGTGGGAGCAGCCGGGCGCACTCAACGTCGCCAATGGCCTGCACACCGACCGGCGCGAGGTGCTGGTCACGACCATCACGACGGCCGAGCCGCAGGCACGGGAATCCTCGCCGCAGAACTGCATCTGGCCGCTGTGGACGGCCATCGCCACCAGCGCGATGCTGATCTGGTCGATCTTCTCGCCTTGGGCCGTGGTGTGGGGCTCGATCCCGATCGCGGTCACCTTGATCTGCTGGTTCTGGCCCAAGGGGACGCCGGAGGACGAGGCATGAAGGAGCGCGTGGTCCTCGACCTGTCGAAGCTGCCGCTGCACGCGCTCGGGCCGGCCAGCGTGACCTGGTGGGGCACGCTCGGCTTCATGCTGATCGAGGGCACCGGCTTTGCGTTGGTCATCGCGGTCTATCTCTATCTGATGAGCCTCGCGCCGATCTGGCCACTGAATGCGCGACCGCCGGATCTGCTGGCGGGCACGCTGATGACGGTCGTGCTGGTCGCGAGCGTCGTACCTAACGTGATGCTGTCGCGCTGGGCCGAGCACCAGGATCTGCGCAAGGTCCGCATCGGCATGGTCGTGATGTCCGTGCTCGGCGTCGTGCCGCTGATCATTCGCGTCTTCGAGTTTGCAGCGCTCAACGTCAAATGGGACAGCAACGCCTATGGCTCGGTGGTCTGGACCCTGCTCGGCCTGCACACCACGCACATCATCACCGATCTCATCGACACGCTGGTGCTGACCGCGCTGATGTTCTCGCGGCACGGCGACAATCTGCGTCGCTATGGCGATGTCCAGGACAACGCGATGTATTGGAACTTTGTCGTGGCAGCGTGGCTTCCGATCTATGGCTGCATCTATTGGCTGGCGCGGATATGACGGCACCAACAACCACGGCAAAGTTGACCGCCTGGGCCGGCCTCGTGATCGGCGGGCTTGCATGGGCTGCCAACACCCAGCTCGGCGAGATGCTCCCGACCACCGACTGCATCAGCACGATCAGCCCATCACCCATCGTCTCGGCAGCGCTGCTCGTCGTGGTGCTCGCCGCCGCCGGTCTGTCATGGTGGCTCGACGGCAAGCCCTCGGCACAAGCCGACCGGACGCTGCCTTTCGCGTCACGATTGAGCGCACTGACCGCGCTCATGTTCGCTTTCGCATTGCTGCTGCAGGCGATCGCCTCCCTGGTGCTGAGCGGATGCGAGCGCTGATCCTCCTTGCGGTGATGCTGCTTGCGCCCGGCGGCGCCGCGTGGGCGCATGGCGGCGCGGCCGATGGCGAGGTCGCATCTTGGACATTCGATCCCTGGATCGTGACACCTCTGCTCATCACCGGCCTGCTCTATGCGGCAGGCAGCGTGAGGCTGGTGCGCCGTGTCCATCGCCTCAATTCGGTTCGCGCCGGCGCGTTCTGGAGCGGCTGGCTCACGCTCGCCGCGACGCTGACCTCGCCGCTGCATTGGCTCGGCGAGCACCTCTTCACCTTCCACATGATCGAGCACGAGATCCTGATGGCGATCTCTGCGCCGTTGATCGTTGCAGCCCGGCCGCTCGGAACGATGCTGTGGGCGCTGCCCCGCGGCATCAGGCGATGGAGCGGCCGGACGTTGAACCTTCCTATGCCGCGCGGCGCATGGTCCTGGCTCGTGCGCGGCGGCAACGCCACCCTGCTCCACGGTCTCGCGATCTGGGTCTGGCACGTTCCGTTGCTGTTCGACGCGGCCGTCGATCAGGTCGCGCTGCACCGGCTGCAGCATCTGAGCTTCTTCGGCTCCGCCGTGCTGTTCTGGTGGGCCGTGCTGTGCCGGAGCCAGGCGGGCGCCGCGGCGTGGCACGTAGTGATCACGATGCTCCACACCAGCGTGCTCGGCGCGCTGATGGCGCTGGCGCCGCGCGTGCTCTACAGCGCCCAGACCGCCAGCTCGGCCGCGTGGGGACTGACGCCGCTCGAGGACCAGCAACTGGCCGGGCTGATCATGTGGGTGCCCGCGGGCACCATCTATGCCGGGGCAGCGCTCGTGCTCATCGTGCTGTGGATCAAGTCATCCAGCAAGAAAGCGAGGTCCTCCGATGTCCTCCATGCTGTCTAGACCGGTGCTGATCGGCGCGGCCGTCGTCATCGTGCTCGCCGCCATGGCCGGTCCCGCCGCGATGGCCTGGTCGTCGCGCCAGCAGAGCGAGCGCACCGCCCGCGCGATGACCGGCGGAGATCCAGACCATGCCCCCGAGCTGATGCGGCGCTATGGTTGCGCCGGATGCCATACCATCGCCGGCATCACCGGCGCGGACGGACAGGTCGGACCGCCGCTGACCGGCCTGCGCCAGCGCGTCTATATCGGCGGCGTTGCCAACAACTCGGCCGACAATCTGGTGCAATGGATCGTCTCGCCGCGAACCTTCTCGCCGCGCACCGCAATGCCTGCCACGGGGATCACCGAAGCTGAGGCGCGCGACGTCGCGGCCTACCTCTATTCGCGCTGAGCATCATGGCTTCGGTGTCGGCCGCGCCGGAAGCGCCTTGATGTAGGCCGCGATGGCATCGCGATCGTCCTGCGGCAGCTGCGACGTGTTGATGACGACATCGGCCATCGACGATCCGACGCGGCCATGATCCGGCGTGTTGCCGGTTTTCAGCATCTCGGCAATCTCGCCTTGCGACCAATGCCCGATCCGCGCCGGCGTGATGTTGGGATAGAAGCCGGTGCCGACGGGATCCTGTCCGCCGGCGAACCGCGTCTTGTCCTTGACGCCGCCGAACAGGTCGCGCGACGAGTGGCATTCATCGCAATGCCCAAGCGCTTCGACCAGATAGCGGCCGCGATTCCATTGCGGGTCATGCGCCGGATCCGGCTTGATCTCACCGGGCCTGAAATAAAGCAGTTTCCAGAAGCCGACGAAGCGGCGGATCTGGAACAGCGGATCGAGCTCATGCGGCGGCGCCCGCCCATGCACGGCGGGCAAGGTGCGCAGATAGGCCATCAGGTCGACCACATCGGCCACGCTCATATGCGCAAAGCTCGCATAGGGAAACACCGGATAGTAATGGCTGCCGTTCGGCGACATCCCGCTCAGGAGCGCGTTGCCGAGATCCTTGACCGTCCAGGCGCCGATTCCGTCGACCGGGTCGCTCGAGATGTTCGGCGCGCGAAAGGTGCCGTAGGGCGAGGCCAGCGCGATGCCGCCGCCGAGCTTGAGCCGGTCCGACTGCCCCGGTGAGGCGTGACAGGATGAGCAGTCACCGGCGACGAACACCAGCTGACCACGCTTGGGATCACCCGCCTGATCATAGAGGCTGGTAGCGTCCGCTGACATCGCAGGCCTCGGCGCGGTGATCAACCACGTTACAGCCGCGCCCAACACGATCGCGCCGAGCGCTGCCGCCGACAACCAGATCCACAGCCGCTTCCATCGCCGCGTCAATGCGCTTCACTCCCAGAACGGACGCGAGCGCAAACGCCATCGCGACGGCGAATGTTCCTATGCGAGGAACACGCGCGGGCTACGGGAACCATAGGAACTATTCGACCTGCCGATGTTGAATCGGGTTGCAGGTTGGAATGGGCCGTCGGCAATGCGACGGCTGATGAGGATGATGCCGGATGCAGGCAGGTTTTGCGTTCACGAAGCTGGCGGATCGCCTGACGAGCCTGCTGGAGTTGTCGAGCGACGATCTTGAACTCCTGGCCCAGATGCCGAGCTCGATCCGCAGCTTCGCCCCGCATGAGGACGTCTGGCGCAAGGGCGACGAACCGTCGACCTGCTGCCTGCTTCTGCAGGGCTATCTCTGCTGGAAGGACACCGATGCCGGCGCGGGCCAGATCACGGCAATCTATGTTCCAGGCGACGTCCCCGACCTCTACACCATCATCGTCCCGCGCGTTGCGGCGCAGCTCAACGCGCTGAGCCCGGTCGTCGCGGCGTTCGTGCCGCATGCCTTCTTGCGCGAGGCCCGGGCGCGCTCCGCACGGCTGGCGCGAGCCCTCTCGCTGCTGACACTCGCCGATGCGGCCACGCTGCGGACCTGGTTGACCAATCTCGGCAGCCGAGACTCGTTGAGCAGGGTTGCGCATCTGATCTGCGAAATAACCGTTCGCCTGCGCGCCGTCGGCCTCGGGCGAGACCTGCGTTTCCCCTCGCCGTTCACGCAATCGGATCTCGCAGCGATCTGCGGCATCTCGCCGGTGCACGCCAATCGGACGATTCAGGACCTCCGCCGCCGAGAGCTGCTGCACTGGCATTCCCGGACGATCACCGTCACCGATTGGGACGGGCTGACCCAGCTAGCCGGCTTTCGTCCGGACTATCTGATGCTGCGCCAGCCGCCGACGCTGGAGTCGCACGCCACGGAGCAGCGGGGCGCAGGTTCTCCGCTTGAATCCTCGGCGCAGAGCTGATCGCAGCGACTCGGTCACGAAGCGATTGCCCGACCTCGGCCACGACGCCGGCCCAGTCTCCCGGAGACTGCTGGTGAAACAGCCGCGCCCGCGGATACCAATAGGTTCGGCATGCGCCAGCGGGCCAGCGCCAGTCGCAATCGGCGTGCAGCATGATCCAGGTTTCGCAGCCGAGTGCGCCCGCCAGATGAGCCACCATGGTATCGACGGTGATCACGAGATCAAGCGCACGCAACGTGTTTGCAAGCACGTCGATATCGGACGAGCTCACGTCGCGGGCACCGATCTCGGCGAGTTCAGCGGCCGGAAGATCGGGTTGCAATGAGAACGCGGCGACGCCGGGGCTCACCAGCGTTCGAACGAGGCTGGCCGGCAACTCGCGCCGCTTATCCCAATTGCCGACCCGCCACACCAATCCGACGGCAATCCCCTGTCGTGCCGGCAGCGCAACCGGAGGCCCTGCGGGAGCGAGATATGGCGCTGTCATGCCGACGTCGCTGCGGTCCGCGCGCAGCGCATGCGCAAGCTCCATGATCTCGATGTCGACATCGAACGTGACATCCGGCACACCATCATGCAGGGGAAGCACACGCCTCACGCCTGGAACTCGCCCGATCAATCCGCATAGCGGCGGCTGGCACCACACGACGACGTCGCGAGCGATGCGCGCCAGTGCAGGCAGAAAACGGGCAAACTGAATCGTATCGCCGAGTCCGTGATAGCAGCGGACCAGCACGGTCCGGTCGGCGAGGTCCTCGCCGCGCCAGATCTTCTGCAGATGACGCGGCCCCTCGTGCTTGGCCGGACCTCGCTCTTGGAGCGCGGAGAGATTGCAGTCGGCGATCGCCCATGCCTTCGCAAACTCCTGGGCGCGCATCGCCGCGACCCAATCGTTCCCGTCCGGGCGATGGCCCCCCGCCGCGCTCACGCGTCGCGGCGGACGAACTTGTGGAACCGGCTGATCTTCCCGTCCTTGGTGCGGTCCTGATACAGGAACGCCAGCTCGGACTCATCGAACTTGCGGAAGAATTCGTCCCAGCCGATCTCATCCAGGGATTTCTCCTTGGGGCCGAAGTCGATGCGCAGGATTCCTGCGTGACCATTCTCCTCCGTGGACGCGACGGTGGAAGGACGGCCGTCGCGCTCCTCGGCCCACTTCCGGATCTTCTCATGGTCGGTGGTTGTTGCGCTCTCGCTCATGGCGGGCTCCTCACGAGACGTGCGAGGCTGATTGTCCCTCGCTGCTGCCATCAGAACGCGAGAGTGCGCAAATCGTTCGTCGGCGGACGGCTCGATGATTTGAGCTTCTTCATCAATGAAGAAGATCGTTCCTGGGCAACGTGAGCCGATTCTAACGTAGATCAGTTCTTTCGCTCTTTTCTCGATCAAACACCGCGGCGGCGCCGGCGAGGGTCCTGCTGACAGGAACGAACATACCCTGGGCACGTTCGCCGACGTACTTAGGTTTCATTCGCGGCACATCGCGTAGCTATCGCCGGAGGACGACACTCGATGCACTCCCGTCTTCAAGACAGACGCCGTGTCCGTGTCGGTGTCGTGGGGGTCGGCAATTGCGCCAGCTCCTTCATCCAGGGCCTCAGCTACTACCGTCATGCGAAGTCCAACGAGCCTGTGCCCGGGCTGATGAATGCGGAAGTCGGAGGCTATCACATCAGCGACGTCGAGATCGCCTCCGCGTTCGATGTTCACGCCGACAAGGTCGGCCGCGATGTCGCCGACGCGATCTGGGCCCGGCCGAACAATACCTATCGTTTTGCCGACGTCGACAAGGCCGGCGTGATGGTCGCGCGTGGCCCCGTACTCGACGGCATCGGGCGCTATCTCGAGGACGACGTTCCGGTTTCAGAAGAACCGGAGGCCGACGTCACTGATGTGCTGAAGCGCTCTCGCACCGACATCGTCGTCTCCTATCTCCCGGTCGGCGCGCAAAAGGCAACGGAGTTCTACGCCGCCCGCGCCATCGAGGCCGGCTGTGGCTTCGTCAACTGCATTCCCGTCTTCATCGCTTCCGATCCGTCCTGGCGCGAGCGCTTCGAGAAGGCGGGCCTGCCCATCGTTGGCGACGACATCAAGAGTCAGGTCGGCGCCACCATCGTTCACCGCATGCTGGCCAATCTGTTCCGCGAGCGCGGCGTCCGGCTCGACCGCACCTATCAGCTCAATGTCGGCGGCAACACCGACTTCAAGAACATGCTGGAGCGGGAGCGGTTGAGCTCCAAGAAAATCTCGAAGACCCAGGCGGTCACCAGCCAGTTCGACGTGCCGCTCGAAGCCGACAACGTCCATGTCGGCCCGAGCGACCACGTGCCCTGGCTGACCGACCGCAAGCTCGCTTATATCAGGCTCGAAGGCACGACCTTCGGCGGCGTGCCATTGAGCGCCGAGCTGAAGCTGGAGGTCTGGGACTCGCCGAATTCCGCAGGCGTGGTGATCGACGCCGTGCGCTGCGCCAAGCTGGCCATGGACCGCGGCGTTGGCGGCGCGCTGACCGGTCCCTCAAGCTATTTCATGAAATCGCCGCCGCAGCAGTTCACCGACGAGGAGGCCCGACGCAGAACGCGCGCCTTCATCGACGATGCACCTCTCGACGACGCCGGCTGAAGCCCTGATGATGACCACCAAGCTTCACATGATCCGGCACGGGCATCATCCCCTGCTCGGCCGCATCCTCTGCGGCCGCATGCCGGGCGTCGAGCTCGACGATCAGGGCCTCCGCGAGGTCGAGATCTGCGCCGCGCTGATCGATCCCGCTCCCACGCTGGTCCAGTCGAGCCCACAGCTGCGCGCGCTACAGACTGCCGACATCATCGCTGGCCGCTACCGGCTTCCCGTCGAGATTGCGCCGGCCCTGGACGAGCTCGATGCCGGCGACTGGACCGGCCGCAGCTTTGCGGAGCTCGAGGCCGATCCGATCTGGCGGCAATGGAATGAGAAGCGCGCATCGAGCACGCCGCCGAATGGAGAGCGCATGGCGGCGGTGCAGCAGCGGATCGTATCTCACATCGCCCACCTCTGCGACGAGCGCCGCGGTGAATGCATCGTGCTCGTCAGCCATGCCGAGCCGATCCGAGCTGCAATCATGCATTATGCGCGGATTCCACTCGACGAGTTTCATTCCGTCGATGTGGCGCCGGCCAGTATCAGCACGCTGGTCGCGGATTCCACCGGCATCAAGCTCCACCAGGCCAATCAGAAGGTGCCGGCGTGAAGATCGTCATTTTCGGCCTGACCATCTCGTCGTCCTGGGGCAACGGTCACGCCACGCTGTGGCGCGGACTGTGCAAGAACCTCATCCGCGCCGGACACAGCGTCGTATTCTTCGAGAAGGATGTGCCCTACTACGCCGACAACCGCGACATGGCGGAGCTCACAGGCGGACGGCTGGTGCTCTACCGGTCGTGGCAGGATTGCATGCCGATCGCCGCCGCCGAGCTACGCGACGCGGATGCCGCCGTCCTGACCTCCTATTGTCCCGATGGACATGAGGCCACCGCGCTGATCCTGGATCGCGCGCGCGGGCTCAAGGTGTTCTATGATCTGGACACGCCGGTCACGCTCGACCGGCTGCGCGCCGGAGAGACTCTCTCTTACATTGGTCCGCGCGGGCTTGCCGATTTCGACCTCGTCCTCAGCTTCACCGGCGGGCCACGGCTTGTCGAGGAATATCGCAATCGGCTGGGCGCGCGCCAGATTGCGCCGCTGTACGGTCATGTCGACCCCGACGTGCATCGACCGGTTGCGCCGGAGCCGCAATACCGGGCTGCGCTGTCCTATCTCGGAACGTACTCGACTGATCGCCAAGCGACGCTGGAAGAGCTGTTCGTCGGCCCTGCCCGCGCGCGCCAAGACCTGCGCTTCCTGATCGGCGGCGCACAATATCCGCAGGATTTCCCGTGGTCGTCCAACATCTACTTCGTGCGCCATCTGCCGCCGGCCGAGCACGCCGCCTTCTTCGCGTCCTCTCGGCTGACGCTCAACGTGACCCGGCGCGCGATGGCCGAGATGGGCTGGTGCCCGTCGGGCCGGCTGTTCGAGGCGGCCGCATGCGGTGTACCGCTGCTCAGCGACAGCTGGGACGGCATCGAGCAGTTCTTCACACCCGACGCGGAGATCATCCTGGCTGGTCGCGCGCAGGATGCGCTCGCCGCGCTCACGCGTGACGATGGCGAGCTGGCGCGCATCGCAGCCCGCGCCCAGCAACGCACCCTCGACGAACATAGCTCTCAGCAGCGCGCGGCCGAGATGATCAGCCTGTTGGAACGGGCAGTCCGGCGCGCACTGGCATTGACGACACAGGAGGCCTGACATGTGGGGCATCGTCCCAGCCGCCGGTCGCGGCAGCCGTATCCAGCCCTTGGCGTTTTCCAAGGAGCTGCTCCCAGTCGGCAGCCGCAGCGACAATGGCACCGAGCGGCCCTGCGCCGTTTCGGAGTATCTCGTCGAGCGGCTGATCCTCGGCGGTGCCGACAAGATCTGCTTCGTCATCTCGCCGGGCAAATCGGACATTCTCGAATATTTCGGCGACCGCTATGGCAGCGCGCGTCTCGCTTATGTCGTGCAGCCCGAAGCCGCCGGCCTGTGCGACGCCGTCTTCCGCGCCTCGACCGTCATTGGCGAGCGCGAGGACGTGCTGGTGGGACTGCCGGACACGGTGTGGTTTCCGAAGGGCGCGCTGGCGAGCCTGCCGGATGCCGATCTGTCCTTCCTGCTGTTTCCGGTCGAGCATCCCGAATTCTTCGATGCGGTCGTGCTCGACGGCGACGCCGTCAAGGAAATCCAGGTCAAGCAGCGCGCCGCCACGTCGAACTGGATCTGGGGCGCGTTCCGCATGTCGGCCCGCGGCTTCCACGATCTCAGCACCTTATGGCAAGCCCGCAATCGCAGCGACGAATATTTCGGCACGCTGGTGAACAGCTATCTCGCTGCCGGCGGCTCCGGCGTCGGCGTCAAGGCCGGCGAGGCCTATGTCGATGTCGGCACCATCAACGGCTACCGCACGGCAATTGCGCTGCTGGCCGCGTCCCAGGACAGCGTCGAGCCGCGCCCGACGGTGCGCGCCGCGGTCCGGACCGGCGCACTTCCCACGCTTGACGGAGGCCGGGCATGACGAGCGATCTGCTCTCGCGCGACGAGATCCGCCGCCGGGTCCATGCGCTCGGGCCGTGGTTTCACAACCTCGACCTCAAGGGCGTGCCGACCGCGCCGACGCACTTTCTGGGCGACTATCCGAATGTGAAATGGCGGCGCTTCGCCGAGATCATTCCGGACGACCTCTCGGGCAAGTCGGTGCTCGACATCGGCTGCAATGCCGGCTTCTACGCCATGGAGATGAAGCGTCGCGGCGCGGCACGCGTGCTCGGCCTGGATACCGACGACGACTATCTGGCGCAGGCGCGCTTTGCCGCCGACGTCAACGGTCTCGACATCGAGTTTCGCAAGCTCTCGACCTATGATGTCGGCCAGCTCGGCGAGACCTTCGATCTCGTGATCTTCATGGGCGTGCTCTACCACCTACGTCACCCGCTGCTCGCGCTCGACCTAATTCGCGAGCACGTCGTCGGCGATCAGCTGCTGTTCCAGTCGATGCAGCGCGGCTCGACTGACGTCGACGAGATCGCCAGTAACTATGATTTCTGGACGACCGGCCCGTTCGACAGTCCGGGCTATCCCAAGATGCATTTCATCGAGCACAAATATGCCGACGATCCCACCAATTGGTGGGCGCCGAACCGGGCCTGTGTCGAAGCCATGCTGCGCAGCGCCGGCTTTGCGATCCTCGCCCATCCCGAGGAGGAGGTCTATCTGTGCCGCAAGGCGCCGCGACCGCAGCAGGACGGGCCGGTCTATCCAGCACGAGGTGAGAGATGATCGAGGCGGCGAAGATCTGGAACGAGCCGAACAACAAGTCGCATTGGGACCTGCAGCTCGATCCCGACTGGGCGCGTTTCGCCGAGACCGCGATCGCCGCCGGCAAGGCCATCCGCTCGGCACATGCGACATTGCCGCGCGTGCTCGGCGGCATCTCGCCGATCGATCCGGCCTTCATCAACAACATGAAGGCGCGCGGCGTGCTCGATCATGTCGATGCCGTCGCGGTGCACGGCTTTCCGCTGGATTGGAATCTCTGGAAGATCGACGAATGGCCCACCAAGCTGGCTGAGATCCAAGCGCTGGTCTCGGTGCCGGTCTGGGTGACCGAGGTCGGCGTCTCCTCGTTCGGCGCCGATGAGGTGCAGGCCTGGGGATTACAGCGCACCGCCGAGCTGCTGAACGGCCGTGCGCCGCGCGTTCATTGGTATAGTCTCTACGATCTGCCGACGGCGTGGGAAGCCACGACGCGGCACAAGGAGGCGGAAGGCTCATCCTACTACCGGCACTTCCATATGGGCCTGTTGCGCGAGGATGGTTCGCCGAAGCTGGCCGCGGAGGTGTTTCCGGAGCATGCCCATGGCATGGGCCTATGCCAATGGTTTCACTTCGAGGATCATCGTCTGGACGACGCCGTGCGCTGGCTGCGCCGGCTCGGCGTCCGGCACCTCCGCACGGGGCTGTCCTGGGCCGACAGTTTCCGCCCCAACGCGCTCGACTGGTTCGATCGCCAGATGGAGGCGCTGGCGGAGTTCGACGTCACCGTGACGTTCTGCTTCACGCCCGAGCATCGCGGCATCGCTCCCCATCACACCAGCCCGCCGCTGGACGTCAACGAGTTCGCCGATTTCTGCGCCGGCATGATCTTGCGCTATTGCGCGACCACCGGTGTGGCGGCTCCGCCGCCCGCGCTGCCGGAGCCGCTGCCATGCGCGCCCTGATCGTGGTGATGGACTCGGTCGGCATCGGCGGCGCGCCAGATGCGGCCAGCTATGGCGACGACGGCGCCGATACGGTCGGCCACATTGCCGATGCCTGTGCCGCCGGCCGCGCGGATAACGGTCAGCGCCAGGGGCCTCTGCAAGTCGCCTATCTGGCTGCGCTCGGACTTGGCGAAGCCTGCGAGCGCGCCACCGGCCGCAAGCCGCCAGGTCTGCAGCAGCGAGCCGGCGCCGGCGCGGCGTTCGGCGTCGCCCACGAGCAGTCGCGCGGCAAGGACACGCCATCGGGCCACTGGGAAATCGCCGGCGTGCCTGTTCCGTTTGACTGGGGCTACTTCCCCAAGACCGTTCCCGCCTTTCCGCCCGACCTGATTGAACAGCTATGCGCGTCCGCCGGGCTGTCCGGCATCCTTGGTGATTGCCACGCCTCCGGGACCGAGATCATTGCCGCGTTGGGCGAGGTCCACATGCAGACCGGCCGGCCGATCTGCTACACGTCAGCCGACTCCGTGTTCCAGATCGCGGCGCATGAAGAGACGTTCGGTCTCGACCAGCTCTATCAGCTCTGCGAAACGGCACGGCCGCTGGTCGATCGCTTCAACATCGGCCGCGTCATCGCGCGCCCCTTCGTCGGACGTTCCCACGCCGATTTCAGGCGGACAGCGAACCGCCGCGACTACGCCGTGCCGCCGCCCGAGCCGACGATCCTCGATATCGCCACCGCCGAGCGGCGCCACGTCGTGACGATAGGCAAGATCGCCGACATCTTCGCGCATCGCGGCACAGGCCGCAACCTCAAGGGCGAGAGCAACGACGCGCTGTTCACGCGCATGCTCGAGGGTTTCGCTACAATCGAGGATGGCGGTCTGCTGTTCGCCAATTTCGTCGACTTCGATACACTCTACGGTCATCGCCGGGATGTCGCGGGCTATGCCTGTGCGCTCGAAAGCTTCGATGCGCGATTGCCCGAGTTGCTGAACGTTTTGCGCAGCGACGATCTCCTCATCGTCACCGCCGACCATGGCTGCGATCCGACCTGGAGCGGCTCCGATCATACGCGAGAGAGCGTTCCCGTGCTGATCGCTAATGGCCGCAGCGCCGGACCGATCGGGGCGCGCAGCAGCTTTGCGGACATCGGCGCAACCGTGGCGCAGCATCTCGATATGGAGCCGACGCGTCACGGCTGCCCGTTCTGGTGAGCCGGCTCTGATCTACGTTATTGATGTAGGTTAGAGAAATTATTGTTTGTACGTGCGCTAGGAACCAACATTCGTTGCGCCGCTTCTCACCGGGAGAGTTCGTTCCAAAATCACTTAAAGGGAGTAGCGCGGCATGACACGTGTCCTGATTACCGGAGGCGCAGGGTTCATCGGCTCCCATACCGCCGATGCGCTGATCTCCGCAGGCTACGAGGTCAGGCTGCTCGACTCGCTCTCTCCCCAGGTGCACGGCCCGCAGCGCCAGCGTCCCTCCTACCTGCACGCCGACGCCGAGCTTCTGGTCGGCGACGTCACGGATCCGGTCGCCGTCGAGCGCGCGCTGCGCGGCGTCGACAAGGTGCTGCATCTCGCATCCAGCGTCGGCGTCGGCCAGAGCATGTACGATATCGAGTCCTACGTGCGCACCAACGAGCTCGGCACGGCGGTGTTGCTGCAGGCTTTAGCCAACCGTCCCGTGGCCCGTCTGGTCGTCGCCTCCTCGATGAGCGTCTATGGCGAGGGCGCATGCCGCGCCGCCAACGGATCGGTCGTCGCGCCCGACGAGCGCTCGCTGGATCAGCTCAAGCGCGGTGATTGGGAACTCACGGATGCGGCCGGCGGCACGCTTGAACCAATGCGGACACCGGAGACCAAGCAGCCGACGCTCAGCTCGATCTATGCCCTGAACAAATATGCACAGGAGCGGATGTGCCTGATCACCGGCAAGGCCTACGGCATCCCGACTCTGGCGCTGCGCTTCTTCAACGTGTTCGGGCCGCGCCAGGCGCTGTCCAACCCCTATACCGGCGTGCTCGCGATCTTCGCGGCCAGGCTGCTCAACGACCGTCCGCCGCTGGTGTTCGAGGACGGTCGGCAGCGGCGCGACTTCGTCCACGTCCATGACGTTGCCCGTGCCTGCGTGCTCGCGCTCGAAAGCGGTCACGCCGACGACGTGTTCAACATTGGGTCTGGCCAGAGCCGGAGCATCGTCTCGGTCGCCGAGGATCTCGCCCGTGTCATGGGGCGCTCGCAGATGACGCCGACGATCACGGCGAAGTATCGCGCCGGTGATATCCGGCATTGCTTTGCTGATATCAGCAAGAGCGAGCGGGTACTCGGCTTCAAGCCCGCCGTGCGGTTCGAGGACGGGCTCGACGAGCTCGCACATTATCTCGCCGACCAGTTCGCCGACGACCAGGCAGAGAAGGCGACCGAAGAGCTTTCGCGACGCGGGTTGGTTGCATGATGGACACGACATCGAACCAGGCTCCGATCGTGATCACCGGCGGCTGCGGCTTCATCGGCTGCAATCTCGCCGACCGGCTCGCGACGCGTGGCGATCATGTCCTGATCCTCGACAATCTCGTCCGTGCCGGCGTGCGCGAGAACGCACAATGGCTGAAATCACGCCACGGCGACCGGATCACCATCATCGTCGGAGACATCAGGGATCCCATCACGGTCATCGACACGGTCAAGCAGTCCAAGGCCGTGCTTCATCTTGCCGCCCAGGTCGCCGTGACCTCCAGTCTCGACAGCCCCGTCGACGATTTCGAGATTAACGCGCGCGGCACTCTCAATGTGCTTGAGGCCGTTCGCCTGCATAATCCTGGTGTCCCCGTGCTGTTCGCCTCGACCAACAAGGTCTACGGCCGGCTCATCGGCGACGACGAGATCACCCGTACGGGCCAGCGCTATCAGCCGATCAGTCCAGCTCTGACGCACGGCGTCTCCGAGCGGGCGCCGCTCGATCTCTACAGCCCCTATGGCTGCTCGAAGGGCGCGGCCGATCAATACGTTCACGACTATGCGCGGGTCTTCGGCTTGAAGACAGCTGTGCTGCGGATGAGCTGCATCTACGGCCCGCGCCAGTTCGGCAACGAGGATCAGGGCTGGATCGCCCACTTCGTTCTGTCGGCCCTGCGCGGCGCGCCGTTGACGATCTATGGCGACGGCTGCCAGGTGCGCGATGCGCTCTACGTCGCCGATGCGGTCGACGCGTGGCTTACGGTGCTCGATCAGATCGACACGACACGCGGACGGGTCTTCAACCTCGGCGGTGGACCTTCGAACGCGATTAGTCTGCTCGAGTTGATCGACCAGATCGGGCAACTTTCCGGGCCGGTCAATTACAGCTTCTCGGATTGGCGCCCCGGCGACCAGCCGTGGTACGTCACCGACATCAGCGCGCTATCCGGAGCGACCGGGTGGCGGCCGCGGACAAATTTCGCTGATGGCCTTCGCGGGCTGCATGGCTGGCTCGCTGGTCGCTTTGCCGAGCGGGACCAGGAGGCGCTGGCATGACCCGCGTCGCCCTGATCAACCCGAACTGGACGTTTGACGGCAGCATCTATTTCGGCTGTCGCAGCCCGCATCTGCCGATCGAGCTCGGCATCTCCGAGCATCTGCTGCGCCAAGCCGGCCACGCCACGCTGCTGCTGGACGCCCACATGTTCGACCTGTCGCCGTCGGACATCCTGGCCGAGCTCGCGCCGTTCCGGCCGGATATGATCGTGCTGACGACGGCGCCCACCTATCTGTTCTGGCGCTGCGCGCCGCCCGAGCTGCGCGTCCCGCAGGAGCTTGTGCTGACACTGCGCGAGAGCGGCGCTGTCCTCGTCGCGGTCGGCCCGCACGGCTCGACCACGCCGCGCATGACGCTGCGCAAGCTCGGCGTCGATGTCGTCGTGATGGGCGAATGCGAGCACAGCGTGCTGCGCCTCGCCAATGGCGAGCGCGACTTCGCCGGCATCTGCTTCACGGCTGCCAACGGCGACATTGTTCTCAATGGCGGACCGCAGACGGCGGCCTTCACGGATCAGCCGGCGCTGCAATGGCCGGAGGAGATGATCCGCCGGCACCATCATCACCATCACCGGTTCGAGGCGACACCCGTCGGCCCCGGCGCGGAGGTGGAGGCGTCGCGCGGCTGTCCCTATCACTGCACGTTCTGCGCCAAGGACAATTTCCGCAACGCCTATCGCAAACGCCCGCCGGCCGTCATCCTCGACGAGGTCGATCGCCTGCGCGCGCAAGGCGTCGAATATGTCTACTTCATCGACGAGATCTTCCTGCCCAATGCCGAGCTGCTGCAGGGTCTCGTCACCCGGGGACTCAAATTCGGCGTCCAGACCCGCATCGACCTGTGGAAGCCCGAGATGCTGGAGCTGCTCGGACGCGCCGGCTGCGTTTCCATTGAGGCCGGCATCGAGAGCCTGACGCCGGAGGGCCGCGCGGCGCTGGCCAAGAACTGCCGGATGACCACCGAGCAGCTCGCCGACCGGCTGGTCGAGGCGCGACGGCACGTGCCGTTCGTGCAGGCGAACCTGATCGAGATGCCGCAGGACGACGATCCCGTCGTGCAGCGCTGGCGGCAGCGGATGCAGGATGCCGGCGTATGGGCCAACGACCCGGTCCCGCTTTATCCCTATCCGGGTTCTCCCGACTATCAGAAGCTGTGGGGCGCGCCCGACGATCAGGCCTGGGAACGCGCGCACGCGCATTATCTGACGCTGTTCAGCCAGTTCAGCGACGTGCAGAACGAACGTCCCATCCCGCTTCCCGCGCTTGAGCTGCAGGTCGCGCCATGAGCACGCTCGCGGGTGTCAGCATCCTGATGACGACCGACACCGTCGGCGGCGTGTGGATCTATGCGACGGCGCTGGCGACGACGCTCGCCGCGCGCGGCGCCGACATCCATCTGGTGACGTTGGGTCCGGCCCCGCGGGCGGATCAACGCGCGATGTTGCAGGGAACGAGCGTCCAGCTTGTCGAGACGGGCCTTGCGCTGGAATGGCAGGATCCGGACGCGCGCGATCTCGACCACGCCCGCCGCGTGCTGCTCGCCCTCGAACGCGAGATCCAACCGGACCTCGTTCATCTCAACAGCTATCGCGAAGCCACATTCGACTGGCGTGCGCCGGTGGTGGTGGCGGCGCATTCCTGCGTCCATTCGTGGGGACTGGCCTGCAACGAGACCGGTTTCCTGCAGGAGTCGCGATGGCAGCGCTATCGCGCGCTGGTCGCCGAGGGCCTGCAGCGTGCCGATGCGTGGGTGGCGCCCAGCTGCGCCTTTGGCGAGGTGATCGGCCGCATCTACGAGCCGCCTCGTCCGGGCGCTCTGATCTGGAACGGCACAGCCAGCGCACGCCAAGCATCGGCGTCGAAGGACACCTTCGTGCTTGCGGCAGGACGAATGTGGGACAAGGCCAAGAATCTCCGCGTGCTCGCTGAATGCGCCGATGGTCTGCCCTGCCCGGTTCGCGTCGCAGGAGCCGGTACGGACACGATCGATGCTCCGTCGTCGCTGCAGCAGCTGGGCGAGCTTGCACATGGCGAGCTGCGCGACCGGATGAGCCGCGCCGCGATCTTTGCAAGTCCCGCGCTGTACGAGCCGTTCGGCCTGTCCGTGCTCGAGGCGGCATCTGCCGGCTGCGCGCTCGTGCTGGCTGATATCCCGACCTTCCGCGAATTGTGGCAGGATGCGGCCCTGTTCGTCGTGCCGAGCGATGTCCGCGCCCTCAGGAGCACGTTGAGCTGGCTCGCAACCGATCATCGCGCGCGCGCCACGCTCCAGGACGCGGCACGCCAGCGTTCGGCTCGCTACACGCTCAATCGCATGGCCACGTCCTACGGCGAGCTCTATGGCAACCTGCTCGCGCAGGCCGCGCCCGATCACCGTTCGAACACCCTCGCCGAGGCCTGTGCATGAAGTGCGTGCTGTTCTACCATGCGTTCTCGTCGTGCTGGAACAATGGCAATGCCCATTTCCTGCGTGGCGTCGCGCGCGAGCTGCATGCACTCGGGCACGAGGTCGTCGTCTACGAGCCGGCTGACGGTTGGAGCCGCCTGAACGCGATCAAGGACGGCGGCAACGACAGCCTGCGCGCGGTCTCCGCGCTATTCCCCGGTGTCGACGTCAGAACCTATGATGGCACGCTCGACCTCGACGAGGCGCTCGATGGCGCCGATCTCGTGATCGTGCATGAATGGAACGAGCCCGAGCTCGTCAAGGCGATCGGCCGTCACCGCATCGCGACCGGGCGCTTCGTCCTGCTATTCCATGATACCCATCACCGCGCCGTCACCGCTCCGCAGGAGCTCGGCCGCTTCGATCTTGCCGGCTATGACGGCGTGCTCGCCTTCGGCGAGGTGCTGCGCCAGATCTATCTGACCCTCGGCTGGACGTCGCGCGCCTTCACCTGGCACGAAGCTGCCGACATCGCGCTATACGGTCCGCGGCCTGATGTCATTCCCCAGCACGATCTGGTCTGGATCGGCAATTGGGGCGACGATGAGCGCAGCGCCGAACTCAGAGAATTCCTCATCGCTCCGGTCGCCGCGCTGCAGCTCGACGCCACCATCTATGGCGTTCGCTATCCGGATGATGCGCTCGCGGCGATGCGGCAGGCCGGTATCCGCTATGGCGGCTGGCTGCCCGCACACCGCGCTCCCGACGCCTTCGCCAAGGCACGTCTCACGGTACACGTGCCACGTGCTCCCTATGCGCGATCGCTGCCGGGCATTCCGACCATTCGCATGTTCGAAGCAATGGCCTGTGGCATTCCGATCGTGTCAGCGCCGTGGGATGACGCCGAGGCGCTGTTTCCGACCAGCACCTATGTGCGCGTCTCATCGGGGACCGAGATGCGCGAAGCATTGCGCGCCCTGCTATCCGATTCCGACTACGCCGCTGATATCGCCGCAAAGGCGCGCAGCACTGTCCTCGCGCATCACACCTGCCGCCATCGGGCGCGCGAGCTGCTGCAGATCGCGGAGAGGTTCAGGGACGGTGAGCCCGCGGCCGCGACACAATTCGAAGGAGCTGCATCGTGAACATCTGCTTTTTCGGCTCCAGTCTCGTCTCCTCCTACTGGAACGGCGCCGCCACTTATTATCGCGGCATGTTGAAGGAGATCGCAGCGCTCGGCCACCACGTCACCTTCTACGAGCCGGATGCCTTCGAGCGGCAGGCGCATCGCGACATCGGTGATCCCAGCTGGGCCAGGGTCGTCGTATATCCGGCGACACCGGACGGATGGCAGCGCGCGATCGACGAGGCGGTGCAATCGGCGGATCTCCTGGTCAAGGCCAGCGGCGTCGGCGTATTCGACGCCGAGCTCGAGAACGCCATTGCGACGGTCCCGACCGAGGCCCTGCGCATCTATTGGGACGTCGACGCGCCCGCGACCCTGGACGCCATCGCCGCAGATCCGCAACATCACCTGCGCAAGGCCATCCCCCGCTATGACGCGGTCCTGACCTATGGCGGCGGCGATCCGGTCGTGCGCGCCTATCGTCTTGCCGGCGCCCGCGATTGCGTGCCGATCTACAACGCGCTGGATCCCGAGACGCATCATCCCGCGCCACGGCGCGCTGAGTTCGACTCCGATCTCAATCTGCTCGCCAACCGGCTGCCGGATCGCGAGGCGCGCATCGAGCGCTTCTTCATCGAAGCTGCAGCGCAACGTCCACAGCAGACGTTCGTGCTCGGCGGCTCGGGCTGGCACGACAAGCCGATGCCGAGCAACATCCGCGCTGTCGGCCATGTCGGAACCGCCGATCACAACGCGTTCTTCTGCTCGGCCCGCGCCACCCTGAACGTCAATCGCGACAGCATGGCAGCCTACGGCTTCTCACCGCCAACCCGTGTGTTCGAAGCCGCAGGCGCCGGCGCGTGCCTGATCACGGATCAGTGGGAGGGCATCGATCTGTTTCTCGAAACGGACCGAGAGGTCCTGGTCGCCGCCGACGGCGCCGCGGTGGCGGCGCATCTGGACGCGCTGTCTCCCGAGCGCGCGCACGCCATCGGCGAGCGCGGCCGCGCCCGAGTCCTGGCGCACCACACCTATCGACAACGCGCCCATCAGTTCAACAACCTGCTCGAGGGCATGAGCACCCGCATCGAGGCCGCAGAATGAACCTGAACATCGTCGTCATCGGATTGTCGGTCACATCGTCCTGGGGCAACGGCCATGCCACGACCTATCGTGCGCTGCTGTCGGCGCTCGCGCGGCGCGGCCACAGCGTGACATTTCTGGAGCGCGACGTGCCCTGGTATCGCGAGCACCGGGACCTCACCGATCCCGCCGGCTGGAGCGTGAAGCTCTATCAATCACTACAGGATCTGCCCCGGCTGTTCGGTGCAGCGATCCGCGACGCAGACCTCGTCATGGTCGGCTCCTATGTTCCGGACGGCATCGCCATCGCCGACTGGGTGACCTCGCACGCCCGCGGCGTCACCGCCTTCTACGATATCGACACGCCCGTGACCCTGGCGCAGCTCGAGCACGGGCTCGACTATCTGTCGCCGGCGATGATCCCGCGCTTCGATCTTTATCTGTCGTTCTCGGGCGGCCCGGCGCTGGCGATGATCGAGGATCTCTATGGCAGCCCGCTCGCACGCGTTCTCTATTGCAGCGCGGATCTCGAGCTGTATCAGCCGCGCGAGACGCCGGAGCGCTGGACGCTGGGCTATCTCGGCACCTACAGCGCCGACCGTCAGCCGCAACTCGACCGCTTCCTGATCGAACCGGCGCGCGGACTTGCAGATAATGATTTCGTGGTCGCCGGCGCGCAATATCCCGACGCGATCACCTGGCCTGCCAATGTCGAGCGCATCGCGCATCTCGCGCCGCGGCAACACGCCGAGTTCTTCTCCGCGCAGCGCTTCACGCTCAACGTGACGCGGGCGGATATGCGAGCCCTCGGCTTCTCGCCGAGCGTGCGGCTGTTCGAGGCGGCCGCCTGCGGCACGCCGGTGCTGTCCGACCACTGGCCCGGGCTCGAGACGATCTTCGTGCCGAACAGCGAGATCCTCGTGGTGTCCACACCGCAGGACGTCACCAGCATTCTGCAGGAGATGCCGGAGGACACGCGTCGCGGCATCGCCGAGCGCGCCAGCCGTCGCGTCCGCCGCGACCACACGCCCGATCATCGCGCCCGGCAGCTCGAGGATTACTACCGCGAGGCGCTGGCACGTCGGGCGCGCCCGGCGAAGACCACTGCGACCGAAGCCCCCGTCGAACTGAAACTGGGATTGTCATGACCATTCAGATCTCCATCCCCACCCGACGCTCTCTCCGTACGCTCGTTGCCGGCGGCGCGGGTTTCATCGGCTCGCATATCTGCGATACGCTGCTCAGGCGCGGCGACACCGTCATCTGCATCGATAATCTGCACACGGGGTCGGTGCGCAACATCCGCCCTCTGCTCAATCATCCCAACTTCAGCTTCATCGAGCACGACGTGCGCGAGCCGCTGGAGATCGAGGGTCGGCTCGACCGCGTCTACAATTTTGCCTGCCCGGCGTCGCCGCCGCACTATCAGCAGGATCCGGTCGGCACGATGAAGACCTGCGTGCTCGGCACGCTCAATCTGCTGGAGCTGGCGCAGCAAAAATCCGCACGCATCCTGCAGGCGTCGACCAGCGAGGTCTATGGCGACCCGGAAGTGCATCCGCAGCCGGAGAACTACGTCGGGCACGTCAACACGATCGGCCCGCGCGCCTGCTATGACGAAGGCAAACGCGCCGCCGAGACCTTGATGTTCGACTATCAGCGCATGTACGGGACCGAGATCAAGGTCGCACGCATCTTCAACACCTACGGTCCGCGCATGCACGAGAATGACGGCCGGGTGGTTTCGAACTTCATCGTGCAGGCGCTGCGCGGCGCGCCGATCACGGTCTATGGCTCCGGCAATCAGACGCGCAGCTTCTGCTTCGTGGATGACCTCGTGCGCGGGCTCGAGATGCTGATGGAGAGTCCCGTCTCGGTCACCGGCCCCGTCAATCTCGGTAATCCGCACGAGATGAGCATCGAGGCGATCGCGCGCGAGGTGCTGACCTGCACGCGATCCAGCTCGACGCTGGAGTTCAAGCCGCTGCCGGTCGACGATCCCAAGCGCCGCAAGCCGGTGATCAGCACGGCCGAGCGCCTGCTCGGCTGGCGGCCGCAGATTCCGCTGCGCAAGGGGCTGGAGGCGACGATCGCCTATTTCGCGCTGGAAGTCGCCGGGCGTGGCCCCTCTGGTCCCGAGAAGCGGCCGCAACGCCGGCAGGGCCGCGCGCAACTCGCCATCGCCCGGTCGCCGTAGGAAGAAGTTGGTGCCCGGATCGAACCGGGCACCATGCAAGCGATCACTTGCCGAGCGATTTGGCCATGTCCAGATGCTTCTGCAGCACCGGAACGGTCTGCTGGGCGAAGTCCGAGAGCGGTGAGTTCGCTGCCGCTTCCTTCTGGTACTTCTTAATATCCTTCTCGTGATCGCTGACCATCGCTTTCGCGAAGGCGCGGTCGAAGCGGTCGCCGGACATTCCTTCCAGCTTGTTGTAGATCGCCTGCTGCTGCTTGTTCGGCTCGGACGGCACTTTCATGCCGTTCTGGCTCGCCAGTTGCTGAGCCTTCTGCAGATGCTCGCCATGATCCTGCTGCAGCGCCTGCCCGAACTGCTTGACCTGATCGCTTTGGCCCTTCTGCTGCGCCAGCTTGCCCATATTGACCTCGGAGAGATCGCCCTCGATCGCCTCGGTTATGAAATGCTGATCCTTGGCCGGCGACTGGCCCTTTGGGGCAGCTACGGCGCCGCCGGCCATGAGCAAGCTCATGACGCAAGCGGTTGTGAGGGCGGGCAAGGTTTTGTTGCGAACAGCGCCGATTGTCTTGGTCATCATCGATCTCCGGGTTGGAAGCCTGTGTTGCGACTGCAAGAGTCGCGGCCCGGGATGGTTCCTATGAGGTACTGGCCATGGCGAACCAGGTTTGGCGCGCTGGATCGAGACAACGCGCAGCACCCCGGTGCCGACCACCACGCGAGGCGGCCCGATTTCGATCTGTCGATCCGCTCAGATCAACGTCGAAAAACCATCCAGCGACGCAGCGCCTCGGGTAGCCATCGCGGCATGGCATCGCGCCCGCGCGAGGAGGTCATCGATCAGGAAACGGCCGAGTGTCCGCAACCGAACGCACGCCGGCACGGCTCCGTCGATCGCGGCGAGCCGTGCGGCCGACCAGCCGAGCGCAGCATCGATCGCGAGGTGCAGAAAGGCCGTAGCACCAGCCTCGCCGTCGCGCGGCCGATCCGTCATGCGCGCGAGCTGCTGCGCCGTCGTCTCCAGCAGTTCGACGATCTCGCCTGCGGCGTTGGCTGCCTCCGTGTCGCGCGACGCGAACACGGCGATGTCAGCGTTCGCTCGTGTCAGAAACACACGCAGTCCCTCGCCGCCGTCCTTCCATAACCGGCGATGCAGCAGATCAAGCCCCTGCATTCCAGTGGTCCCCTCGAAGATCGGCAGCACGCGGGAGTCGCGCAGCAGCTGCTCGACGGGCCAATCCGTCGTATAGCCGGCGCCGCCGAGCACCTGGATGGCGCTGTCCGCGGTCGTGAAGGCAAGCTCGCCGCCGAGCGTCTTGATGATCGGCAACAGCCATTGAGCCAGCGCCGAATGATCGCGCCGTGCCTCCGCATCGGTCTCGGTCCGCGCGAGATCGGCTTCGACCGCGGCGACATAGATCAGGGCCCGCGCGGCCTCGACATTCGCCTGCATCGACATCAGCATGCGCTGAACGTCAGCATGCGCCGTAATCGGCAATGGCTGCGCGCCGGATCCGCCCTGAAGGCGCTGGCGCGCATAGCTGAGGGCAGTGTCGGCCGCCGCCGATGCCATGCCGAGGCCCATGGCACCAACCGCCATCCGCATGTTGGTGATCATCACGAACATCTGCGACAGGCCTCGGCCTTCCTCTCCGAGCAGATAGCCGGTGGCATTCTCGAAGCCCATCGCGCAGGTCGGAGACAGATGTAGGCCAAGCTTGTGCTCGATGTTGCGGACAACGACTCCGTTGGCCGCGCCATCGATGCGATCGGGAACGAGGAAGAGCGACAGTCCCTTGGCGCCGTCGGTGCGCGCCAGCAGGCAATGCACGATGCGTCCGGTCAGATCGTGGCCGCCGAACGAAATCCATTGCTTCTCGCCAGTGATCGACCAGCACCCGTCGCCGCGGGCCACGGCCTTGGTCCGGATGCGGCTGGCATCTGAGCCGGCGCCCACTTCGGAGATGCAGATCGTTGCGCCCCACTCGCCTGCGACCAGCTTCGGCAGCCATTCCGAGCGGATGCTGTCGTCCGAGGTCCAGGCATCGATCAGCCTCACGGCGGAGCGCATTGGCACCGGCAGCATGCCGAACGCGGCGCAATGACGATCGAACACCTCCTGCACGGCGACGGCCATCACCAGCGGCAGCCCCTGGCCGCCAAGCTGCTCCGGGAGGTCCAGCGCAATCCAGCCGCCCTCCGCATAGTCGCGCCAGACCTCGCGGTGCAACTGTGAGGTCGCGACAGCGCCATCCGTCAGCCGCGGTGCCGCACTGTCCGATTGCGCGTTGAGGGCCTCGAGCCGATCGGCCGCAAAGGCTGCCGCCTGCTCGAGAATGGCTGCGATCGTCTTGTCAGTCGCTTCGGCAAAGCCGGGCGACAACTCGCGCAGCCGGGCAAGACCCGGCAGGGCCGCGAGCTGGATTTGAAGGCTGGTACAGTCGATCGGCGGAATGCTGGCGCGGGTCATCGGGAGCTATTCGTGGCGGGTTCCAGAGCAGCCTTTCCTGTGCCAGGGCGCGGCATGCCCTGGCAATCCGCCGATAGTCTCGCCGAATCCGCACCACAGATGTTGCAGATCTCATGCGAACGAGTCGCAAACGCGCCGCCCCGCTTGAGCCACGATGACTTCGACATTCTGAGGGCTGCCACGCTCCACCCGCAAACTATCGACACGACCCTTCCGTCGGTGCCGTGAGAGCATTTCACTGCATGAGCAAGCGCCGCCTTTGGGGGAAAGACCCGCGCGGGGGAGACACGGAACCATCCTGAACTCCGCGACATTGAGGCTTGGCATTCGAGCAATCGCACTCCGCAAACCGGGAGACAATCATGAGCGACGATCCCGCACTCCCGCCGTTCATCTATGAGGGGCTCTATCCCGCCGAGGGAAAGGCATCCGCGATCGCTTCGTTCGCCGATGTCGTCAGGCGGGCCGCAACGCAGGTACGCCACGCGGTGGACGCAGGACAGAAGCCGGGAATGCCGCTCCACGTCTTGCGCAACGTCGCCCGCGAGGCTCCACTTTCTTCTCTGCTGATCGCGTTCCTTCTTGGCGCGGCGATTGCCAGGCGCGGGTAAATGCCGCCCGCCGACGTCACCGCTCTTGAGGAGACATCACACTTCGAGCCACTCCTGGCGCACGGCGGCGTCGGCCTTGAGCTGGTCCGGCGTTCCCTGGAACACGACGCGGCCGTGGCCCATGACATAGACGCGCTTGGAGATGCGCATCGCAATCGAGAGCTTCTGCTCGACCAGCAGGATCGCGACGCCGGCCGCCGCGATCCGCGCGATCAGGTCGCCGACCTGCTGCACGATCAGCGGCGCCAGCCCCTCGGTGGGCTCGTCGATCATGATGAGGTCAGGATCGCCCATCAGTGTCCGGCAGGTGGTCAGCATCTGCTTCTCGCCACCCGACAAAACACCGGCCGGCGTATCGGCGCGCGCGGCGAGATTGGGAAACATGTCGAGCATGTCCTGCAGGCGCCACTTGCCCGGACGCCTGATATCCTTGATGCCGAGCACGAGATTCTGCCGCACAGTAAGGCTCGGGAAGATGTCGCGATGCTCGGGCACGTAGCCCAGTCCAAGCCGGGCGATCTTGTAGCTCGGCAGGCCTGCAATGTCCTTGCCCTTGAAGCGGATCGTGCCCTGCGGGCTGACCTCGCCCATGATCGCCTTCACGGTGGTCGAGCGTCCGACGCCGTTGCGGCCGAGCAGGCTCACCACTTCGCCCGCGGCAACGTCGAGGTCGACGCCCTGGAGGATGTGGCTCTTGCCGTAATAGGCGTGGAGGTTCCTGACTTCGAGCATCAGTGGGCCTCCTCGCCGAGATAGGCTTCCCGCACCTTCGGGTCGCGCCGGATCTCCTCCGGCGTGCCCGACGCGATGATGTGGCCATAGACCAGCACCGAGATGCGATCGGCGAGACCGAACACCACGCTCATGTCGTGCTCGACGATCACCAAGGTCCGCCCCTCGGTGAGCCGCCGGATCAAGGCCACGGCGCGCTCCGTTTCCGCGTTGCTCATGCCGGCGGTCGGCTCGTCGAGCATGACCACCGTCGCGCCGCTCGCGATGGTCACGCCGATCTCGAGTTCGCGCTGCTCGGCATAGGTCAACAATCCCGCAGGAACGTCGCGCCGGTGGGTGAGATGGATGTCGTCGAGGATCTCCGCGGTCCGCTCGCGCACCTCCGGCAGGCTGTCGACATTCTTCCAGAACGCGTAGCGATGCCCGATGGCCCACAGCACGGCACACCGAACGTTCTCCCACACCGTCATGCGAGAAAACACGTTGGTCACCTGGAACGAGCGCGACAGGCCGCGGCGATTGATCTCGAACGGCCGCAGGCCCGAGATGACCGTGCCGTTCAACCTCACCTCGCCCGAGGTCGGCCGGATGTGCCCGCTGATCAGGTTGAACGTCGTGGACTTGCCGGCGCCGTTCGGACCGATGATGGCGTGGCGCTCACCCCTGTTGACGCTGAGATTGAGGTCGCGAATGACGCTGACATTGCCGAAGCGCTTTTCGACGCCGCGGACTTCGATGGCTGCTGTCATGCCAGATACCCCCGGTCACGCGCCACGGTGGCGGCCCTATCCCAGGCTTCGGCGATCCGCTGCCAGGTCAAGCGTGCGACAAGGAAGCCACCGACCACCAGGACTGCGGCGACAGCCCACGTCACCGGCGATTGCGGATTGAACGCCACGCCGAACAGGTTGATCGCGTCGCCGCCGGAGTAGCGCGCGACGGTCTCGATCGTCAGGATGACGCCGCAGGCGAGTGCGGCAGTCGGCACGACCGCCAGGAGATAGGACGGGATCACCATTCCGAGTGTGCGGGCCCGGACCAGCGGCCGGTGCATCATCAGCAGGCCGGCGATGCCGCCGGGCGAGAACATTACGATGCCGATGAAGATGATGCCGAAATAGAGCTGCCACACGCTAGTGAGGCTCGTCAGCCCGAGTTGGAGATAGGTCACCAGGATGGCGCCGAGAATCGGACCGAAGAAATAGGCGGTGCCGCCGATGAAGGTGGAAAACAGCACGAGCCCCGACTGGATCGCGCCGAGATAGGCGGAATTAGCAATCTCGAAGCTGATCGCCGCGAGGCCCCCTGCGACGCCCGCGAAGAAGCCGGCGAAGCAAAAAGCGAGATAGCGGACGACGTGCGGGTCGTAGCCGATGAACTGGACGCGCTCGGGATTGTCGCGAACGGCGTTGCTGATCCGCCCCAGCGGGGTCCGGGTCAGCGCGTACATCGCGATCGCCGACAGCACCAGCCAGAACGCGATGAGGTAATAGACCTGGATCTGCGGCCCGAAGGTCCAGCCGAACATGCGCGGCAGAGCCGTCCGGTCCGTGGTGATGCCGGCTTCGCCGCCGAACACCGAGCGCAGGATCAGCGACGACGACGCGACGAGCTCGCCGATCCCAAGCGAGATCATCGCGAACACCGTGCCGGCCCGCTTGGTCATGACCCAGCCGAGGAGGATGGCGAAGGCAAGCCCGCCCAGCCCGCCGAACAGCGGGATGAACGGCAGCGGAATCGGCCAGCCATGCGCGACCACCGCGTTCATCATATGGCAGGCGGCAAAGCCGCCCAGGCCATAGTGAACCGCATGGCCGAACGACAGCAGCCCTGTCTGGCCGAGCAGGATGTTGTAGGAGAGCGCAAAGACGATCGCGATCCCGATCAGGCTGAACGAGGTCAGCGATCCGCCCGAGCTGAACAGCAGCGGCAGGATGATCAGCACGGCAATGCCGAGCAGCCAGATGGCGTAGAAGCGGAGGTGAGATCCGGCTGACCGCGCCGACACCGGCGAGGCCGAAGTTACTGCTGCGGTCATGATTCACGCGTCCCCATCAGGCCCACGGGGCGCACGATCAGCACCAGCACCAGCAGCAGGTAGGGCACGATCGGTGCGACCTGCGCGATCGTCACGTTCCAGATGTCGGTGAGCACCGATGACCCGGCGGAGGGATCGAGCGGGCCGAAGGCGCTCGCCAGCGAACCATTCAAGGCCACCGCAAAGGTCTGCACCAGGCCGATCACCAGCGAGGCGATGAACGCACCCGGCAGCGAGCCGAGGCCGCCGAACACGATGACCACGAACAGGATCGGCCCGAGTGCCGCGGCCATGTCGGACTGTGTCACCAAGGCCGGACCGGCGATCACGCCGGCGAGACCGGCCAGCGCGCTGCCGACGCCGAACACCACCATGAAGACGCGGCCGACATTATGGCCGAGATGGCCCACCATATGAGGATGCGTCAACGCCGCCTGCACGATCAGGCCGACACGGGTGCGCTTGAGCACGACCAGCAGCACCACGAAGATCGTGACCGACACCGCCAGCATGAACAGCTTGTAGGCCGGATAATTGGTCGAGAAGATCGTGAACGCAGGAAAATCCAGCAGCGCCGGCACGCGATAATCGAGCGGGGTCTTGCCCCAGATCATCGAGACGATTTCCTCGATGGCGAAGGCAAGACCGAAGGTCAGCAGCAGCTCGGCGACATGGCCATGCTTGTGCGTGTTGCGCAGGCCGTAGCGCTCCACCGCCATGCCGATGGCGCCGACAAGGAGCGGCGCCAGCAGCAGCGCCGGCCAGAAGCCGAGCCATTTGGTGAGCTGGAAGCCGAAAAAGGCGCCCAGCATGTAGAAGCTGGCATGGGCGAAATTGAGCACCCCCATCATGCTGAAGATGACTGTCAAGCCGCTCGACAGCAAAAACAGCAGCATGCCGAACAGCACGCCGTTGAGGGTGGAGATGACGATGAGTTCAAGCACGGCGCACTCGCGAATGTCGGGCTTCGATGCCCTGGCCGCTCAGTCCGGGTCAGATCGGCGGACGACCTCCCGCGCGGTGGAACCGCGCGGGAGGTCAGCACGGATGGTTAGGGCCGCGTCATCTTGCAGGTCGTCGACACCATGGCCTGGGGCGTATCGACCTTGGTGACCAGATGCCATCCCCAGCCGGTGTTCTCCTCGTCGAACGGCTCGTTCGCCGCGAGCTTGCCGAAGGACGAGACGTAGATCGGCTGGAAGAACTGGTGGTCATCCTTGCGCATGATGCCGGTGCCGCCGTCCAGGACCTCGAACTTGAGATCCTCGAGCGCTGCGGCCACCTTCACCGGATCGACGGAGTTGGCCTTCTCGGCCGCCGCCTTGAACATGCGCATCTCGTTGACCGCGCGCGGATACCACAGCGACAGGTTGACCTTGGCGCGGAACGCCTTTTCGTAGTCCATCGCCGCCTGATTGCCGGAGTTGGCGAAGCCTTCGGTCAGCTGGAACACCTGATGATCGAGGCCGGTCTGCTTGATCGCGGTCGGACCGCCCGCGCCACCCGCGTAATACGTGTACCAGTTGACCTTCAGGCCGGCATCGGCCGCGGCCTTGAGCAGCAGCGCGATGTCCTGGCCCCAATTGCCGGTGATGACGCTGTCGGCGCCGGACGCCTTGATCTTGGCGACGTAGGGCGAGAAGTCCGTGATCTTCAGCAGCGGATGCAGCTCGTCACCGACGATCTGGACGTCGGCCCGCTTCGCCGCCAGCATCTTGCGCGCGTCGCTGCGCACCGACTGCCCGAACGAATAGTCCTGGTTGATCAGGTACACCTTCTTGATGGACGGAATGTCCTTCATGTAATTGGTGAGCGCCTCCATCTTGATGTCGGAGCTCGCGTCCCAGCGGAAATGCCAGTAGCTGCACTTCTCGTTGGTCATGCTCGGATCGACCGCGGCATAGTTGAAATACAGCACTTCCTTGCCGGGATTGCGCGTGTTGTGCTTGGTGACGAAGTCCTCCAGGGCGAGCCCGACGGACGAGCCGTTGCCTTGCGTGATGTAGCGAACGCCGGCGTCGATCGCCTTCTGGGCCTGGACCAGGCTCTCCTGCGGATTGGTCTTGTTGTCGAACGGCACGATCTCGACCTTGCGGCCGAGAATGCCGCCCTTGGCGTTGAGCTCGTCGGCGAGATATTGGAAGGTCTTCAGGCCGCCCTCGCCGACGCTGGCGCCGCCGCCGGACAGCGGATCGATATAGCCGATCTTGATGGTGTCCTCCGCCTGCGCGGCGTGGCCGAGCATGGGAGCGATCAGGGCAATGGCCAAAGTGAACTTGCGCATATTCTTGTTTCCTCACTGGCTGTCGACTTCAGTCGATCGATGCGCATGACGCGCAATTTGAGAAGGCACTGAGCAGAATAACGGACGGAACACAAGCTCAAGGATGGCGTGAAGGCATGTTGCAGTTCCGGCATGCGAGACAGCGGCAGTCGCGGCTCGACGTTTCATCCCGCGGAATGTCGGTGTCCGCATCGTGGACACGTGTCCTTCCCAGGATGGGCGCGGCATAGTCATATCGTCTGTTGCGCCATGTCGGACAGCGCTGCATAGGTTCCACTCTGGAAGATCGGCAGAGCACGACGGCCCGCAGCGCCGCGCCCCGTGGCGATCGTGGCTCCTACTCCGGCCGAGACCGGCACCTGATGCTGAATCAGATAGATCATGACCAGATCGTTGACGGGATCGGCCTGCCACCACGTGCCGAAGATGCCCGGCCAGGTCATCGATCCCGGGGGGCCGCAGGCATAGGGATTGCCGACCGACGTCTCGGCAATCGCAAGTCCAAGCCCGAATCCGCTAGTCTGCCAGAGCGGCATGCCGGCGAAAGGGACCTGTCGCTGCGACGGCGTCAGCCGGTTGGTCCGCATCAGGTCGACGGTTTCACGCCGCAGCAGCCTGACGCCGTTCAGCTCGCCTCCTTCGAGCAGCATGCGCGCGAACCTGTGATAGTCGGGCGCCGACGAGATCAAGCCGCCGCCACCCGGCGTGTAGGCAGGCGGCGCGTCATACATCACGGGCTCCAGCTTCGCGAGCCGGCCTGTCGCCTCGTCATGGCTGTAAAGGCTCGCAAGACGATCGCGCTTGGCCTGCGGCAACCAGAAATCGGTATCGGCCATGCCGAGCGGCGCGAAGATGCGCTCTCGCAGAACGTCACGAAATGGCTTGCCTTCGACCCGGCCGATCAGGAAGCCGAGCACGTCGGTCGAATGACCATAGTGAAATCGGTCGCCGGGCTGATGGGCCAGCGGCAGCGTGCCGAGCGCGGCGAGCCATTCGTCAGGCGTCGACCGGTTCATCGCGGGATCGCCGAGCGCGCGCTCGTAGGCGAGCTTGAGCGGACCTTCCGAAAAGAACGCATAGGCGATCCCCGACCGATGCGTCAGCAGATCCTCAATCGTGATCGCGCGATCGGCCGGCACAGTGTCCTCGATCGGACCAGCGGCGTTGCGCAGCACCCGCACATCTGCGAGCTCCGGAACCCAGCGCGAGATCGGATCCGCTAGGCCGATCCGGCCCTCCTCGACCAGCATCATTGCCGCCACTGACGTGACCGGCTTGGTCATCGACGCGATCCGGAACAGCGTGTCCGGACGCATCGGGCTCCTGGCTTCCATATCGCGCCAGCCGATGGTCTCGGCGTGAACGACCTCGCCGCCGCGCGAGATCAGCGACACGATACCTGCGAGCTCGCCGCGGTCGACGAATTCGGCGAGCGCCGGGCCGATCGCTGCGAGCGCCGCGGGGTCGAAGCCCCGACGGCGGCGAACGGCTTCACTGGTCATGCGCGGCGCTCCGATGGAGAGAGTTCTGTGGGTGGGCGCCGGCGCAAGACTGTCGGCGTCACGGTTCGCCAGCGGCGCAGGCTGATACCGAGGCCAGGAGAGACGGCCTAGTCCGCCTTGAAGTCGTCGGTGAGGATCGGCCCCGAAATGATCCAGCGCTGACCGTCGAATTTCATCATCTGGAATTGCTTGTTGATGCGGTAGTCATCGGATGTCGTCGTGATCGACATCCCCGGCAGGCCCAGATCCGGCACGAAGCCCTTGATGTTGGTCGCCTGCTTCATGATGTTGGCGCGCGTCAGCTCGTCGCCGCACTGCTTGAGGATCTGGACGAGCAGCGCCGCCGTCGAGTAGCCATAGGTCGCGTAGCCGCTGTTGGCGTCCTCGCCCGGAGCGTATTTCGCCATGAACGCCTTGTAGCGCTTCATGCCCTCGTCGTCGGCCCATTGCGGATCGAGCGGATCCTTGCCATAGGCGACCGAGATGATGTCCTTGGCGTTCTCCAGCCCTGCCGGGACCAGCACCTGACCGACACCTGTCGCATTGACTTCGAGGATGTGCACAGGCTTCCAGCCCAGCTCGGCGGCTTTCCTGATCGACTGCGCCGCGAATTTCGGCGTCGACATGTTGTAGAACAGGTCGGCACCCGACGCCTTCAGCGTCACCAGCTGCGAATCGACGGTCGGGTCGGACACCTCGTAGGACAATTCCTTGACGATCATGCCGGCCTTGGCGCCAAGCCCATCCTTCAACCCCTTGACGTAGTCTTTGCCCAGATCGTCGCTCTGATAGAGGATGCCGATCTTGGCGTTCGGATGGTTCTCGAGAATGTATTTCGCGTAGATGTGCGCTTCCGACTGGTAGTTCGGGTTGGCGGAGATGGTCCACGGAAAATTCTTGGGATCGGTGAAGCGGGACGCGCCGCTTCCAGCGAGCAGCTGCGGCACGCCCTTGCTGTTGAGATATTTCTGCACCGCGGCATTCGGCGGCGTGCCGATGATCTGGAACGTGGTGAGCACCTCGTCGCTTTCGACCAGCTTGCGCACCTGCTCCACCGTCTTCGGCGGGCTGTAGGCGTCGTCGTATTGAATGAGGTTGATCTTGCGGCCGTTGACGCCGCCCTGCTCGTTGATCATCCGGATATAGGCCGCCTCCGCCCTGCCTATGGCGCCGAAGGTGGATGCCGGCCCGCTCGTCGGATTGGTCTGACCGATCTTGATCTCGGTATCGGTGGCGCCGACGTCGTATTTCTTTTGTGCGAGCGCCGGAGCTGAAAGGGCCATGCCGAGCATCAGCAGGGCAGCCGCCGTCGACTTGATCCGTGTCATGTGTCCTCCCGTGAGCGGCTGATCAATCGCCAACCGATTTTTGATGACGTCAGCACACGCCGAGGGGCGGCAGCTAGGCTGGCACCTGTTCGGAGATCACTTCCGTCACGCGTACAGACCTACCGTCCGGCTAACGTTCGGTCAAGTTCATTCATTTAGCACTAAATGAAATTGTTGGAACGCCGAAATCCCGCTTGACCGGAAGCGCCCGCGCCCGCATCGTCGACACAGCAATGGCGCCGCGTGCGCCGATCAGGGATCAGGGAGAGCATGGCAGCACAGCCGAAGCCCGAGGGGCGCCGGACGCGCGCGGAACAGCGCGCGACGACGGTGAAGCTGATCCTCGACACCAGCGAAGAGCTGTTCGCGCAGCTGGGCTATTACGGCGTGACGATCAAGGATGTGGCCGACAAGATGGGCATCCATCCCGCGCTGATCCATTATTACTTCGACGGCAAGAGAGCGCTGTTCGACGCCGTGTTCGAACGCCGCATGGAATACGCCGTCACGGTGCGCACGGCCGGGCTGGATGCCTACGAGGCCAAGGTCGGAGATCGTCCGACCGTGGAAGGCGCGCTGCGCGCCTATTATGACGGCGCGTTCGACGTCTACGTCAACGAAGAGGATAACTGGCGGCACTTCGGCCGGATCTTCGCACAGGTCGCCAACGCGCCGGGCTATGGCGTGGAGATGCTGGACGCCTATCTCGACCCGATGGTGCTGCGTCTCATCGGGCTGCTGCAGAAGGCATTGCCCGACGCCGCGCCTGAAGACCTGTTCTGGAGCTTCCAATTCACCTCCGGCGCCTACTCGCTGATCCTGTCCCGCACCGGCCGCATCGACCGCCTGTCCGGCGGCCTCTGCAAGTCCGACGATTTCGTGGCCGTCCGCGAGCGCTTCGTGACCTTCATGGCCGGAGGCTTCAACGCGCTCTACAAGCGGCGGAAGCAGAAGTCGAAATGAGCGACGCTCGACGACTCCCATGCGATGCAAACAAGTCGGAACGAATGATGACAGCTCCCTACGTCCCGCAAATGGCTCTCTATCGGCAATGGCTGGGCGACAATCGCGGCCTCCGCTTCGAGACCTTCGAGGAGATGCGGCAATGGTCCATCCGCGACCTCGACAGCTTCTGGCGCAGCATCTGGGATTATTACGACCTGCAGTCGCCGACCACATTTTCATCCGTGCTGGCCAAGCGCACGATGCCGGGAGCGATCTGGTTTCCAGGTGCTTCGGTCAACTACGCCAGGCAGGTGTTCCGTCACGTCGACGCCGCCGAGGCCGCCGGCCTGCCCGCGATCATCAGCAGCCACGAGGATGGCAGGCTGACGGAAACATCATGGCCGGAGCTGCGGCGAAAGGCAGCCGCCCTGGCGCTGCATCTGCGCGAGCAAGGCGTCGCGCCCGGCGACCGGGTCGCCGCCTATCTCCCCAACATCCCCGAAGCCATGATCGCGTTTCTCGCGGCGGCCAGCATCGGCGCGATCTGGAGCGTTTGCGCACCCGACATGGCCGCGCCCGCCGTGATCGACCGGTTCAAGCAGATCGAGCCGAAGGTGCTGATCGCCTGCGATGCCGTCACTTACGCGGGGCGCCGGCACGATCGGCGCGATGTCGTCGAGGAGTTGCGCCGGTCGTTGCCGACGGTCGGCCACGTCATCCTGCACAGTGACGATGGCGGCACGCCAGTTGGCGGCGACTTCCGCCTCGCGGATATCCTGGCCAGAACAGGTCCGGCCATCGACACGTTCGAGCCGGAATGGCTCCCCTTCGATCATCCGCTCTGGATCGTCTATTCGAGCGGCACCACGGGGCTGCCGAAGCCGATCGTGCATGGTCATGGCGGCATCATTGTCGTCACGCTGGCCCTGCTCGGGCTGCACAATGACATCGGCTGCTCCTATCAGCCGAACTCGTTCGGCGAGCGCTATCACTGGTACAGCTCGACCGGCTGGATCATGTGGAACAACCAGGTCGGCGCGCTCCTCAACGGCACCACGTGCTGCATCTTCAACGGCAGCCCGGCCGGGCCGAAGGACAATCCCGACTGGACCACGTTGTGGCGCTTCGTCGCGAACTCGCGTTCGACCTTCTTCGGAGCCGGCGCGGCGTTCTTCGCGAGTTGCGTCAAAGCCGACATCGATCTGGCGGGCGCCGGCGATCTGTCGCATCTGCGCTGCCTCGGCTCCACCGGCTCGCCGCTGAGCGCCGATACGCAGGCCTGGTTCGACCAGCGCTTTGCGGAGCTCGCAAAGGTCAATGGCAGCCGCGCTCAGGCGCAGATGTGGTGGTCCAACATCTCGGGCGGCACCGACTTCGCCGGCGCGTTCATCTGTGGCAATCGCGAATTGCCGCAGGTGCCCGGAACGATGCAGTGCCGCGCGCTCGGCGCGGCCGTCGAGGCCTTCAACGATCAAGGCGAGCCCGTCATCGGCGAGGTCGGGGAGCTCGTCTGCACCGAGCCGATGCCGTCAATGCCGCTGCGGTTCTGGAACGACGCCGGGAATGCGCGCTATCTCTCGAGCTATTTCGACACGTACACAACCAGCGACGGCGCGCCGGTCTGGCGGCATGGCGACTGGCTCAAGGTCGATCCGGACGGCTCCTGCATCATCTACGGCCGCAGCGACGCCACCATCAACCGCCACGGCCTGCGCATGGGAACGAGCGAATTGTACTCGGCGATCGAAGCGCTGCCTGAGGTCCTGGATTCGCTGGTCGTCGATCTCGAATATCTCGGCCGCGACAGCTACATGCCGCTGTTCGTCGTGTTGCGCGAGGGCGTCCCGCTCGACGATACCATGAAGCGGAAGATCAACCGCGCGGTCGAAGCCAGCCTGTCGCGACGCTTCGTCCCCGACGAGATCTTTGCGGTGGACGAGATTCCACGCACGTTGTCCGGCAAGAAGCAGGAGCTCCCGATCAAGAAGCTGCTGCTCGGACAGCCGCTCGACAAGGTCATCAACCGCGACGCGATGGCCAATCCCGGCTGCCTCGATTGGTACATCGCGTTCGCCCGCGCTCGGTTGCAAAGCACGTCAGGTGGGGCGCAACGCGGACAGACGTGATTGCTCGCATGAGATCGGCTCCGTCCCTTCGCGAGGTCATGTCGATCAGGCGATTTCGTCGGAGGATACCTAGTCTGAGCATCAAGTGAGCGACAACACTCGAATTCCAATAGCTGGAACTGATGACGAACAGGGCTCGGCTTGAAAGGACACCCTCACGCGTGAAGTACGCTTCGCCCCGCCTTCAAGGCACTGACCACGCGTTCCGCGCTAAGAAAGATCGCTGTTCGGATCGACTGACGATCACCTTCAATGCTTTGCATGAAGAGCACTTGTGAAAGTTTCTCAGGACCCGAACGAGCTGCCCTGTTCAGGAGTTTGGATGAGCGGCAGACCGGCTCAAGGAGATCGGCGGGTCACGTCTCACCGCGCTGAACACAAAACGCGTCATGCGTCGGATCAACGGTCGCGCTTTGCAAGCTTGCCACCTGAACGCGCCGATATGGCTCCAGGAGCCATTTCGTCGCGCATCTCGTTGTAAAATCGGGAAAGCACAATTGTAGGTGCTTGAAAGAATGGTCGGAGCGGCAGGATTCGAACCTGCGACCCCTGCGTCCCGAACGCAGTGCTCTACCGGGCTGAGCCACGCTCCGACTTGGGAAGCCGGCTTATAGCGTCGGGTTTCCGTCTTCGCAAGGCACACGAGGCAGGAATTCGCATCGAAATCGCAGATCGCCGGCGGAGGGGTTAACTCCTTGGCCCAATGGGGCTTTACGCAGCAGCCATGGCGCAGGCGCAAGACGCCGGGCGATTTGCGTGCTTCATTCGCTCCGCCCCAGCCGCTATAGCGGGCGCGCAAACGTACCACTGCCGGCCCATGATGCCCGAGCCCGAGACGACAGAGCTGAAGACGCAGGTCCTGCCTGCCGACGCGAGCGGAATCGCCGCGGCGGCGGGCGTGTTCGCGCGCGGCGGGCTGGTCGCGTTTCCGACCGAGACCGTCTACGGCCTCGGCGCCGATGCGAGCAATGCAGCGGCGATCGCTCATCTCTACCAGGCCAAAGGGCGGCCGGCCTTCAACCCGCTGATCGCCCATGTCGCAGATCTCGGCGCAGCACGACGAATCGGCCTCTTCGATGCCACGGCCGAGCGGCTGGCCGCCGCGTTCTGGCCGGGGCCGCTGACGCTCGTCGTCCCGCAGGCGGACGGGTGTCCCGTCGCCGATCTCGCCACCGCCGGCCTCGACACGGTCGCGATCCGCGTGCCGGCCCATCCCATTGCGCGAGCGCTGCTCGCCGCATTCGACGGCGCCGTGGTGGCGCCGTCGGCCAACATCTCCGGTCACGTGTCGCCGACGACGGCAAGCCATGTCGCGGCCGATCTTACCGGGCGAATCGACCTGATCCTGGACGGCGGGCCGGTCGAGGTCGGCGTCGAATCGACCATCATCGGCTGCTTTGAGGCGCCCACCCTGCTGCGCCCGGGCGGAGTTCCCAGCGAAGCGATCGAGGCGGTGCTCGGCCGGCCTCTGGCGCGGCCGGCAGTTGCCGAGATGCATGCCGCCGAGCAGCCGCTCGCACCGGGCATGCTGGCCTCGCATTATGCGCCGCGCGCCGCCGTCCGCCTCGAAGCCACCGACCTCGCGGCCGGCGAGGCGCTGCTCGCCTTCGGCCCCGCAAAGCTGCCCGGCGCCGCTGGCGCAGCCGCGATGCTGAACCTGTCGCCCTCGGGCGATGCAGCAGAGGCAGCCACGCATCTTTTCGGCTATCTTCGCAGCCTCGATGCGAGCGGCGCCCGCAGCATCGCCGTGATGCCGATCCCGAACGAGGGCCTCGGCGAGGCGATCAACGACCGGCTGCGCCGCGCCGCCGCGCCGCGATAACTCTGGAAGCAACCGACCATGAACATCAGCCCGCCTGCTTTGCCGCCGCTGTCTCCCGAGCTGATCGCGCAATTCGCCGCCATCGTTGGCGAGCGCCAGGCGCTGACCGCGGAGGCCGACGTCGCGCCTTACGTCACCGAGGAGCGCAATCTGTTCCACGGCCGCTCGCCGCTGGTGCTGCGTCCCGGCTCGACGGCGGAGGTTGCCGCGATCTGCAAGCTCGCCAGCGCGCATCGTATCGCTCTGACGCCGCAGGGCGGCAACACCGGTCTCGTCGGCGGACAGACGCCGCACAATGGCGAGGTCGTGGTGTCGCTGAAGCGGATGGACAAGATACGCGACATCGACACCGCCTCCAACACCATGATCGCCGAGGCCGGCGTGGTGCTGCAGACCGCGCAGCAGAAGGCCGCCGAGGTCGATCGTCTGTTCCCGCTGTCGCTCGGCGCCGAAGGCAGCTGCACGATCGGCGGCAATCTCTCGACCAATGCCGGCGGCACCGCCGCGCTCGCCTATGGCGTCGCGCGCGAGATGGCCCTCGGCGTCGAGGTGGTGCTGGCCGACGGCCGGGTGCTGAACGCGTTGTCGAAACTGAAAAAAGACAACACCGGCTACGACCTGCGCAATCTCTTCATCGGCGCCGAGGGCACGCTCGGGATCATCACCGCGGCGAGCCTGAGACTGTTTCCGAAGCCGCGCGCGATCGAGACCGCGTTCGTCGGACTCAAGTCCCCGGAGGACGCGCTGAAGCTCTTGTCGATCGCGCAGCGCGAGGCGGCGGGTAGCCTGACCAGCTTCGAGCTGATCGCCCACATCGCGCTCGACTTCTCGATCCGCCACGTCGCCGGCAACCGCGCGCCGCTGTCCGGCCCGCATCCGTGGTTCGTGCTGATGGAGCTGTCGTCGTCGCGCGACGATGCCCGCGCGACGCTGGAGACCATTCTCGAGCAGGGCCTGGAGGCCGGCATCGTCGATGACGCCGCCATCGCCGAGAATCTCACCCAGCGGATGGCGTTCTGGAAGCTGCGCGAGGACATCTCCTGGGCGCAGAAGCCGGAGGGCGGCTCGATCAAGCACGATATCTCGGTGCCGGTCGCCGCGGTGCCGGCGTTCATCGCCGAGGCAAATGAGGCCGTCGTCAGGAAAGTGCCCGGCGCGCGGCCGGTGCCGTTCGGCCATCTCGGCGACGGCAACATCCACTACAATGTCAGCCAGCCTGTGGGCGCTAACTCGGCCGACTATCTCGCGCGCTGGCACGAGGTGAATGCGGTGGTGTTCGAGATCGTGCTGCGCATGGGCGGCTCGATCTCGGCCGAGCACGGCATCGGCGTGCTCAAGCGCGACGAGTTGCTGGACGTGAAGGACCCAACCGCGATCGCGCTGATGCGCGCGATCAAGGCGCAGTTCGATCCGCTCGGGATCATGAATCCCGGCAAGGTGCTCTGATCTCCCATGGACAAAGCTCCTGCTCTCGCCATCTCCGACATCACCGACGCCGACGTGCCCGCGATCATCGCGCTGTGGCAGCGCTGCGGCCTGACCCGGCCGTGGAACGATCCCGCCGCCGATATCGCGCTGGCCCGCCGCGGCAGCGACTCCACCGTGCTCGTCGGCCGCAGCGGCGGCGTCATCGCGGCGTCCGCGATGGTCGGCCATGACGGCCATCGCGGCTGGGTCTATTACGTCAGCGTCGATCCCGATCATCGCGGCCAGGACCTTGGCCGCGCCATCATGGCGGGCGCTGAAGACTGGCTGCGCGCGCGCGGCATCGCCAAGCTGATGCTGATGGTGCGCGGCGACAACACCAAGGTGCAGGAATTCTATCAGGCGCTCGACTATGCCGTGCAGGACAGCGTCGTGTTTTCGAAATGGCTCGACGGCCGTCCGCCGACGCCCGGCATGAAATAGAGGTCTCCCATGAGCATCTCCGACCGCATCCGCGTGCGTGAGCGGCGCGTGCTCTCCGACCATTACGGCACGCTGACCTCGACCAAGTTCGAGTGGCGGCGCGACGACGGCACGTGGCAGATGCAGAGCCGCGACGTGTTCGAGCGCGGCAACGCCGCGGCGATCCTGCCCTACAATCTCGCCCAGCGCAGCGTCATCCTGGTCAAGCAGTTCCGCTATCCCGCGTTCATCAACGGCTACGACGACCTGCTGATCGAGGCCGCGGCCGGGCTGCTCGACGATGCCTCGCCGGAGGAGCGCATCCGGCTCGAGGCTGAGGAGGAGACCGGGTTCCGGCTGCACGACGTCAAGTTTCTGTTCGAGGCCTTCATGAGCCCGGGCGTCGTGACCGAGAAGATCCACTTCTTCGTCGCCGCCTACGAGCCCGAGATGCGCGTCAGCGCCGGCGGTGGGCTCGCCCATGAGGGCGAGGAGATCGAGGTGCTGGAGGTCGGGATCGACGAGGCGCTGGCGATGATCGCCGACGGCCGCATCCAGGACGCCAAGACGATCATGCTGCTGCAGCACGCGGCGCTGCGGATTTTTGGTTGACGATCGATCTCTCACGCCGGCTCCGCTCGCACCACCCGTGCGGGCCCCTCACCCCAACCCTCCCAGCGCGAGCGAAGCTCGTCGCGCCCCCGTGAAGGACGGGGAGAGGGAGCGCACCGCCCTTGTGGTGAGAGTTCGCGTGCAGGCCCATCCGCACGCTTAGCCTCAGAACAAACTCCCCTGCCCGTCATCCGCCGAATTGGTTGTCATTTTACGCGACACAACTTTCTTCGCCGGCTTGCGCTGCGCATCTTCTACGGCGCGCATTTCCTCGGTCATCGGCAGCAGCAGCTGCTCGTCGTCGTTCGCCACCGCGTTGACGCGGGTCGAGACCTCGTACCAGGTGAACTCGCCTTCCCGTGGCGCGACCATCAGGTGCATCACGTCGTCGGCATCGTGCGCGCGGCAGTCGAGCCAGAGCGAGAAATCATCCGGTCTGATCGTCACGGGAACCCGATGATGCAGCGTCGCGAGATCCGCGCTGGCAGCCGCCGTCATGAGCGCGACCGTGTCGACCTCCTCGCCGTTCGGTCCCATCCAGGTCTCGGCGAGCGCGGCGAAGCCGAGTGGCGCGCGGTCGGCGCGGTGGATGAACAACGGCCGCTTGCGGCCATCGATCACCTGCCACTCGTAATACCCATCAGCGGGCACAAGCACGCGCCGTCGACGAATCGCGTTCTTGAATGCGGGCTTCTCGCGTACGGACTCCGAACGCGCATTGATCACCAGCGTGAAACTACGGGGATCCTTCACCCAGGCCGGCATGAAACCCCAGCGCATCAAGCGAAAATGCCTGATGTCCTGATCCAGAAAAACTACGGGAATAGGCTGCGTCGGAGCAATGTTGTGCCGCGGCGGGAAGTTCGGTTGTTCCTCGTAGCCGAAGATCTGCCTGAGAGCCGCAGGTGGTGAAGTGATCACGAAGCGTCCACACATAATGTCACTCAAATCCTGGTGTGTTCAGCACCTTTTAACCGGGGTTGGGAACACTGCAGCGGATGACCGCAGCGGCGACCCAATCCGTGCCTTCCGATCGCACGACCCCACGACCGGCGGGCAGCGCCATTGATCCGGCGCGGGCCGCGATCCTGCGCGCCGCCAACATCAATCCGCGCACCGGGCTCGCCACCGACTATCTGAATCATTTCAACGAAGCCGTCATGCTGCTCGAAATGATTCCGGATATCCCGGAATGCGCCGAGGATTTTTTGGCGTGGTCGCCGCTGACCTACCCAGAACATTTCACGCACACCAATTTCAAGGCTCGCGATCTTGTCATCGAAGCCTATGAGCAGGCCGATCCCGCGATTCGCGATCGCTTCGACCATCTCACCAAGACCATGACCGACATCCTGCTCGCGGTCGGCAGCGCGATGCGCGACGCCAAGCAGGATTCCACCAAGGCCAAGCTGGCCGAGCAAGCCGCCAGCTGGGTCAAGCCGCTGGTGTCGCAAGCCGGCGGCATCATCAATGGCGACATCGAGTTCGATCCGGAACCGGTGGCGGAGGTCGACGAAGTCGATGCCGTCGACGCGATCATGGCAAGCTTCTAGCGTTGCACAGGCTGCCGGCGCGGCAGCCCCACGACAGAGTGCATATAACGCCCCGGAGCCGTCCTTGCCATGACCCTCGCCTCGCCTCCCCGCCATCCCCAGCTCGCCGTCAGCGCCGCGATCTTTCGCGACGGCAAGATCATGCTCGTTCGCCGGGCGCGGTCTCCGGCCAAGGGCGCCTACACGCTGCCGGGCGGCCGGGTCGAGTTCGGCGAGAGCCTGCACGACGCGCTGGCGCGCGAGGTGATGGAGGAGACAGGGCTGTCGATCACAATCATCGGCCTGGCCGGCTGGCGCGAGGTGCTGCCGGCGAGTTACGGCGGCAAGGGCGGCGACGGCCATTACGTGATCCTGCCCTTTGCCGCACGCTGGCAGGCCGGCGAGCCCGTGCTGAACGAGGAGCTCGACGACGTGCTGTGGCGCGCGCCCGATGACCTGGACGGCCTGTCGCTCACCGACGGCCTGCCGGACGTCATCGCCGCCGCGCGGGCGCTGCTGTAGGCGCCTCGTAGAGCCGCCTTGCGTCCGCCACCGGGCGAAGGCATATGACGGCGGTGCTCCCGATGTTCCCCAAACGCCTGCTCGCCATCCTCGTCCTCGTCGCGGCCTGCGCTGCCGCTCCGGTGCGGGCGCAGGATGCGGCTGCGCCATTCGACGGCGACCTGCAACGGCTGGCCGAGATCCTCGGCACACTACATTACCTCCGCGGCATCTGCGGCAGCAACGAGGGCGCCAAATGGCGCAACCAGATGCAGGCCCTGATCGACGCCGAGACGCCCTCCGGCGAGCGCCGCGCCCGCATGATCGCCGGCTTCAACCGCGGCTATAACGGCTTCCAGCAGACCTACCGGACCTGCACGCCGGCGGCGATGGTGGCGATCCGCCGCTACATCGACGAGGGCTCGAAGATCTCGCGCGACCTCACGGCGCGCTACGCCAATTAACGCGGCCGGCGCGTTATCCACGTTTGCGTTAACCTTGTTAACCTTTCCTAAAGAACTGGCCTAGGCGTTCCCGCCTCGCGTGGTAATGCTGACTTGTCCGGCGCGCCCGCGTTCGGAAATCAACGCGCCTCGCGGCCCCGCCAGACTGAATTCAATGAGCTATCCCCTCACCTTCAGCGCCCTCCCCGCCGCCCTGCCCGACCATGAGCAGAAGCAGGCCGCGCTCAGCTACCTCAACGAAGCCTGGGCGGAAGCGCGCCATGACGGCGTCGACGGGGACTGCCTGGCGCAGGCCAGCCTGTTCGCAGCCCTCGCCGAGCTCGTGACGACCTATGGCGAGGACGCGGTGGCGACCTTCGTCGAGGGTTTTCCGGAGCGCATCCGCAACGGCGAGTTCTCGCTGTCGCGCGCGACGCAGTAGGCTCTTCGCGTCGGCTGTAGGGTGGGCAAAGGCGCGCCCCGCTTCTGCCGACAATGCCGCGCTCTCGCGCGCGCCGTGCCCACCATCGCGCTCCGCGTTCGCCTCCCGACGGTGGGCACACGACCGCCCTGCGGGCGGCCGCTTTGCCCACCCTACCGCTCAAATGCTCGGCAGTGTTTGTAGCACGATGCCGTCAGCGCTCATGCGTATCGGCATCCACCTTCACATCTCAAACAGCCTTTGGACACGCCTCATCGTCCTCGCGGCGCGTGCGCCCGAGCGATGACCGGCGTTCGTCCCTCGCAAGATCGAGGGCGCAGGGAAGGCTGAGCGTCGGCTGACGCCCATGGCCCCCGTGCGAACAAGAATGCACGGGGCAGGAACCACAGGTGCAGCCGGATGAGCCCAGCCTTCCCTGCGCGATGGTTTTAACGCTTACTCCATGCTCTCCCTGGGGACCGGCTGTCTTGCCCCCATCGTCAGCGCCGACGCTCTCGCATCGACAGCCCACTTGACCTCGGCACCGGGAGGTCAGGACCACACGGCTTCACGTCCGCATCGAAGCTGTTCGTCCGCGCGGACAAGCCACGCTGCAACCCGACACGTCCACCGCCTCCCCGCCTCGCGTCTCGTGACGACCGCGCGTACGCCCCTCTCGTTGAGGCGGGATGCAAGAGGAGTGACATGAATTCTGGAAAAAAGAAAGACGAAATCTGCAGCCACGCCGCGCTGCGACCGCGATCGCATTAAGGCGACGTGCAAACTTGCCGTTTCCGCGCATGGGTTTTGGACAGTCGCGGAGGCCGAGAGCGTCGACACGCTCTACGAAATTGCACACTGATTTGCCCGACGAGCAGCAGGGCGCAGCAGCCAGCTCGTTTCATCGCGCGACGCCGGGAAACATTTCGACTGATCGCGCTGAATTGGCCGGAGAGCACACGCCACGGAACCGCGCTGCGGCTCTCAGGCTGGCACCAGCGCACGCTGCGTCAGGGATCGCGATGTTCGAGGAATTCCTTCACCGGCCCGACGAAGGGGTGCATGAACTGGCCGAGCATGCCGCCGGGGATCGGCTTCACCGTGCCGTATCTGACCGGCCAGCGGTCCTTGGGCAGATGCCAGGTGCCGCCGAGCATGTCGAACAGCGGCGTATGCGCCGCGTAGTTCTTGTCGAGGGCCTCGGCGTCCGACGCGTGGTGCCAGTGATGGAATTGCGGCGTGACGATCACGTAGCGCAGCCAGCCGACATCCATCTTGATGTTGGAATGGATCAGCACCGATTGCACGGAGATGAAGATGAGATAGGCGAAGTTCGTGTCCTGCGGGAAGCCGAGCAGGACGATCGGCACCAGCACCAGAGCGCGCGTGGCCAATGGCTCGAGGAAATGCAGGCGCGATCCCGAGAGCCAGTCCATGTGCTCTGGCGAATGATGGACCGCATGGATCCGCCACAGCCACGGCACCTCGTGATAGGCGCGATGCGCGACGTATTCGACCGCATCGGCCGCCAGGATGACCAGCAGAAAGCGGACGAATGCCGGCAGGGCCACGACATGCGCCTGCAGTGACGGGCTGATCGCCCAGGCGAAAGCGTCATGGGCAAAATGGGTCGAGACCACCAGGAAGACGCCGATCAGCAAATGGTTGACGCCGAAATAAGCGAGATCGAGCCTCCAGCCCGGGCTGAGCGGCCCCTGCTCCGGCCGCACCCGCGGGAAGACCCATTTCGAGCAGCACGAAGGCAGCACCCGTGAAGAAGAGATCGAGCACCAGCCAGTCCAGGCCGAGATAGAAGCGCGGCTGGAGAAAATCCGGCGTCGGCACGTAGGGCCCGCCGAGCAGCATGGCGAGGAACAGCGCGCTGAGACCGATCGCAGCGCTCAGCCGTAGCCCCCCGAGCACGATCCCGATGACGCCGAGCCAGGCGCCGACCACCATGGCGATCGCAAGCGTCAGGCGGAGCAGCTCGACATCGTAATGAACGCGCAACTCGGGCGTCGTGAGAAAGGCGGGGTAGCGCAGGCACAGCACCGCAGCGACGCTGAGCACGCCGATCGCCGCGCAAAGCGAACTGCCGATGCGCCCTTCCCCGATGCGCGGCCTGGAACTCTCTTGAGCCATCGACGGTCTCCCAACAAAGATTATTAGCGCGTCATCATGGGCGCGAGCGTCTTCTCAAATCCAACGGCTAGGGCACATGTTGGCTGATAAGAATTAAAATTACGGGCAGTCAGAGGCCGCTGTGGGCCACAAGCGAAGGTCCACATCGTCAAGCGCGTGCGCACTCGTCGAAAGGGCCGATTATGTGCTGGGTGACAGCTGAACAGATCATTGCCGGAATAGCACCCACGAGGCCCCACCTGGGCTGATATACGAGGATCGGCACGAGCACGTTCATGTAGGCGGCAACATAGCCAAAGCACCCGCAGAGGAACCACTTGCCGAGGCCTCTCGTTCTGCAGTCCAAATAGCGATCAAACGCAGCAGCGATTAGAGCCGGAACAAGACCATTCAAATAGACAAATAGAAGCGCGATTAGGAGGGTGTCTAAACCCAGATCCCTTACGCTACCGCGATTGACGACGACGAAGGTGAGCAGACCAAGGCTTGGTCCAAAGACTCCGAAGATAATGCATCTTACCAAATCTCTGCCCATCACCTGTCTCCGGCGAGACCGATCGCAAATCTTCGCGTCCACATCCTGCATAAGCGCAGGCGCTATGCAAACTGCAAATAGATCGTGTCAAATTGCCACGATGCTGTTCTGATCTCGACTATGGGGCAAAAGGGACCTCACCAGGGGCAAAAGCGGACCTCCCCCCATCCGACTGCGTACCTTCGCTGATCGAGCGGCACTGCCCACGATGACCAAACGATCGGAGATAGGTCAATGGACGACCTTTGGCCTGCCTCACACAAGTCCCGATCGAAAGCGAAAGCGGGTGAGCGCGGCCGATATCCGGGTTCTTACGCGCGGCATTGGTGAACCCGGATATTGCCATCCTTATCATCTGGGCCGCGAGGTCGGCGCGTGAAGGCACCCTCTTCGAACGCCGCCAAGTCACGTCAGAAATCCTTCACCATTCAATCGCCTTGGGCGGCATGAACATCCGCCCTTAACAAAATTGGGAAAAACTAGGTCGCTGATCTTCACCGACCTGACCACAGTACCGGTTCGAGCTGACGCGAAAACTCGATAGCCGTGTCGCGACCTGGTCATCGCCGGACCAAGATCCGAAATGCCGTCACGGACGAGCAGGCGGAGCTTGAAACTGCCGCGTGAAGACTCTGGTTAAGGAAACGTTTAGGGAAAAGTCGGGGATTTCTGATGATTGCGCCGGAAGAAGAGAGGATGCTGAAGACGCTGTTGGTCGAGATGTTCGGCAACATTAGCAGCATGCGGCGCGAGCTCGCCGCTCTTCAGGGCGACAAGGGCAGCTTCGCGTCGATGACCGACACCCTCGACGCGATCGTGGAAAATACGGAAGCCGCCGGGAATACGATCCTCGAAAGCATGGAGTCGATCAGCGCCAGCGTCGGAAAGCTGCAGGGCGTCAAGGACCCGGCGACCGCGGCGGTCTGCGACGAGATCGTCGACAGCACCAACAAGGTGTTCGAGGCCTGCGCGTTTCAGGACCTCACCGGGCAGCGGATCACGCGCGTGGTCAAGTCGCTGAAGTTCATGGAGGACCACATCAACCGCCTGGTCCGCATCTGGGGCAAGGAGGAGCTGGCGCGGATGGCCGCCGAGCTCACCGCTCCGAGCGCGCCGAGCCTGCTCAACGGGCCGCAGCGGACGGGCGTGGCGATTTCCCAGGACGACATCGACAAGCTGTTCGGATGAGTTGCGGCGGGGCGCGAGACTCTCTGTCACCAGCGCTGTGCGATACAGTGCCCTCTCCCCTTGTGGGAGAGGGCATCTCCGAACTATCAACTTACTCGGTTGGGTGAGGGGTATGTCTCCGCAAGCGCGGCACGCCGATAGAAACCCCTCACCCGACCGAGCTTGAGGATGCGCCGTACATGCCCTCTCCCACAAGGGGAGAGGGCACTGTATTTGACAGCGTCTCGCTGACCACGCCCGCTCAATCCTGAGCGAGGATCGAGCGACCTAACAACACACAGCGCGCGTTACGGCCGCAGCGTCTCCATGAAGCGGACCGGCTCGCCCGTGGCTGGCGTCAGCAGCTCGCCCTGCCACATCACGCGCTGGCCGCGGACGAAGGTGCCGACCGGCCAGCCGGTCACGCGGACGCCGTCATACGGGGTCCAGCCGGCTTTCGAGGCGACCCATTTGTTGGTGATGGTCTCGCTACGCTTGAGGTCGACGATCGTCAGGTCGGCGTCGTAGCCGGCGGCGATGCGGCCCTTGCGGGCGATGTTGTAGATGCGGGCCGGGCCGGCGCTGGTGAGGTCGACGAAGCGTTGCAGAGACAGCCGGCCGGCGTTGACGTGGTCGAGCATGATCGGCACCAAGGTCTGCACGCCGGTCATGCCGGAGGGCGAGGCCGGATAGGTCCTGGCCTTCTCCTCGGCGGTATGCGGCGCGTGATCGGAGCCCAGGATGTCGACGATGCCCTGGTGGACGCCCCACCAGATCACGTCGCGATGGTCGGCGGAGCGCACCGGCGGATTCATCTGCGCGTAGGTGCCGAGCCGCTCATAGCACTCCGGTGCCGCCAGAGTGAGATGATGCGGCGTGGCCTCGACGGTGGCGACGTCCTTGTGGTCGCGCAAGTACACGATCTCTTCCTTGGTCGAGATGTGCAGCACGTGGATGCGCTTGCCGGTCTCGTGCGCGAGATTGACGAGCCGCTGGGTGGCGCGCAGCGCCGCCTCCTCGTCGCGCCATACCGGGTGCGAGCGCGGATCGTTCTCGACGCGCAGGCCCTTGCGCTCGTTGAGTCGGTATTCGTCCTCGGCGTGGAAGGCGGCGCGGCGGCGGATCACCTGGAAGATGCGGCGCAGCGAGTCATCGTCCTCGACCAGCAGCGAGCCGGTGGAGGAGCCGACGAACACCTTGACGCCGGCGCAGCCCTCGGCACGCTCCAGCACCGGCAGCTGCTCGACATTCTCGCGGGTGCCGCCGATGAAGAAGGCGAAGTCGCAATGCATGCGATGGCGGCCGGCTTCGATCTTGGCCGTGAACGCCTCCTCGGTGACCGTCAGCGGATTGGTGTTGGGCATCTCGAACACGGCGGTGACGCCGCCCATCACGGCGCTGCGCGAGCCGGTTTCGAGATCCTCCTTGTGGGTCAGGCCGGGCTCGCGGAAATGCACCTGGGTGTCGATCACGCCGGGCAGCACATGCAGGCCCTTGCAGTCGATGATGTCGGCCGCCGAGGCCGCGCCGAGATCGCCGATCTCGACGATGCGCCCCGCGCTGATGCCGATGTCGCGGACACCCTCGCCGTCCTGGTTGACCACGGTGCCGGATTTCAGAATGACGTCGAACCGCTGGCTCATGAACCCCTCTAGGATTTCATTCTCCGCATTCATCGGAGACAGATCGAACATGCTGCGCGTCTGCCCATTTGCTGGTCTCAGAGGCGGCCGATGTCTCGATCTTTAGGATGAAGCCACCGCAGTGCGGCGTTTCAGCCTTGTGGTTTATGCCAGGGCGGCTTACGTTTCAGTGCGGCGTGTCGCAAGAGGTTTTTCGGATGAAAGCGACGTTTCTCGACGACCGGGGCGTGGTCCAGGTCAGCGGCGACGATGCACGCAAGTTCCTCAACGGTCTGGTTACCACCGATGTCACCAAGCTCGTTCCGGGCGACGCCCGGTTCGGCGCATTGCTGACGCCGCAGGGCAAGATCATCATCGATTTTCTGGTGACCGAGGTGCCGGCGAGCGATGGCGGCGAGCGCTTCCTGCTCGACGTTCCCCGCGCCCTGGCGCAGGCGCTCACCGACAAGCTCAACGTCTACAAGCTCAGGGCGAAGGTCGCGGTCAGCAACCTCTCCGCAGAGCTGGGCGTGATCGCGGTCTGGGATGGCGCTGTCGGCACGATGCCGGAGCAAAGCTTCACCGATCCGCGTCACGCGCGTCTCGGCGCGCGCGTCATTGCGTCGCAGGATGCGCTCACGACGATCGCGACGCAGCTCGGCGCCGAGATCGTCGATGCCGACGCCTACGAGGCGCATCGCATCGCGTGCAGCGTGCCGCGCGGCGGGCTCGACTTCATGTATGGCGATGCGTTTCCGTACGAGACCAACATGGACCGGCTGCACGGCGTCGACATCGGCAAGGGCTGCTATGTCGGCCAGGAGGTGGTGAGCCGCATGCATCATCGCGGCACGACACGCACGCGCACCGCGCAGGTCGTGCTCGATGGTCCGAGCCCGGAGCCGGGCACGCCGATTCTCGCCGGCGAGAAGAGCATCGGCACCATGGGCTCGGCCGCGCAGCAGAAGGGCATTGCGCTGGTGCGCATCGACCGTGTCGCCGAGGCGATGGAGGCCGGCACGCCGCTGACGGCGGGCGGTCTCACTCTGCGCATTGCCGATCCCGACGCGCTGCAGGGCGCGCCAAAGCAGACGGTCGCCTGAGCCGCCGATATGGGTCGCGCTGCGGTCATCCATCCCGATGGTCTGACGCGCTGCCCCTGGCCGGGCAGCGATCCGCTCTATGTCGCCTATCACGACACCGAGTGGGGCGTGCCGGAATATGACGACCGTGCGCTGTATGAGAAGCTGATCCTCGACGGCTTCCAGGCCGGGCTGTCGTGGATCACGATCCTGCGCAAGCGCGACAATTTCCGCCGCGCCTTCGACGACTTCCAGCCGGAGAAGATCGCACGCTACAGCGACAAGAAGATCCTCGCGCTGATGAACGATGCCGGCATCGTCCGCAACCGCGCCAAGATCGAGGGCGCCATCCTGAGCGCGAAATCCTGGCTCGACATCCAGGACAAGGGCCCCGGCTTCTCGAAGCTGTTGTGGGGCTTCATGGACGGGGCGCCGAAGGTCAACCAGTTCAAGACCACCGCGAGCGTGCCGGCCTCGACGCCGCTGTCGATCAAGATGTCCAAGGAGCTGTCCGCGCGGGGCTTCAAGTTCGTCGGCCCCACGATCGTCTACGCCTTCATGCAGGCGACCGGGATGGTCAACGACCATCTCGTCACCTGCTTCTGCCACGAGACCTGCAGCGGCAAGCGCCGCGCCCCGCGCCTCAAACCTCCCAAATGACAACCGAGAAGTCCCCAAGCGGGCAGGACCGCGTCTGGCAGCGCATGCTGTCCGGCCGGCGGCTCAACCTGATCGATCCCTCGCCGCTCGACGTCGAGATCGTCGACATCGCCCATGGCCTGGCGCGCGTGGCGCGCTGGAACGGCCAGACGTCGGGCGCGCACATCTTCTCCGTCGCGCAGCACACGTTGCTGGTGGAGATCGTGATGCGCGCGAAGAAGCCGAACATCGATGCCAAGCTGCGGCTCGCCGCGCTGCTGCACGACGCGCCGGAATACGTCATCGGCGACATGATCTCGCCGTTCAAGGCGGTGCTCGGCGGCAGCTACAAATCCGTCGAGAAGCGGCTGCTCGGCGCCATCCATATCCGCTTCGGCCTGCCCGCGGAGCTCGCGCCGGAGATCGAGCGCCAGATCAAGGCGGCCGACCGCGGCGCGGCCTATCTGGAGGCCACTCGCCTTGCCGGCTTCTCCGAGAGCGAGGCGAAGAAGCTGTTCGGCCGCGACCCCGGCCTGCCGGAGGCGACCGTGACGGAGTACCTGACGCCATGGAGCGCGGCCAAGGCCGAGAAGCGGTTCCTGACGCGGTTCAACCTGGTGCTGGGGTCGTGCTGAGATGCCGCTGACGCCGGAGGAACGCCAGAACGAGCGCCTGAAGCTGTTGGCCAACTGGGCAAACACCCTGGCGACCGCCATCGTCTCGGTCGGCGCGTTCGTGCCCATCGGGCAGGAAATCTATGGTTTCCTGCCGCAAAGTACCGATCCGACCTTGATCTACGTCTCGGCCCCGATTTGCTTCATGGCCGGTTTGCTCCTACATTTGGTGGGACAATGGGTCCTTGGAGGGCTCCGATGACAACGGGCCAGATCTATGCGCTGAGCATGCCGCTAGTGGTCGCCGCGATGGTGGCCGTCTACGCCCTCCTCTTGCGCCGCCCTTGGGCGGAGACCGCGGCCAGGCAACCGTTGCATCCTTCGCCATCGCGGCGCGACGGCGTTCGCGACGGCTTGGTTGACCACATCGAGCGGCTCAACGCCGAGATCGAGGGCAAGGCGCATCTGGTCCGCCAGGAGCTGCGGCAGCTCAAGAACACCCGTTGATGCGCGCCTGCGCCGGGGCGGGACATATGCGCCCGCCCGACAGCTGACATCCAAAACGCGCTTTTGCCCTTGTGTCGCCGTTCGTATAATCGGGCGTCCAAAGGCTCATCATGATCCACGTCTGCCCACTTGCCGCTTTGCCCGAGACCGTGCGCCTGACCGGCGCCAGCCACGTGCTGACCATCATGGCCAATGTCGAGCAGGTGCAGCGGCCGGAGAGCATCCGGCCCGAGAACCATCTGCGGGTCTCGGTCGACGACATCACCGAGCAGCTGCCGGGCTTCATGGCCCCGAACGACGATCACGTCACCCAGGTGCTGGAGTTCGTGCGCGGCTGGGACCGCACCGCGCCGCTGGTCATCCATTGCTATGCCGGCATCAGCCGCTCCACCGCCAGCGCGTTTGCGGCCGCCTGCGCGCTCAACCCGCAGCGCGACGAACTCGACATCGCCTGGGCGATCCGCCAGGCCTCGCCGATCGCCTCCCCCAACCGCCTCATCGTCAGCCTCGCCGACCGGGCCCTAGGCCGCCAGGGCCGCATGGTGCGCGCGCTGGACGCAATCGGCCCGGGCGCGATGATGGTCGACAGCCAGCCCTTCCGCATCGACCTGGAATGAGCTGCCGATTCCGATGCGCCGAGTAGCGTCATACCGGCGCGGCTTGAACTTCCCTCCCGCGGTTTGACACTCAAGGAACTGCAGCCATCGTGACGGCACGCGTGGGCCGTCGGTCGATTCGCTGCGCCCCTGGGCCTGGCAGGCCCTCTGTTCCCTCTCCCATGACGCCGGCGGGCGCCATCGATTTCAGGACTGCGACGGGATGTTCGACTGGCCTCTGGACTGGATTGCCCTCCTGATCGCGTTCGCGGCGCTCATCGTCGCCCGAAAAACCTCCGTTCGACTGACGGAGGTGGAGGCCCGGCTCAGCAGGCTGGAAGCGGCTCCCCGCATGGCTGTGCAGGCAGCCGCGCCGTCGCTCCGTCCGTTCGAGGAGCCCGCCGCAGCCCCGTCGGTGCCGCCGCCGCTTCCGGAGGTCGCCGAGCCTGCCCTGCAGGCTGCGGCGATCACGAGCGACGTGGCGGCCGATCAGCCGCCGCCGCTCGTCCCGCCCTTGCCGCAAGCGCAGGCCGGCTTCGAGGAGACCATCGGCACCCGCTGGGTGGTGTGGATCGGCGGGCTGACGCTCGCGCTCGGCGGCTTCTTCATGGTGCGCTATTCGATCGAGGCCGGCCTGGTCGGCCCCGAGGTGCGCGTCGCGCTCGGCGCATTGTTCGCCGCAGCGCTGCTGGCGGCCGGCGAATGGACGCGGCGCAGAGAAAGCATCTCGCAGATCGCGGCGCTGCCGATCGCCAACATCCCGGCGATCCTCACCGCCGCCGGCACGGCGGTCGCCTTCGCCACGATCTACGCAGCCTATGCGCTGTATGACTTCCTGGCGCCGGCGATCGCCTTCGTGCTGCTCGGCGTCGTCGCGCTCGGCACGCTCGCGGCGGCGCTGCTGCACGGCCCGGCGCTGGCCGGTCTCGGCCTGGTCGCGGCCTTCACCACGCCGGTGCTGGTCTCGACCGGACAGCCGAACTACTGGGCGCTGTACATCTATCTCGCGATCGTCACCGCGGCGGCCTTCGCGCTGGCGCGGGTGCGGCTGTGGCGCTGGCTCGCGATGACCACGATCGGGCTGTCGTTCCTGTGGACCCTGCCCGGCCTCGATGCCGGCGTCGAGACGGTGGCGCCGCATGTCTTCCATGTCGTCGTGGGCTTCGCGCTGGCGGCAATGATCGTCGTCTGCGGCTTCCTGTTCGGTCCCGCGGCCGACAATGACGAGATCGAGCCGATCTCGTCCGTGGGGCTCGCGGTCTATCTGCTCGGCGGGATGCTGATCGTGCTGGCGAGCTTCCATGACGGCCTGGCGCTGATCGGCTTCACCGTGCTGATCGCGGCCACGCTCGCGGTGGCATGGCGCGCGCCGAGTGCGACCGGTGCGGTTGCCGCAGCGGCCGGCACGGTGTTCCTGGTGTTCGCCGAATGGGCGCTGCGCGACAATCCGGAGCTGCTGGTGCTGCCCGGCGGCGCGCTGCCCGGCATGGGCCCGGACCCGCTCGGCGCCTCCGTGACATCGCATCTGGTGACGGCGGCGATCGTCGCGCTCGGCTTCGGAGGCGCCGGCTTCCTGGCGCAGGGGCGCGCGCACAATCCGGTCGTGCCCGTGGTGTGGTCGGCCGCCGGCGTGTTCACGCCGATCGCGTTGCTGGTCGCGCTCTATGCGCGCATCGCCCATCTCGACCGCTCGATCCCGTTCGCGATCCTCGCGGTCGTGCTTGCGGCCGCCTTTGCCGCCGCGACCGAGCTCCTGACGCGGCGCGAGGAGCGGCCGGGCCTGTCGGCCTCGATCGCGCTGTTCGCGACCGGCACGCTTGGCGCGCTGGCGCTGGCGCTGACCTTTGCGCTGGAGAAGGGCTGGCTGACGATCGCGCTGGCGCTGATGTCGCTCGGCACCGCCTGGATCTTCGAGAACCGGCCGATCCCGTTCCTGCGCACGCTGGCCGCGGTGTTCGCCGGGCTCGTCGTGTTCCGGATTGGCTATGACCCGCGCATCGTCGGTGCCGATGTCGGCACCACGCCGATCCTCAACTGGCTCTTGTGGGGTTATGGCGTGCCCGCCGCGTCGTTCTGGGGCGCGAGCTATTTGATGCGCCGCTATGGCGACGACGCGCCGTTGCGCGCCGTCGAGGCCACCGCGATCCTGTTCACGACGCTGCTGGCGTTCCTGGAGATCCGCCATGCCGTCAATGACGGCGACATGCTGGCCGTGCCGTCGCTCGCCGAGATCGGTCTCGACGTCTGCGTCGCGCTGGCGCTCGCGATCGGGCTGGAGCGGCTGCGCGAGCGCAGCCAGAGCATCGTGCACAATGTCGGCGCCGTGATCCTGACCGGCTTTGCCGGCGGCGCCACCGTGCTCGGGCTGTTGCTGTTCGAGAACCCGATGGTCTCGGACGACGCGATCAGCGGCCGGCTCCTGAACATCCTGATCCTGACCTACGCCTTCCCGGCCGTGCTGATGCTGCTGTTGTCCTACGCGGTCGCAGGCCGGCGCCCGCCGGCCTATGGCAACACGCTCGCCGCCGGCGCGCTGATCATGGCGCTGTCCTATGTCAGCCTGGAGATCCGCCGGATCTATCACGGCCCGGTTCTGACCAGCGGCGTCACCAGCGCGGCCGAGCAGTACACCTACTCGATTGCGTGGCTCGGCTTCGGCGTGGTGCTGCTCGGCATCGGAGTGGTCGTGTCATCGCAACGCGCCCGCCTCGCATCGGCGATCGTGATCGCGCTGACGATCCTGAAGGCCTTCCTGGTCGACATGTCGGCGCTGACCGGCGTGTGGCGCGCGCTGTCCTTCATCGGCCTCGGCCTGGTGCTGGTCGCGATCGGCTGGTTGTACCAGAAGGTGCTGTTCCGGCGGCAACAGCAGGCGCCGCCGGCTCAGCCTGCGGGTTGAGCGTTACGCCGCGCGCACCGACTGCAGGAACGAGGCGACCTCGCGTTTGAGCCGGTCGCTGTCGGTGGCCAGTGACTTGGCGGCGCCGAGGACATGCGTCGACGCCTGGCCGGTCTCCGCAGCGCCGCGTTGCACGTCGGCGACGTTCGCAGAGACCTGCTGCGTGCCGTGCGAGGCCTGCTGGACGTTGCGCGAGATCTCCTGGGTCGCCGCGCCCTGCTCTTCGACCGCCGCCGCGATCGCCGAGGAGATCTCCGAGAGACGTTCGATCGTGCCGGAGATGTCGCGGATGGCTCCGACGGATTCCTGCGTCGCGGCCTGGATGCTGCCGATCTGCTGGCCGATCTCGCCGGTGGCCTTGGCGGTCTGCTCGGCGAGCGCCTTCACTTCCGATGCGACCACCGCAAAACCGCGGCCGGCTTCGCCCGCGCGCGCCGCCTCGATGGTCGCATTCAACGCCAGCAGATTGGTCTGGCCGGCGATCGAGTTGATCAGCTCGACGACGTCGCCGATGCGCGCGGCGGCCTTGGACAACTCACCGACGCGGTCATTGGTCTGGCGCGCCTGCGACACGGCTTCCTGCGCCATGCGCGCGGACTCCTGCACCTGGCGGCTGATCTCGGTGATCGACGAGGACAGCTCCTCGGTGGCCGAGGCCACGGACTGCACGTTGGTCGAGGCTTCCTCGGAGGCGGCGGCGACCTGGGTCGAGATCTCCTGCGAGCGCGAGGCCGTCGATGACAGCGCGCCGGCGGAATGCTCGAGCTCGGTCGAGGCCGACGATACCGTCTGCACGATCTCGCCGATCGTGGTCTCGAACTGGCGCGTGATGTTGTCGACGCGGCGGCCGCGCTCGATCTTGGCCTCGGCGTCGCGCGCGGCGAGCGCGTCAGCGTCCCGCTTGGCAATCAGCGCCTCCTTGAACACCTGCAAGGTGTCGGCCATCGCGCCCATCTCGGTCGGCTCGCCGCGATGCGGCACCTCGGCCGAGAGATCGCCCTGACCGAGCGCCTGCATCGGCCTGATGATCGAGGCAATGCCGGAGGAGACGTCCTGGACGAGATAGAAGCCGACCGCGATGCCGGCGGCGATCGCGGCGAGAATGATCGAGGTCACGACCCAGAAGGTGCTGTTATAGCCATCGGCCGCCTCACGCGTGGCCGCCTCCGCGCCCTTGTCGTTGTAGTCGATCGCCTTCAGCAGCAGCTCTTCCGATGCGGTGGAGGCAACGCCCGTCGGCTTGAACAGGGCCTCGACGTCGTCCGGCAGCTTTCCGACGCTCTTGCGCGAGACGTCGAGCACCTTCTCGGCTTCAGCCAAATACGTATCGAAGGCGCGCGTCCAGGCTTCGTAGATGCCGCGTTCCTCGGCGGTGGAGATCAGCGGCTCGTAGACCTTGATGTCCTTCTTCACCTTGGCGAGCGTATCGGCCATACGCTTGTCGTTGCTGGCTTTCGCCTCGGGCGACTGAGCCATCACATGAGCGCGCAACGTAAGCCGGTAAACATTGATGTCGGCGCGCAGCGCACCGAGCGCGCGCACACTCGGCAACCAGTTGGTGGCGATGTCGACGGTCCGCTCGTTGATCGTGCGCATGCTGCGCAGGGACAGCACGCCCAGGCCGGACATCACGACCAGCAGGAATGCGATCACCGAGATGATCTTGAAACGAATGGAAAGCTTGGACACGTCCTGATCCTCCGGGAGAATCGTCTCGCTAACCGGTCGTGTCATCCAGGCCACAGCACCATTGCGCGGCCGGCACCGCTGCGAAACGAAAAAAGCGGCAACTGCCGAGAAGCAGCTTGCCGCTTTGTCTGTAAACTTCCGTTAATGCTGAACTACGTCCTACTAAAATTCCAGCAACAGCAAACGCCGCTGCGGTATCAGGCTGCGCGGACCGACGCCAGGAAGCTTGCGACCTCGCGTTTCAAGCGATCGCTGTCAGTCGCCAGCGATTGTGCCGCAGACAGAACATGCGCAGACGCCTGGCCGGTCTCCGCCGCGCCGCGCTGCACGTCGACGACGTTCGAGGAGACCTCCTGCGTGCCCTGCGAGGCCTGCTGGACGTTGCGGGAGATTTCCTGCGTCGCCGCACCCTGCTCTTCCACGGCAGCAGCAATCGCCGAGGAGATCTCCGACAGCCGCTCGATGGTGGTGGAGATCGCCCGGATGGCGCCGACCGATTCCTGCGTGGCCGCCTGGATTCCCGACACCTGCTGACCGATCTCGTCGGTCGCCTTGGCGGTCTGCTCGGCCAGCGCCTTCACCTCGGAGGCGACGACCGCGAAGCCGCGTCCCGCTTCGCCGGCGCGGGCGGCCTCGATCGTCGCGTTCAGCGCCAGGAGATTGGTCTGGCCGGCAATCGTGTTGATCAGCTCGACCACGTCGCCGATGCGCGCCGCCGCCTTGCTCAGCTCGCCGACGCGATCATTGGTCAAGCGCGCCTGGTCGACGGCCTCGGTCGCCATGCGGGCCGATTCCTGCACCTGACGGCTGATCTCGGTGATCGAGGACGACAGCTCCTCGGTGGCGGACGCGACCGACTGCACGTTGGTGGACGCTTCTTCCGATGCGGCAGCCACCGCGGTCGAAATCTGCTGCGAGCGCGTCGCGGTCGAGGACAATGCACCGGCGGAATGCTCGAGCTCCGTCGACGCCGACGATACCGTCTGCACGATCTCGCCGATGGTGGCCTCGAACTCACGCGTGATGTTGTCGACGCGGCGGCCGCGCGCGATCTTGGCCTCCGCATCGGCAGCGGCGTGCTCGTCGGCTTCCTTCTTGGCGATCAGCGCTTCCTTGAACACCTGCAAGGTATCCGCCATCGCGCCGATTTCGGTCGGCTCGCCGCGATGCGTCACCTCCGCGCTCAGATCGCCCTTGGCGAGTTCCTGCATCGGCTTGATGATCGAGGCGATACCTTGCGAGACGTTCTTCACCAGGTACACGCCGACGGCGACGCCGGCGATGACGGCGGCGGCGATGATCGAGAGGACCAGCCAGATCGCGCGCGAGAAGCTCTCGGCTGCCTGGCGCGTTGCGTTCTCGGCGCCCTTGTTGTTGAACTCGATGTCCTGGATGAAATATTTGTCGGCATCACGAGCGATCGCCGCGGCCGACTTCTCCAGCAACTCGGTGGCCTCGCGCGGCATCTTGCCGACGCTCTTGTTGGATTCGTCCATCACCTGCTTGATCGCGACGACGTACTTCTCCCAGGCCTGCACCCAGTTGTTGTAGATCGTGCGCTCCTCGGCCGAGGTGATCATCGGCTCGTAGGTCGCGCGGTCCTTGTTGATGGTCTCGAGAATGCCGTTGACGCGCTTCTCCGCGGCCTGCTTGGTCTCGGCGGTGTCAGACATCACATGCGCGCGCAGCGCGATGCGCAGCAGGTTGATGTCGGAGCGGAGCTCGCCGATCGCGCGCACGCTCGGCAGCCAGTTGGTCGCGATGTCGACCGTATTGGCATTGATCGACCGCATGCTGATCACCGCAAGCGCGCCGAGGCCGCACATCGTGACGAGCATGAAGGCGATGACCGAAATGATCTTCGTACGAATGGACAATTGTGACACTGATGACCCCAGCTGACTGCGCGTTCGGCCGCCTTCTCGCAGCGCCAAGGACGGCCCGAACATTCAGGTCTGCGCTGCGCTGCGCGGCATCGAGGTCAGAGAATCGGGAGCCTCGGAAACAGCGAGGTCTCATTCGGCTCTGACAGTGTCATTGGGCGCGAAACAGGCTTATCGGAAGTTAATTCCGGGCCCGTAAGACTACTGACAATGCATGTAAAATGCACACCGGCGCTGACTGCGCGGTGTTCTGTCACCGGTGTCGCTGCACCGGGCGTAGTAAGACACCAGTGGAGGTATCGCACTCAGCAACACCTTCGATCTCGCGTCGGACTGATCGTTCAACTTCTAGTATGCCAGCGATCTTTAAGGGCGAGTTAATCTGCAACCAGAAAGCGCGCGCTGCCGCGACACACGGGCCAGCAATCAGCTGCTTGAGACGCGATGTCTTGCTGAGACGCTGATAGTTGCGCGGCGGCAAGATGCAGTCTGAATTTGCTTGCCGGCGAACACGCGCAACGCGGGGGATGGTTCGAGATGCCACCACGCCCAAGCTGACGCGACGACGAGACGCCGCGTCTGGATGCACCGGCGTTGCCGGGCTGATCGGCCTGACCGCATGCCGCGTTCAGGCGCAAATGCTGCAATCTGGAGGAACGTCGGCGAGACACCACAGGCCCGGATCAGACCCGGGCGAATAGTCTCGGCAACGACATCAGGTGACCGCTTCGGAGACGAGGCGGATGCGGAACACCGGCTGCTTGGCTTCGTCGAGCAGCTCCATCTGCCACTCGGCCCCCTGCTGCAGCGTCTTGGAGATTCCGCCGATCAGGTCCGAGCAGACGGCCGTCAACTCGTTCCAGGCGGTCTCCCGGTTAGCGAACTCATAAGGCTGATCAGCCGCGCCGGAATAGCGGCCCTGACTGATCCGAAAGAAGTAAAGCGACATTAACGACCCTTTCTCGTGGGCCACCCCCCCGGTCGGAAACTGCAACGTGAGTCGCTACCGAGGCATGAATCAAGCGGTCCGTACGATTACGGCGCAATGACCCCTATCGTGCGCTCGACCTAAAACAGGTTGATCTATGTTAATCGGCGCCGGGTTTTTCAAAGGATGCGTGAACTAACAACTAATCGGTCGAGCGGCGCAACTCCGGGGCGGCATCAACCTTCGCGTTTTCGGACTTGCTGTTGTCAGGCTTCGCGGATTCCGCTTTCACCGGTTCCACTTTGCTGCGCTCCACGCGCGGCGTCTCGACCCGCGCGGCGACTTCCGTATGCGCCGGATCTGCAGCGGCAGGCGCGGCTGCACGCGAGCCGCGAGGACGCGCCACCGCGCGCGCCATCAGCATGGTGGCGCCGCCCTGATGCTGGAAGTCGCAATAGGCAAAGGCGCCAAGACCCGAAACCGAGCCGCGGAAGCTGCGGTCGTCCTTCTTGTCCAGGTTGAAGCACGGCTCGAACGGCATGCCCTTGATCGAGGCACAGACGTTCTGGCCGCGAATCTGCAGCGTGTTGCCGGGCAGCCGGATGTGACGCACCGGCCCCGAGCCCGAGAACTGCACTGCGCCGGCAGCGCCCATGTCGTCGAGAAGGCGACCTGCGCCACGGGTGCCGTCAACGCAGGTGAAGGCGAACACCTTTCCGGCGACGAATTTGCGCGCCTCGTCGGCGGTCATCGATCCCGCAACCGCAGGCGCGACGACGGCGCCTGCCGTCAGGGTCCCCAGCAAAAAACGCCCGAGCATGTATCAAACTCCCACTTAACCCCACGCAGCGGGTAAGGCGGTATCTTTACCCCATGCTTACCATACCAACCATGGCAACAATGGAGCAGCATGGTTTGAAAAGTCTGAACATCCTCAGGATATTCTTACCACCGTCCGGCCGCGAACCTGGCCGGCGAGGATCTGGGGGCCCAGCGAGGCGACCTCGTCCAGGGCGATTTCGTGAGTAATTTCAGCCAGTTTTGACCGATCCATGTCGGTTGCGAGGCGCGCCCAGGCGGCCTTGCGGGCGGGCAGCGGGCACATCACCGAATCGATACCGAGCAGGCACACGCCGCGCAAGATGAACGGCGCGACCGAGGACGGCAGGTCCATGCCGGCGGCCAGGCCGCAGGCCGCGATGGCGCCGCCATACCTGGTCATCGACAGCAGGTTGGCCAGCGTGTTCGAGCCGACGCTGTCGACGCCGCCCGCCCAGCGTTCCTTGGCCAGCGGCTTGGCCGGCCCGGACAGCTCGTGGCGGTCGATGACCTCTGCGGCCCCGAGCGACTTGAGATAATCGGCCTCGGCGAGGCGCCCGGTCGAGGCGATCACGTGGTAGCCGAGCTTGGCGAGCACCGCGATCGCGACCGAGCCCACGCCTCCGGCAGCGCCCGTCACCACCACCGGCCCGCTCGCCGGCGTCAAGCCATGCTTCTCCAGCGCGAGCACCGAGAGCATCGCGGTGAATCCGGCGGTGCCGATCGCCATGGCGTCGCGGGCCGAAAGGCCCTGCGGGAGGCCGACCAGCCAGTCGCCCTTGACGCGAGCCTTCTCGGCGTAGGCGCCGAGATGGGTCTCGCCCATGCCCCAGCCGGTGCAGACGACGGCGTCACCGGGCTTCCATTGCGGGTGGCTGGACTGCTCGACCGTGCCGGCGAAATCGATGCCCGCAATCATCGGGAAGCGGCGCACCACCGGCGCCTTGCCGGTCAGCGCCAGGCCGTCCTTGTAGTTCAAGTCCGACCATTGGACCTTGACGGTGACGTCGCCATCCATCAGCTCGGCTTCGTCGAACTGCGTCAGTGCGGCCGTGGTCCCCTTGTCGGCCTTGTCGATCCGGATCGCCTTGAACGTTCCCACAGCGGCACTCCCTGCGCTCTTGAAGTTTCAGCCATGTTTAGCCGATCGGATCGGACGTGCAACTCAGGTGGCGGGCACCGCCCGCGCCACCGGCTTCTCGACGATCGGCAGGTTGATCAGCGCCGAGAGCACGCCGAACAGGATCGAGAGCCACCAGATCGGCGTGTAGGAGCCATAGCGCTCGAACACGATGCCGCCGAGCCAGACGCCGAGAAAGCCGCCGACCTGATGGCTGACGAAGGCGAAGCCGTAGAGCGTGGCGAGCCAGCGCGTGCCGAACATGATTGCGACCAGCGAGGACGTCGGCGGCACGGTGGAGAGCCAGGCGAGCCCCGACACCGCTCCGAATGCGATCGCCGTGACGGGCGTGACCGGGAACGAGATGAAGGCGAGCGTGGCCAGCGCGCGGGTGAAGTAGATGAAGGACAGGATGTAGCGCTTCGGCAGCCGACTCTGCAGCCAGCCGACGCTGAGCGAGCCGATGATGTTGAACAGGCCGATCGCCGCGATCACCCAGCCGCCGGTCTGCGCGGACAGGCCGCGATCGACCAGGAACGCCGGCAGATGCACGGTGATGAAGGCGAGCTGGAAGCCGCAGGTGAAGAAGCCCAGGACCAGGAGCACGTAGGAGCGGTGGCCAAACGCCTCCATCAGCGCCGTCGTGAACGACTGCTGCTCGGCCTCGGTCGGCTTGGCCTCGGCTGCCGGCGGCGTCGCCACTGCAAGCGACAGCGGCAGGATGAACAACATCAGCGTCGCGAACACCATCAGCGCGCTCTGCCAGCCGAACTGGTCGATCAGCGCCACGCCGAACGGCGCGAACAGGAACTGACCGAGCGAGCCGGCGGCGGTGCCGGCGCCGAGCGCGAGGCCGCGCCGCTCCGGCGGCAACAGCTTGCTGAAGGCCGACAGGATGAGGTTGAACGAGCAGCCGGACAGGCCGAACCCGACCAGCACACCAGCCCCGATATCCAGCGACAGCGGAGACGTCGCGTAGCGCATCATCAGGAGCCCGCCGGCATAGAGCAACGCGCCGACGCAGATCACGCGCATGACGCCGAAGCGGTCGGCGATGGCGCCGGCGAGCGGCTGGCCGAGGCCCCACAGCAGGTTCTGCACGGCGACCGCGAGCGCGAACACGTCGCGGCCCCAGGCGAATTCGCGGCTCATCGGCTGCACGAAGAAGCCGAGGCTGGAGCGCGGACCAAAGCTGAGAAGCGCAATCGCGCAGCCGCAGACGATGATGACGAGCGGCGTGCGCCAGCCCTGGCTGCGGGAGGCCGTGCCGAGATCGCCTGCCTGTATCGACATGGATGGTCCTCCCCTGCTGCGCTGCGCATCGTCGGCGCATCCTCAGGGGTTAATGCATTTGCATTGAACTCCCAAGCTCAAAAGCAGGAACTCAGCCATGAAAAAAATCGATGACGCGTCGCATCATGACATCGCGTCATCCTGATGAGGTTCCATCGCTGAAACTCATGCAGCGCGTCATTATAGCGGGACTATTTCGATCGCGATGCGCGAGTGAGCGACGATGATTCACGCTGCGCGGGAGCGACCATCAGAACGGCCGCGATTTGTCGCCAAACACCTGTAAACAGCGACGGATGTCTCTGAAGAAGAGCTAACTGGTAGCTTGATACATATGCGCACCGAATGTGGAATTTGGACAGCATATGGACCACGACCAGATCGAAACGACGGGCGAAGTCGTGATCGTCGGCGCCAGCGTTGCAGGACTGTTCTGCGCGCTGAAGCTCGCACCGCAGCCGGTCATCTTGATCTCCGCGACCCCGCTCGGCGAGCCGGCGTTCGGCGCTACCATGCAGGCCGACATCGCAGCCGCCGTCTCTCCTGGCGACAGCCCGGAGTTCCATGCGGCCGACATGATTGCCGCCGGCGGCGGACTCGTCGACGAGGTCGCTGCGCTTGAGCTCGCTCGCGACGGTCTCGCCCGGATCGAGGATCTGCTGAGTCTCGGCGTTGCGTTCGATCGTGACTCTAAAGGCGGATTGGCGACGTCGCGAGCGGCGGCGCATGCGGCGCGGCGGATCCTCAGCGTCCGCGGCGATTTCACCGGACAGGCCATAATTGCCGCGCTGACCGAGGCCGTGCGCGCGACGCCATCGATCCGCGTGATCGAGGGACATGTCGCCGACACGTTGCTGACCGAGAGCGGCGCCGTCTGTGGCCTGCAGTTGCGCAAGACCGGCGACAATGCGGCCGCGCCGGTGGTGATGGCCACGCGGGCGGTCGTGCTCGCGACCGGTGGCGTCGGACATCTGTTCGCCGCGACCACCAATCCCGACCACGCCAACGGCACCGGCCTTGCCGTCGCCGCGTGCGCCGGCGCCGTGATCGCCGACCCCGAATTCGTGCAGTTCCATCCGACGGCGATGATGACGGGGCATCAGCCGTCACCGGTGATCAGCGAGAGCCTGCGCGGCGCCGGCGCGATCCTGGTCAACCGGCGCGGCCAGCGCTTCATGCTGCCGCGCCATCCGCTAGTCGATCTCGCGCCGCGCGATACGGTCGCGCGCGGCATCCTGGCGGAGATCGCAGCCGGACGCGGCGCGTTCCTCGATGCGCGAGACGTGCTCGATGACGATGTCGCCGAGCGCTATCCTATGCTGCACCGGGCCTGCGCGGCTGCCGGGCTCGACCCGACCCGGCAGCCGATTCCGGTGGCCCCGGCGGCGCATTTCCACATGGGCGGCATCGCGGTGGATCGCCGCGGCCGCAGCTCCATCGACGGGCTGTGGGCGGCGGGGGAAACGGCCGCGACCGCCACCGATGGCGCCAACCACATTGCCGGCAACGCGCTGCTCTCCGCCTTGGTGTTCGCCAACCGGATCGCCGACGACATCTCCGGCCGCGCCTTTGCGACCTGCCCTGCCCTGCAACACGTCGCCTTCGCGGAGCCCGCCGGCGCCGATTCCACGCTGAACATCCGGATGCTGCGCGAGATCATGACCAGCCAGGTCGGCGTGATCCGCGACGAGGAAGGGCTGGCCGAGGCCATCAGCACGATTGCGAAGCTCGAGCGCGACAGCGTCGATCCGGCGCTGCGCAACATGGCGACGGCGGCGCTGCTGATCGCGACCGCCGCCTGGAGCCGGCGCGAAAGCCGCGGCGCGCATTGCCGTGCCGATTGCCCAGCGGAGAACCCGAGCTTCGCGCAGCGGACCATGACCACGCTCGCCGCCGCGCGCGAGATCGCCGATGAACTCGCGGCGCGGCCGCCGGCGCGGCTGCCGCGGTCGCTCAGCGCATAGCGCGAAGGTCGAACTAGCGCCGCGTCCAGTTCGGATTGATCTCGGCTTCGCTCTTGGCGGCTTCGGTGAGCTCGGCCGAAATGGCCGCGGTCTGTTGCGGCGTGCCCCAGCTCGGCGCGTCGCTGCCGTCGCCCCAGCGCTTCGGCCGATAGAAGGTGTGGACCCCGAACTTGTACATGCGCTTCATCTCGGCGACCCAGGATGGCCGCACCCAATAGGCATGGTAGTGCGTCGACTTGCCGACCTCGGGCAGCCAGATCAGGCCGTCGAGCATGGCCTTGGCGATCTTCTTGGCGCGGTCCCACATCTCGGGCTCGCGAACCACATCCGCAACGTTGTCGCAGGCGAAGGTGAACTGACAGGCGAAGTGGCGGTACTTGTTCTGGTAGACGACGCCGCACACCGTGGTCGGATAGTAGCCGGAGAACGCGCGGTTCAGCACCACCTGCGCCACCGCGATCTGCCCGCGCACGGCCTCGCCGCGGGATTCGAAATACACGGCTTCGGCGAGGCACTTCTCGGACTTGAAGCGCGCCTTGTCGTCGGTGAGGCCCAGGCGCTCCGCCGGAGTTCGCGCGCGCTGATTGTCAGTGTTGACCTCGCCCTTTGGCGCGATGCTCTCGCCGCCGTCGCCGGACTTGGTGAGGTCCTTGGTGAGGTCCTTGGCGAGATCCTCCGCAGGCTGCGACAACGCCGCCATCGGCTTGAGGTCCGGATCCGGCATCACGATCAGCGGCGCTTCGCCCGGCTGCCAGGTTTCCATGCTGCCGGCGACGCCGCCGAGCGAGGTCGTGCCGAAATACAGATTCGCGGTCTTGATGTTGAGGCCGTCGACGCCCGAAGCGCTGTCGGTCGGCGCGTCGGTCGCCGGCTTGAGCTCGCCCGACGGACGCGCGTCCGGCTTGGAAGCGTCGTACTGCGACAGCGGCGGCGCGCTCAACGCTTCCTGCAATTCGGGATCGAGTGCAGCGCGCGGCGCCGGCGCTTCAGTCGGAGCTTCGCTTGTCTTGGCGCCGAACACCGATGAGTTCGAATCGGGCGTGACCGGCGCTGACGGCGCGGGCTCCGTCGGTGCGGCCTCGACGGGCTCGGCGGTCTCGCTCGATGGCGCCGGCGTCGGCGGACGCACGACGAGACGATCGCCCTTCAGCGTGCGATCGACCTTGGGAAAATCGGAGGACTGATAGCGCGGCGGCACCTGCAGCGCCGGATTGCGCGGCGTCGTGCTGCCGGTGATGTCGAGGCCGCGGCCGCTGAGGCTCGCCAGGCGAATGCCGCCCTGCGGCGTCGAGGTTCCGATCGGAAGCCCGAAGCTGTAGGTGGCGACCTGAACGGAGGCCGCAGCCGAGAACACACGCTTCTGCCAGCGCTCGGCGACGCCCGGCTGGCGGGCGAGCTGAGAAGCGATGTCTTGATACCCGGTCTCTGTCGGCATCAGAGCGAAGACGCAGAGACCGATTCCGAAGGACGCGACACGCGCGCCCTTCGGACCGGGACGCAGAACTAACATCGATACGCTCAACGCAACGCTACGCTACTCACTCGACCGAACGACAGTGCTTCCGTGCAATTCGATCTGTCATGTTCGTATCGGGTTTAGGTTGCCGAGGAGTTAACCCGCGTTGCATGTTTGAAACATGCAAGCGGCGAGGTTGTGCGGCACGCTGCGATCGATCTGCGTGGTAAACAGCGGGGTGACGAGAGTGGTGAAGATTGTGTCAACGAACGCGGTGAATGAATTTCTGACGCGTCGATCGAATCGATGCGTCGCTGCGAGATGTTCGTAGGTGGAACATTGCGACGTGGAAGATTGGGCGGCAGCATTGGCCGTGGCGATGACGATGATACGTAGAGGCGCAATGGGCCTTTTTTCTTGGTCGATACAGCCTGCGCGTTGCTGAGCTAGCGCGCGCTGAGCGGAAGGTGGGCTCCCTCTCCCCGTTCTTCACGGGGAGAGGGTTGGGGTGAGGGGCAGACGCACGGGAAGTGTTCGTGGTGAGACCTGTACCCCCTCACCCGGATTGCATCTGACGATGCAATCCGACCTCTCCCCGCAAGCGGGGCGAGGTGCACCGAGCGCGCCGCGCGCGCATCCACCAGCCAAACGAAAAAGGCCGGCAACTCGTGCCGGCCCTTATCAGCTCAAATCAATCCCAGCCGCATCACGCCTGGCTGGCGATCTCCTTGCCGAGTGCGGATTGGGCGGCGGCGAGGCGGGCGATCGGGACGCGGTAGGGCGAGCACGAGACGTAGTTCATGCCGACCTTGTGGCAGAACGCGACGGAAGCGGGATCGCCGCCATGCTCGCCGCAGATGCCGACCTTGAGCCTGGGCCGCGTGGCGCGGCCCCGCGCGACGCCGATCTTGACGAGCTCACCGACGCCGTCGCGGTCGATCGAGATGAAGGGATCGATCTCGAGGATGCCCTTGGCGACGTAGGCGCCGAGGAAGCTGCCGGCGTCGTCGCGGCTGATGCCGTAGGTCGTCTGCGTGAGATCGTTGGTGCCGAACGAGAAGAACTCCGCGGCCTCCGCGATCTGGCCGGCCATCAGCGCGGCGCGCGGCAGCTCGATCATGGTGCCGACCTGGTACTCCAGCTCGGCGCCGGTCTCGCGGATCACGGCCTGCGCCATCGCGTCGATGCGCGCCTTGACCAGGTCGAACTCGGCCTTGGTCGCGATCAGCGGCACCATGACCTCGAGGCCAACCGCCTCGCCGGTGCGCTTCTCGGCCTCGACCGCGGCCTCGAAGATTGCGCGCGCCTGCATCTCGGCGATCTCCGGATAGGCGATCGCGAGACGGCAGCCGCGGAAGCCGAGCATCGGGTTGAACTCGGAGAGCTCGCGGGCGCGATCGGCCAGGCGGCGCGGATCGGTGTTCATCGCGCGCGCGACCTCTTCCACCTCGGCCTGGGAATGCGGCAGGAACTCGTGCAGCGGCGGATCGAGCAGACGGATCGTAACCGGCAGACCCTTCATGATCTCGAACAGCTCGACGAAGTCGGCGCGCTGCATCGGCAAGAGCTTGGCAAGCGCCGCACGGCGCTCCTGCTCTTCTTCCGACAAGATCATCTCGCGCACCGTGCGGATGCGGGTCTCCTCGAAGAACATGTGCTCGGTGCGGCACAGGCCGATGCCCTCGGCACCGAACTTGATCGCGGTGCGCGCATCCTCCGGCGTGTCGGCATTGACGCGCACGCCGGTCTCGCGCACGGCATCCGCCCAGCCCATCAGGGTGCCGAACTCGCCGGACAGCTCCGGCTCGATCATCGGCATGCGGCCGGCGAGCACCTGGCCGACCGATCCGTCGATGGTGATGACGTCGCCGGTCTTGAAGGTGCGGCCGCCGATGCTCATCGTGCCGCGGCCGTAGTCGACGCGGATGGTGCCGCAGCCGGAGACGCAGGGCTTGCCCATGCCGCGCGCGACCACCGCCGCATGCGAGGTCATGCCGCCGCGGGTTGTCAGGATGCCTTCCGCGGCGTGCATGCCGTGGATATCCTCCGGCGAGGTCTCGATGCGGACCAGGATGACCTTGCGGCCGTCGGCCTGCAGCTTGGTCGCCTCGTCCGAGGAGAACACGATCTCGCCGGACGCCGCGCCCGGGGAGGCCGGCAGGCCGGTTGCGACCACGTCGCGCTTGGCGGCGGGATCGATGGTCGGATGCAGCAGCTGATCGAGCGAGGCTGGGTCGACGCGCAGCACGGCGTCGTTCTCCGAGATCAGGCCCTCATTGGCGAGCTCGACGGCGATGCGCAGCGCCGCCTTGGCGGTGCGCTTGCCGCTGCGGGTCTGCAGCATCCACAGCTTGCCGCGCTCGACCGTGAACTCCATGTCCTGCATGTCGCGGTAGTGCTTCTCGAGCAGCGTGTAGATCCGCGTCAGCTCGTGGAAGGCGTCGGGCATCGCGACTTCCATCGAGGCCTTGTCGGAGCCGGACTCAATGCGCGCGTCCTCGGTGATGTCCTGCGGGGTGCGGATGCCGGCGACGACGTCCTCGCCCTGCGCGTTGATCAGGAACTCGCCGTACAGCTTGCTCTCGCCGGTCGAGGGATTGCGGGTGAAGGCGACGCCGGTCGCCGAGGTGTCACCCATGTTGCCGAACACCATCGCCTGGACGTTGACGGCGGTGCCCCAGGATTCCGGAATGTCGTGCAGCTTGCGATAGGTCACCGCGCGCGCATTCATCCAGGATGAGAACACGGCGCCGATCGCGCCCCACAGCTGGTCATGCGGGTCCTGCGGGAAGTCCTTGCCGGTCTCGGTGGCGACGGCCTCCTTGTACTTGCCGACCAGCATCTCCCAATCCTCCGACGAGAGATCGGTGTCGAGCTGGTAGCCCTGGCTGTCCTTGAAGCTGTCGAGGATGTCCTCGAAATGATGGTGCTCGAAGCCGAGCACGACATCCGAATACATCGTGATGAAGCGGCGGTAGCTGTCGAAGGCGAAGCGGCGGTCGCCGGACAGCGACGCCAGCGCTTCAACCGTCTGGTCGTTGAGGCCGAGGTTGAGCACGGTGTCCATCATGCCCGGCATCGAGGCGCGGGCGCCGGAGCGCACCGACACCAGCAGCGGGTTTTCCGGATCGCCGAACTTCTTCCCCGTCAGCTTGCCGATGTAGTCGAGCGCCTTGTCGACCTGCGATTGCAGCTCCTTCGGATAGGTCTTGTCGTTGGCGTAGAAGTAGGTGCAGACCGAGGTCGGGATGGTGAAGCCCGGAGGCACCGGCAGGCCGAGATTGGCCATCTCGGCGAGGTTCGCGCCCTTGCCGCCGAGCAGATCGCGCAGACCGGCCTTGCCCTCGGCCTTGCCGTCGCCGAAGGTATAGACCCACTTGTTCGGCTTGATCGCGGTCGCCGCGCTCTTGGCTGCAGGCTTCGCAGCGGCCTTTGCGACCGGCTTGGCAGCAACCTTGGCGGCGGTCTTCGCCGGCTTCTTCGGAGCGGTTTTCACTGGCGCCTTCGGCGCCGTCTTCGCAGCGGCCTTAGCGGGGGCCTTCGCAGCAGGCTTCGGCGCCGTCTTCAGCGCCTTGCGCGGCGGGGCGAGCGGAGCGGCCTTGGCCTTGCCCGGCTTAGAAGCCTTTGATTTCGCTGCGACTTTCTTAGACTTCGCTACCGCTTTGGCCATGAGATGGTTCGATCCGCAAATGGGAGGAGAAATCGCGCGCCTTACACCACTTTGGGCGCTGCGGCGCAAGCACAGAGGTTCCCGACCTTAGGGCTAGACCGCGTGAGGACTAGAAATGCAACCACTTCAGCAAGCCCATGCCGATCAGGCCGTTGAGGATCAGGAAGATCGCAACGATGAAGTTCAACAGGCGCGGCATGATCAGGATGAGGACTCCGGCGATCACGGACATGATCGGCGAGATGTGGGCAACGGTCAGATGCATCGACGGACTCTGAATGGATGGAGAGACGAGCAGCAGGCGATTCGATTGCGCGGACTTTATCCCGGCCGATCGTGGCGGAATAGGAGACGCACGGCGCGGGTTCCGGTTCCCCACCACGGGGAACTGCCGCGAAAATGCCTCGGGTTCCCCGGGGAACGATGACCATTGGCTCGCATTGGGAGGCAGGTACCGGCGCACATGCCGGTCTCTCACTCAGCGGATCAACATCGAAGGAGTCCTGCTCATGCGAACCCACATCACTCTTGCCGCCCTGGTGGCTGCACTCGTGATCCCGGCAGCGGTGCAGGCGCAGTCCTACACGGTCGGACGCGGCGTCGTCGTCGAGGATGACGCGCCTGTCATCACCGTGGAGCGGCGTCCGGAATTTCGCGAATACGTCGTCCGCGAGCGCGTTCCCAACTATGTGATCCCGGATCGCGTGGTTGTGGGGACCGTCCTGCCGGAGTCGGGTGTTACCTATTATGACGTTCCGGAGCGCTTCGGTGCGACACCTTATCGCTACACGGTAGTGAACGGCGAAACTGTTCTGGTCGAACCGCGATCGCGACGGATCATTCAGGTGGTTGAGTAGTTATCGAGACGCATTTGGTCGCCAACGCCCCCGCAAGCGGCCAGATGTAAAGGCCCTGCCCGGTCCCCCCCGCCGGGCGGGGCTTACTTTTTTCTTGCGACTGACCGCGCAGCAAACGAGTCTGCCAGTGACTGCGCCCTCTCCCCTTGTGGGAGAGGGCATGTAGGAAAGTGCAGCGAGCTCGGTTGGGTGAGGGGTCTCTCTCAACAAGCGTCGCTCGCGGAGAGAGACCCCTCACCCAACCGCATGCGTGGATGGGCCGCACATGCCCTCTCCCACAAGGGGAGAGGGCGCTGCATCTGACAGCAGCGTGCGCGCGGCTCAGCCCTCGATCTTCGAGAAGTCCGCGACCGCACGGGTCGCGCTGCGGATCTCGTTCAACAACTTCAAGCGGTTCTCGCGGATGGCGGCGTCGTCATCGTTGACCTTCACCTTGTCGAAGAACGCATCGACCGCCGGACGCAGCTTGGCCATCGCGCGCATCGCCGCGGCGAAATCTTCCTTGGCGACGGCCGCGCCGGCTTCCGCAGCGACCTCGCCGATCGCCTCAGCCAGCGCCTTCTCCTCGTCGAGCTTGTACAGCGCGGCATCCGGCGCGCCCTCGAATCTGCGCTTGTCCTTTTTCTCCTCGATGGCGAGGATGTTGGAGGCGCGCTTGGTGCCGGCGAGCAGGTTCTTGCCGTCATCGCTGTCGAGGAATTTGCCGAGCGCTTCCACGCGGCGAACGACCATCAAGAGATCGTCCTGGCCGCCGAGCGCGAACACGGCGTCGACGAGATCGTGACGGGCGCCCTGCTCGCGCAGCTGGACCTTGAGACGCTCAACTAAGAACCCCCGCACCTCGCCGATTGCTTGAACAATCGCGCTGGTGAGTTCCTCAATTTGCTTGGATCGTGCGGGGTCCTGTTGGAAAGAGGTTAAAACGGCAGTGGCAATCTCTGCATTAGCGGTCATAACCGCTACGTCCTTCACCACCGGTCGCAGGCCCTCAAGAATGACTGAGGCTAGCGTCTTAGGTAAGCCCTTTCCAGCCATCTTGAGAACAGAAGTAAGGCCTAACCGCAGGTGATTATCCAAGATTAGCCGTACAACACCCAGTGCCGCGCGACGCAGCGCGTAGGGATCCTTAGATCCGGTTGGCTTTTCATCGACCGTCCAGAAGCAAAGCAATATATCGAGCTTGTCGGCAAGCGCCACCGCGACTGACACCGGATCCGTCGGCACGCGATCGCCCGGTCCCTGCGGCTTGTAGTGCTCCTCGCAGGCGGCGGCGACGGAGGCGTCCTCGCCCTGGGCCAGCGCGTAGTACTTGCCCATCAGGCCCTGCACTTCCGGAAACTCGCCGACGACCTCCGTCAAGAGATCGGCCTTCGCGAGCTTCGCGGCACGCGCGGTCTTCGCGGCGTCGGCGCCGACCAGCGGCGCGATCTCGGCGGCGAGCTTCTCGATGCGCGCGATGCGCGCAGCCTGCGTGCCCAGCTTCTCGTGGAACACGATCTGCTCGAACTTCGGCAGCCGGTCCTCGAGCTTCGTCTTCAGGTCCGTCTCGTAGAAGAACTTCGCATCCGACAGCCGCGCGCGGATGACGCGCTCGTTGCCGGCGATGATGGTCTTGCCGCCGTCGGTCGCCTCGATGTTGGCGGTCAGGATGAACTTCGGCGCGAGCCCGCCCGTCTTGGGGTCGCGCACCACGAAGCACTTCTGGTTGTTGCGGATGGTGGCGCGGATCACCTCGCCAGGGACCTTCAGGTACTCCGGATCGAACGAGCCCATCAGCACGACAGGCCATTCGACGAGCCCGGAGACCTCATCGAGCAGAACCTGGTCCTCGACCAGCTCAAACCCTTGCGCGAACGCCAGCTGCTTGGCGTCGGTGACGATGGTGTCCTTGCGTCGGCCAGGATCGAGCACGACCTTGGCGTCGAGCAGCTTTGCTTCGTAGTCCTCGAAGCGGCGCACCTTGAACGCTGCCGGCGCCAGGAAGCGGTGGCCATACGTCGTCTGCCCGGCCTCGATGCCGTCGACGGCGAAGCTGACGACGTCCGGTTCCTCGGTCTCGAGGCCGAAGGTCGCGGTGATCGCGTGCAGCGGCCGCACCCAGTTCAGCGCGCCCGGCTTTTCCGAGCGCTTGCCCCAGCGCATCGATTTCGGCCACGGGAAGGTCCTGATGATCACCGGCAGCATTTCGGCGAGCACGTCGAGCGTGGCGCGGCCGGGCTTCTCGATCAGCGCGACGTAGAAGTCGCCCTTCTTCGGATCGCGCTGGATCGTCGCCTCGTCGAGCGAGGACAGGCCGGTGGCCTTGAGGAACCCCTGGATCGCCGCATCGGGACCACCGACGCGGGGGCCCTTGCGCTCCTCCTTCAGGTCCGCCTGCCGCGCCGGAATGCCGTGCACCGTCAGCGCCAGCCGCCGCGGCGTCGCGAACGCCTTGGCGCCCTCGTAGACCAGGCCCTCGGCGACGAGCTTGTCAGTGACCATCCGGCGCAGATCCTCGGCCGCCTTGGCCTGCATGCGCGCGGGGATTTCTTCGGAGAACAGTTCGAGGAGAAGATCGGGCATTAGTTGAACTCGTTGGCAGGGCTGGCGCTGCTGCGCACCCCTCCCCCTTGCGGGGAGGGGTTGGGGGTGGGGGTCGGCGCGCGCTGAAGGTGGAGAGGGATGTCGTCAGGACTGACGAGGATGTTGTTATGGGCGATCAATCGCGCGACATGATGCAAGATGGTGTTGCGACCCATCAGACATCTCGCCCGGGGCCCCCCACCCCCGACCCCTCCCCGCAAGGGGGAGGGGGGCAGAGGCACCGCGTGTGTGGCGACGTTCGATGGCACGACAGATCTCGATTCAAATTAGGACGAGGACGGCTCGCGGGCTTGCTCAGCCGGCTGATGCAGCCCCCGCCCCGCCCGCTTCCGTATGCAGCCACGCTTCGCCACAGGCCTTGGCCAATTCGCGGACGCGCAGGATGTAGCTTTGGCGCTCGGTGACGGAGATGACGCCGCGGGCGTCGAGCAGGTTGAAGACGTGGCTGGCCTTGATGCACTGGTCGTAGGCCGGCAGCGCCATCAGGTGTTCTCTGCGCCCCTCGCGCCAGCCGGCGTCGAGATATTTGCGGCACGCGCCTTCGGCCATCTTGAACTGCTCGAACAGCATGTCGGTGTCGGCATGCTCGAAATTGTGCCGTGAATATTCCTGCTCGGCCTGCAGGAAGACGTCGCCATAGGTGACCTTCTGATCACCGTCGCGGCCGTTGAAGTTGAGGTCATAGACGCGGTCGACACCCTGGACGTACATCGCCAGCCGCTCGAGACCATAGGTGAGCTCACCCGCGACCGGCGCGCATTCGAAGCCCGCGACCTGCTGGAAATAGGTGAACTGCGACACCTCCATGCCGTCGCACCAGCACTCCCAGCCGAGGCCCCAGGCGCCTAAGGTCGGGCTCTCCCAATCGTCCTCGACGAAGCGGATGTCGTGCACGGCGGCGTCGATGCCGATCGCGGCGAGCGACTTCAGGTACAGCTCCTGAAGGTTCGGCGGCGACGGCTTCATGATCACCTGGAACTGGTAGTAGTGCTGCATCCGGTTCGGATTCTCGCCGTAGCGGCCGTCCTTCGGCCGCCGCGACGGCTGCACATAGGCCGCATTCCACGGTCTCGGCCCGAGCGCGCGCAGGGTCGTCGCCGGATGGAAGGTGCCGGCGCCCATCTCCATGTCGTAGGGCTGCAGGATCACGCAGCCCTGCTCGGCCCAGAAGCGTTGCAGGGCCAGGATGAAGCCCTGGAACGAACGTTCGGGGCGCATGTGCTGTGGCAGCGAATCCATCGTCGATATCGGTCTTTCGCGGGTCTGAAAAGCGCGCGGACCGTATCGGCGAGGCCCCGAGGAATCAAGGCAATGGGCGGATAAAACGGCGGTCAGGGCCGCCGTTTCGATCGCAGCGGGCCGGGTCAGCCCGGCCGGTAGGCGCCCGTGACGGGATCACGGCGCAAGGTCTTGATCTCGGCGGGCTGCGCGACCTCGGCGGCGCGCGCCAGCCGCATCTCTTCCAGCTCGCGGTTGATCTTCTGAGCGGTCTTGTAGGCCCAGCGAACCGCGGCAAGCCCGCCCAGCATACCCGCGAAAGCGACGAACGGCGGCATTGGTCGATCCTTGTTCATGGAGAGCCACCCCGATTCGTATTGTCGCCGATCCCGGTTCCCCCTGCAATCCGGATTGCAGGGGGCAAAATGGCGCGGACCAGGCCTCAGAAGCCGAATCGGGCCCAGATCGCCCGGGTTTCGGCGGCGGAGATCAGTTCCTCGGCCAGCCCCGACCAACTGAGGCCCCAACCTTCCGCGGCCAGGCTGCCGGCGCCTGCGGCCTTGCGGCCCAGCAGGCCGGACAGCAGGCCGCCGGCCGGCGCCACCACGGGCATCGCGACCTTGTCGCCGAACCGGGCGCGCAGCACGGCGCGGAGGTCGCCGATGGCGTCCGCCAGGCCGAGTGTCACGGCGGTCTCGCCGGCCCAGTACTCGCCGGTGAACAGCACATCGTCGGCGCCCTTGAGCTTCGTGGTGCGGCTCTGCTTGACCAGCGAGATGAACAGCGCGTGGATCTCGCGCTGGATCTTCTTCAGCCGCGCCACGTCGTCGGGATTCTCGGGCAGGAACGGATCGAGCATCGCCTTATGCTCGCCCGCGGTATAGAGCCGGCGCTCGACGCCGATCTTCTTGATCAGGTCCTGCAGCCCGAACGAGCCGCCGACCACGCCGATCGAGCCGACGATCGAGGAGGGATCGCAGAAGATCTCATCACCAGCACAGGCGATCATGTAGCCGCCGGACGCCGCGACGTCCTCCACGAACACCAGCACGGGAAGCTTCTTCTCGGTCGCGAGCTGGCGGATGCGCAAATAGATCTGGCGCGACTGCACCGGCGAGCCGCCGGGCGAATTGATCACCAGCGCCACCGCCTTGGCGTTGCGCATCGAGAACGCCCGCTCCAGCATCTTGGCGACACCGGCCAGCGTAAGCCCCGGCCGCAACGGCGTGACCGCGCCGATCACGCCGGAGAGGCGGACAACGGGCACGACCGGGGCGCCGCGCAGCCGCGCCGGCAGCAGCGCCTTCAACCGATCGAAAGGCCCCGCTGCATCGCTGGGTTGTGTCAAATTGTCCACCATCCTGTTACCTCGGATTAACCACTTTTTATCCCGCCGCTGCCATTCAAAGGGCTGGAACAAGCCTTGCAATAGCTGGGGCAATTGCACGGCTGATCAAGTTGCAGAGTGCGGCGGAGGAATTCATGAAGGTCTATCTGTTGATGCTGCTGATCGGTACTCTCTTGACGGCGATCCGTTTCACGTCGGTAACAGAACGCCGCTCCGAGGCGCAGACACACTAACGCCAGACCCCGACCAACCGTTCAGGGGGCGGCCAGAGCCAACGCCCCCTGCCCCGTCAGCACACGCGATACGTCGTCATTCGGCACACCTGCCGCTTCGTTCAGCACTACCCCCGGCAGGATCTGGGTCGGCGCCCGCCCTCCCTTAACGGCCCGCACCAGGATGCGGATTGCAGGTTTTCCAGCCTGCCCATGCACCGGCTGCAGCGCCAGGCTGCCGAAGCCGCGCCCCAGAGCCGCCAGCACCTCGCTCAAACCATCGGCCCGCCAGATCAACGTCAACACGCCCCCGGATTTCAGCATCCGGCGCGCGGCATGCGTCCACAGCTCCAGCGTGGTCGTCGTCGCCATGTGCGCGCCGGCGCGCGCGGCATCCGGCGAGGCGCGGTGACGCGCGGCATCATGGAACGGCGGATTCATCAGCACGACGTCGACGCTGTCCGGCCCAAGGCCCGCTGCGGCAAACGCAGCAGCATCGGCGGCGATGTCCAGCACGGCCACCTCAGCCCGCAGGTCATTCGCTCGCGCATTGTCGCGCGCGAGCGACGCCAGATGCGGCTCCCGCTCGACCAGCATCAGCGCGAGGTCGTCGACACGCCGCGCCAGCGCCAGTCCGGCAGTGCCGACGCCGGCGCCGAGATCGACGACCCGATCGCCCGGCCGCGCGGCGGTCGCCGCCGCCAGCAGGATCGCGTCGTGGCCGGCCCGATGGCCCGAGGTCGGCTGGCGCAGCCGCAGGCGGCCGCCCAGCACCATGTCCTCGGAGATCGCAGCGTCACTCATCAGGACGCAGCTCGTGCGCCAGCCCGGCGTCGGTGAGCAGCCGCCGGGCCTGCAGATTGTCGTCCTCATGCACGAGGATCCGGCGCGGCAGGATGCCGAGTGAGCCCTCTATGATGCTCATGTTCTGGTCGAGCACGAGGTGATGGATATCGGCGCCGTCGAGCAGCGCCCCGATTGCCGAAACCAGCACGATGTCGTTGGTCCGAACCAATTCCTTCAAACGTTATGTCTCCGCGCGGGCCAAGGTCGGCGAGATCGGTCGATGCGGGGCCGGGTCAAGGTTCCGTGTCCGCCCTTGCCGCCTGCGGCCGCAGTTTCTATTGTCGTTTGAGCATAGCAAAATCGGAGACCAGCGTGGCGGTTATCGTACCTTTCGAAAGTCCATCGGGCGCCTCCATCGATGGGCTGGTCGGGCTGGTCACGGCCGACATGGAACGAGTCAACGCCACCATCCTGTCGCGCACCGGCTCGGACGTGACGATGATCCCGGAGGTCGCCAACCACCTGATCTCCTCCGGCGGCAAGCGGCTGCGGCCGATGCTGACGCTCGCGATGGCGCATCTCACCGAGTACGCGGGCGACGGCCACGTCAAGCTCGCCGCGGCGGTCGAGTTCATGCATACCGCCACGCTGCTGCACGACGACGTGGTTGACGAAAGCGAAATGCGCCGCGGCAAATTGTCCGCGCGCATGTTGTGGGGCAACGAGGCCAGCGTGCTGGTCGGCGACTTCCTGCTGGGACAAGCGTTCCGCATGATGGTCGAAGTCGGCTCGCTGCGCGCGCTCGACATTCTCTCCGCGGCTGCCGCCACCATCGCCGAAGGCGAGGTGATGCAGCTCGCCGCCGCCAAGAACACCGCGACGACGGAGGACGAATATCTGGCCGTCATCCGCGGCAAGACCGCCGAGCTGTTCGCTGCCGCCTGCGAGGTCGGTCCGGTGCTCGCGGATCGTCCCAAGGCCGAGCAGACCGCGTCGCGCTCGTTCGGCATGAATCTCGGCATCGCCTTCCAGCTCGTCGACGACGTGCTCGATTACGGTGGCAAGGCCGCCAAGCTCGGCAAGAATGTCGGCGACGATTTCCGCGAGGGCAAGATCACCCTGCCGGTGGTGCTCGCCTTCCGCCGCGGCAGCGACAGCGAGCGCGCGTTCTGGATCAAGTCGCTGGAGCGCGGCGAGATCGACGATTCAGACCTCGATCACGCCATCGGCCTGATGAACAAGCACCGCGCCCTGGAAGACACGATCAGCCGCGCGCATCATTACGGCGCGATGGCGGTGGACGCGCTGGCGCTGTTCCCGGCCTCGCCGATGAAGACGGCGCTGGAGCAGGTGGTGGCGTTCTGTTTGGCAAGGTCGCATTAGTTAGCGAGGCTGCCCACGTCACCGATAAACTCATGCGCCCGCGCATGCGGTGCCAGTGAATGCGCCCTCGCCCCTTGTGGGAGAGGGCATGTAGGAAAGATCAGCAAGCTCGGTTGGGTGAGGGGTCTCTATCCGCGAGATGAGTTTGCTGAGAGAGACCCCTCACCCAACCGCGTTCGCTGATGGACCGTACATGCCCTCTCCCACAAGGGGCGAGGGCGCTGTATTTGGCAGTCGTTTCGCGGATAAATTAGATTAGTTAGCTCAGCGTCCCCGCGTGCACCCACCATTCGGGATGTGCCGCAGCGATCGCAACGCCGGCGGCCTTGGCATCAGCCGCGCTGCCGTAGATCGCAAAGCACGTCGCGCCTGAGCCGGACATCCGCGCCAGCAGCACGCCTGAGCTCGCGCGCAGCGCATCGAGCACGGTGCCGATGATCGGCTGCACCTTCAGCGCCGGGGGCTCGAGATCGTTCTTCACCTGGTCGAGCGCCGCGACCCAATCGCCGATCGACGCGCCGGCCTTCGGCCATGCTGGTGCCACGAGCACATCGGTCACCCCAACGAGCAGATCACCCGGCTTCAGCCCGAGCGTTTGGAACACGTCCTTGGTCGCGACCGGCACGCGCGGATTGATCATCACGCAAGGCAGAACGGGCAGCGCGAGCGGTTGCAGATTCTCGCCGACGCCGGTCATGGTGCAGGCGCGCGAGGGCACGCAGACCGGGACGTCGGCACCCGTCTTCAGCGCCACGGCCTGCAGGCGCGGATCGTCGAGCGACAGCCCGTTGAGCTTCGCCAGCAGCCGCAGTGCCGCGGCCGCATCGGCCGAGCCGCCACCGATGCCCGCCGCGACCGGCAGCACCTTCTCAAGGGTGAAGGCGCCGAGCTTCAGCCCGGGCACAGCCTCGGCCAGCAGGCGGGCCGCCTTGAGCACAAGATTGTCGGAGGTGTCGCCACAGGCGTCCGCGAGCGGCCCGGTCGTGGTCAGCGTCAGCCCCTCGCCCGGCAGCAGCGTGAGCTGGTCGGCGCAGTCGGCAAACGCCACGACGCTTTCGAGATCATGATAGCCGTCGACGCGGCGGCCGACGACGCGCAGGGTGAGATTGACCTTGGCGCGGCCCTGCTCCTGCAGCGCGCCGGTGACCGTGGACGCCAACATCGGCGCAATGCCCCCAAGCTCTGAGGTGGCGGAGATCCGGCAACGCGATCAGCCCCAGGCCGAACGCAGCTGGCCCCACCACACCTTCATCGAAATCAATCCGGGCTCCCCGGCAAGCCGAGGAGCCCGTGATGGCTTCAAATTCCTGATCGGTACGATCTAACCGCCCTTGCCGTCGTCCTTCTTGGCGTCGGCCGGCGTATCCTTGGTGTCGGCGCTGGCGGCGGCCGGCGCTGGATCGTCGGTGAGGCCGTTCTGGATCTTGGCCTCGATCTTCGGCAGCTCCTCGGCCTCCGGCTTCAGGTCGCGGGCATGGGCCCACTGGAACTTGGCTTCCAGCTTGCGGCCGATCTTCCAATAGGCGTCGCCGAGATGGTCGTTGATGGTCGGATCCTCGGGCTTCAGATCGATCGCGCGCTCAAGGTTCTTCACCGCCTCTTCGTAGTTGCCGATGCGGTAATAGGCCCAGCCGAGCGAGTCGACGATGTAGCCGTCGTCGGGACGCTGCTCGACGGCGCGCTTGATCATCTTCATGCCTTCGTCGAGATTGACGCCCTGGTCGATCCAGGAATAGCCGAGATAGTTCAGCACGTGCGGCTGGTCGGGCTGCAGCTCGAGCGCCTTGCGCATGTCGGCCTCGGCCTTCGGCCACTGCTTGGAACGCTCCAGGCAGATGCCGCGATAGTAGTAATAGACGCTGTTGGCCTTGTCGTTGTTCGCCGGCAGCGAATCGACGCCGAGCGAATAGGTCTTGGCGCAATCGGCGAACTTCTTGCGGCCGCGCTCGATGTTGCCGAGCGCCATGATGGCTTCGAGATCCTTCGGATCCTGCGCGATCACGTCCTTGAGGATCTTGATCGCGTCGTCGCTGCGATCGGCGCTGTCGAGATCGGTCGCGAGCTGGATCTGCGCATTGCGCTTCAGCGGCGAGCTCGCCGGCACCCGCTCATAGACCTTGATCGCCATCTGCGGCTTCTTCACCGTCTCGTAGAGATCGGCGAGCGACAGCAGCGCCAGCGGATGGTTCGGCTGCAGATGCAGCGCGAGCTGCAGATAGACCAGCGCGAGGTCCTCGCCGCCGCGGCGGCTCAGGGTGGCGCCGATGCCGTACAGCGCCTCGGCGGCGCCGGCCTGCGGCGAGTCGACCAGCGGCGGCAGCTTCTTGCCGGCCTTGGTGTCGCGCAGGCCTTCCTGCACCAGCGGATGACGCGCGAGCTTCTTGTCGAACGCCTCATAGATCGCGGTGGCGGAGGCCGCGTCCTTGTTGCGCGATAGCCAGTGCGCATAGGCCTCGGTGATGCGCAGCATCGAATCGTCGAGCTTGTAGGCGCGCTCGAAGCGGGCGCCGGCTTCCTTCTCCTTGCCGGCGAGCTCCAGGATCATGCCGGCGTGGAGGTCCTTGAACAGCGGATACCATTCCGGGCCGGTCAGCTTGTCGATGGTGGCGACGGCGCCCTTGGCATCGCCCGCGCCTGCGGTGGCCCAGGCCGACAGCAGGGTGGCGACGAGGTCAGTGATCGGGCCGCGCACCGACTGATTGATGTTGTTCTGCGCGGCCGCGTACTTCTTCTGCTTGATGTCCTGCACGCCCATCACGAGACGGGCGATGCGGTTGGACTTGTCGACCGTGAGCACACGCTCGGCGAGCTTGACCGCTTCGTCGATGTCGCCGTCCGCAACCGAGGAGATGAAGGCGCGGTCGAGCAGTTCGTTGTTCTTCGGATCGCTGCGCAGTGCCGAGCGGTAGAACGCGGCGGCCGAGGCCGCGTCGCGCTCGACGCTGGCGTGGCGGGCGGCCAGATAGCTGCCCGAGGTGGTGAGCGACTTCAGATCGACGCTGCTCGGAAACTTGGCGGCGGTGTCAGCCGGATGATCCGGCGTCTGGGCCATAACGGCACCGGGGAGCAGCAAGGCGGCAATAGCAATGGCGGTCCAGCGATTGCGAATGGATAACATCACGGTGCGCTCTGGTTGTTGGATATGGATTGGTCGTATCGGACACGAACCCGGTCGGCCGCTCGTCAAGGCGCCGACAATGCCGCGTTTGGCGGCCAACCGCAAGGATTTGCAGGATATTCGGGTCAGCCGGGAGCCCCTTTGGCCAAGGTCTCCTGCGACAAACCGCGCCAAGATGGCCGTATCGTGGCCGGCTGCCCCTGCCAGGGCCGCCGGCTCACGCAATCGTGCGTTAACTCTAGATTACATCGCTTCGTAGTTCGGGCCGCCGCCGCCTTCCGGAGGAACCCAGGTGATGTTGCCGTTGGGATCCTTGACGTCGCAGGTCTTGCAGTGGACGCAGTTCTGCGCGTTGATCACGAAGCGGGGGCTGGTGCCGTCCTCGACCCACTCGTACACGCCGGCCGGGCAATAGCGGTTCGACGGGCCGGCATAGACGTCGTGCTCGGAGCTCTTCTGCAGCGCCATGTCGGCAACCTTCAGATGCACCGGCTGGTCTTCCTCATGATTGGTATTCGAGAGGAAGACCGAGGACAGCTTGTCGAAGGTCAGCTTGCCGTCCGGCTTCATCGCAGGTCTGGGCTGGTGCGCCTTGGCGGGATCGAGCGTGGCGCGATCCGGCTTGGCGTGCGACTGGGTGCCGAACAGCGAGAAGCCGAGCGTGTTGCACCACATGTCGAAGCCGCCGAGGACGACGCCGAGCACGGTGCCGAACTTCGACCACAGCGGCTTGACGTTGCGGACCTTGAACAGGTCCTCCCCGACCGGCGAGCCGCGCCAGGCGTTCTCGTAACTCACGAGCTCATCATTGGCACGGCCCGCAGCGAGCGCGGCATTGACGTGCTCGGCCGCGAGCATCGCGCTGCCCATCGCATTGTGCACGCCCTTGATGCGCGGCACGTTGACGAAGCCAGCCGCGCAGCCGATCAGCGCGCCGCCGGCGAACGACAGCCGCGGCACCGACTGATAGCCGCCTTCGGTGATGGCGCGCGCGCCATAAGCGAGGCGCTTGCCGCCTTCGAACACGCCGCGGATCGAGGGATGCGTCTTGAAGCGCTGGAATTCCTCGAACGGCGACAGATAGGGATCGTCGTAGTTCAGGTGAACGACGAAGCCAACGGCGACGAGATTGTCGTCGTAGTGATACAGGAACGAGCCGCCGCCGGTCTTCATGTCGAGCGGCCAGCCGAACGAATGCTGGATCAGGCCCTTCTGGTGCTTGGCGGGATCGATCTGCCAGACCTCCTTGAGGCCGATGCCGAATTTCGGCGGCTCGCTCTTGGCGTCGAGTGCGAACTTCGAAATCAGCTGCTTGGAGAGGCTGCCGCGCGCGCCTTCGGCGAACAGCGTGTACTTGCCGAGCAGCTCCATGCCGCGGGTGAAGGAGGCTTTCGGCTTGCCGTCCCGGCCGATGCCCATGTCGCCGGTGGCGATGCCGCGCACCGCGCCCTGCTCATCGTAGAGCACCTCTGCCGCCGCGAAGCCCGGATAGATCTCGACGCCGAGCGCCTCGGCCTTGCGCGACAGCCAGCGACAGACATTGCCGAGCGAGCCGATGTAGCAATGATGGTTGTCCATCAAGGGCGGCATCGCAAAGGCCGGCAGCGAGACCGCGCTGCTCTCGGTCATCCAGAAGAACTTGTCGACCTGGACCTGGGTCTTCAGCGGGCAGTCGTCATCGGTGCGCCAATCCGGGATGAGCTTGTCGAGCGCGACCGGATCGATCACGGCGCCGGACAGGATGTGCGCGCCGACCTCGGACCCTTTCTCGACCACGACGACGTTGAGATCGGCATTGAGCTGTTTCAGCCGGATCGCGGCGGTCAGGCCCGACGGGCCGGCGCCGACGATAACGACGTCGAACTCCATGGATTCGCGCTCGGGTAATTCTTCGGTGCTCATGTCTCTCGATCTCAAGGCCCGGCTGATGCAGCTGGATGTGGTCCCTGCCGCCCCCCGGCGCAAGCAAAGGTCAAACCCGAGAGCTGCAATAGCAACAATGACTTAACTAGGGTTCCTCAAGGCGTTCGCGTTTCGCTGGAGGCTGATCCTGAGGGGAGCGAAGGCGGCCGCCGGAACACTAGGGCGTTCCGTCCCGTTTTTGGGTTATTCCAAGCTCTTGTTTCCGATTTTTCCGGGCAGGACAACCACGTAAATGCATTCCGCCATGCGCGGAGACGGCGTAGACTGTCGCAGTTGACGATCATGATGCCCCCCGAGCCCCTCCCCGACGTCCGGCAGCTGCTCGCCTTCTATCTGGAGGCCGGCGTCGACTGCGCGCTCGCCGATGAGCCGATCAACCGGTTGGTCGAGCCCGACCCCGCGCCGGCGGCCGCACCTGTCGCGCGGCAGGCCACAGCGCCGCAGCCCGGCCGGCCGGGCGCGCCTGCGATCATTCCGCCGCGCGGAGAACCGCCGCCGCCGCCGGACGCGGCGATCGCCTCGGCGCGCGAGGCCGCGCGCACCGCGCCGACGCTGCAGGCGCTGCGCGAGCTCTTGGAAAACTTCGACGGCTGTGCGCTGAAGCAGACGGCGTCGCGGCTGGTGTTCGCCGACGGCAATCCGGAGGCGCGGATCATGCTGGTCGGCGAGGCGCCGGGCCGCGACGAGGACATCGAGGGGCTTCCCTTCGTCGGCCGCTCGGGAAAACTGCTCGACCGCATGATCGGCGCGATCGGGCTCGACCGCACCAAGGTCTACATCGCCAACGTCATCCCGTGGCGGCCGCCCGGCAACCGTACGCCGACGCCGCAGGAGACGCAGATCTGCCTGCCCTTCATCCGCCGCCAGATCGAGCTGGTCGATCCCGACGTGCTGGTGACGCTCGGCAACCCGTCGACCCAGGCGCTGCTCGGCACCACCGAGGGCATCATGCGCACGCGCGGCAAATGGCGCGACTACGACACCGGCAAGCGCACCATTCGCGCGATCGCCACCTTCCACCCGGCCTATCTGCTGCGCTCGCCGTCCTACAAGCGGCTGTCCTGGCAGGATCTGCGCGCGATCGCGACGGTGCTGGCGGTTTAGGCTCCAGCCCTCTCCACGTCATTGCGAGCGAAGCGAAGCAATCCAGAGTCCCGCCCACGACTCTGGATTGCGTCGTCGCTTCGCTCCTCGCAATGACGGAGAGTGTGGAAGCGCTACGACCCCTTCGGCCGGATGATCGCCCAGCCGATGCGCAGCACCGGCTGGCGGCCGTTGATCAGCCAGTCGAAGCTGCGCGGCACTTCCGGCACCAGGCCGGGAAAGCGCTGGACCAGCTCCGGCGGCGGCGTGCCGGCGGTGTCGGAGGCGCGCCAGACGACGATGCCGCCGTTCTCGGCGAACTTGGCCGGCGTGATCCAGGGCGTCCGCTGCGGCGTGGCATCGAGGAACAGATGCGCGCGGCGGCGGCCGAGCGCGATGAGCCCGGCGAGCTGCGGATCACCCGCGACCGCCTGCAGCCGCTGGTTGGTGCGGCGCTCAAAATTCTCGACGAAGAAGCGGGAGATGTCGCGGGCCGGCATCGAGGTCGCGACCTCGCCGTCGCCGAGCAAGGGCTGCACGACGGCGTTGCCGGCGACGAGGATCGCAGGCGCGGCGACCGCCGCGGCCCAGATCACGCGAAGAAGTCTCTGCCGGCGCAGATAGATCAGATCGCCAGAGGCCACCACCAGGGCCAGTCCCACCATCGTCAGGCTGACCGCGGTGCCGCCGAAGACGGCGGGCAGACCGAACAAGCCGGAGATCAAACTGCCCGCCAGCGCCGGTGCGATCGCGAAGCAGTACACGAAATCGCGGGCGAGCGGCGGCACGGCGCGGCGATAGATGATCGGCGCATCGGTGTCGCCGCGGCTGACCCAGCTGGCGTCGAGCACGACGAGCAGCAGCATCGCGGCGCTCGCCAGCAGCAATCCGCCGGCAAGCGCAAGCCAGTGCCAGCCACGCGCGGACAATTGTGCAAGAACCGGCAGCGCCGGCAGGCCGACGCTGTCGGAGCGCAGCACGAAGATGAGGTAGGGCAGCGCCAGCGCCAGCACAACGAGCAGTGCGAACAGCGGATCGAACGAGCGCAGCACGCGGCGGCCCTGGGCAGTCGAGACGGCGAAGCCGGCCAGCAGCAGCAGCAGGCCGGCGGCGGCCGGCGTGGTCAGCAGCAGGAGCCCCGCCTCGATCGACCAGGCGAACCAGGCATTGCGCCGGCCCTGGCCGAGAATCCGCCAGCTATGCAGCAACAGCAGCGCCCACAGCGGACGCGCCAGCACCTCGGGACCGAATTCGAGCGTGGGCGCGCCGAACGCGGTGATGGTCATGGTGAGCAGCACGGCGAGCACCGCCTGCTGGCCGCCAACAATGGAGCGCGCCAGCAGATAGATGACCCAGAGCGCCAGCGCCGAAGACAGCACCGCGAGGACGTAGACGCCGAACAAATGATTCCCAGCGGCACGATAAGCGATGTCGGCCAGCCAGAACGACAGCGGCGGCCCGAGATCGGTGCCGACCTGGTATTCCCTGCCGAACGCGATGGTCGTGGCGAGCTGGCCGGGCGGGCTGCGATAGAACAGCACGGCCGTGCCGAGCCACATCAGCGCCTGGCACAGCACCACGATGACGACGACCAGCCGCGGCCTTGCGCGGATCAGTTCGACAACCAGGGACGTGAAACGCATGAACGGCTGGTTCGCTTGGCTGGGTCGCTTGGGACGTCGAGGAGGCCGGCAGGACCGTCCCTCATCCGCAGCCGCGTTGTCCGACGCCCGCAATCGATACCGCACGATTTGGGCCCACAACACCGCCCCCGCTGCGAGGAGTGACACTTCGTGCTGGTTGGCTATCTCAAGCTTTAAGACCGCGGCGCAGTCGAGGCAACCGGCATCAGGCTTGAAGCGAGATTTCGGTGGAGGTCACCACCGTGATCTCCGCAAACAGATCGGGCTCCGGCTGCACGGCCAAGGGCTGATGCTTCTGCCGGGCCGCCACGACCGGCGCAAACAGGCTGCGGTGATGCACGGAGGGACCGAGCCGGTCGAGGGCGGCAAGATGCTCCGGCACCCCGTACCCCTTGTGCTGCTCGAAGCCGTAGCCGGGGCAATCCTGCGCCAGCGCGCACATCAGCCGGTCGCGCGTCACCTTGGCGACGATCGAGGCCGCGGCGATCGACATCACCAGCCCGTCGCCGCCGATCACCGCCTCACAATTGCAATCGACGTCGATGCGATCGCGGCCGTCGACGAACACATGCTTCGGCGCCTCCGGCAGCGCCCGCACGGCTCGCGACAGCGCCCAGAGCGACGCCCGCAGGATATTGTCGCGATCGATTCGCGACGGCGAGGCCATCGCCACGGCGAAGGCCGAGGTCTTGCAGATCTTGTCGAACAGCGCCTCGCGCTGCTCGGCACTCAGGCGCTTGGAATCGTCCAGGCCCTTCGGGATACGATTGGGATCGAGAATCACCGCTGCCGCCACCACCGGGCCGGCGAGCGGCCCACGGCCGGCCTCGTCGCAGCCGGCGACCGGCCAGATGCCCTGCTTCAGCAGTGCACGCTCGCGCCGAAAGCTCGGCGGCGCCACGGCGATGATGCCTTTGCCCGGCTTGGCGCCCACCTTGTTCGCAGCGGCCGGTTTGCTCGCACTTTTCACCGCGGAGCCTTTCTTCGCGGCGGTGGTGGCTTTCGCCCTGCCCGGCTTGTCGGCTTGGTCACGAATCATGGCGGGCATCCTGAGGACCGGCCCCCGTCAACGCAACCCGGAACCCCGCTCAATTCCCCGCTATTCCCACCGCAGCCAAGGGCCAGCGACTAGACCGGCAGATGCACTCGATTGTCCTCGCCGACATCGATCCCCGGCGCCACGACCACCTCCCAGACATGGCCGTCCGGATCGGCAAAATAGCCGCTGTAGCCACCATAGTCGGTCGGCTGCCCCGGCTTCAGCAGCGTCGCCCCCTTCTCGACCGCCGACAGCAGCGCAGCATCGACCTCGGCCTCCGATCGGCAATTCCAGGCCAGCGTGACACCACGGAAGGCCGGCGGCCGCGGCTGGTCGGCAACGCCCGCGTCGTGCGCGAGCGCTTCCCAGGGATACAGCGCCAACACGGTCCCCCCCGTCTCGAAAAACGCCACGGCCTCGCCGGTCGCGCGAAACTTCCGGGCAAAGCCAAGCGACGCATAGAACGCGATGCTCCGGCGCATCTCGGATACGCCCAGAGTGATGCCCGTGAACCGCGGCACGACGACCTCTGCACTCATTGTCCGCCCCGCAGAACTCAGAACAAACTCAACTGCTGCCCGCCACCCTTCGGCCGCACGAAATGATCCGTCGTCAGCTTCGTCCGCCGCTTGTTCAGCCCGAGCTTCTCGCAGGCGATCTCGAAGCGGCGGCCGATCATCCAGGCCATCGGTCCGGTGCCCTTCATCCGCGTGCCCCATTGCGAGTCGTAGTCGCGACCGCCGCGCATGTCGCGGATCAAGGTAAAGACGTGGCGATAACGGTCCGGATAATGCTCCAGCAGCCATTCGCGAAACAGATCACGCACCTCCAGTGGCAGCCGCAGCAGAACGTAAGCCGCTTCCTTGACCCCCGCATGCGCGGCGGCATCGAGGATGCGCTCGATCTCGATGTCGTTCAGCGCCGGGATGACAGGCGCAACCATCACCGTGGTCGGAATGCCGGCCTTCGACAATGCCTGCAGTGCCTCCAGACGCTTGGACGGCGTAGACGCCCGCGGCTCCATGGTGCGCGCCAGCTTCGGGTCCAGCGTGGTCACCGATATCGCGACCTTCGCCAGGTTCTTCTTGGCCATCCGCGCCAGGATGTCGGCATCACGCATCACCAGCGCCGACTTGGTCACGATCCCGACGGGATGGCCAACCTTTTCCAGCACCTCGAGGATGCCGCGCATGACCTTCCGCTCACGCTCGATCGGCTGGTACGGATCGGTGTTGGTGCCGATCGCGATCATTCGCGGCTCATAGCCGGTGGCCGCCAATTCCTTTTCCAGGAGCGCCGGCGCGTCCGGCTTCACGAACAGCTTGGATTCGAAATCGAGCCCCGGCGACAGGCCGAGAAAGGCGTGGGTCGGCCGCGCGAAACAATAGACGCAGCCATGCTCGCAGCCACGATACGGATTGATCGAGCGATCGAAGCCGATGTCGGGCGAATCGTTGCGGGTGATCACCTTGCGCGAGGTGTCGGTCGCGACCGTCGTCTTGAACGGCGGCAGGTCTTCGAGGCTCTGCCAGCCGTCATCGAAGACAACACGGGCCTCCGCCTCGTAGCGGCCGCTCGCATTGGATTGTGCACCCCGGCCGCGGCGCCGGCCCCGTTCAATGGCGACCGCGAGTTCGGGAAAGTCCTCAGGACCTGAGGAAGGCGCGCCCACCGGCTCGGAGGGCACCGGGACCGGTGGGCGCTTGAGGGCATGTGAAGATGCTCGGCTCATGACCAAGACATAGCACAAAATAAGAACATAACAAGAATAAAATAGAACGAAGATACAGGCGCGGGTCTGAGCCTGCGCAAGGCCAGCCATCACATTCCCGTTCTATGCTCGGGCCGCGCTGGAACGGGATGGTGCTGCGTTACTCTGATGTACGCTCCCGCAGGCGCGAAGCGGAAGGCAAGCGAGGTCCTATGCAGATCAGTTCTCACCAGCCCACCTACCCGGCCGACGATCTCGATCTGCTCGACCGCTACTGGCGCGCCGCCAATTACCTGTCGGTCGGGCAGATCTATCTGCTGGACAACCCTCTGCTGCGCGAGCCGCTGAAGCCGGAGCACATCAAGCCCCGCCTGCTCGGCCATTGGGGCACGACGCCGGGGCTGAACTTCATCTACGCCCACGTCAACCGCGCCATCGCCGCGCAGGATCTCGACGTCATTTATGTCTGCGGCCCCGGCCATGGCGGCCCGGGCATGGTCGCCAACACCTATCTCGAGGGCTCCTACAGCGAGATCTATCCGGACATCACCCGCGACGTGGATGGACTGCGAAAGTTGTTCCGGCAGTTCTCCTTCCCCGGCGGCATTCCGAGCCACGCGGCGCCGGAGACGCCGGGCTCGATCCATGAGGGCGGCGAGCTCGGCTACGCACTGGTGCACGCCTATGGCGCGGCATTCGACAATCCCGACCTGATCGTCGCCTGCGTGGTCGGCGACGGCGAGGCCGAGACCGGCCCGCTCGCCGCGTCCTGGCATTCGAACAAATTCCTGAACCCAGCGCATGACGGCGCGGTGCTGCCGATCCTGCATCTCAACGGCTACAAGATCGCCAACCCCACCGTGCTCGGCCGCATGGGCGATGCCGAGCTGAAGTGCCTGTTCGAGGGCTATGGCTACGCACCGCTGTTCGTTGAAGGCGACGAGCCCAAGGCGATGCACCGGCAGATGGCGGACGCGCTCGACGTCGCGCTCGCGAGCATCCGCTCGATCCAGCAGAACGCGCGCCAGCCGGATGCGGTGCTGCAACGCCCGCGCTGGCCGATGATCATCCTGCGCAGTCCGAAGGGCTGGACCGGCCCCAAGGAGGTCGACGGCCTCAAGGTCGAAGGGTTTTGGCGCGCGCATCAGGTGCCGATCGCAAATCCGCGCGGGAAGCCGGAGCACCTCGCTTTGCTCGAAGCCTGGATGAAGAGCTATCGGCCGGAGACTCTGTTCGACGCGCAAGGCCGGCTCGTGCCGGAGCTGCAGGCTTTGGCGCCACGGGGAACGCGGCGCATGGGCGCCAATCCGCACGCCAATGGCGGGCTCTTGAAGCGCGAGCTGAAGCTGCCGGACTATCACGCCTTCGCAGTCGAGGTGCGCTCCCCCGGCGAGACCATCGCGGAAGCGACGCGCGAGCTCGGCAAGTTCCTGCGCGAGGTGATCACGCTGAACGCAGACACCAGGAACTTCCGCATCATGGGCCCGGACGAGACCGCATCCAACCGGCTCGATGCGGTGTTCGACGTCACCGAGCGCGTCTGGATGGAAGGCATCGAACCCTATGACGTGCATCTCGCCCATGACGGCCGCGTCATGGAGGTGCTGAGCGAGCATCTCTGCCAGGGCTGGCTCGAAGGCTATCTGCTCACCGGCCGCCACGGCCTCTTCTCCTGCTACGAGGCCTTCATCCACATCGTGGATTCGATGTTCAACCAGCACGCCAAATGGCTGAAGGTGTCGCGCCATCTGCCATGGCGGCGGCCGATCGCCTCGCTGAACTATCTGCTCACCTCACATGTCTGGCGGCAGGACCATAACGGCTTCAGCCATCAGGATCCCGGCTTCGTCGATCTCGTCGCCAACAAGAAGGCCGACATCGTCCGCATCTACTTCCCCCCCGATGCCAACACGCTGCTGTGGATCGCCGATCATTGCCTGCGCACCTACGATCGCATCAACGTCATCGTCGCCGGCAAGCAGCCCTCGCCGCAATTCCTGTCGATGAAGGAGGCCGCCGTGCATTGCGACGCCGGCATCGGAATCTGGCCATGGGCCGGCACAGGGCCCGCCGACGCCGAGCCTGATGTGGTGATGGCCTGCGCCGGCGACATCCCGACATTGGAGACGCTCGCCGCCGTCAACCTGCTGCGCAAGGCGCTGCCCGATTTGAAGATCCGCGTCGTCAACGTCGTCGATCTCATGACCCTGCAGCCCGACACCGAGCATCCGCATGGCCTCAGCGATCGCGATTTCGACAGCCTGTTCACGACCGACAAGCCGGTGATCTTCGCCTATCACGGTTATCCGCATCTCATCCATCGCCTCACCTACAGCCGCACCAACCATGCCGGCATGCATGTGCGCGGCTTCATCGAGGAAGGCACCACGACGACGCCGTTCGACATGGTCGTGCTCAACGAGCTCGATCGTTTTCATCTCGCCATCGAGGCGATCGAGCGCGTGCCCGGCCTCGCCGTCTCGGCGGCGCATGTGAAGCAGCGCTTCCGCGATGCGCTGATCGAGCACGCCCGCTACGTCCGGGCGCATGGCGAGGACATGCCGGAAATCCGCGATTGGGTCTGGCCAAACAGCGCGGGCGGCACGACGCCGGCCCAGGCCGGCGACTAAGGCCAGCGACTGAACTAGCCGAGCGCGAGCCACAGCCACGCCGCATCCTGAAATAGCAGCCGTTCGGGCGTTGCGCGAACGGGCGCCGCCGGCAGCCTGCTGCAAAATTCTGCAGTGCGGCGGGCTGATTCAGTTATGACAAGATGATAACAAGAGAACCGGAGGTACTGCCAACGAAGATGCCAGGTTCATGCTGAGCGTGATCATTCCGACCGAGGGGGTCGAGCAGACCGCCGTGGCCACGCTGTCGGCGCTGGTGCCGGGCGCCGCGGCCGGCGTCGTCACGGAGGTGTTGCTGATCGACCGCTCGTCCGATTCCAGCGTGATCGAGCGGGTCGCCGATGTCGCCGGCTGCCACTTCATGAAGTTCGAGGGCTCGCATGCCGCAGCGCTGGCGGCCGGCGCCGCACAGGCCCGCGCGCCCTGGCTGATGTTCCTGCCCGCAGGCGCCGTGCTCGATCCCGGCTGGATCGACGAGACCATGCAGTTCGTCCAGAGCGTCGGCGCCGCGGGACGTCCGCTCGCCGGCGTTTTCCGCTACGCCCGCTCGCCCTATGCAGCCGTCAGCCTGCGCGACCGCCTGCGCTCCGTCGCCCGCGCCCTGATCGGGCCGCTCGGAGACCAGGGCCTGCTGATCGCCCGGGAGCACTACCGCCAGGTCGGCGGCTACCGGCCGGACGTCAAACGCGCGGAGACGCGGCTGCTGCGCCAGCTCGGCCGCTCCTCCCGCACCATGCTGCGCAGCCGGATCGTGATGGTCTGAGCGACGCCGATACTTGCCAAAGTCAATCATTTGGTTGACAATGGCAAATATCGGAGGTGCTCATGAATCCTTCTCGATCAGACAGCCAACTCGTTGACGCAGAGGTCGCGGACCAGCAGGTCGCCGCCGTTCGCGCCTTCAACCGCTTCTACACCCGCAAGCTCGGCGCGCTCGACCAGCATTTGCTGGACAGCCCGTTCTCGCTCGCCGAGGCGCGCGTGCTCTACGAGCTGGCGCAGCACGAGGCGATCTCGGCCAAGGAGATCGGCCTCTCGCTCGGCCTCGACGCCGGCTATCTCAGCCGCATCGTGCAGAGCTTCGACGAGAAGAGCCTCATCAGCCGCACCCCGTTGCCCTCGGATCGCCGTCAGCAGCAGCTCGGCCTGACCGCAAAGGGGCGGCAGGCCTACGCCCGGCTCGATCGCAGCTCGCAGAAGGAAATCGCGGCGATGCTGGCTCCCCTCGCGCCGGCCCTGCGCGACCGGCTGGTCGGCGCCATGGCGACGATCGAAGGCGCGCTGGAGCCGCAACGGCCGCAGCGCTCCCCCGTGCTGCTGCGCAGTCACCGCCCTGGTGACATCGGCTGGGTCGTCGCCCGCCACGGCGCAGTCTACGCCGAGGAGTACGGTTGGAACGCCACGTTCGAGGCGCTGGTCGCCGAGATCGGCGCGCAGTTCATCCGCAATTACGATTCCACCCGCGAGCATTGCTGGATCGCGGAATTCGCCGGCGAACCGGTCGGCTCGATCTTCCTGGTCAATGGCGGCAACGGCGTCGCCAAGCTGCGGCTGCTGCTGGTCGAGAAGAAGGCGCGCGGGCTTGGCGTCGGGCGCGCCCTGACCGAGCAATGCATCCGCTTTGCGCGCGAAACGAACTATACGACGGTCGAGCTGTGGACGCAGAGCATCCTCACCGCGGCGCGCGACATCTATGCCCGCGCCGGCTTCCGCAAGATCGCCGAGGAGCCGCACGCGATGTTCGGCGTGCCGCTGACTGGGGAGACATGGCGGCTGGAGCTGTAGCGCTGCTCGTCGCCGTAGCAACCGCCGGTGGGGCGAACTCTCCTCCACAACACGCTGAGCCCGACGATTGCGAAGTTCCCGCGCGCCGCTAGTATGCCGCGAAATTGGAGCGGGTCTCAGCAGTGATGGATTTGATGGTGCGATCGAGGTTTGCGACGCTTGTTGCGTTGGCCGTCGTGTTTGGCGTCGGGGCTGGAATGGCGGCTCACGCCGCGCCGCAGGAAGAGGCGACTCAGCAACAAGCGCCCAAGCAAAAAGCGTCCAAGCGACAAGCGCACAAGGGACAGGCGATCAAGGAACAAGCGATCAAGGGACCGGCAACGGTCGAGATCACACGGACGACCGACCTGCTCTTCATGGGCGTGAATGCCACGGTCGAGATCAACGGCGCCAAGATGGCGAGCCTTGGCCGTGGCGAGAGCTACAGCGGCCAGCTCACATCAGGCGAAACGACGATCACCGTCTCGGCCTGGTCCTCGCCGGGCTCGTCGAACATTCGTTTCAATGCCGAGCCCGGCAAAACCTACCGAATGCTCGTCGGCCCGCGCGGCAATCATTTTGGGGCCGCCATGGTCGGAGGTCTCCTCGGCGCTGCGATCGAAGGCGGCGGCGCGTTCGAGATCGTGCCGGCGAAGTGAGCCGGCTGAACGCCTCCGCTATTCCTCAAATCAGGCCGTCGCGCCTTGCGCCTTCGGCCGGCGCAGATGCTCGTCGAGCCGCGGCATGATCTCGACGAAGTTGCAGGGCCGCGTGCGGTAGTCGAGCTGGGCTGCGAGGATGCCGTCCCAGCCGTCGCGGCATGCGCCCGGCGAGCCCGGCAGGCAGAAGATGTAGGTCGCGCCGGCGACGCCCGCCGTGGCGCGGCTCTGGATCGTCGACGTTCCGATCTTGGCATGGCTCAGCAGGTGGAAGGCGATCGAGAAGCCGTCCATCCGCTTCTCGAACAGCGGCTCGATCGCCTCCGGCGTGACGTCACGGCCAGTGAAGCCGGTGCCGCCGGTGGTGATGATGACATCGACGCCGGGGTCGGCGATCCATCCTTTCACCACGGCGCGGATCTTCTCGACATCGTCGGTGACGATGTCGCGCGCAGCGAGCTTGTGGCCGGCCGCGGTCAGGCGATCGCTCAAGGTATTGCCCGACTTGTCGTCGGCGAGCGCGCGCGTGTCGGACACCGTCAGCACGGCGATGTTGAGGGGAATGAAGCTCTTGCTCTCGTCGATCGCCATCGTGACTCGCCCTCCCTAGAGCTGCGCGTTCGCGGCGAACGTGTTGCAGGCCTGGACTGTGCCCTGCTGATAGCCGATCATGAACCAGCGCTTGCGCTGCGCCGCCGAGCCGTGGGTGAACGAGTCCGGCACCACCCGACCCGTAGCCTTGCGCTGCAAGGTGTCGTCGCCGATGGCGGACGCCGTGGTCAGCGCCGCATCGATATCGCCATCCTCAAGGAAGCCCGGCCGCTTCTTCGCCTCACGATTGACCCAGACACCCGAGAGGCAGTCCGCCTGCAACTCGACCTTGACCTGCAGCGCGTTGGCCTCGGCCTTGTTGTCGGCCTGCTGCTGCATGCGCGTCACCCGCGGCAGGATGCCGAGCAGGTTCTGGACGTGGTGCCCGGCCTCATGCGCGATGATGTAGGCCGCGGTGAACTTGCAGGCGTTGCCCTGGCAGCCGCGGAAGCGTGTCTCGACCTCGCGGAAGAAGTTGGTATCGAGGAAGATCTGCCGGTCCGGCGGACAATAGAACGGCCCCATCGCCGACTGCGCCATGCCGCAGCGGCCGCCATTGGTGCTGTTGCGAAACAGCACGATCTTCGGTCCGGTGTAATTCTGGCCGCTCGATTGGAAGATCTCGCTCCAGCGGTCGTCGATCTCGCCGAGCACGCCGGCGATCATGTCGCCCATCTCGTCCTTCGGCGCGCCGGTCTTGCCCGGCGAGCGCCGATCGGCCTGATAGCTCGGCGAGCTGCCATGGCTCACCATCTCGGCGCCGCCGATCAGGATGCGCGGGTCGATGCCGAAGGCGTAGCCGATCAGGCCGAGCACGATGATGGTGCCGATGCCGAGCCCGCCGCCGCCGATCGGCAGACCCATACCGCCGCCCATCCCGCCGCCGCTGTCGTCGCGACGGTCATCGATGTCGTCGCTGCGACGGAAATCATCGTAACGCATGGCGGCCTTTCCTCACTGTGCTTGCGCGGCTCTGCGCGAAAATCCCAACGCGGCAAACAGGTAAAATTTCCACTGTGTTAATCAATATCCCGCCCGGCAAGTTTTGCCTAGCTCTGCCAAATAAACTGGCGCACGCGCCGCACCGCGACGGGCGCCGCTCATACGCAAGACAGCGAAAAGCCATTCGCGATCGACACGTTGCGGAGAGACGACCGCGCACCGATCAATGCCTCCTCATCGTCGGTGCGCGTGATGAACATGGTTGCAGAGATACGAAAAATTTTCCCGGTTAAGTCCATTTTTACTTTGCCAGGTCAATGTGTGGGCAGTCGGTTGTTAGGTCCCGCGTCGCCGACAGCGTCGCCTGAGTCAGAGTTCTTGAGTCATGGTAGAGTCGCGTCGCGGGGCGTCTGCAAAGGCGCCCCGCACTAAATTTCAGCCCCTTGAAGAGCACCGAATCATCGTCGGCGACTGCGTCGCCGAGATGTCGAAACTGCCGGCCGCATCCGTCGACCTGGTGTTTGCGGACCCGCCATACAATCTGCAGCTCAAGGGCGAGCTCAAGCGTCCCGACGAATCGCAGGTCGATGCCGTCAATGACGATTGGGACAAGTTCTCCTCGTTCGCCGCCTATGACGACTTCACCCGCGCCTGGCTGCTCGCCGCGCGCCGCGCGATGAAGCCGAGCGCGACGATCTGGGTGATCGGCTCCTATCACAACATCTTCCGCGTCGGCGCGATGATGCAGGATCTCGGCTTCTGGATCCTCAACGACATCGTGTGGCGCAAGTCGAACCCGATGCCGAATTTCCGCGGCCGCCGCTTCACCAACGCGCACGAGACCATGATCTGGGCCGCGCGCGACGAGAAGGCGAAGGGCTACACGTTCAATTACGAAGCGCTGAAGGCGTCCAACGAGGACGTGCAGGCACGCTCGGACTGGCTGATTCCGCTGTGCACCGGCGAGGAGCGGCTGAAGGACGGCGACGGCAAGAAGGTTCATCCGACGCAGAAGCCGGAAGGCCTGCTCGCCCGCGTGCTGCTGTCATCCTCGAAGCCCGGCGATCTGGTGATCGATCCGTTCAACGGCACCGGCACCACCGGGGCCGTGGCAAAGCGCCTCGGCCGCCGCTACATCGGCTTCGAGCGCGACAAGGTCTATGCGGAAGCGGCCGAACGCCGCATCGCGGCGGTCGAGCCTCTGCCAGAAGCGACGCTGGCGCCGTTCATGACCGCGCGCGAAGCGCCGCGGGTGGCGTTCTCCGAATTGATCGAGCGCGGCATGATCGCGCCCGGCGCCAAGCTCGTCGATTCCAAGCGCCGCTACGGCGCGCTGGTGCGCGCCGACGGGGCGATCATGCTGGGTGACAAGGTCGGCTCGATCCACCGCATCGGCGCCGTCGCGCAAGGCCTGCCGGCCTGCAATGGCTGGACGTTCTGGCACGTCGAGACGAAGGGCGGCCTCAGGCTGATCGACGAGCTGCGCGCCGAGGTCCGCTCCGAGATGAGCGCCGCCTGAGGCTCACGACCTCTGGCGCCCCTGTCCGGAATAGCGCGCCAGGAGGTCTTCGACCTCGTACTGCTCGTCATAGCGCGCGTCGTCGCGCGGCACGACCGAGACCTGCGCCATGCGCTGCGGCTCGCGGCGCGGAAGCCCCGGGTGGAAACTGTCCACCGCCGGCAGATGCATGCGGTCGAGCTCCGGCTCAGCCGGCCAACGCGACACGCGGCGCGCCGCCACGGGCTCGAGACGCAGCTGCCGCTTGGCCCGCGCGCGCGCGAGCAGGACGCTGGTCGAGAACCCCGCAACCGCAACAGCCCCGAGGAAAGCGAACAGGCGCGTGCGCGCTGCTTCGTCATTGATCCCGGTGACCGACATCGTCGGAGCTGCTTCGGCCACCGTCTGCGAGGTCGTGATCGGCGCAGTGGTGTCGGCCGTCGCGGCATCGCTCGTCGCTGCTGCAACGGTATAGGACGACGATCGCGGCGCAGGCACGGGCTGCGCCTGCAGCGTGTCGGATGAATCGGGCCAGCGCGTCGCGACAGCCGAATCGGCCGGCGCCGCAGCGCTCGTCTCGGCCACTGGCGCCGAGTTCATCGGCGCAGGAGCCGCCGCGGTGGAGGGCGCCGGAGCGGGCGCAGGCGCAGCGGGAAATGCAGCGACCGGCGGGAACACGCCGGAGGGACGCGTCGCTACGCTCGGCCCCGACGCCGTCGGCTTGATCTCGTCGCCGGCCTGATTCGCCGAGGACTGGATTTCGGCGCGCGCATCGGCCGCAGATGACGACAGCGCCGTGCGATCCCGATGCGAGGCCAATTTCCGCGTGGTGAGCGAGGCGCCCTGCGCCGCGCGATCGTCCTCGCGAAGATACCAGCACTGCTTCTTCGTCGTGCGATCGACGCGATAGAACCAATGCTTTCCAGCCGGAGTCTCCCCAGGCTTTGCAAGGCATTCGTCAGCAGCCGATGCCGGTTGAAACTCGACTGTCACCGCCGCCGCTCCCACCAGCACGACAGCAGCAACACACGGCAACACATTCGCCGTTCGATTCGTCATCAGTCCTCCGACGATTCAACGCGCCCCCGTTGCGCCGTTTCGGCGATGACTTCGTTCGGAATAAGGCTGCGGAGGTTCCATTTGTCGAAACAATGTTAGAACGGCGGTGTCGTTTGGATGCGTTCTAATTTTTTCGGGCTGTTTTGTCGCAGCAACAGCGGGAATACGGCGCGATGTGACCGCTCATCGCGCGTTGGAGCCAACGCGACAACACGCGGATGTGAGACGGACCGCACAGGAAAAATCATGCATGCCACTCACCGCAAGCGGTTCGCGCAAGCATTCGCCACGCACGAACGCCGACGATGACATCGAGCATCTTCAACTTCTGTCCTGCGCGAAGAGAACGCTCCGCGCAGAGGTTGACAGCGAAGGCAACGAACGCAATCGATTGCGTATCAGCTTCGTCTCGCGACGCGCGCGATGACTCAGCGCGACCGACAGATCCCGCCCTTGCTCTCGCCCGTCTCCTCGACCACGACGCAGGAATGGCCGGGATCGCCGTCGGGATAGGGCGTGCCCTTCATGACCAGGAACGTCACCGAATGCGCGCCATACAGCCCGGCAGGAAAACGGATCTTGCTGCGCACGATGTATTCGCCGCTGCGGTTCTCGGTGAGCGCGCCTGACGCGAGCAGTTGCACGATTCCGGCCTGCGACGGCAGCACCTCATAGGGCACAGCGGGCACGGAGCTCACCACCGTCTTCGGGTCGATCTCCATCACGCCGCCGGGAAAAAATCGCATCATTTCGTCGCGGGCGCGGCTCGGGCCCATCTGGATGGTGGCGTTGCCGCCGCTGCCGATGATCGTCAGCGAGCCCTCGCGCTTGCGGATGACCAGCGACCCGTCACGCTCATCGCGCGTCGTCTCGATCTTGCCTGATGGCGCCGAAAAGACGCTGACGGAATATCTCGCGGCGAGCACGTCCGGCGCCTTGCCGGTCATGCGGCGGACGGCGCCTGCACTCACCAGCGAGCCACTCGACGGTGCCTCCGAGAAATAGCTGAGACAGTTGGTTCGCTTGAGGAAGCTGACCCGCTCGCCCGGCACGCCGGTCACGCCCGCGAGCGGTGCCGCTTGTGGATCGGAGCCGCCGGCACCGGTCTGCATGCTGCTCACCACGATCCGCTCGATCCGCTCGACCGCGCCGGAGACCTGCCAGATCGTGGCACGATACGTCGAAACGACGAGGTAGAGCGGCTCGTTGCCCGGCTCGATGACGATGCGGCCGGTGCGCACTTCGACGTCCTGCGACTTGAGCGTGACGTTCGACAACGCCTCCGCCTCGTAGCCGCTGAACAGCATCACCTTGGCGTTGTCGGAGGCGGCCGGCAGCTCGCAACCAGCCTTTTCAGCCTCTTCCTTCTTCGCAGCGGTCGCGCGAACCAGGCTCTGGCTGTAGTCGGTCGCCTCCTGCTGCGAGATCGTGCCGTTGCCGTCGGTATCGACCTTGCGGAACAGTGCTTCGCCGGCGCTGAGATAGTCCTGCAGCATCACCTCGTCCTTGCCCGCGGCATCGAGCACCTGGCGAACGCGAGCGCTCTGGCCGCCGCTCGGCCGTTGTCCCGCAGCCGACTTCGCGGCCTCCGCGATTGAGATCTTGCCATCCTTGTCGGCGTCGAACGCCATCAGCCGCTGAACGGTGCTGTCGATCTGCTTGTCCGGAGAATAGCTGGAATTGATTTTCTGCGACTGCGCCAGCTGAAACCTCAGCTCATAGCGCATCAGCCTCCGGATCTCGTCCTCGGTGACGAAGCCGTCACCATCGACATCATAGCGCATCACGCCTTGCACGGCCTGAATTCGCGCCTGAGCCGCTTCCATGGTGGCATGCAGCTCGACGTCACGCGCGCTGAGCCGGCCGTCGCCGTCGGCATCGAGCTGCGCGAATTCGCTGCGCTGCTGTTCCTGGACATTCTCCAGCGTCGCGCCGGCCTGGATGCGCGCCTGCCACAGCTGCGCTGACCAGGACGTCACGCGCTCGGATCGCGCGGGCGCGGTTACGGCCATCATCATGGCTGCGATCGTGCTGGTCATGAGCGCCGACCGAAGCGTCACTCTCTTCTGCTGACGAGACATGCGTCCTCCCCACTGGCTGCATCGCCTCCTCTAGCGCAGATCGTGAAAACTTCGGACAACACCTCCCATCAATCGTGCGCCAGCGTAAATCCGATCACGCGGCTAAGATGAAATTCGCAGCCGCTGCGGTAATGATCGATTTACCGATCGGGATCATCGCGACCGGCGGCGGCCAGCTTCAGCATCTTCGACAGCGCCTTCTCGACCAGCTCGCGCGTATACGGCTTCTGGATCACCGGCGCCGCGGCGAGCTCGGCCGGGATCGGCGCGCGCTCGCCATAGCCGGTGGCGAACATGAAGGGCACGCCGAGCTCCTTCAACCTGTGCCCGACCGGCAGGCTGCTCTCCGCGCCGAGATTGATGTCGAGCAGCGCGAAGCTCGGCACCGCGCGCTCGATCGACTTCAGCGCCTGATTGACCGAGGCTGCCGTGTCGATGTGACGCGCGCCGAGTTCCAGCAGGATCACTTCGGCGCCCATCGCGATGATCAGATTGTCCTCGACGATCAGCACCGTGCCGGACAGGCGTGGCGCATCGTCGTCCTTGACCTGATGCCGCGAAGGCGCGCCTGCCAGCGCTGGCACCATCTGGACGAAATTGGCGGGGATCACGAAGCGCGCCTGCACGCCGAGTAGGTCGAAGCGGATCTCGGCGTCGCCCTTGAGATCGAACGGTACCGAGCGCTCGATGATCGTGGTGCCGAAGCCGCGCCGCGACGGCGGCTGCACCGGCGGCCCGCCGCTCTCCTTCCAGTCGATCACCAGGCTCGATCCGGGATCGAGCCGCCACAGCACCTGGACCTGTCCCGTCGAGTCGGCGAGCGCTCCGTACTTCGCCGAGTTGGTCATCATCTCGTGCACGACGAGCGCGAGCGTCGCGAACGCCTTGGGATCGAGCGCGACATCGGGCCCTTCCATGCGCACGCGCCCCGCCCGCGAGCCGAGATAGGCGCCGGCCTCCGATTCGAGCAGGTGGCGCAGCGCCACCGGCGCCCAATTGAGATTGGTGATCTGGTCATGCGCCCGCGCCAACGCCTGGATGCGGCCGCCGAGCACGGAGACGAACTCCTCCACCGACGTCGCGGTGTCCTTGCTCTGCGCGACAAGGCCGCGCACCAGGCTCAGGATGTTGCGGACGCGGTGATTGAGCTCGGCGATCATCAGCTCCTGCCGCTCCTGCGCGCCGCGGCGCTCGCGCGCGGCAAGCTCCGACAATTGCAGGATCACCTCCAGCAGCGTGACACGCAGGCTCTCGGCAATGCGCAGGTCGGCCGCGGTCCACGGCTTCGACTGGCCGGCGACCGTCTGCTGCCAAAGCTCGAAGCTCTTGCGCGGCGTCAGCCGAGCGCCGAGCGGACCTTCGGCATAGACCTTGTTGGGATCGCCGGCCCAATTGACCGAGCGCAGCACCTCGCGGCGGAAGAAGATCAGGCAGTCGCGCGGCGTGCGCGAGATCGGGATCGCGAGGAAGCCGGCGGCGCGATCGCGGAACGCCTCGCCGGACGCATACACTTTGGCGATCTCCGCGCTGGCGCAGATGCGGCCGGGCGAGGTGCGGTTGATGAAACCGATGAGGTCCTGCACCTCCTCCTCGGTCGGCGTCTCGCCGTCGAGCGTGATCTCGTCGTCGGACCACACCGCAAGCCCGTCGCATTCGATCATCTGCTTGTAGTCTGCGACGAACTCCAGGATGGCGCGCTTGCTGTGCGCCTGCGCAGCGGCGCGCTCGATCAGCCGCTCCTGGATCTGGTGCGCGCGGCTTTCATAGGCGACGTCGGTCTCGCGCTCCCGAGCCTCCAGCAGCCAGGAATACATCTGGCCGAACAGCTCGGCCGCGGTGCGCTTCTCGAACGACAGGTGGCGCGGCGAATAATGATGGCAGGCGAACAGGCCCCATAGCTTGCCGTCGCGCAGGATGGAGACCGACATCGAGGCGCCGACGCCCATGTTGCGCAGATATTCGATGTGAACCGGCGAGACCGCGCGCAGCACGCTCATCGACAGGTCGAGCAGCCCGGCATTATGCGCCGGTGTCGACATCAGCGGCGACGGCGTGGCGTTGATGTCGGCAATGATGCGCAGCCAGTTGCGCTGATAGAGCTGACGCGCCTGGCGCGGAATATCGGAGGCGGGATAGTGCAGGCCGAGGAAGGGCTCGAGGCCCGAGCCCGCGGTCTCCGCGATGACCTCGCCCGATCCATCCGGATGGAAGCGGTAGACCATCACGCGATCGAAGCCGGTCAACAGCTTGAGCTGTCGCGCCGCCTCTTGCGCCAGATCCGTCATGCCCGTCGTCTTGCGGATGCGGCCGAGCATCAGCCGCACCAGCTCGCCCGAATTGACGCCGGGCTCGATCAGGCTGGGCTCGGCCTCGACGACGAGGTAAGCGCCGGAAAAGTGGATGGCGAGATCGAACAGCCGGCCGTGGCCTTGCAGGTCGACGCCGAACACGCGCTCGACGGCATCCGGGCCACTGAGATAGTCGACGCGGGCGCGGATCACCGCAGCGGCGCTCTCGCTTAGGACAGCCGCGAGCGGCTTGTGCAGCAGCCAGGCGATGTCGCCGCCGAGAAACTCCGGCGCATTCTCCGAGGCCATGCAGATGGTGAAGTCCGACACCAGCGCCAGCAGGAAGCCGAACGGCTGGACGTGGCCCGGCACATGGATCGGCTCGCGATCGCAATTGGTGAGGTTGACCGGCTCGTTCATGCTGCTGCCATCGCGGTCGCGAAGATCGCGAACGCAGCCTGCGCACTCGCAATCATTCGTTCTTGCACGTCCGGCGTCATGGGCTCGCATTCGAGCTGCGCCAGATAGCTGCGCCACAGCCCTTCACCCGCGCCATGCCGCAGATAGCGCGTCGCGTGTCTCACCCGCGGATCATCCGATGCGGTGACCACGCGCAGCAGATAGGCCGCTCCCAGCCGCGATCCTTCCAGGACATAAAGGGTGCCGAACACCGCCGCGCGGTCGACGATCGGAAGCGAAAGTTCCAGCGGCGCGGCATGGCCGCGGAGCGCGGCGAGATCCGCCCGGATCGCTTCGCTACGCCGGCGCTGCGGCCAGGCTTCGATCACAGCGGCGACGCCGGCCTGCTCCAGCGCCTGCTCGAGCGGCAGAAGCGCGGCGGCGCTCGACGCCAGGAAGCGGCGATAATGCGCTGTCGTCGTGAGGTCGTACTGGCCGAGGCGCTCGTCGAGGGCGTGATGAGCCGCTGAGGTCGCGGCTTTCAGCCTGTCGCGGATCCCGGTGGTGGCGGTGTGAAACGAGTCATCGGAAATGGCAGCCAGCGACATCAAGGGGCCCAGAAAAAAGGAGATCGGCCGCAGGCGCGCCACGGTGTCATAAAACGCGGACCAACCGCGTCAGTTCCGACACCGCGGCTGCTTTTTTCGCCGAGTCCTATCCTGGATCAACCAAGGGCGCTCCGACGTCGATCAGGCCAGCTCGGCCATTGCCTTCTTCACCGCCGGTCGTTCGGACATGCGCTTGAAGTGATCAGCGACCTTCGGGAAGGCGTTGATGTCGACGCCGTCGCCTTCGAGCCATTGCGCGATGGTGAACAGATAGGGATCACAGATCGTGTAGTGCTCGCCCATCACCCACGGGCCGCGCAGCATCTTCTGCTCGATCAGCGAAAAGCAGGCGCTCATCGTCTCCGGCACCTTTCGCTTCATGTCCGCGAAGGACGACTCCTCATTCGCCCAGCGATGGCCGCGCATCTTGTGTGCGTGGGCGATGTGCACCGTCGAGCAGAGATAGGAGGTGAAGGACTGCACCTCGGCGAAGGCGAAGGCATCCTCGAGCGGTGCCAGCCGTGCCTCCGGGAAGCGCTGCGCGATATAGGCGAGCATCGCGGGCGTCTCGGTCAGGATGCCCTGCTCCGTCACCAGCGCCGGCACGCGGCCTTTCGGATTGATCGCGAGATACTCCGGGCTGTTCTGCTGGTTGGTCTTGAAGCTGAGCTTCTCGACCGCGTAAGCAGCGCCGGCTTCGGCGAGAGCGATGTGTGAGGCGAGCGCGCAGGTGCCTGGCGCGACATAGAGCTTGAGCATGGTGACCCCCGACGAGATGAGCCGCGACCCTAGCGGCGCAGGGCTCGGCGGTCCATCCCACCGTCGAAGGAACAGACCTGCGCGACCGGCATGCCCTCGCGAGAACGGCGGGCGGTCACCTCCAGATCAGATCGGCGCCACATCCATCGTGTGCACCGCCGTCGGGAAATAGCGGAAGCCGTCGCCGGCCTTGCCGATGTGCCCGATGCCCGGCCACGGGAAGTGATAGCCGAGGATCCGAGTCCGGTTGGTGGCGAGCATGTCGAGCACGCGGACGCGGGTCTTGGCGGCCTGCTTCGGATCGGTGTCGTAGGCGAACTCGATCAGCGGCTTCTCGATCAGCAGCACCGGGTGATGCGAGATGTCGCCGATGTAGCAGAGCTGATCCTTGTCGGACTGGATAAGAAAAATCGTGTGCCCCACCGTATGGCCCGGCGTGAACATCGCCTGCACGCCCGGCAGGAACTCCTGGCCGTCCTTGAAGAAGGTGATGCGGTCCTTGACCGGCATGAGGTTGCGGACCGCCTGCTCGTAGAATGCCTTGTAATTGGGCCCGACCTTGGCCTCGTCGGTCCAGTAGGTGAAGTCGGCCTCGGAGATGAACAGCTCGGCGTTCGGGAAGCTCGGCTTGCCGTCGGGGCCGATCACGCCGCCGCAATGATCGATATGCGCATGCGTCATGACCAGCGCATCGACATCCCCAGCCTCGATGCCGGCCTGCTTCAAGGTCATCAGCATCTTGCCTGTGGTGTCGCCGAACAGTTTCGAGACGCCCATGCCGTTATCGAAAATGATGATCTTGTCGCCGGTGTTGAGCACCAGGATGTTCTGCTCTAGCTTCGCCGCGCCCGTTGGCAGGAAGTTGTTGGTCAGCATCGAATCGAGATCCCCGGGCGAGATGCCGAGGAAGGCTGCGTGGGGATCGCCGAGCGGCAGCACACCGTCCGAGATGATGGTCGCCTCGGCCGAGCCGAGCTTGAAGCGGAAGAACGTCGGCGCCTGCGTGTTCAGGAACGGACCCTTGGCCAGGACGGGAGAGCTGGCGATTCCCGTCAATCCGTAGAGGCCCGCGGCTGCGCCGACACCCAGCAGCGAACGACGTGAGACAACAGCGTCCGTCATGCGTCCCTCCCCTCATATGATCTTGTTCTGGCGAAGCTCGTGTTGGTCCGAGCCCGCTGTCGACATCGTCGTTGCTGCGCAACCGTCTACTTGCGCTGCACATCAAGGATGCAAAGAAAAGCAGCACAATCTCAGATTATCTACATCCGCGTTCTCGCGGCAATGAAAAAGATTCGACGTGCGGTCACGAAACAGACATGCAGACGCGACGATCCCGGATCGGCGGGGCGCATCGAGAAAAGTTCCGATAACTAAAATCTACTTGCGTATTATCAGAAAGCGTGCTTACCTCGCGGCCATCCCGCCTCAAGCCGAGGGGCGTTGCGCGCGATCGTCACGACACGCGAGGCGGGGATGCGGTGGCCGCGAGAGATCGCAGCGTCCTCAGTAATGAGGGCGCCGACGAGCGATCTGTCGCGGACGTGAAGTCGCAGCGTCCTGACACCCCGAAGCTGGTGTTCCCCGTGGCATGCGCGAGCATCGTCGCGGCATGGTGGCCAACAAGCCGGCGCACCAGGGAGACTGCGTATAAGCGTGAAGACCATCGCGCGGGGAATGCCGGGTGTTCTCGGCTGAACCTGTGGTGACTGCCGCCTGCTTTTCTTGCTGCAGGCGGGCCATGGGTGCGGCCAGCATCCGGCATTCCCTGCGCCCTCTGCGCGTTTGCGAGGGACGAGCTGACGCAAAGCCTCGGGCATGATGTGCCGCGGGAACGCGCAGCCATGTCGCTCCTCATGTTAGCCTGCAATGCCCTGCTGTTTGAAAAGTGAATCGATCGCCCTTTGTCGTCGTGAGCAAGACTCGTAGGGTGGGCAAAGCGGCCGCCGCAGGCGGCAGCGTGCCCACCGTCTCGCGGGAGACTCGCGATCGCAACGGTGGGCACGACGCGGGACACAGCCCTCCAGACTCAACCGCAGCGTGGCGCGCCTTTGCCCACCCTACTCCAGCCGACCGACGACTTGAGTGTTGCCACGGCCTACAGCAGGGTCGCGCGGATTTAGGACTGGTGCCAGGCTTGTTTCCGCGCTATCACGTCGGTGCTGCGCTGATGCGCACCGTAAGCGTCTCACGTCAGGCAACGCATTCAACGGATCGGCTCGATCCGGAGGAATGCATGATGCGTTGCCCGTGATCGACCGACGAATTCAAGACCTGCAATCATGACATCATCTGATCGACCGCGCTCGCGCGGAAAACTGCCGGCGCGCTATGCGGCCGTCATCATGCCGCTGACACTCTCGCTGCTGATGACGTTCGTCGTGTCCGCGATCTCGACGCTGAAAAGTCTCGGGCCGACGCCGGCGTTCATTGCGACCTGGCCTGCGGCGTGGGCCATCTCCTGGGTGGTCGCGTTCCCCACCCTGCTTGCGGTGCTGCCGCTGGTGCGGCGGATCGTGGCGCTCGTGGTGGAGGCGCCCAGGCCGAACTAAGCGGAAGCGGGTCACTGACATGCGGCTCCGGTGTCCGCCTCACCCTCCGCCGTCATCCCGGACAAGCCGCGGCGCGCGACAGCGCGTCGTGGCGCCGATCCGGGATCCATACGCCGCGGCGGTCCTGATGGGCAAAAGGCCAACGGCCACCGCGCCTCAAACCGCTCCCTGGGGGTATGGGTCCCGGCTCGAGGCCGGGACGACGGTGGAGGTTGTGGCGCCGTAGGGTGGGCAAAGCGGCCGCCGGAGGCGGCGGCGTGCCCACCGTCTGGCGGCGGACTCGGTGTCGAAATGGTGGGCACGGCGCGGGTCACAGTTCGCCTGACTCAAGAGCAGCGGGGCGCGCCTTTGCCCACCCTACAGACTACAAACTACACGCCAGTGCTGACTTACTCCCCCAGCCCGTGCGCGACGACCTTGCGCATCACGTTGGGCAGCGCCTCGCCGTCGAGCGTCGCGATCGGGACCCAGCGCATGCCGTCCGGTGCGCAGGTGCGGGCCAAGACCTTCGCGGTGTAGACTACGAGCTCCAGCGGGAAATGCGTGAAGACATGGGTGACGACGCCGAGCTTGCGGTGCCAGCGTTTCACGCCCGAAAGCTCCGGAGCCTGCGCCAGCGCATCCGCATCGTCCTGACCGGCAAGCCATTCCGAGCCGGGCACCTCGGTCATGCCGCCAAGCAGGCCTTTGGCGGGACGCGAGCGGACCAGCAGTTCGTCACCGCGGACAACGACGAACGCCGCACCGCGACGGAGCGTGCCGGTCTTCTTGGCGGCCTTGCGCGGGAACGTCTCCTGGTCGCCGTGCTGGCGCGCCGCGCAATCCTCGTTCAGCGGGCACAGCGAGCACGCCGGCTTCTTCGGGGTGCAGATGGTGGCGCCGAGGTCCATCAGCGCCTGGGCGCTGTCGCCGGCGCGGGACGGGCCGAGCAAGGTCGCAGCGAGCGCCTGGATCTGCGGCTTGGCCTGCGGCAGCGCCTCCTCGATCCGAAACAGCCGCGACGTGACGCGCTCGATGTTGCCGTCGACCGGCATGGTCCGGCGATCGAACGCGATCGCAGCGATTGCTGCTGCCGTGTACGGGCCGATGCCGGGCAGCTTGCGCAGCCCCTCCTCGGTGTCCGGGAAGACGCCGCCGTGTTCCTGCAGCACAGTCACCGCGCAGGCGTGCAGGTTGCGCGCCCGCGAGTAGTAGCCGAGCCCGGCCCACATCCGCAGCACATCCTCGAGATCGGCGCTGCCGAGCGCCGACACATCCGGCCAGCGCGCCAGGAATTTCTCGAAATACGGCCCGACCGCCTTCACCGTCGTCTGCTGCAGCATGATCTCCGACAGCCACACCCGATACGGATCGGAGCGCTGTCCGGCCGGCGCCCGCCACGGCAGCCGCCGCCGGTGGCGGTCGTACCACGCGAGCAGTTGCGCCGGGCGCTCGGCAGAGCCGGCGTCGGGCTGGTGATTTCGAGAAGCCTTGGGATTAGCCACGTCTCTTCAATAGAGCGGAAACAAAGGTTGGACCAGCGCACCGGCTCGGAAGTCCCCAGATCAAGCAGCGTCAGACAGAATGTCCTCGCCTTCTATGACGCTGCGCGTTATAATCCGTCATGATCCAGAGCTTCGCGGATCGGGAAACGGAGCTGATATGGACCGGCCGGCGGAGCCGAAGATTGCCGTCGGACATTCAGGATGTCGCACTTCGCAAACTTCGTCTTCTGAATCAGGCCCGGGTTCTTGACGATCTCCGGGTGCCGCCCGGGAACCGGCTCGAGGCTTTGAGGGCTGACCGCGCCGGGCAACATTCGATCAGGATCAACGATCAATGGCGAATTTGCTTCGTCTGGGAGGATAGAGGACCTGCGCATGTCGAAATCGTCGACTACCACCGCTAGAAGCAACCTGCTGCACAATCCCCATCCCGGGGAAATCCTGCTGGAGGAGTTCCTCAAGCCGATGGGACTGAGCCAAAATGCGCTGGCCCGCGCCGTTCATGTACCGCCGCGCCGGATCAACGAGATCGTGCTCGGCAAGCGCGACATCACCGCGGACACCGACCTGCGCCTCGCCCGCTATTTTCGTGTCTCCGAAGGCTTCTTCCTCGGTCTTCAGATGGACTATGACCTCATGCAGCGGCGGCGCGAGATTGCCCCCGACCTGAAAGCGATCCGTCCGCGCGCCGCGTGACGGCAGCGAGAAAGCATCATGGCAAAGCCCGGCCGCCTCACCGCAAAGCCTCTCTCGCTGATGATGGGCGATGTGCTGACGGCTGCCTATGCCAAGCAGGGGTTTGCCGCGCGCGAGCTTGTGACGCGCTGGCCGGAGATCGCCGGGCGCGAGATCGCCGAGCACGCCCAGCCCCTGAAGATGCAATGGCCGCGACCGGTCGAGGGCCAGCCGCAGGAGCCGGCGACCTTGATCCTGCGCGTCGAGGGGCCGATGGCGCTGGAGATCCAGCATTCGTCTGACGTGATCCTGGAGCGGGTCAACCGCTTCTTCGGCTGGCATGCGGTGGGCAAGCTGGCGCTGCGGCAGGGGCCGCTGACCCGGCCGCCGGTGAAGCGCCGCCCGGCGCCGCCCGATCCGAAGAAGGTGGCCAAGGTGGCTTCGACCCTGACGGCGATCGAGGACGACGCGCTGCGCGATGCGCTGGCGCGGCTGGGCGCCGCCATCAAGCGAAATTGACGTTCGCCGTTTGATCCCTGCTTGAGCCCCGGCATTGCCTCGGACGGGGTTTCAAGCTAGCGAAAAGCCAAGTTATTGAGTGTTTCAGGCGCGAGATGCGCCCATTCCGGAGCAGAGCCTTGATCATCACCCGCCGCGCCTTCACCGCCGCCCTGTCGCTGACCGGCCTCGCCGCGCTGGCCGGCTTCTCCCCGCTGCGGCTGATCTCGGAGGCCATGGCGCAGAGCGCCGCCGATGTCGCCAAGCCGCAGTCGCTGCCGGACATGGGGATCGGCCCGGCGGACGCCGCCGTGACCATCGTGGAATACGCCTCGATGACCTGCCCGCATTGCGCGGCGTTCAACGCGACCGTGTTCCCGAAGCTGAAGGCCGAATACGTCGATACCGGCAAGATCCGCTACATCTTCCGCGAGTTCCCGCTGGACATCAAAGCCGCAGCCGGCTCGATGCTGACCCGCTGCATCGCCAAGGACGACGCGCAGAAGTATTTTGCCGTCACCGACATGCTGTTCCGTTCGCAGAACGACTGGGTGGTCAAGAACACCACCGAGACCCTGACGCGGATCGGCAAGCAGGCCGGCCTCAGCCAGCAGCAGGTCGAGGCCTGCCTGAAAGACCAGGCGCTGCTCGACAAGATCGCCGCCGATCAGAAATACGCCAGCGACGTTCTCAAAGTGGATTCGACGCCGACCTTCTTCATCAACGGCGAGAAGATCAAAGGCGAATCCTCGATCGAGGAGTTTCAGAAGCGCATCAACCCGCTTCTGAAGAGCTGATCCGAATCACTGAGTCAAACGAGACACAGTGCGGCCCCTTCGTGGGGCCGCTTCTGTTTGGTGGGCTGATTCGATCGAGAAAGCCTTGGAAAAGCGGGGCGAGCGGGTTGCCCTCAAGGACCGGCCTCGCCATTGTCCCGCCCTCAGAATGGGGCGCTAGAGGCGACTCAAGTCACTTTGACTTTGCCATCCATGGTATTGTCGGGGCTGTGAGATTCGTTTCCCGCCAACAGAGAATCTGTGCATGAAACTCACGCGTCTTCGTCTCCACGGTTTCAAGACGTTCGTCGAACCGACTGACTTCGTGATCGAACCCGGCCTCACCGGCGTCGTCGGTCCGAACGGCTGCGGCAAGTCGAATCTGGTCGAGGCGCTGCGCTGGGCGATGGGTGAGACCTCGCACAAATCGCTGCGCGCCGCCGACATGGACGCGGTGATCTTCTCCGGCTCGAACACGCGTCCGTCGCGCAACCACGCCGAAGTGGTGATGACGATCGACAACAGCGATCGCACCGCGCCGGCTGCCGTGAACGACCGCGACATTCTCGAAATCTCACGCCGCATCGAGCGCGAGGCCGGCTCGGTCTATCGCATCAACGGCCGCGACGTGCGCGCCCGCGACGTGCAGATCCTGTTCGCCGACGCCGCCACCGGCGCGCGCTCGCCGGCCCTGGTCCACCAGGGCAAGATCGGCGAGATCATTCAGGCCAAGCCCGAGCAGCGCCGCCGCGTGCTGGAAGACGCCGCCGGCGTCGCCGGCCTGCATGCGCGCCGCCACGAGGCCGAGCTGCGGCTGAAGGCGGCCGAGACGAATCTGCTGCGCGTCGAGGACGTCATCGGCCAGCTCTCCGGCCAGATGGAAGGCCTGCGCAAGCAGGCGCGCCAGGCGATCCGCTACCGCGAGGTCGCGGCCAAGGTGCGCAAGGCGGAAGCCACGCTCTATCACCTGCGCTGGATGGGCGCGCATGCCGACCTCAACGACGCCGCGCATACGCACGACGTCGCCGTGCGCGAAATGGCCGAGCGGACCCGCGAGCAGGCCGAATCAGCCCGCATCCAGGCGATCCGCTCGTCGCATCTGCCGGCGCTGCGCGAGGCCGAGGCCCGTGCGGCTGCGACGATGCAGCGGCTGAAGAATGCCCGCGACCTGCTCGACCGCGAGGAGGTGCGCGCCAAGGAGCGTGCCGGCGAGCTCGACCGCCGCCTGATGCAGCTCACCGCCGACGTCGCGCGTGAGCAGCAGCAGAACCAGGATGCGCAGGTCGCGCTGCAGCGTCTGGAGACCGAAGACGCGGAGCTGAAGGAAGAGATCAAGGCGCGCGTCGAGATGCGCAGCGGCGTCGACGAGCGTGTCGCCGAGGCCGAGGCGCTTCTGACCGAGACCGAGCGCCAGTTCACCGAGCTGACGACGCAGCTCGCCGATCTCACCGCCCGCCGCAACCAGCTCGAAGCCAACGTCCGCAGCCATCGCGAGCGTCTCGCCCGCCTCGACCAGGACATCGCCAATGTCCGGGCCGATGAGGAGCGGCTGGCGCAGGAGACCGCGCATCTCGGCGATCTCGATACGCTCGCCGCCGCGCTCGAAGCGGCTGAAGAGGCTGAGGCGCAGGCCGAAGCGGCCGTGCAGACCAACGAGGCCGCGCAAGCCTCCGCGCGGCAGAAGCTCGAAGCCTCGCGCGCTCCGCTGGCGGAAGCCGAGAAGCGCGCGCAGCGGCTGGAGACCGAGGCGCGCACCATCTCCAAGATGGTCAACAGCGAGACCAAGAATCTGTGGCCGCCGATCATCGACGGCGTCACCGTTGCCAAGGGGTATGAGAAGGCGCTCGGCGCCGTGCTCGGCGACGATCTCGATGCGCCGGTTGATGCCTCCGCGCCGATGCACTGGACGGTCGCCGGCGCCGAGGTCACCGACCCCGCGCTGCCCGATGGCGTCGAGCCGTTGGCTGCGTATGTGCAGGCGCCGCCGGAGCTGTCGCGCCGCCTCGCCCAGATCGGCGTGGTGTCGCGCGACCGCGGCGCGCAGCTGGTGTCGCAGTTGCGCACCGGCCAGCGGCTGGTGTCGCCGGAAGGCGACGTCTGGCGCTGGGACGGCTTCATCGCCGCGGCACACGCGCCGACCGGCGCGGCACGGCGTCTGGCCGAGCGCGCCCGCCTGATCGACATCGAGGCCGAGCTGGAGCAGGCGCGCATCGATGCCGCCGGCAAGCGCCAGGTGCTGGAGAGCGCCGAGGCCGAGGTGAAGGCCGCGACGTCAGCCGAGAGCGCCGCGCGCGAAGCCTGGCGCGCCGCGCAGCGCGAGGTCAACTCGGCGCGCGAGCGCCATGCCAATGCCGAGCGCGAGATCAACCGCCATTCGGCGCGCAAGTCGGCGCTGGTCGAGGCGTCCACGCGTCTGGCCCATGATCGCGCCGAGATCGCCGAGCTGCACGAGAATGCGCTGGAAGCGATCGAGGGGCTGCCGGCGACCACCGAAGCCGACGGCCGGCTGGCCGCCGTGCGCGCCGAGATCGAGACCAAGCGCCGTGCTGCAGCCCAAGTGCGCGCCGAGGCCCAGGCGCTGGCCCGCGAAGCCGAGCTGGCCGATCGCCGCGTGCAGGCGATCATCAACGAGCGCAACGACTGGTTCAACCGCATCCGCGGCGCCGGCTCGCAGATCGCCACCATCGAGGCGCGCATCGCCGAGGTGAGGGACGAGCGCGCCGAGCTCGACAACGCGCCGGAAATCTTCGCCGAGAAGCGCAGCGCGCTGATCGACGAGCTCGCGATCGCCGAGGAGGAGCGCCAGGTCGCCGCCGACGCGCTGGCCGAAGCCGAGACCGCGATGGGCGACACCGACCGCGCCGCCAAGGCCTCGCTGGAAGCGCTGTCGAAGTCGCGCGAGGCCGCCGCCCGCGCCGAGGAGCGGCTGGAAAGCGCCAAGCGCCGCGTCGCCGATGTCGAGCGCGAGATCCACGACATGCTCGAATGCGAGCCGAACGCGGTCGCCGCGATGGCCGAGATCGGCCCGGACACTCAGCTGCCGCCGCTGCACGAGATCGAGGACAGTCTGGAGAAGCTGCGCCGCGACCGCGAGCGCCTCGGTGCCGTCAACCTCCGCGCCGAGGAAGAGCTCACCGAGGTCGAGGGCTCGCACACCGCGCTGACCACCGAGCGCGACGATCTGGTCGAAGCCATCAAGCGGCTGCGCCAGGGCATTCAGAGCCTCAACAAGGAGGCGCGCGAGCGTCTGCAGTCCTCGTTCGAGACCGTCAACGACCACTTCAAGCGGCTGTTCACCGAGCTGTTCGGCGGCGGCGAGGCGGCGCTGCACCTGATCGAGAGCGACGATCCGCTCGAAGCCGGCCTCGAGATCATCGCCAAGCCGCCGGGCAAGAAGCCGCAGACGCTGTCGCTCTTGTCGGGCGGCGAGCAGGCGCTGACGGCGATGGCGCTGATCTTCGCGGTGTTCTTGACCAACCCCTCGCCGATCTGCGTGCTGGACGAGGTCGACGCGCCGCTCGACGACCACAACGTCGAACGCTTCTGCAACCTGCTGCATGAGATGAAGGGCTCGACCGAGACCCGCTTCATCATCATCACCCACAACCCGATCACCATGGCGCGCATGAACCGGCTGTTCGGCGTCACCATGGCCGAGCGCGGCGTGTCGCAGCTCGTCTCGGTCGCGCTCGACGAGGCCGTGAAGATCCTCGACCAGCAGGTGGCGTGATCTTGCTCCCTCATTCCGGACCGCCGCTCGCGCGGCGCCCGGACTGATTTATGGAGAGAACCATGATCTCTCCCGATGTTCCCGCCGCTCTCAAGGCCGCGCTCGAAGCCAGGCTGCACGGCCTGTCGCGGCAGGATGCAGCAGCCCGCGCCACGCGCATCTCCGACACTTACCGCAGCGGTGGCAATTCCGGAGCGATCACGACCGACGCCGACGCGATCGCCTATGCCACCGTGCGGATGCCGGCGACTTATGCTGCCGTGGCTGCGAGCCTGAATGCTCTGGTGCAGGCCAGCCCGAACTTCGCTCCGTCCTCTCTGCTCGATGTCGGTGCGGGGCCGGGAACAGCCAGCTTCGCTGCCGCCGCAGCGTTCTCCTCTCTGACATCGTTCACCGCCATCGATGCGAACCCTGCCTTGCGCACCCTGGCGCTCTCGTTGGCCGAGGATGGGCTGCACAGCCACGATCTGACCTACGCGCTGGGCGCTGCACGCGCCCTGCTCGATCGTGCCGAGCGCGCTGACCTCGTCATCGCGAGCTACGTCATCAATGAGCTGAGCGACGTGGAGCGTACGGCGGTCGTCGCCCTGCTGTGGGAAAAGACAAACCAAACGCTGCTGATCGTCGAACCCGGCACGCCCGCAGGCTACCAGCGCATCATCGCCGCACGCGACCAGCTCATTGCGGCCGGCGCTCACGTCGCGGCGCCCTGCCCACACGCGGCGGCGTGTCCGCTGATCGCCTCGGACTGGTGCCACTTCGTCCAGCGGCTGGCACGGTCGCGGGCGCACCGCGAGCTCAAGGGCGCGGATGTGCCGTTCGAGGATGAGAAGTTCAGCTTCATCGCCCTCACCCGCCAGCCCGCCCCGCATCGCCCGGAGGCGCGCGTCCTGGCGCCAACGGCGGTGACCAAGATCGGCGTCACGGCCAAGCTTTGCGAGGCTGATGGCGCGGCGAGAACCGTCAGCATCCCCCGCCGCAACAAGCCGGCTTTCGCCGCCGCGCGGCGTTGGGATTGGGGCGACGGCGTGGAGCTGCCGCCCCGTCCATAGATAGCAATGCGGCCCGGCATGGTTAACATCGGGTCGAACTTGTCTCTCATTTTCGCGACTTCGCGAAACCCGAGAAAAACCCGCGTTTGCTACGGTGAGCTGCAACGGGCGCTGAAGGCGCTGCTCACAAGGGAACGCGTGTCGATGTTCAGGACGATGACGATCGCTGCAATTCTGATGGCTTCGGCAGGAACAGCCTTTGCCGGCGGGCACGGCGGTGAGTCGTCGGCCCCGCCGCCCCCCAAGCAGGAAGGTCCGCCAGCGAAGGCCGTCATCGGCAAGAACGGCGCGGTCCTCACGGATCCCAAGGGCATGACACTGTACTATACCGAACGCGACAACACCGGTCGCCAGTCGACCTGCGACGGCGCCTGTGCCGAGAAGCGGCCGCCGCTGATGGCGCCTGACAATGCGGTCGCGACCGGCGATTTCACCGTCATCACCCGCAGCGACGGCAAGAAGATGTGGGCCTATCGCTACCGCCCGCTCTACACCTCGCAAGCCGACACCTCCCCCGGGGATATCAAGGGCAACGATCCCGACCAAAAATGGCGGGTCGCCCGCCCCTATTGAGCCGGAATCGCTGACATCAGGTCGAACGCCGGGACGGCAGCCGAACGAGGCGCTTGGGCCGACGGTGCTTGAACGGGCAGCCCACCTGCCGCGACAAATGCACGCCGGTTCACCCCAGGACCGGCGGCGTCGCCATGTGTTGGCCGTCTCGTTCTCCTGCCCTCTCCCTCGGAGCCCGTCATGTCCGGCTGGATCGTCCTCGGCATCCTCGTCATTCTCGTGCTGTTCGCCTTTGGCGCCTACAACCGGCTGGTGGCCCTCAGCCAGCGCGTCGGGCAGGCCTTTGCCGACATCGATGTCCAGCTCAAGCTGCGCCACGACCTGATTCCGAACCTGGTCGAGACCGTGAAAGGCTACGCCGCGCATGAGCGCGGCACGCTGGATGAGGTCATCAAGGCGCGCAATGCCGCCCTTTCGGCCCAGGGGCCTGCACAGGTCTCCGCGGCCGAGGGCCAGCTCACCGGCGCGCTCGGGCGGCTGATCGCGCTGTCCGAGGCCTATCCCGACCTCAAGGCCAACGCCAACTTCCAGCAGCTCGCCGGCGAGCTGTCCGACATCGAGAACAAGATCGCCGCCAGCCGCCGGTTCTTCAACAACGCCGTCCAGGAATACAATACCGGCATCCAGCAGCTGCCCGCGGCGCTGTTCGCCGGCACCTTCGGCTTCACCCGCAAGGAATTCTTCGATCTCGGCACCAGCCGGACCGAGGTCGAGGCCGCCCCGAGCGTCAAGTTCTGAGCCCGCGCCCTCGCTGCTGAAGGGCCCGACGCCATGGCCGCCTACGGTCTCTACACCCACATCGCATCGAACAAGACCCGTTCGATGCTGCTGCTCGGCGGCCTGTTCCTGCTGATCTACGTGCTGGTGTTCGCCGGCGCGCTGATCGCGGAGGTCATGATCAACAGCAATGGCAGCGTCGCCTATTACATGAACGCGGCCACCCGCGACCTGATCAAGGCACTTCCCTGGGCCACGATCGGCGCGGCCGCCTGGATCGTGATCGCCTATTTCTTCCACCAGAAGATGATCGACGCCGTGACCGGCGGCGCCGCGGTGACCCGTCAGGAGCAGCCGCGGCTGTACAATCTGCTCGAAAACCTCTGCATCTCGCGCGGCATCACGATGCCGCAGCTGAAGATCATGGACAGCCCGGCGCTGAACGCGTTCGCCACCGGTCTCAATCCACGGCAATATTCGGTCACCGTCACCACCGGCCTGCTCGCGGCGCTGGACGACCAGGAGATCGAGGCGGTGCTGGGTCACGAGCTGACCCATATCCGCAACGGCGACGTCCAGTTGATGGTCGTGGCCGTCATCATCGCCGGCGTCGTCGGCTTCTTCGGCGAATTGTTCTTCCGCCTGTTCACCAACATGAGCTGGGGCGGCGGCTGGGGCCGATCCTCGTCGTCGTCCTCCTCGTCTTCGTCCGATTCCGACCGCAAGGGCTCCGGCGGCGGCGCCATCATCGTCGTGATCGTCGCGGTGGTGCTGATCGTGCTGGCCTGGCTGCTCTCCCAGGTGGTGAAGCTGGCGCTGTCGCGGACCCGCGAGTATCTGGCGGATGCCGGCGCCGTCGAGTTGACCAAGAACCCGGACGCCATGATCAGCGCGCTGCGCAAGATCGAGGGTCGCGGCGAGCTGCCCGGGGCGACCAGCGCGGTGATGGAATTGTGCGTCGACAATCCTCGCGAGGGCTTTGCCGATCTGTTCGCCACCCACCCCTCGGTCGATTCTCGGGTCCAGGCGCTGATCAAGTTCGCCGGCGGCCATGATCCCGGCCCGCTGGCGCTGCCCTCCGATGAGGCACCGGCCGATGATCCCGCTGCTGAAACTGCGGACGAGACAGCGCCCCCGCCGCTGCCGCCGGCCGGCCCTTGGACCCATGCCGCCGGCCCGACCGCCTCGCCCGGCGCGGCCGCCGACGGTGGGCCGTGGAGCACGCCCGCCGCGGGTCCATGGGGCCGGCACTAGGTTCTGGCGTCCTGCCTCGATTCGAGGTGCCGCCTCATCCAGTGGACAATCGACTTGCCAGTCGTTGTCAGCTGTTTCCGAGGGAAGCGGACGCTTCGGGCCGATTCCTTCGGATTGCCCGGGCCTGTTGCAGCAAAGGCGCAAATTTCCCCTGTGCCGTGCTGCAATGAATTTGAATTCTTCAGCGTTTCTGCCATGTTCGCGCCCAAAGCAGAATGCAATGCGCCGGCCATCTGGCCGGCCTCAGGGCTGAAGGACTTTCCATGGCGAAACCGGCAGTGGTTGTGGTGGGCGCGGACAAGGGCGGGGTCGGCAAGACCACGGTGTCGCGGACGTTGCTCGATTATTTCAGCGCCAACAACGTCCCCACCCGGGCGTTCGACACCGAGCATCCGCGCGGCACGCTGAAGCGCTTCCACCCGGAGATCACCGAGATCGTCGACATGAATTCGACGCCGGACCAGATGAAGATCTTCGACACCCTGAGCGCGGTGGCCCCCTCGGTGACCGTGATCGACGTCCGCGCCGGCCTGATGTCCCCCACCCTGGCTGCGCTGCGCGACATTGGCTTCCTCGACGCCGCGCGCTCCGGCCAGATCACCTTCGCGGTGTTCCACATCCTGGGCTCCTCGATCGCCTCGCTGGACGAGATCGCCGAGACGGCGAGCTACATGATCGGCGCGAAATATTTCCTGGTGAAGAACTTCATCAACAACACCAGCTTCTTCGAGTGGGACCAGTCGACCTACAATTCCTACTTCCACCGCATTAAGGATGCGACCGAGCTGACCATCCCCAAGCTGAACGAAATGGCGTTCGAGCAGGTCGAGGTCGCCTCGGTGCCGTTCCTGAAATTCGTCGCCAACAAGGGTCCGCGCGACGAGGCCGCCAACTACTCCTTCGTGCTGCGCGGCTATGTCCGGCATTGGCTCGCCAATGTCTGGAGCGAGTACGACCGCATCAAGCTCACCGACATCGTCGGCTCGAGCAAGCCGGCGGCGCCGCGGCCCGCCGGGGAAAAATAGCGGCTCCGTGAATGATGGGGCTTTATCGCAAGCGCGTTTGACCTGATATAGGTCGGATGCCCGCGACGCCCGTCTACATCGTCTGCTCGCCCCGGCCGCAGTCCGGGAAGACGCTGCTTGCGCGGGTCTTAAGCGAGTTCCTGCTGCTCCAGAACGGCCAGGTGCTCGCCTTCGACGTGACCCTGCGCGAGCCGTCGCTGCTCGACTTCCTGCCGCAGATCACGGAAACCGCGACCATCGAGGACACCTACGGCAAGATCCAATTGATGGATCGGGTGATCCTCAACGACGGCATCCCCAAGGTGATCGACCTCGGCTACTACTCGTTCGACGAGTTCTTCAAAATGTCCGAACAGATCGGCTTTTTGAAGGAGGCCGCACGGCGGAACGTGGTTCCGATCGTGCTGTACTGCGCCGAGGGCGACCGCGTCTCGATGCGTTCCTATGACGCCCTCCGGCGGCAGATCCCGAAGAACCAGCTGATCGTGGTCGAGAACGACCACGTGCTGCGCGAGGAGCTGCCCCAGCTCTACAGCCGCAGCAGGCACCTGAAGATCGCCGCGCTGCCCGCGTTCCTGAAAACGTATATCGAGCGTTACTCGTTCTCCTTCACCGGCTATCTGCGGCAGGAACGCGATTCCTCGACCGAGCTCTATCAATGGATCCGGCGCAACTATTATGCGTTCCGCGAGATCGAGCTGGAGCTGGTGATGCAGCGCTCCTGACGCGGCGCGCCAGTGACCCTCGCGCTCAGTGCCCCTCGAACGAGATCAGCGTGCGCACGGGCACGTCGAGCGCGCGCAGCTTGGCAGCGCCGCCGAGATCCGGCAGGTCGATGATGAAGCACGCCGCCACCACGGTGGCGCCGATCTGCCGCAGCAGCTTCACCGCGCCCTCGGCCGTACCGCCGGTGGCGATGAGGTCGTCGACCAGGATCACCCGCTCGCCGGGCTGCACCGCGTCGACATGCATTTCCATCTCGTCGGTGCCGTATTCCAGCGCGTAGGACATGCTGACCGTCTTGTGCGGCAGCTTGCCCTTCTTGCGGATCGGCACGAAGCCGGCCGAGAGCTGATGCGCCACCGCGCCGCCGAGGATGAAGCCGCGTGCCTCGATGCCCGCGACCTTGTCCATCTTCGACCCGGCCCACGGATGCACCAGCTCGTCGACCGCGCGGCGGAACGCGCGCGCGTCCGCGAGCAGGGTCGTGATGTCCCGGAACAGGATGCCGGGCTTGGGGTAGTCCGGAATGGTGCGGACCGTATTCTTGATGTCCAGATCGAACGTCATCGTGCTCTCATCCACTCTATATGTTTGCCGTCATTGCGAGCGAAGCGACGCAATCCAGGGGCCGCGAGAGAAGAACTGGATTGCTTCGTCGCTGCGCTCCTCGCAATGACGGCAGTGATCAACTCCCCGGCTGATTGAGCCGGAACGCATTCTCCACGATCCTCAAACCCACGGCATCGCCGAGCGACATCAGCGATTCCGGGTGGAACTGCACGCCGCCGACCGGCAGCGTCTTGTGCTCGATCGCCATCGCCACGCCGTCCTCGGTCGCCGCGGTCACCGTCAGCACCTCGGGCATGCTGTCGCGCTCGACGAACAGAGAGTGATAGCGGCCGATGACGATCTCGTTCGGCAGTCCCTGCATCAGCCGCCCGCCACGCACCTGCACGCGGGACGGCCGGCCATGCGCGGGCTGCGCGAGCTGGCCGAGCTGGCCGCCGAAATATTCGCCCATCGCCTGCACGCCGAGGCACACGCCGAAGATCGGCAGCTTCTTTTCGAGCGCCGCGTCGATGGTGGTGGAGATCTTGAAGTCCTCAGGACGACCCGGCCCCGGCGACAGCACGATCAGATCCCAGCTGCGCTCGGCCAGCATCTTCAGCGCATGGATGTAACGCACGACGGTGACGTTGGCGCCGACCTGGCGGAAATAGTCGGCCAGCATGTGCACGAACGAGTCGTCGTGGTCGATCAGCAGCACGTTCTTGCCGGATCCGGTGGCATCCGGCGCCGTCGACGACAGCGGCTTCGGCGGATCACCGCGTAGCGCCTGGAACAGCGCCGCCGCCTTGACCTGGCATTCCTTGTCCTCGGCCGCCGGATCGGAGTCGAACAAACAGGTGGCGCCGACGCGGACCTCGGCGAGGCCGTCCTTCATGCGGATGGTGCGGATGGTCAGCCCGGTGTTGATCGAGCCGTCGAAATTCACCGCGCCGATCGCGCCGGCATACCAGCGCCGCGGCGAGCGCTCATTGTCCTCGACGAACTGCATCGCCCACAGTTTTGGCGCGCCGGTCACGGTGACCGCCCAGGCATGGGTCAGGAACGCGTCGAGCGCGTCGAAGCCCGGCCGCAGCATGCCCTCGACGTGGTCGACGGTGTGGAATAGTTTCGAGTAGGTCTCGATCTGCCGGCGCGCCAAGACCTTGATCGTGCCGGGCACGCAGATCCGCGCCTTGTCGTTGCGATCGACGTCGGTGCACATGTTGAGCTCGAACTCGTCCTTCTCCGAATTCAGGAGCTGGCGGATCTGCTCGGCGTCGCCGATCGCGTCGCGACCGCGCGCGATGGTGCCGGAGATCGGACAGGTCTCGACGCGGCGGCCATCGGAGCGCACGAACATCTCCGGCGAGGCCGAGACGAGGAATTCGCCGTCGCCGAGATTCATCAGCGCGCCATAGGGCGACGGGTTGATGCGGCACAGCCGCTGGAACACTTCCGCCGGCGAGCGCTCGCAGGGCTCGGCGAACAGCTGGCCGGGCACCGCCTCGAACAGGTCACCGCGGGCAAACGCCGCGCGGGCCTTCTCGACCGTCGCCTGATACTCGCCGGGCGCGTGGTCGGCAAAGCCCTGGCGCGGCTCCTTCAGGTAGATGCTGGCGTCGGTGTCGCGCGGCAGGCCGGACGTCGACTGGCCGTTCCAGGAAAAATCGTAGGACAGCACGACGCCGCGGCCGGTGGCCCGGTCGTAGGCCAGCAGGCGATCCGGAATGTAGAGCACGATGTCGCGCTGGTCCTTCTCGCGCGGACGCTTCTGTTCGAGGTCCTCGATCTGGAACACGAGGTCATAGGCGAAGGCGCCGAACAGGCCGAGCAGCGGGTCGTCATTGGCGGAGAGCGCCGCGATCATCGCGCGTACCAGCGACATCACGCTGGCGCGCCGCGTGCGCTGGTCCTCCTCGACCGGGGCCGGGCCGCGGACGATGTGGCCGGCCAGCCGCGCCGGCGAGGCATCGGTGATGACGACGCATGGCTCGCGCAGGGTGTCCTTCAGGAACGCGATCAGCACCTCGCCGCGGCGATTCAGCGCCTGCAGGGTGAAATCGGTCCCCTTGGTCTCCAGCACCAGCGGCGGATCGGCGAAGCCGAGGTCGAAGCTCTCGTAGCGGCCGGGCACGGTGGTGCCCGAGGACAGCACCACGCCGCGGCGGCGGTCGAGCAGGTCAATCAGGTCGTCCAGCCGGCTGGCGCCGCCGGAAAACTGCTCGACGGCGCGCGTGATCGCGAGACCGCTCGATGTGCGGTACTCACTGCGGGCCGGAAGGGCGAAAACGGTCCTGTTCATGGGGTCCTCTTGGGCGTCCTCTTACGGAATTTGCCGAGGAAACGCCACACAGGACCAACCGGAAGCCGCCGCTGCGTGGCGGCCCCTCTGCGATCTCATGTCAAACAAATCGCACCGGCCACCTTTTACAAGGTGCGCCACCAGAGACGGGCTGGGCGGACAACGGTGCTCATGGGGCGGAAATGACCACGAGGGACGGCCGCGGTCAAGGGCGGCGGGGACACAGGTGGAAGTCGCGGTGGGATGTGCCTGCGGATCAAGGGAGCCTCTACAAGTTCGCTGCCCGATACAGCGCCCTCGCCCCTTGTGGGAGGGCATGCGGCCCATCTGCGAACGCGGTTGGGTGAGGGGTCTCTCTCTCTCTGCGAGTGGCGCTTGCGGAGGCATACCCCTCACCCAACCGCATTTGCCGCTCTGTCCTACATGCCCTCTCCCACAAGGGGCGAGGGCGCAATAACGACCAGCGGCGAGCCGAGGGCGGAGACCGGAAGCTGGGATGGCGACCGAAAAGGCTCCCGCGCGGAAGCCTTCTCTTCGCTTAACATCCAACACGCAAATCCTATGCCGCGCGCAATTGCCCAAGGAAGCGATCGAGCTCGTTCTTCAGCCGGCTGCTCTCCTGCGACAGTGATTGCGCCGAACTCAGCACTTGGCTCGACGCCGCGCCAGTCTCCCCTGCCCCGCGGTTGACCTCGGTGATGTTGGAGGCCACCTGCGTGGTGCCCTGCGCGGCCTGGTCGACGTTGCGGGCGATCTCCTGGGTGGCGGCGCCCTGCTGCTCGATGGCGGCGGCGATCGCGGCTGAGATTTCGGCGATGCGGTTGATGGTGCCGCCGATCTCCTTGATCGTCATCACCGACGTCTGCGTCGCGCCCTGCATCGCCATGATCTGTGCGCTGATCTCGCCCGTGGCGCTTGCGGTCTGAGCCGCGAGCGCCTTCACCTCCTGCGCGACGACGGCGAAGCCGCGGCCGGCATCGCCGGCGCGGGCCGCCTCGATGGTCGCGTTCAGCGCCAGCAGATTGGTCTGGCCGGCAATGTCGGTGATCAGCTTGACGACGTCGCCGATGCGGCTGGCGGCCTCCGACAGCTCGCTGATCTGGCCGTCGGTCTTCTCGGCGTGCTTCACCGCCTCGTCGGCGATGCGCGAGGCCTCTTGGACCTGGCGGGCGATCTCGCCGACCGAGGTCGACATCTCCGTGGTGGCCGACGCGACGCTCTGCACATTGGCCGAGGCCTGCTCCGAGGCGACGGCCACCGTCGAGGACAGCGACTGCGTGGTGTCGGCGGTACGGCTCAGGCTGGTCGCGGCCACTTCGAGATCCGATGACGCCGTCGAGACGGTGCGGACGATATCCCCCACCGCGGCCTCGAAGCTCGACGCCAGCTTCTGCATGTCGGACTTGCGCCGCTGCTCGGCCTCCTGCTTCTGCTGCGCCGCCTGCGCCTCGATCTCCCGCGCGCGCACCAGGGTCTCGCGCAGCTCGAGCGAGGATTTTGCCAGCAGGCCGATCTCATCGCTGCGTCCGGTCTGCGTCAGCGTCACGCTGAAATCGTTCCGCGCCATGCGGACGATGGCGTCGGTGACCTCGGCCATGGGGCGGCTGATCGACGAGGTCGACACCAGGAACGAGATGACGAGTGCAACGACGAGGCCGGCGATGGTCGCGGCGGTCGCGACGAAAATCGTCTGCTGCGTCTCGCCGGAAAGAGTGTCGGACAGCCGCGCCGAGCTCTTCTGCAAGACTTCCGTCAGCTGCCGTTGCGTGGCCAACGCACTGAGCATCGTCGGCTCACAGGTCTTCTTCAAGGCAACCCCAGCAGCGAAGGTGCCAGCTTCGCTGGTCGTCGAGCCCGCCTGGTCGATCGCGGGCGCGCAGCGCTCGAACGCCGACCTTACCACGGACTGCGTCGACGAGACCTGGGGCGCGATATCGGGAACAAGCCGCGCGATCTCGTCCAGCTGCTCGAGATAGAGCTTCTGGTTGTCGCGCAGCTCCTTCATGACGGCCGCATTGCCGGCGTCGGTGGACTCGAAGGCAAGACTATAGGCGTTGGCAAGCACCGCCATCAGCACGCGGCCGGATCGCGAGCTGAGAACAGCGGCCTTGTCCTCGTGGTCGATCAATGCGCTGTAGTGATCGTCGATCGACTTCATCGACCGGCCCGAATAGGCGACGCTGCCGAGGCTCACGACACCAAGCAGCAGCAGCAAGACGATGATCTTTGATCTGATCTTGAGATTGTTCATTGCAAATTCCTGATGGCGACGCGTACGCAATCGATCCAGCAGCGTTGGCCGCGACTGGATCAATCAGACGCGCCGTTGCGCCCGAGCTCTTGAGGGGTATGGAGAAGGCTTTGCCATCATAGAGGCGCAAGCGGCCCCTCGAGCAAAAGCGTGACCGCAACGCAATCAACTTCGCCTTAAAGCTTTCTGAAGTTGCTGCCCGTGGCAATCACGGGGTTACGTGATTCACGCGCAGGCACCGTATGACTACGGCGCCGGCTTCGTTAGTCCGAGTTCCCTGAACTTCAGCTCCGTCGCAACGACAGCGTTCTCATACACCTCCCCGCGCTCGACGAAGTAGTTGAAGTAACCGGCCGGCGTTTCCGGCTGGATCTCGACGAGCTCGACGCTCTTGTATTTCGGATCGGTGATGACGCCGGCCGCGATCAGATCGTTGATGCGCTTGAGCGCATCGACCTCCGCCTTGTAGCCGACGGAGAACCACATTTCGGTGGTCCAGTCCTGCACCTCGAACCAGTTGGCGGGCGCCTCGCCCTGCCATCCCGCAGCGAGTGGGCGGACGGCGAAGATGCGGTCGAAGCCGTGCAACTCGGAGACGATGCAGGCGCGGTGATAGGCGCCGTCCATCTGACCGTCGGGCAATTTGGTGAATCCATACAGCGACAGCCACAACGCGGCCTTGATCGCCTCCGGCGTGATCGGACGGATGGCGCGCTCGGCAAGTACATCGGACGCGTAGCGCAGGTCGCGCTTCGCGGCGGAGTGCCGCGCCTTGACGGCATGAGCGTTGCGGATCGATTTCTCCGACGGCAGCAGCGCCCGCGCGGCGTCGTTGCCGTAGAGAATGCCGGCGCCGGTTTCGGGATCATAGGTGTTGAACACGACGCCGATCGACGTGCCGTTCAGCGTCTCGGCGGCCTGCATGAGGTCGGCCTCGCTGCGCACCGGGACATATTGCTGCGCCGGCAGCAGCCGGTCGGCGAGCACGTTGAACGGGCCGTCGCGCCAGTCCGGCCAGGAGACGAACCGCGCCAGCGCCTCGGCATAGGCCGGGCGGAACACGCCGGGATAGCCGAACACCAGGGTGCGCAGCTGCGAGCTCGGATCACGGACGCGGTCGGAGGAGATCAGCTGGTCACGCAGGTCGCGGCCCTGCAGCCAGGCGGTCAGCACCAGGATCTGGCCGGAGGTCGCGGTCACCAGATCCGGCGTGACGCCCCAGGCGCGCGCGGTGTCGAGGAAGCCGGCGCCATGGGCGTTCAGGCCGCCCAGCCCGGCCAGCGCAAAGGCTACACGCATGCTGTCTCCCCTCGCTGATATCGGACGAAATGCTACCTCAGATTGTTTCTGCAATGCAACGAGATCGAGCTCGATCGTTCGAATGACGAACCAGCTCTCGCTTGGCGAACCCTCCGCCCTCGCCGACTCGCCAAAAATCAACGGTGATTCGCGGGCATAGGGTCATGTGGGCCAGTGCCAGAACTGCACCCGCCGGCTGTGACCGCCGTCACAACCTCATGTTGCGCGCGTGCACCATACTTTACTCGCCTACCAGCGGTTGTCTTGGGCATAAAAAGTTACATAACTTCGCCCGGCACGGGAGCAACACTGTTGTCTATCTGCAATAGTGTTGGCAATGATTGGTTAACCATATTGAATTACCTTGGTTAACATGGCTCGCGGCAAACAGCCTTCCGTGTCGCATGCGCTCCCGAAGCAGCAGTCGCTGCTCGATTGCTTCCTCGAAGCGCAGGCGAAGAGGACGAAGCGTCGACGGCGCTCCTCCGACGGGGCGGCCAGCGCCGGTCTCCTGAATCTTACTGAAGACACGCCGGCCGACGATGAGGCTGGTCCGACATCCGCCGGGATCAAGACCGCCGGCGCAATCTGACGGCGCGCGACCGCGGCCGCGCGCCGTCCCCGCCTATCCCAGATGCTTGTGGAAGAACGCCGTGGCGCGGCCCCAGGCGAGTTCGGCGGCGGTGCGATCGTGCACGGTCATGCGCTGCTCGTTCACGAAGGCATGCTCGGCATCGTAGCGATACAGCTCGAGCGATTTGCCGGCCGCCTTCATCGCGGCCTCGAAGCCGTCGACCAGCGCCGGCGTGCACCAATCGTCCTTGTTGGCGAAATGCGCCTGCAGCGGGATCTTGACGTCGGCGGGCTTGGCGGCCTGCTCCGGCGGAATGCCGTAGAACACCACGCCTGCGGAGAGCTCGTCGATCTTGGTCGCGCCGATGATCGTCACCGCGCCGCCAAGGCAGAAGCCGGTGAGGCCGACCTTGGCGCTGTTGCGGGCGAGATATTGCGCGGCGCCGCGCACGGTCTGCGTGGTCGCGTCCATGAAGTCGAGCGAGTTCATCTCGCGGCCGGCGGCGTCAGTGTCGTGATACGGCACCACGGTGCCCTTGTAGAGATCGGGCGCCAGTGCGTTGAAACCCGCCAGCGCAAAGCGATCGGCCATGCCCTTGATCTGGTCCTGCAGGCCCCACCATTCCTGGATCACGACGACGCCGGGCGCGTCGGCCTTCGCCGCCTTGGCGAGATAGCCCTTGGCCTCCTGGCCGTCGGGGCGCTTGAAGCTGATGAGAGTGCCCATGTGGTCCTCCGTCGTTTCTGATTGGGAATTGAGAATGCGGTTTAGCGCAAATCGCGTGACCGTGCGACAACAGGCGATCGGCTTCGCTCGAACGTGAGCGCGCTCATAGCGGCACGGCGCGCCGCGCGAACAGGATCACGGACATGCCTAACAGGCAGATCAGCGCGCCGGCGAGGTCCCAGAGATCCGGGCGGTGGCCTTCGACCAGCCAGCCCCACACTAGCGCGGCGGCGATGTAGATGCCGCCATAGGCGGCATAGGCGCGGCCGGCGAGCGGGCTGTCGGCGACGGTGAGCAGCGCGGCAAAGCCGGCGAGCGAGACGAGGCCGGGCAGCAGCCAGAGCGGCGAGTGGCCGAGGCGCAGCCAGCTCCAGAATGCGAAGCAGCCGGCGATCTCGAGCACGGCAGCGCCGGCGAAGGCGAGGAGTGAGGGCATGGGATGGGCTCCATCTTGTTACGAGTGAGCCGCGGACACGGCCCCCCGATGCGCCGTCCCTCGGATCTCCTGCTGGGCACCCGTCCGGCGGCTTGCTCGGTGCACCTCGCCCCGCTTGCGGGGAGAGGTCGGATTGCATCGAAGATGCAATCCGGGAGAGGGGGTACAGGTCTATCCGCGTACATCTCGCGCGCGTCTGCCCGTGATTTATAGGTCTTCACCAACACTGCCCGTGCGGCTGCCCCTCACCCCGACCCTCTCCCCGTGAAGAACGGGGAGAGGGAGCGCAGCGCGCCGTGCGGCGAGCGATCGAGTTCAATCGTCAGCCAACAAAAAAGCCCCCGGCGGGGGCTTTTTCAACCTCATGCTGTGATCTCACCGCTCAGTGGGCGGCGGCCCAGACGCGCTTCTTGGTGAAGTACATCAGGCCGGCGAAGATGATCAGGAAGATGAAGACCTGATAGCCGAGGCGCTTGCGGGCTTCCATGTGCGGCTCCGCGGTCCACATCAGGAAGGTCGCCACGTCGTGGGCATACTGCGCGACGGTGGTCGGCGAGCCGTCGTCGAAGGTCACCTGGCCGTCGGACAGCGGCTTCGGCATCTTGATGGCGTTACCGGGGAAGTACTTGTTGTAGTACGAGCCCTCCGGGATCGTCACGCCGTGCGGCGGGTTGTCCTCGTAGCCCTGCAGCAGCGCGTTGACGTAGTTCGGACCCTGCTCCTGGAACTGGGTGAAGAAGTCGATCAGGAACCAGGGGAAGCCGCGCTTGTAGGAGCGCGCCTTGGCGATCAGCGACAGGTCCGGCGGAGCCGCGCCGCCATTGGATGCGCGTGCCGCCTGCTCGTTCGGGAACGGCGCCGGGAAGTAGTCGGCCGGGCGGCCCGGGCGCTCGAACATGTCGCCAGCGTCGTTCGGGCCGTCCTTGATCTTGTACTCGGCGGCGAAGGCGGCAGCCTGGGCCGTCGAGTAGCCGGGGCCGCCGGGCTCGGCGAGGTTGCGGAACGCCACGTAGTTCAGCGAGTGGCAGTTCGAGCAGACTTCCTTGTAGATCTTCAGGCCGCGCTGCACGGCACCGCGATCGAACTTGCCGAACGGGCCGGCAAACGACCACTTCACCGACGGCGGGGTCTCGGTGCCCTCGTTGGCACGGGCCTCACCCATGCTGCCGGCCAAGAGCGACACGGCGGCGACGAGCGCGATCACCGTCGAGACCATCAGCGCGGCGCGGCCCGACTTGGCCAGCACGTCGTCGGCGATCGAGTTCGGCAGCGGACGCGGCTTCTCGATGCGGGCAAGCAGTGGCAGCACGATCAGGAAGTAGGCGAAGTACAGCACGGTCAGGATACGGCCGAGCACGACATAGACGCCCTCCGGCGGCTGCGCGCCGAGATAACCGAGGCCGACGCAGACGACGAAGAAGATCCAGAAGAACTGCTTGCCGAGCGGACGGTACTTGTTCGAGCGGGTCTTGGCCGAGTCGAGCCAGGGCAGGAACACCAGCACGATGATCGCCGCGAACATCGCGATGACGCCGGCCAGCTTGTTCGGCACCGAGCGCAGGATCGCGTAGAACGGCAGGTAGTACCATTCCGGCACGATGTGCGCGGGCGTCACGGCCGGGTTGGCCGGGATGTAGTTGTCGGCGTCGCCGAGATAGTTCGGCATGTAGAAGATGAACCAGGAATAGAAGATCAGGAAGCAGGTGACGCCGAAGAAGTCCTTGATCGTCGCATACGGCGTGAACGGCACCATGTCCTTCTCGGTCTTCGGCTCGACGCCGGCCGGGTTGTTCTGACCGGCGACGTGCAGCGCCCAGACGTGCAGCACGACCACGCCGGCGATCAGGAACGGCAGCAGGTAATGCAGAGCGAAGAAGCGGTTCAGCGTGGGATTACCGACGGAGTAGCCGCCCCACAGCAGGGTCACGATGCTCTCGCCGAAATAC